>JADLDI010000064.1 GCA_020846745.1 Bryobacterales bacterium | reverse complement strand
GCTGTTGGCGATGGAGTGCGAAGAGCGTGACCGGCATGCGATCGAGAATCGAATCCGGGATGCTCAACTGCCGCGGATGAAGACGCTGGAGGAGTTCGACTTCGCGCAGTCACCGCAGATACCCGCAGCGCGCATCCGCGAGCTGGCCGAAGGTGGATATATCGAGCGATCAGAACCCGTGGTGTTGATCGGAGAATGCGGTACCGGTAAAAGCCACCTCGCGACGGGCCTATGCTTGGCCGCCTGCCGGCAAAAGCGCCGAGCGAGGTTCACGACAGCAGCGGCGCTGGTGAACGAACTCGTAGAGGCGAAGCAGAGCGCCACGGTTAAGAGAGCCATGGCGCGTTGGATGAAGTACGATCTGATCGCCCTAGATGAGGTTGGCTATGTCCCGCTGGCAGATGTGGGTGCGGAGTTCCTGTTCCAGGTCATCTCGGACCGGGCGGAACGAGCCGCGCTCATCGTAACCACGAACTTACCGTTTTCGGAATGGACGACGGTCTTCCCCAACCCGCGGCTCTGTAAGGCCTTATTGGACCGCATCACGGACCGTGCGCACATCATCGAGACCGGCACCGAATCGTTCCGGTTTCGGCGTACCGTCGAAGGGAGGAAGAAGCGCTGAACCCGTGGGACGCCGGGCCGCGCGTTTTTGCCACCCCGGCGTCCGTTCCGCCTAAACGGCACCGCCCTGCGGGCGTCGCCAGGCTCCACTCCCGCCGGGGCGGCAAAAACCAATTCGAACGGAAAATGGGGCAAACTGTAGTTACTGGGTGGGGCCAAATGTAGCCATCGACGTGGGGCCAAGCCGGACCATCGAACTCACCAGTTCTTTTTGCCGACGCGGCCCTTTGACTTCTCGCTTAGCTCTCGCAATCGCGAGCGTGCGTGGCGCGCCCGATCATTCTGGGTAGCGATGCTTGCGAAGAACTCGCGGACCAGACGATTCACCGTAGAGTTCCGCTCCGCCGCGTGTCTGCGAACCGCGGTCAGCACCTCTTCGTCGACACTCAAGGTGATGTTCTTCATGTACACAGTATATGTGTAGCTGTGTGCAATCGGCCGGGTGAGCCGCCATTGCTCGAGGTAACGGTAAGTGCAGAGTTCCCCAAGACACCGGCCGATTGCTTTGCTATGGTGTGGCCATGCGGTCGCTCGCGGGGTACGCAATTGCAGCCGTTGCGCTGGCTCCTTCTTTGTCAGGGCAGATCGATCCGAATCACCCGGCAGGACTGCTGCAACACCTTTCGATAGCGCGGTTCTCCGGCGTGGGGACAGAATCGGTGCAGGCGATGACCACGGACAGGGAGGGCAACCTCTATATAGCCGGGACGACATCGTCGCCGGACTTCCCGGTGCGGAACGCGGCACAGCCAATCATCGGAGACGCGCTCCTGATGCGGTCCACTGATGTTGGTGAGACTTGGCAGAAGGTTAACCCGCCGCCCGATATCCCGTTGCGGGCCATACCACACCCGACCGATGCCGGGACGTTGTTCGTTGCGGCGAAACGTGGACTGTACCGCGCTGCGAGTAGCGGGACTCATTGGGTCAAGTTACTCGCTTGGAATATGGACTACTTCTCGCGGGGCACCTGCTGCCTTGACATAGCGGTCGATCCCGGGGATCCACGCCGGATGTTTGTTCTCGCCGGTCCCGCTGCCTATCGGGCATCTATGTTCGTGACAGCAGATGGCGGGGACTCATGGGAGTCGCGACCGCTACCTGCGTTCGATTCCGATGTCGATAGAGAGACGGCGTCCTCTATGCTTTGGGTCGATCCGTCTGGATCGGGGATGGTCGGGTTCGGCCTGTTCCGATCCGCGGACGGCGGGCGCACATGGAAGGAAATGCAGAAGTTGCCGGTCGATGGATGGCGAAATTTTTTGGAACCCGATCCTTTGGTCAGAGGGCGCCTGTTCGCCGCTAATGCGTTCGGCGCCACCGGCAACCTGTTTGTCGGTCGGGATTGGGGCGCAGCGTGGTCGGCCTTGAAAGTCACTCCAATTGTCTCGATCCTGTTCGATCCGGATATTCTCGACCGACTCTACGCCTTCGATATCACGACCCGGCTTCGCATCAGCGACAACGGGGGCTCGGAATGGAGGTCCGCCCCACCCATCGGCATGTATGCTGACCCTTCGTTGGCACGACCGATAGCGGTTCCCAGACGATGTGGTGGCGGTGCATTGGCCCTCGCGGAACCACAGGGCCTTCTCCGTAGCCGGGACTTCGGGCTAACCTGGAGCGCCACGCCGATGCCCGGGATCGCTCATCTGGCCGTCGGCTCCGATTGTTCGCTATACGCCGTTCGTGCGGCGAACTCAGATGCCTTTGTCGCTAAGATTGCGCCGGACGGCACCGAACTGTGGTCCACTTTCCTGGGCGGGACCGGCATGGACCAAGCGGTTGCTGTCGCGCTGGATTCTTCCTCCAATATTTACGTTGCTGGGAATACCTTATCCACTGATTTCCCCATTACCGTTCCCCGCCTTCGTCCGGAGCAATACCAGGACGTGTTTGTCGCCCGGCTGAGCCCGGAGGGCGCGCTGCTGCAATCTACCGTGATGGGCGGAGACGGCACCGACCAGGTCACTTCCATGAGCGTGGACACTGCATCGGGTCGTGTCCTGCTGTCCGGGTTCACGACTTCTTCGACAACCTTTCCTGTGACGCCCGGAACGCTGGCCACTACTCCCTCGGATGAGGATGGTTTCTTCGCCACACTAAGTCCGGAGTTAATGCTGAACCAGGCCACGTACTTGCCAGGTTTCTACCCCAAATCGGAACGCTATATATCTACGCTTACTGTCCCCGTCCTGGCTCTGCCCGACGGCAAAGCGTTACTCGGCGCGGACCATCAAAGGCTTTACCTGATGGACGAATCCGCCTCCTCGCTTGAACCCGTGGCGCAGTTGCCCGGCCCGCCAATGCTGCTGGCGAGCGATGACGCAGGAAATATCTACGTAGCCGGACAGACCAAGACCGGCGAGTCCTGTCTCGCCTCGGGAAGCGTCCCCTTGCTCGGGCGGGGCGACGTTTACGTTACTAAGTTGCAGCCTGGCCGCTTTGAGGTTGGTTATACCGCAAGAATGGCAGGTAGTTGTAACTCCTGGCCGACTTCTCTTGCCGTACACGCGAGCGGCGAGGTGACCTTCGCCGTATCCGGGAACGGTTTCCCGAGTCACAATCCCTTGCTGATTAACAACAGCACCTTCTCTGTTGCGCGTCTCAGCGAAGACGGGTCTGCCTTGGTGTTTTCCACTGAAGTCCCGTCGACACTTCGGCCACTTGTGGCCGCGGTGTCCCTTGAAGACGACAGCATCTTTGTGAGCAGTACTTCCACTGATTTCGCGCTGCTCAAGGTCCCGGTGAACCGATCGCCGGTCATAGTCTCAAAGCTGGTGAACGCCTTTAGTTGGACACCCGACCGCGTGTATGCAGGCATGCTCGCCACCATTGCCGGGGAGAACCTCTCGGCCGTTGAAATCGATCTGGGGCTGAACGCGGCGCAGCCGTTCCCAACCACGCTTGGCGATGTTCAAGTGCTGTGCAACGGCGTGCCTGCCGGCCTGATGCAAGTAGCGCCCGATCGTATCGTTTTACAAGTGCCCCGTCTGCTGACAGGCGATTCCGTCACAATCCAAGTGGTTCGGAGCGGCCGGGCCAACGCGCCGATCGTCACGGATCTGGTGACGTACTCGTCTTTCCCCCTGCTTACGCGCGCCTTTCCCCTCGCCCCGCCGTATGGCTCAGTCGACGGCAACATCCGAAACGCAAACGGCTCGCTCAACTCCCGTGAGAATCCGGCCGCTCCGGGCGAAACCGTCCGGTTGTTCGCAACCGGCATTCCGCGACCGGGCTCGGTAGATCTCTATTGGAATGCGCCCGTTCCCGCTCGGAATCGAATCGTGACCCCGCTGTCTGGTTCCGCCGAACAACTCCCTGGCTTCTTCGAGGGGCTCTGTCAGATTCACTTCACAATTCCCAAGCAAGCCGGGCCCGGTGTCTATCTGGTTCCAACACCGGGTGTGTTGACGCGGGCGGAATTCGGGACTGCCGGCCACGGCGTCGGAGTTTGGATCCGATGATTGCGAACGCGGGCAGCAGTACCTGTGTGGAGCGATGACATCACGCACTCGGCACCTATACATCACGCACTCGGCACCTATACTGAAGCAGGCGTTCCCCGTGACTGCTGGAATGGAGTCGCTTCCGATCACCGTTGGCCGTGAAGATGACGGGCGCTGGTGGACTGATATTGAGGCGATGCCTGGTGTAATGGCCTACGGTGTGAACCGTGATGAGGCGATAGACGATGTTCGCGCGTTAGCTTTGCGCGTGACAGCGGATTGCATAGGCCACGGTGAAGAGTCAGTCCCGCGATATCGTAAATAGATAGATGTTGATCGTCCAGGCGTGGCGCGACACCGTGGCCGGCATGATGGCCGAGCCGCGCACCTCGGTGAAATACTTGCCTGGGATTACCAAGGACGAATGACGGCCGATGTGATTGTGGCCGGTGGCGGACCCGCCGGGCTCGCGACCGCCGAAGCTGCCGCGCGCTGCGGACGCAGTGTCCTGATCGTTGAACAGAATAAGGAGATCGGCGGACCCATCCGGACCTCCGGCGGTTCGTTCCTGAAGGACCTGCTTGAACTGGGCATTCCGCCGGACCTGCTCCATCCCATCCACCGCTGCCGCTTCATTGGGCCGCAGACCGAAGTCCTCTTTGAATACCCCCGGCCGGACCTCTGCATCATGGACGTGCGTGGTGTGTATCAGCACCTCGCGGAACGCGCTATCGCGGCCGGGGCCCGCATGCGGTTGGCTACCAGGGTCGACGGTCTCATCCAACAGAACGGCCAAGTCACCGGCGTCCGCGTCCGCAATGAACAACTCACGGCGGACCTTGTGGTCGACGCCACGGGTTACCGCGCCGCGTTACTAAGAGAAGCAGGCGTTCACCCGGGATTCAACCGCTTTGGCGTCGGCGCAGAATACGACCTCTACGCTCCCAAATGGGATCAGAATGAAGTGGTGCTGATCGTGGGCGACCGGTTCGCGCCTTCCGGTTACGCGTGGATCTTCCCGTGGGGACGGGGCAGGGTGCGTGCCGGAGTCGGGATCATCCATGGCGATTCGCGCGAGAAGCCCGAAACATATTTAGATGAACTTGTCGAGACCTATTTGCCGGGTGCGCAGCCGGTGGAAGTGCATCAGGGACTGATCCCGTCCGACGGTCTGGCCGCCAACTGCTATGCACCGGGCATCCTGGGCGTGGGCGATGCGGCCGGACATGCATCGGCGCTGGTGGGCGAGGGCATTCGTTGGGCAATCCTCGCGGGCCGCATGGCGGGCGCCGCCATCGGGGCAGGGAAGCCCGAACGATTCCCTGAAGAATGGAACCGTGCCCACGGCCGCGATCTGCGCATCGCCGCCGCGCTCAACCGCCGCATGGCTTCTTTCGATGATGACAAGTGGGAACGGGCGCTCGACATGCTTCGTGCGTTTTCGCCCGATCAATTCATCGAAGCGCTCCGTTCGAACTTCCTCGGGCGTTGGGCTCTGAAACTCCTCTGGAAGAATCCGAGACTTTTGAGTTTGGCCGGACGCTTGCGAGAGTAACTGCGATATCCTACGTTTCTGGAGCAATATGCCTGATGAAGGGGCTCCGACTGGGCCGCAAACCCCCAGCAGTGAGCCAAATAACCCACCTGAACAGGATGTGAAGACAGCGGCGGGGGGGAAAGCGGGAGTTCCTCCCGAGGAAAGCCGCGGGCAGTCCGCGAGCCTCGAGCAAAAAGAAGCACTGTCTAAACCGCCGGCCACCGAAGCTGTGCCCGCGCAACCTAAGGCCGAAGCAACAAAGCCGGAAGCCGCACCACCTGCACCACCAACAAAGCCTACGCCTCCTGCAGCAGCCGCGGCCAAGCCAATGGCGGCAGCCGGAGCCGCCAAACCAGCGGCGCCCGCGAAGCCTGCCGCACCGAAAGCGCCTGCTGTCATGGCATCAACGCCATGGGCCGGTGACCTGCCGGATCAAGTGAAAAAAGAGTTTGGCGACGGCATTGTCGAGTGTGCCACTTATCTTGGCCAGGACTTTATCCTTGCCAAGCCCGCCACGGTTGCCGCGCTCATCGGCTATCTCAAACGTGAGGCCGATTACGAGTATCTGGTCGACGTGACAGCCGCGCACTATCCGAAACGGGCCGGTGAAGAGTTTGATCTCTTCTACGTTCTATATAGCTTTTCCCGCAATCACCGGCTGCGCGTAAAGACACGGTTCAAAGACGGAGCTTCGATTGAGAGCGTCACCGGAGTGCATATCGGCGCCAACTGGCTGGAACGGGAATGCTTTGATATGTTTGGAATCCGTTTCGACGGCCATCCGAACCTGAAGCGTATTCTGCTGCCCGATGAGTGGGAAGGGCACCCGCTCCGCAAGGAGTACAGCATTATCAAAATGGACGAACGCTGGGTACAGGAAAACCTGGGAATCGAGAGTGCACAATAGCCATGGCGGACACGACTTTCCTCGATTCCACCGAACTGGTTTTGAACATGGGTCCGCAGCACCCGTCCACGCACGGCGTGCTACGCGTGATCCTGAAACTCGACGGCGAACGCGTCACCGGCAGCGAATGCGTCATCGGTTATCTGCACCGCGGTGTGGAAAAGATCGGTGAGAACCGCACCTACACGATGTTTGCGCCCTACGTGGACCGTATGGACTACGTCGCATCGGTCTCGAACGGCCTCGGTTACTGTCTCGCGGTGGAAAAACTTCTCAATGCGGAAGCTACGCCGCGCGCGCAGGTGGTTCGCGTTATCCTGACGGAACTGAACCGGATTGCGAGCCACCTGATCTGGCTTGGCACCCACGCGCTCGATATCGGCGCGATTACTCCGCTGTTTTATACGTTGCGCGAGCGGGAAGAGATCCTCAAGATTTTCGAAGCTTATTGCGGCGCGCGCCTCACCACGCACGCGTTCCGCATCGGCGGATTGCAGTATGAAACGTACGACGGCATGGAGCAGGACGTCGTTAAGTTCTGCAAATGGTTTGGTCCGAAATGCGACGAGTACGAAGATCTGCTTTCCGAAAATCGCATTTGGAAGGAACGGCTCACCGACGTGGGCATACTTCGGGCCGCGGATTGCAAGGCACTAGGAATAACGGGTCCGATGCTACGCGCTGCTGGAGTGAAATGGGATATTCGCAAGGCACTACCTTACTCGGGCTACGAGAAATACGACTTCGAAATTCCCACGCGCGAGAACGCCGACACCTACGACCGGTACGTAGTACGCATGCAGGAGATGCGGCAATCCGTGCGCATTCTTGAACAGGCGGTCGCCGACATTCCGGCCGGCCCCATCATGGCCAAGGTGCCGAAGGTGATCAAACCGCCGGTCGGCGAAGCCTATGTATCCATTGAGGCGCCCAAGGGCGAACTCGGATATCTGATTGTGAGCGACGGCTCCACGCAACCGTACCGTGTGCGTGTGCGGCCGCCCTCGTTTGTCAATTTACAGTCGGTCGACTATATGGTGCGCGGTGCGTTGGTGGCGGACGTGGTGGCCATCATCGGCACCACCGACATTGTCCTCGGCGAGGTGGACCGTTAAATGGCCGATATCCTGAGAAAGATCTTCCTGGTCGATTTGTTGCAAGGCTTGTGGGTGACATTCCGCAATCAGCACCCCAAGAACATCTACACCGAGCAATATCCCGCAGAGCGGCCGCAAGTGGCCGAGCGTTATCGCGGCGCTCCGCGTTTGAATATCAATCCCGACACGGGCGAGACGCTTTGTATCTCGTGTAACTTATGCGCGCTCGCCTGTCCGGAAAACTTGATCGTCGTCACCAGCGAGCGGAATGAGCAGACCAAGCGCAAGGAACTGATCACCTTCACTTACGACACCTCGCGCTGTATGTTCTGCGGACTTTGTGAAGACGCCTGCCCGGTGGACGCACTTGAGCTGACCCAGGATTTTGAACTCGCCAGTTACTCGCGCGAGGGCATGATCTGGGACCGGCAGATGCTGGAGGAGGGTCCGAAACCGACCCGCTACCGGTAAATGGCTGATACGTTCCTTTTCTATGCTTTCGCGGTGATGACGCTGCTGGGGGCCGTGTTCACCATCACGCGCCGCAACGCCGTTCATTCGGCGCTGTCTCTGATTGTTTCTCTGCTCGGCGTGGCTGGATTGTACCTGCTCCAGTCCGCTGAGTTTCTGTTTGCCGTCCAGATTGTGCTTTACATCGGCGGCATCATGGTGCTGTTTCTGTTTGTGATCATGCTAGTGAACCTGGACGAAGCGTCGAAACAGCGCCAATTCAATAACCAATGGTTGCTCGGCTTAGTAACGGTGGGCCTGGTGGGTGCGCAACTGGCGTGGTTTTTCCGTCGCGCCGGTACCTCATTGAAGGCCCTGCCGGACCACGCTCCGGCCGCGGCTACTAAGCTGGGCAACACGGAACAATTAGCTGATGTTTTGTTCTCGGAGTATCTGCTGCCCTTTGAGGTTGCTTCGATACTTCTGCTGGTCGCCATTGTCGGTTCCGTCATGATGGCGAAGAAGAAGATCTGAATTATGCAAGCGATAACGACTACGCATTACCTGGCGCTGAGCGCCGCGTTGTTGCTGATCGGAACGATCGGCGTCATCACACGGCGCAACATCGTCATCGTGCTGATGTCGCTCGAACTCATCCTCAACGCGGTCAACATCAACCTGGTCGCGTTTTCAAAGATGAACGCCAACTTGCAAGGACAGATCTTCGCGATTTTTGTGATTACGATCGCGGTGGCGGAAGCGGCTGTCGGTCTTGGCATCCTGATCGCGCTGTTCCGTAATAAAGAAACCGTCCTCGCGGACGAGATCGATCTTTTGAAGTGGTAAGAAACGGCTGCTTGTGAACTTTCTTGAACTGATCTGGCTCATTCCGCTGTTCCCGCTGGGGGGGGCGGCGTTGATGCTGCTGATCGGGAAGCGTCTCGATCCGCAGGCGCCCTATGGGCACGACTCTTCGCATGGCGGCGGTCATCATCACCATCACCCGCCGGCTACACGGGCTCTTATCGGGTTGCTGTGTCCGGGCATGGTGCTCGCCTCGTTTATCCTTTCGCTCGGTGCGGTTATTCAACTGGCCTCGCAACATGAACGCGTTCATCAGGTAATCCAATTCACCTGGATCGCCGGGCTGCCGTTCCACTTATCGAACGGCACGATCGGCCGCTTCGCCGCCGACTGGGGCTTCCTGCTCGACCCGATCTCGAGCGTCATGATCCTGGTCGTGACCGGCATCGGCTTTTTGATCCATGTGTACTCGGTAGGGTACATGGCCCATGACGGCGGCTTTTATCGGTTTTTCGGATATCTGAACCTCTTCGTATTCTTCATGCTGGTGTTGGTTCTGGCCAATAACTACGCCTTGCTGTTTGTCGGATGGGAAGGTGTCGGCCTCTGTAGTTACCTGCTCATCGGCTTCTACTTCCATAAGAAGTCGGCGGGCGACGCGGGCAAGAAGGCGTTCCTGGTCAACCGTATTGGGGATGCCGGATTTATCCTCGCGATGCTGCTGCTGATGTCCACCGTCGGCACGCTGCGTTTTGTCGACGTGAACGCCGCACTCAAGGGCATGCCTGTTGAGACTGCCGGGTTCGGCGTGCTGAGCATGACCGCGTTGCTCCTCTTTGTGGGCGCAACGGGCAAGAGCGCGCAGTTCCCGTTATATGTCTGGCTGCCCGATGCGATGGAAGGCCCAACGCCCGTATCGGCCCTCATCCATGCGGCCACCATGGTGACGGCCGGAGTCTACATGGTGGCCCGGTCGAGTGCGTTGTTTGTGTTGACGCCGTCCACCAGCGCCATCGTGATGACCATTGGCGCCTTTACGGCCATTCTCGCCGCCACCATCGCATTGACGCAGAACGACATTAAGCGTGTACTCGCTTACTCTACCGTCAGCCAGTTAGGCTTCATGTTCATGGCGGCCGGTGCGGGGGCTTACTGGGTCGCGGTCTTCCATCTTTATACGCATGCTTTCTTTAAGGCCCTGCTGTTTCTTGGGTCCGGCTCTGTGATTCACGCGATGTCGGGCGAACAGGACATGCGCCACATGGGCGGGTTGAAGAACAAAATACCGATCACTCACTGGACGATGTTCATCGGCTCGCTCGCCATCGCGGGCGTGCCGGGTTTGGCCGGATTCTTCTCCAAAGACGAAATCCTATGGGAAGTCTGGCAAGCGCCGCTTGGTTCGCATGCGGTATATGTGGTCGGCATCACTACGGCCCTGATGACTGCTTTCTATATGTGGCGGCTGATGTATCTCACCTTCTACGGCGAGCCGCGCATGAGCGAAGAAGTTGCCCATCATGTACACGAGTCGCCTAAGACGATGACCGTGCCTCTGATAATGCTCGCCCTGGGCAGCATCGCCGCCGGCTGGATTCACAAACCGTTTGAGCACTGGCTCGAACTGCCGATGGCCGAAGGTCATGGCGACCATACCACCGAGTACCTGCTGATGGGCCTTTCGATCGCGATCGCCTTTGGCGGTATCTTCCTCGCGAGCCGCTTCTACAAAGCCAAAGTCGGCGGCCCCCTCTACACGACCTTACTCAATAAGTGGTACGTCGATGAGATATACGATTTCCTGTTCGTCCGCGGGCTTGTCCTGGGCGGCGGTAAGTTATTGTTCGGTATCGATCGCCGGGTGGTCGACGGGGGTGTGAACGGAGCCGGTTGGCTCACACGATTTACCTCTACCATTTCCATGTGGTGGGACACTTGGATTATTGATGGCCTCGTGCGCCTTAGCGCCTTTGCCGTGAAAGTCGCATCGTTTCCCGTCCGCGTCGTTCAGAGCGGATATGTGCAGTCGTATGCGCTCATCTTCACGGGCGGCGTCGCGCTCGCCTTCCTCTATTACTTAACGCAATGAACGAGCATCTGCTGAGTTACATTCTTTTCTTGCCGCTGGCAGGCGCTCTGGTCCTGCTGGCGCTGCCTAAGTCGGCTATACGGATTTGGGCGAACATCGTCGCCCTTGCCGGCTTTCTGATCTCGCTGCCGCTGGTGACGAACTTCGATAAGTCGAATGGCGGCTTCCAGTTTGTGGAACGCGTCGACTGGATTCCTACGTTCGGCATTCAGTATCACCTGGGTATCGACGGCATCAGCCTCTTACTCGTGATGCTGACGACGCTGATCGGCGTCATCGCCGTGCTCTCTTCCTGGAACGCCATTCACGAAAAGACCCGCGCGTACTACGCCATGCTGCTCATCCTGCAAACCGGGATGCTCGGCGTATTCCTGTCGCTCGACTTTTTCCTGTGGTTCATCTTCTGGGAAGTGGTGCTGGTGCCGATGTACTTCCTGATCGGCGTCTACGGCAGCGGACGGCGCCTCTATGCCGCCATCAAGTTCTTCCTTTATACTCTGGCCGGCAGTGTCCTGCTGCTGCTCGGCATTCTGACGCTGTTCTTCCAATACCACGCGCAAACCGGCGCTTACAGCTTCGCGATTGCGGACCTGATGAAGACCGAAATGTCGCTCGGCCTGCAGCGCTGGGTGTTCTGGGCGTTCTTCTTCGGCTTTGCCATCAAAGTGCCGATGTTCCCGTTCCACACCTGGCTGCCCGACGCGCATACGGAGGCGCCTACGGCCGGGTCGGTCATTCTGGCGGCTGTCCTGCTGAAGATGGGCACTTACGGATTTATCCGTTTCTCCCTTCCGCTGCTGCCCAAGGCGTCGATGGACCCTTCCATCGTCCAGGTGATCGCCGCCCTTTCGATTATCGGTATCTTATACGGCGCGTTTGTCAGCCTCATGCAGTCCGACTGGAAGCGTCTGGTGGCTTACTCCTCGGTCAGCCACTTAGGCTTCTGCACCTTGGGTATCTTCTCGCTGAATCCCAACGGACTGGCCGGCAGCATTATCCAGCAGATCAACCACGGCATCTCCACTGGCATGCTCTTCTTGATCGTCGGTGTTGCCTACGAACGCCGCCACACGCGTGCGATCAGCGAATACGGTGGGTTGGCGCACATTACTCCGAACTTCGCCAAAATGTTCGCGTTCGCCATGCTCAGCTCCGCGGGCCTGCCGCTGTTGAATGGCTTCGTCGGCGAGTTCACCATCCTGCAAGGCGCGTTCGAAGCCAACCACTGGTGGGCGGCCTTGGCCGTACCTGGCGTCATACTAGGCGCGGCCTATCTCCTCTGGCTCTATCAGCGAACCATGCTCGGTACGGTAACTAATCCGGCGAATGAGAAACTGCCCGACCTGAGCCTTCGCGAGTATGTCGTTTTCGCACCGTTAGTCGTTTGGGCCATTTGGATCGGTATCTATCCCAAGCCTTACTTTGAAATACTCGAGAAACCCGTTGCGTTGCTAGTCGAACGCATTCGGCCCGAATACTTCGCGGGGGTAGTGCGATGAACCTCTCTCAGTTCTATACCGCCACAGAACACTTCGCGTTGCTGCCCTGCCTGCTGTTGGCGCTGTTCGGCTGCGGGTTGTTGATCGTTGACTTTTTCCTGGATGTGGCGCAGAAGACGCGCCTGGTGTGGATTGTCCTGTTGGCCGAAGCGTTCACCGCTTCCGCACTCTATCGGCAGCACGTCTTCCTCGCCGCGCAACCGGGCGGCAGTTTGACCGCCTTCGGCGGCGCCCTCACGATTGACGGTCTGGCTGTCTTCTTTAATTGGATCTTCGTCGCCACGGTCGTCCTGATCGCGTTGATCTCCTACTGCTATCTCGCCATCGAACGCGAGCATCACGGCGAATACTACGGACTCATGCTGCTCGCGCAGAGCGGCATGTTCCTGCTCGCCGCCGCTACTGACTTAGTTACTATCTTCGTCGGCCTCGAACTGATGGCCGTCTCGTTCTACGTGATGGTGGGCTTCCTCCGGTCCGACCGGCGCTCGAATGAAGCCGCGATGAAGTACCTGATTCTCGGCGCGTTCTCTTCGGGCTTCCTCGCCTACGGCTTCTCCATCTTGTACGGACTCTCCGGTTCCACACGCCTGCGCGACATCACCGCCGCGCTCAGCCAGCGCGACCCGTGGGACCCTGTGTTCTTCCTCGGCCTGGCGACCACCGCCGTCGGCCTGCTCTTTAAGGTTGCGGCCGTCCCGTTCCACATGTGGGCGCCCGATACCTATGAAGGCGCGCCCACTACGGTGACCGCATTTCTATCGGTCGGCTCAAAAGCGGCGTCGTTCGCCCTACTGCTGCGGCTGTTTCAGGGTCCGTTCGCCACCAGTCGCGTGGTGTGGGAACCGCTGCTCGTGGCTGTTGCGATCCTCAGCCTGACTGTGGGCAACCTCGCCGCCGTCACGCAATCGAACATCAAGCGACTGCTTGCGTACTCGTCGATTTCACACGCGGGTTACATGCTGCTCGGCTTGATCGCCGGCAATCAGCGCGGCATGCAGGCCATCGCGGTGTACGCGCTGGTCTATACATTCATGACCATTGGCGCGTTCCTCGTGGTGGTCGCTTTGCGCCGCAAAGATCTTTTGGGCGAGGACATCGAAGACTTAAACGGCCTGATGCACAAGAGCCCCGGCTATGCGGTCCTGATGCTCATCTTCATGCTGTCGCTCGCAGGACTTCCGCCCACGGCCGGCTTCATCGGCAAGTACTACATCTTCCTTTCACTTATTGAGACACAGCACTATCTGCTCGCCGCCGTCGCCGCTATTTACGTCGCCGTCGCGATCTTTTATTACTTCCGCATCGTCCGCAGCATGTTCCTGTCCGACGCGGAAGATCGAGGTCCGCTGTCCTCCAGTTGGGGCATGCGTGTCGCACTCGTGCTAAGCGGCGCGCTCACGCTCATCATCGGCATCATGCCGGAGCCTTTCATCGCCCTGGCCCGGACCTCCGTCTTGAGGTAATTCATGGAAACCATCGTTCAACATCCGATGTTCATCCCGGTCGTCCTGACGCTCGTCATCATTGGAGCCTTCCCGCTCCTGGCCGGCTACATCGTCCTGGTAGAACGCAAAGTGCTGGCTGATATGCAGGTGCGGCTCGGCCCCATGCGCGTCGGTCCGCACGGCCTGCTGCAGCCCATCGCTGACGCCGTCAAACTGCTTATTAAAGAGGATATCGTTCCCGCGGAATCCGACAAGGTCATTTTCTGGCTGGCGCCCGTGATCTCCACCTTCACGGCGCTCACCGCCTTTTCCGTCATTCCGTTCAGCGACCGTCTTCGCGTGGCCGACGTCAACGTGGGCCTGCTGATCATCTCCGCGATGTCCGCAGTCGGCATCCTGGGCATTGTCCTCGGCGGTTGGGCCTCCAACAGCCACTATTCGCTCCTCGGCGCACTGCGCAGCGCCGCCCAGTTGGTCAGCTACGAAGTTGCTTTAGCCATCGCGCTCGTCACTGGTGTGATGGCCGCCGGTTCGCTCAGCATGGTCGAAATCGTCCGTGTGCAGAAAGAACGCGGCCTGTGGCTGGCCTTCGACAACTTCGGCCTGATGCTCATCCCGTTTGTGGTCTACCTGATCGCCGCTGTGGCTGAAACGAATCGCGCCCCGTTCGACCTGCCTGAAGCCGAAAGCGAACTGGTCGCCGGCTTCCACACCGAATACAGCGGCTTCCGCTGGGCTCTTTACTTCCTGGCCGAATACGCCAACATCTTCGTGGTGGCGTCTGTGATGGTCACGCTGTTCCTCGGCGGCTGGCTGCGGCCCTTTGCGAATGTGGGCTTCCTCGAACTCCCCTTTAATGTCGGCGTCCCGCTCGTCCTGTTCATCGGTTCCGGACTCCTCTCCTTCCGCCTCACCAAACGCCTCCGCGGCTGGCACCGCCCTGGGATGATCGCGGTGGCTCTCCTGTTGATCCTGATCGGTTTGGTGTTCCTGATTCCCGGAGTGGGTAATGCGGTCAGCGGACCGTTCTGGTTTTTCTTCAAAGTTGCCCTGATCATCTACTCGATGATCTGGTTCCGCGGCACCTTCCCCCGGTTCCGGTATGACCAGTTAATGGACATCGGCTGGAAGCGCCTGATTCCGATCGGCCTCGTCGCCCTGTTCGTCAACGCCCTGGTGGGTATGCTCCTGCACCACTAACCGTCAGAAAAATCTTCAACGGAACCTAACGCCAAGCGTCTGCGTTCGTCTAGTCAATAACCCAAAGGCGCCTCTGCACTCTTTCCCAACCATCAACACTAATGCAGAGGCGCCGCCTTACACCTAAACAGGCGCAAAAACCGGTAAGTTTCGCTCACATCACCAACCCACCCGGTCAAACTCCGTTCGCTGCCGCGTCTTCTTGCTTTTGGCGAGCAACGGCTTATTCAAGAAGTGAACCACCGGCAACAGCACCTCAAACCGCTGCCATGTCTCGGTGAGCAACTTCTTCGACAGCGCCATCGCCGGGTCCAGCGTGACATACCAATAGATCTGCTTCCGGCGCAGCAAGTCCCCAGCCGGATGTTCAGCCGGATATCCCTTCGGCGGCCGGGTCAACTGCGCCCCCTGCACTTCACCGAGTAACTTCGTCAGCTTCTTCGCCGAGGCCAGCGCCCGAAACTCCTCGTGCGTCTCGCAGAGATAGTCCCGCAACGTGCGCAGGTCTTCATCCGGAGGCATGTACACGCCACCGGCCACCTCCACTTCTTTGTGGGAGATTCCAAGGTAGAGTGCCGCACACCCATTCTTTCCCAGTGCCCGGTGAACCCACAGGGCTCCGATGTGTGTCTTGTAGGGAGTCTTATCCTTGCTGAACCGCGTGTCGCGATAGATGCGATAGATCGCTTTTGTAGGCTCAGTAACAAAATCCGGCGCAGCGTCCGCCAACCTGGAGTTGACAGTCTCAACCAGTTCAATCATCGGCTCCCGCAGCGTGTCATCGTAGATTTGCTTGCGAGGCTGAAACCACTCCCGCGTATTGTTCTCTTCCAACTGCCTGAAAAACTCCAGCGCCTCCGGCGCAAATCCGTTCCACTGTGCCATCGTCTGTTCCTCAATTGTCTTTGGTTGCGCGGGGTTGCGCGTGAAGCGAAACGGCGTAGCCACCCACAATGAGGTATCTAACGCTTTGGGCGTGGAAGGCGGACAACAAGTCTTTGAAATCTTTGTACATCAACACCCTTAAGCGCATATGCCAACGTCGTAAGTTCAGAAACCGCCTCCATTCGTTCTTGTACCGTCCGGCTTTGCCAGTACCGGTACTCATCCGCCTTCATCTCGGCGTGCGATTTGTACCTTCGAACGAATTTGGGTCTGACTTCATCCGCCATGTCACCAGATTAGCGCTGTTCCGCCCAAAAGGTAGAAGCTCAAAGCGTTCCACCCAACCCTCTCAGCCTTGCCAATTGCCGCAGAATCTCCGGATCGTCCTTCGCTTCCGCTAGCGGACCTAACTGCTCCTCAACGTACGCCCAGTCGAGCGTCTTCTCATGCCGCACCGCGATCCCCTCCGCATCCCGAATGTCTATCGCCCGCCCTGCGAACAGCTTCATCACCATCAGGTCTTCGGCGGAACATATTCGCAGCTTCAACCCGGGAGCGAACTCGAACAGCGACGCCCGCTCGATTACCAGATGCTCAAACGGCAGCGCGCCGAGTGATACGTCGATTCCGATCCCGGCAGGGGAACTCAGCAGCAGCACTCTTGATCGAATCGCAAACGGCAGCGGATCCGAGATCCGAGACGGGTATCGGCTCAAAAGGCTGTCCACAAACGTCCTCTCCTCGCCGAAACCAGCCAGTAGGGTGAAATCGACATCTCGCGTCACCCGCGGCTGGCTCCAACGCTGTGCCGCGATCCCCCCGATGAAGCACGATCTCCACCCTCGATCGTCACAGAACGTCTGTAACTCTGCCGCAACATCCAGAAGGTCGATGAAGCTCATTTGCGCAGTTTCGCAAAGTACCGTTGCATCTCCACAAGGCCGGAAGTTTTGTCCGGCGGGCAAGAACTGGTGGCATGGTTGAACGCGCGGGCCAGTAACCGCAGCGACTCGAGCGTATCCTCCTCCCGAACCTCCCGCAACCGGATCCGCTCCAGTTCCGGACCCGCCTCCTTCCACGCGTCCACCCACTTCCGGATCATCTCCTGCTCGGTCACCTACTTATTATCCCTCCCGCCTCTTGCCCTACAATCTCAATTTGGAGCCCTTCCTCAGCGCCGCCCAGCGGCTGGATGTTCACGTTGAAAAGAACGCCCCCCTCAGCCGGTTAACCCGTTTCGGCATCGGCGGTCCAGCCGACCTCCTCCTCGAAACCGAAGACGAATCCGCCTTCCTCGAACTCCTCCGCCTCGCCGCCGCATCCGGCATCCCCTACATGGTCCTCGGTGGCGGCTCCAACCTGATCGCTTCCGACGAAGGCTATCGCGGCGCCATTCTCCGCTACCGTGGTTCCTGCATTTCTCTGGAACAAACCCAAATCCGCACCCAAGCCGGCGCCGAGCTTCAATCGTTAGTCGATTTCTCGATCGCCCACGGGTTAGCGGGACTTCACACCATGACTCGCATCCCGGGTTGGGTGGGCGCCGCCGTCTACGGCAATGCCGGAGCCTACGGCCACTCGATCCACGAGTTCGTCCGTGAGGTCCGCTACTTCGATGGCGCCCAAGTCCGCACCGCCGATAACGCTGCCTGCCGGTTCACCTACCGCGAAAGCGTTTTCAAACAGCGCAAAGACTGGATCATCCTCGACACCCTGCTCGAACTCCCCCTGGGTGACCCCGCCGAACTCCAAGCCCAAGCCACCGAAATCCAGCGGACCCGCGACGCCAGATACCCGCCCACCATGAAATGCGCCGGCAGCATCTTCAAGAATTTGCTGTTCAAGAACCTTCCGCCCTCAGCCGCCGCCGAGGTCCCGCCCAAGCTCGTGAGGGAAGGGAAGGTTCCCTCCGCCTGGTTTCTCGAACAGGTCGGCGTCAAAGGCCTTCGCCGAGGTGACATCCAGGTCGCCGGCTATCACGCCAACCTCATCTATAACGATGGCCAAGGCACCGCAGCCGACCTCCGCGCCGTTATCGCCACCCTAAAAGAAAAAGTCCGCGTCCGCTTCGGCTTCGATCTGGAAGAAGAAGTACAATACGTCGGCATCTAGTGGTGACCCAACCGGCGCCATCGCAACCCTTTAAACCTCGCGAAATCCGCGTCCATCGAAACAAGTTCGGCGCGATACTCCATCGCGAGTGCCGCCAGATGCGCATCGGTGGTCAGATTGCCTGCCGTGCCGAGCGACTCGATCAGTCCAAAGAGGATTTCCGCGTGACGCTCACCGGGCGTCAGTATCCTGACGTGCGGCCGGTCCAACCAGTAACGGACGTACCGCACTGCATCCTTTACCGCCATCGGGTTGGAGACTGCACGTCGGCTCGTTACAATCCGAATAAATCCTAACGTACTCACCCATGGCAGTCCCACCGCCGTTTGGCTATTGAGAATCCCTTCCCACCACTGACGCGCCACCGGATGATCAACCGCTCCGGTGTCGTAGGCGTACACCAGTATATTAACGTCCGGAATGACCATTCAGAAACTCATCAATTTCCAAATCGTCCACCAACTGGTTGAGCTTGTAGGGATCAATTCCTGGCAGCAGTCCGAGATTGTGCGGCGTCACCCGGAACGGTTCTGGAGGGGCGAGCGGCCCACCTGCTAACCCGGCCCGTAGCGCCCGGTTCACCACGTCTTTCAAAGAAGAGTTCGTTTCGCGGACTCTTTCTTTAACCTTCGCAGCCACATCCGGATCGAGCGTGAGGGTGGTTCGCATACAAACATCAAAGCAGAAAAAGGAATTGATGTCAAAGCATCACCCAGGTCACAGCGAACCACTCTTCGCGTCCGGACTACAATAAACACACAATGACCCGCCGATCCCTCATCCAATTAGCCGCCACCGCCCCAGCCCTCGCCGTGGCCGCCCCCCCAGCCGCTGGCAAAAAGGCCCGCCTGCGCTCTGCCATTTGCGCGTACTCCTACCGCGACGCGCTCGCTAAGAAGACTCTCTCCTACCCCGACCTCGTCCGCATCGCCGTCGACAACCAGATCGACGGACTCGACCTCACCGTTTACTGGTTCCCGTCCACCGAAGACAGCTTCCTCCTCCCTCTCAAGGCTCTGGCCTACCGCAATGGCGTCGAAATCTACAGCATCTCCGTCCGCTCCGACATGTGCCGCCCCACGCCCGAACAGCGCGATAAGGAACTCGCCGACGTCCACAAGTGGGTTGACGTAGCCGCTAAACTCGGCGCCGGTCACATCCGCGTCTTCGGGGGTATCGTCCCGAAAGGCGAGACCGAAGACCATGCAGCCGAGTGGGTCGTCGAAGTGCTGAAAAAGGCATCGCAGTACGCCGGGTCGAAGGGCGTCATCCTCGGCCTTGAAAACCACGGCGGCATCACCGCCAAAGCCGACCGCATCGTCCAAATCGTCAAGGCCGTCGATTCCCCCTGGGTTGGCGTCAACCTCGATACCGGCAATTTTGAGCGCGACGCTTATCAACAAATCGCGACCATCATGCCCTACACGGTGAACGTACAGTTCAAGACAGAAATCCGCGTCGAAAATGGTCGCAATGAGCCCTCCGATTGGGACCGTTTGACCCGCATGTTGGCCGATTCCGGCTATCGCGGGTACATGGCGCTCGAATACGAAGCGAAAAGCGACCCGATCACGGCCATGCCGCCGCTGTTGAAGAAACTTAACGATCTCGCGAAGAAATATTCTGCCTAAATCCAGAAAGGGAGAGAGAAACTCTTCCGGGCAGGCACTAAGTAATCAAAGGCAACGGCAATGTCCTCCGGGCGCCGCAAGGTGGCCCGTGATTCATCCTCTCAACTCCTCCAGAGAGGAAGGAAACCTGGGGGGCCCGCATTGGGCCCCTCTCCTTTTTTTTGCGTGACCACCGCCCGCGCCTGTCCCGCCGTCAGGTAACTCGCCTCCACCCCGCTCGATCCGATCAGCCTTCGCAGCACCGTCACGAAACCGTGCATCTGCCGTATTAACTCCTGATCCAGCGTTTGGCCTTCATCTCAAAGCGCGGCAACGTGCCGCCGGCCTGAACGGTTACGGGGACTCGCAGCGATAGCGCATCGCGCAAGGCAAACTCCAACCGGTGCGCCACCTCTCGCCCGTGCCCGTTCTCCAGTTCAATGTCCATCGCCAGTTCTACCAGCGATCGATCCTTAAACACCCGCACACGGTATTCCGTCACCCCGCCGACCGACCGAACAATGTCCTCGACCGCTGTCGGGTAGACGTTCACCCCACGCACTACGACCATATCGTCGGTACGACCCAGAATGCCCCCCACGAGCGCCAGTTCGTCCGACCCGCAATCGCACCGCCCGCGCGCACGCGTCTCGACCACATCTCCCGTCCGATACCGGATCAGCGGAGACCCCAAACGTCCCAAGTTAGTCAACACCAACTCGCCGCGCGAACCTTCTGGAAGCGGTAATCCGGAAGCCGGATCGATCACCTCGGCAATAAATTCGTCCTCCATCACGTGCAGCACACCTGGCTCCGCCGGACACCCATAACTTACCGGACCGATCTCGGTCATCCCGTGATGGTCCACCACTGCTGCCCCGTTCCACAGCCGTTCCAGCTCACGCCGTGTCGCCAAGATACTGCCGCCCGGTTCCCCCGCCACAATAATCCGCCTTATCGGGCTCGCCGCCAGATAGACGCCTTCCTCCTTCGCGATCTGCGCCAGATACAGCGCATACGTCGGCGTACAGCACAGCACCGTCGCCTCACTATCGATGAACAGGTGCAGCCGCGCCGCGCTCCGCATTCCCCCGCTCGGTATACACAAACACCCCAACCGGCTAGCCGCCTCGAATGCCGTCCAGAACCCCAAAAACGGACCGAAGGAAAACGCGAAAAACATCCGATCCTCGGACGTAACACCCGCCGTCTCAAATACGCGGCGCCAGTTTCGCGCCATCCACTCCCAACTCTCCTCGGTATCCAGCCACCGCATGGGCTTCCCCGTCGATCCGCTCGTCTGCGCAAAGCGTGAATACCGCTCCACCGGATAAGTCAGGTTCGTGCCGAATGGAGGGTTGGCCGCCTGGTCCGCCACTAACTCCTTCTTAGTAGTAAGCGGAAGGCTCGCAAACGCAGATAAGTCGCAGCCCTTCAGCTTCGCCGTGTAGAAGGAGTTGGCGGGCACAACGGCCGCGCATAGCTCCTGCCACTTCCGAAGCTGGACTGGGTTCATGCCAGTGCCTGCACCCTCGAAGCCGACTCTGGTGTCAAGACAAACGGTTTCCCGTGCGGTAACGGCGCTGGAATATCGGCGAACTTGGCCATCGCCTCGAACATCGGGTCGAAGTCCTTGAACAGGTTCCCGATCAGGCAATCGGTCAGGTCGCCGCGCATATGCGGAAACTCCATCAGGAACTCTTTGAAGCTGAATCCGGGGTTGTAGAACGAATACACCAGCCGCCGCATCGCTTCGATCCCTTCGCACACTGTACGCCCGTACTCCGCAAACCGCGGCGCCGACACGTCACCTTGGGTAAGCGCCGCGTCCACCGCGTCCGCGCATAACTCGCCGCTTCGCAACGCCAGAAACACGCCCGAGGAAAACACTGGGTCCAAAAATCCGAACGCATCTCCTGTCAAAACCAGCCCGTTCGACGCACAATGCCGCGAGCGATACGAAAACTCACCCGTCACGTAATAAGGACCTGTCTGCCGCCCCTTCTCCACGTGCGACTGTATCCACGGGTTCACTGCGATCTCGCGCTGGTAGATCTCGCCCAGTTCGCGTGTATCCCGGTATAAGTAATCCTTCTCCGCCACCACGCCCACGCTCACAATATCGTCCGGCAGCGGGATATACCAGAACCAGCCCTTCTCCGGCACAAACGCCACCGTCGTGGCGCCTTCGTCAAAGCCGGGGTCGCGGTGCGCACCCTTGTAGTAACTCCAGATCGCGATCTTATTCAGATACTGATCGCGCACCTTCCAGCCGTTCTTACCTACGGCAAACGAATCGCGCCCCGTCGCATCAATCGTCATCGGCGCATGGAACTCGTGCGGCTCGCCCGCGGCATCCACCGCGCGCACGCCTGTCACCGTGTCACCGCTCCGCAGCAGGTCCCGCACGGTCATCCGCTCGATCACCTCCGCGCCTTTTTCGCGCGCGTTTTCGAGCAGCATCTGGTCGAACTCACTCCGCAACACCTGCCACGTCACCGCCGCCGGATGGTCCCAATGCTTGAAAAAATAGAACGGAACCGACACCTTCCCCTCTGTCGATACAAACTGCACGCTATATTTCTTCGGGAAGTGCGACGCGTTCATCTTCTCAACCAGGCCCATCCGTTCCAGCGGAAAATAGCAATACGGCAACAGCGACTCGCCAATGTGATACCGCGGAAACTTCTCCCGCTCCAGCACCACGACGCGCCGGCCCTTCGTTGCCAGCACCGCGCCCACCGTGGCGCCCGCAGGTCCGCCGCCAATCACTACGGCATCGTACTCGCGTCGATTACTCATTTCCTACCTTCCTCTATACCCGCCGTGCCAGTTGATGTTCCGGCCGGAAAAACTGGTGCAGCAACCCGTCCACCCGCATCAATCCGTCCCGCGTCAATTCCACGCCGTCGTCGCCCACCGCCGCTAATCCCGCCTCGCTCAATTTCCCCAGCGCCCCGGCAAACCGCTCATGCGGGTCCACTCCGAACTTATCCACGAAATACCGCCGCCCCACCCGGCCCAGTTTCATCTGCAGTATGTACTCGCGAATCAACCGGTCGTCCGCGCTCGTCTCGAGCGCGCGGCACACCGGTATCTCGCCTTTGGCCACCCGTTCCCGGTACCGCTCAAACTCATGCTCGTTCTGGAAGTGCATCCCCTGCACATGCGAGAACGACGCTACACCCAGCCCCAACATGTCCGCGCCCCGCCACAGCAAATCCCGATACAGGAACTTGGTCTTCTGCGGATCTTTCACCGCCGTGTAGGCGCTCCCCACCGTGTAGCCGGCTTTCTCCAGTTCCGCGAACGCGTACTTCACCCACTCGCGTTTCAACTGCCAGCTCGCTACCGGCGCCACCTCCTGCCCGAACACCTTCATCTCTTTAAAGATGGTCGTGTTATACGGTACTTCCATCTGGTAGACCGTCACGCTCTCGGGTGCCAGATCGATCGTCTTTCGTACGCACTCGCGCCAGTTCTCTTCCGTTTCGCCCACCATTCCTGCGATTAAGTCGATGTTGATCGCCTCAAATCCAGCCGACCGCGCATACGCGTACGAACGGTCGATCTCCTTCGACAGGTGCGCCCTGCCGTTCGCCTTCAAGATCTCGTCGTTATAGTTCTCAATGCCCAGGCTCAGCCGCGTTACCCCGATCTCCTTAATCGCCTTGAGCTTCGGCTCCGTAATCGTACCGGGTTCGCACTCAAACGCGACTTCCTCCGCCTCGTCCCACGGCAATAACCGCTTTGCCGCTTCGGCCAGCCGCCCCAACTGCGTCGTTGAAATATAGGAAGGCGTTCCTCCACCGAAGTAAACGAAGCTCGGCTTCCGTCCGCCAATAAACGGCTTGGCGGCGTGCAGCTTCATCTCCTCCACCATCGTCTCGATGTAGCCTTCCACCTCCCCCGCGTTCTTATCCGTGTACACCTTGAAGTAGCAGAAATGGCAGCGCTTCCGGCAGAACGGAACGTGCAGGTACACGCCTAACGGGTTTGCTGCGGCGGGCGGCGAATCGAGCGCCTCGAGCGCCCGCGCGATACTTGCCGTATCCCACACCGAATAGGGCGGATAGTTTGAAACGAAATAGTTGCCGGGCCGGGTACCCTCGGCAGGATCGCCCAGCGTCGTCGTGACCGCGGTCATTGGTGGTTGCGCACCCTCATCATATCAGCGCTCCTTAGCCCTGGCGTACTAGGCCAATCCACTCCGTTGCCACCTCAAAATTAACTGTTGTTCCGTTGCTTTGTTGCTGACCTTCAGCCACAATAAAGGACGCTGGCGACAGACACTGCTCGCGTAACGAGGGAAATGGGTGAACAGCAGTCGTGTAAGCCGGCGCAGCTTCCTGCGGTCGTGTGCCGCCGCAGCGATAACCGCGCCCCATTTATTGGCCGCCGACCGGCCGCCTAATATCGTTCTCATCCTGGCCGACGATCTCGGCTATGGCGACCTGGGCTGTTATGGCTCAAAAATCGAAACCCCTGCCTGCGACCGTATCGCCCAAGAGGGCATGCGGTTCACCGACTATTACGCGGCCAGCCCGCTTTGCTCGCCGTCTCGCGCCGCACTGCTCACCGGCTGCTATCCTCCGCGTACAGGCGTCCCGCGGGTCCTCGTGCCTGACGACACCTATGGACTCACGGCAGGAATCCCAACCATCGGCGGTACCTTACAATCCCGCGGCTATCGCGCTAAGTGCGTCGGTAAGTGGCACGTCGGCACCAAGCCCGAGAGCCACCCGCTGCGCCAGGGCTTTGACGAGTTCTACGGAATTCCCTTCAGCCACGACATGGAGCCTCTCTCGCTCATCCGCAATGCCGACGTGATCGAGCAGTCCCCTAAGTGCGAAACCCTCACTAGCCGCTTCACCGATCAGGCCGTTGAATTCATCCGCCGCGCCGACGAGCGCCCCTTCTTTCTCTATCTCGCTCACACGGCGCCGCACATTCCACTCGCCCCCTCCACGCGTTTCGCCAAACGTTCCCGCCTCGGCGCCTACGGCGACGTGGTGTCCGAACTCGACTCCGGCATCGGCGAGGTGATGAAAGCCCTCGACGACTCGGGCCACAGCCGCGACACGCTCGTCATCGTCACCAGCGACAACGGACCCTGGTACCAAGGCAGTACCGGCCCCCTCCACGGGCGCAAAGGCGACAACTACGAGGGCGGCACTCGTGTCCCCCTCTTAGCACGCATGCCTGGTGTCATTCCGCAAGGAACGGTTTCAAACCAACCTTCCGCCGCCATCGACCTGTTGCCCACCATCGCCGCGATAACTGGATCTCCCATCCCTGCCGGACTCGACGGCGCCGATCTCTCGCCATTACTCCGTGGCGACCGCGCCCAAATCGACCGCGGCCTGCTCCTCTATTTCGACATCTATGCCATTCAATGCGCCCGCCTCGGTAAGTGGAAAGCCCATTTCTCCCGTTGGAACGCCAATCGCTGGTCCGACCCGCCGGCCAACGGCCTCCGCAACCTCCCCCTGCCGCGTCCCGAACTCTACGACCTCGAATCCGACCCCGGCGAAAGCTACAACTTGGCCGCGCAAAACTCCGAAGTAGTAGCCGACATCCGCGCCCGCGTCGAAGCCATGCTCCCCTCTTTCTCGAAAGACGTCGCCGGCGCCTGGTACGGCACCTTCAACATGCCGGTAGAAGACACCCCGGAAGGCGCAAGGCCTCGCCCAAGAACGCCATAGGTTCGGCGGCCTATCTCATCCCGAGACCTTTCCCGGCCTCCGTAGTCCAATAAAGATAACGATGAGAATCGCTGTACCCGTGCTGTCCGTGGTCGCCGCCCTGGCCGCCACCCCCGAATGGCCCAACTTTCGCGGACCCGTTTCCAATCCCACCACCGCCAACCCCCGCCTGCCCGACACCTGGTCCAGAGCCACCAACATCGAATGGACCACCCCCATCCCGGGCCTCGGCTGGTCCTCGCCCATTGTCGCCGGCAACACCGTCTTTCTCACCACCGTCACCACCGACGGCAAAGCCAAACAGCCCCAAATCGGCAGCACTTACTCGAACGACTACATTGCCGAACTCTCGAAACAAGGACTCAGCGAAAAGGAAGTCCTCGCACGGCTGAACGCCCGCGACTTCGAACTCCCCAACGAAGTGACCGTCCATTACTGGCTTTATGCGCTCGACCTGACGTCCGGCCGCGTCGCCTGGAAACGCGAATTCCACTCCGGCCGCCCGCCTGGAGGACGCCATCGCAAGAACAGCTTCGCTTCGGAAACACCCGTCACCGACGGCAAGGGCGTGTACGTCTATATCAACAACCTGGGTCTGTTCGCCTACGACATGAAAGGCAACAAACTCTGGAACACCGCGCTTGAAAGCTTCCCCACCATCCTCGACTTCGGCACCGCTTCCTCGCCGGCCCTCGCTGATGACCTGATCGTCGTTGTCAACGATAACGAGAAACAGCAGTTCATCGCGGCGTTCGATAAGGCCACCGGCAAACAGGTTTGGCACACCGGCCGCTCCATTCACGTCCAAGGCGCCGATCGACAAACCGGCTGGTCCACGCCCTATATCTGGAAAACTCCCGCCCGCACCGAAATCGTCACCATGGGCCCCGGCATTGCCATCAGTTACGACCTCAAAGGTAAAGAAATCTGGCGCCTTGGCGGCATGTCGCCCATGCCCATCCCAAGCCCCTTCGCCCACGACGGCCTCCTTTATCTCAACGGCGGCGCCAACAAACCCGTCCTCGCCATCAAACCCGGCGCAACCGGCGACCTCACCACGCCCGACGGATCCAGACCCAACGACTTCGTCGCCTGGATCCAACCCAAAGCCGGCACTTATCTCCCCACCCAGTTAGCCTACGATGGCGGACTCTATGTCTTAACTCACACCGGCATTCTCACCCGCTTCAACCTCAAAACCGGCGTCCAAACCCACAAAGCCCGCATCGGCGAAGGAGGCGAATTCACCACATCCCCTTGGGCCTACAACGGCAAAGTCTTCTGCCAGAACGAAGAAGGCAAAACCTACGTCATCCAAGCCGCGGATCAGTTCAAAGTAATCGCGTCCAACGACCTGGGAGAAATGACCCTCTCGAGCCCGGCTCTAATCAGCGACCGCCTCCTGCTCAGGACCGAATCCAACCTCTACAGCATCCGCCAAACACAATCGCACCCCTAACCGAAGGGCACATGCCTCAGGTCGGACCGGTCGGCGTTCCTCGGCGGCCGGTCCCAGTGCCGCCCCCGAAACGGAGCCGCGAGCCTCAGGCCGTGAGAAAAGATCCGCTGAATGCGATTTGGCGTCGCCTCGGGTCTTGTAAACCACTGCAAACACGCACTGCTCCGGAAACAGAACCGCAACCGTAAGGGCGCGGGCCGCATTTTTTCTCAATCCCGCAATGGAGCGGTGTTCCGGATTTTTGCACACGCCCTCAGGAAGCGCCGCGTCATCCGAAGAGTCTCCGTCATCTCTCCATTTCCGTGTCGCGCACCCAGCCTCCACCGATCCCATTCATTTTCACCGGGATTCCACAACGAAGCATGCTAGACTGAATCTATTCGGGCCGTGGCGCAGCCTGGCTAGCGCGCTTGCTTGGGGTGCAAGAGGTCCCGGGTTCAAATCCCGGCGGCCCGACCAATCACATCAAAGACTTACCCGCCTCGATCCACTCCAAAAACCCCTCTGGAGTCCGTTTGGTGGCGTTTATTTCGGGTTCCCTATGATGAGGAACATCGGCTGAGCCTGACGGCCAGCGCTGGCGCCGGGTGGCATGAAGGCGGTATCGTGTGGTCATGGGGATGACGCTGAATATCCCAGACTCGGTGCTCCAGGGCCTCCGCGTTCCCGAGGGGGAGATTGCGGAGCGGCTCCGCACGGAGCTTGCGGTCGCGCTCTACGCTCAGGGTGCGTTGTCGCTTGGAAAGGCCGCCGAACTGGCGCAGATGGATCGCATGCCTTTCGGTGAACTGGTTGGACAGCGCGGGGTCGCCCGGCATTACGGCGATGCGGAACTGGCCCAAGATCTCTCCTATGCTCGTAGCGAGTAACACCTCGCCCATCTGCAACCTCGCCATCGTCGGCCGCCTTCAGTTGCTACGCTCTCAATTCCGGGAGATCTGGATTCAGCCTGCGGTGAAACACGAACTAGAGCAGCTCCGTCATGGTGATGCGCTGAAGGAAATCCAACAGGCGTTTCAGGAGGGCTGGATCAAAACGAAGGTGCTCACCTCGGATCAGGTTGCCCGGCTGCTTCGGGCCACTCTCGATCCTGGCGAGGCCGAGGCGATCGCGCTCGCATTGGAATTGCATGCCGACCTGATTCTCCTCGATGAACGCGACGGCCGATTAGCCGCCGAACGCGCCGGCCTCCGGGTGACTGGCGTACTCGCTGTCCTTCTGCAAGCGAAGAAGGCGGGTCAGATCTCGCAAGCTCGTCGGCTTCAGGATGGTTGACGGATAGCGGCATTTCGCTCCCTCCCAGTATTCTCGCTCTTGGATGTCGCTGGGCCAAAGGTTGTAACGAGCGGAGCTTCCGTCGCTGATCGCCAACCGCATTCCGACGTGGACTTCACAGCCGACCTTCCACACGGTGGCCCCCAGGAAGCACGGAGCCTATATCGGGAAAAAAGGTTCTCAGCCAGGAGGAGCGACAAGAAGACAACAATTGGGACGCCAAGCAAGCACGCGTGTGCGCGTACGAGCACTACGACGCTGTGGATTCCCGATGCCCTCGGATCTTGCCGCTGAATAGACGGCCGGGTTCAAACGCGCATGCGGAAAACCGCACGTCCGGTGCTGTGGGAGGGGCCATGGGCGCACCCGGATTACTGAGCACGGCGGTACGTCGCGCGGACCGGGGGCCCGCCTTCCTAACTTTGCACCGTTAGTCTGGACTCGCCCGTTGGAGGCGGGAGTAGGGGCGTTGCCGCCGGGCGTTCGCCTAGTTGGCGGAGGCAGCGGTCGATCCAAAGCTTGGTTAGTTTCTCCTGGACTCCGTTTTGCGATAAGCGGGCGCGGAGATTGGAGAAGTCAACGCGGTCGAGGGACTGGTCTTGGTTGAAGCAGGAGAAGACTACGGTTTCGGCGCCGGAAACGGGGTCCTTATGGGTTTGGAGGCATTGGGCGCAGATCTCTTTCATCATGCACTGCATGGGCGAATTGATGCTGCCGATGGCGTGGTGCTGGGGCTTCAGGTAGGGCTGAAGGACAGTATGACGGGCACTCGCGACGGCGCGCATCATACCGTCGGAGCCGATGGCGATGATGCGGTCGACGGAAGCTAGCTGGAGCGGGGTATCGCCTAAGCGGCCCTGGGCGTAAGCGACCATGGCTTCGACGATATTGCCGACGAAGGCGAGGTCCTGTACGCGGGATGGGGTGAAGCCGGGGGCTTCGTCGCAGCACCAGATGACGATGTCGGCCGCGGCCTCGATCTGATCGATCTTATAGCGGTCGATCACCTTCTTATATCCGGCGAAGTAGATGACCCGGGAACCTTTTTCGCGGAAGGACTGGCCGATGGAGAACAGGACCGCATTGCCGAGTCCGCCGCCGACTAAAAGGACGGTTTCCTGGGCGGGAGTTTCGGTCGGGGAGCCGGTGGGGCCCATGAGGATGACGGGCTCACCGGGCTGGAGGAGGGCGCACAGGTCCGAGGAGCCGCCCATTTCGAGGACGATGGTGGAGAGCAGGCCGCGTTCGCGGTCGACGGAGGCTCGGTGAGGGCTAAGCCTTCCATGGCAAGGGTGGTGCCTGGTACGCGGCGGGCGCGGGTTTCGAAGTTTTGGAGACGGTAGAACTGGCCGGGTTGGAAGGCGCGGGCGGCGCGCGGAGCATGGACGACGACTTCAACGATGTTGGGCGTGAGGCGGACGACCTGGTGGACCACGGCGCGGAGTTCGCGGTTGATGTGAGTGATGAGGTCCTGTGGAGCGATCTCGGTGGGTGCGGCTTTGGCGAGGACGCGGGAGAGGACGGCGCGGCCGAGTTTGGCGCTGGCCATCGCTTTGACGACGTTGCCGGAAAATGAGGGGTGGAGGTCGCCGAAGAAGCTGATGGCTTTACCGTCGGGGCGGACGGACATGAGAACGTCGGCGCGGTTGGGTTTGGCGACGCGCTCGGGCTTGACAGGTTCGCCCTGTTCGTTGACGGCCTGGAAGTAGCGGCCGTCGAGCATGACGTTGACGCTATCTTCGCGGGCGAGGACCGTGTTGGGCTGGGTGCCGGCGGCGACTAAGATGGTGCGGGCGGGGAGAGTTACTAAGTCACCTGTCGGGACTAATTTATTGGTCGCGGGTTCGTAGCGGTATTGGGATAACTGGAGCGCGGTGGCTGCGCCGTTGTTATCGACGGTGACCGCTTCGGGCGAAAGGCATTCAGCGAAGCGTACACCTTCTTCGAGAGCCTTGGCGACTTCCTCATGGTTCAGTGTGTAACTGGGTGAGTCGACGAGGCGGCGGCGGTAGGCAATGGTAACTCCACCCCAATTATTGAGTAAGTCGATGAGGTTGGGTTGGCGATGTTCCCGGGCTGCCCGGGCGCGTTCGGCGCGGATCGCCTCAGCGTGGGCGATAAATCCGTCCGCGGTCGCGGCTTCTTCGGCGGTCCAAGAGGCGCGGACGGCGGCTTCGCCACGATCCGTCACGAGGCGCTCGTAGCGTTCGAGGAATTTTTCGACCTGGACGACGTAGTATGCGAGAGATTCGGTCGCGGTATCGATGGCCGTAAGGCCGCCGCCGATCACGATTACCGGCATGCGGACCTGGAGATTCGCGACGGAATCGCGCTTGGCGGCTCCGGTGAGCTGGAGCGCCATAAGGAAGTCGGACGCCTGGCGGACGCCGCGCGCGAGACCGTTCTTCATGGGAATGACGGTGGGACGCCCGGCGCCCATGCAGAGGGCGACATGATCGAAGCCGGCTGCAAAAGCATCGTCGATGGTAAGGGTGCCACCGAAGCGGACGCCGCCGATCATGGAGAATTGACCGCGGCGTTCGAGCAGCAGGCGGATGACCTTGAGGAAGTTCTTGTTCCAGCGGACGGTGATGCCGTATTCGGCGACGCCGCCAAAGCCGGCCATGACACGGTCGCCCAGGTGCTCGAACAGATCGTCAATGCGGTGGATCGGCTGAAAGGGGACGCGGGCGCCCAAGGCGTTGACGCCGGAGATCGCTTCGGGAAGGGGTTCAATTTTGAGGCCGTCGACGGCGACGACGGTGTGGCCATCGTGCATGAGGTGATGGGCGAGGTTGAATCCGGCGGGTCCGAGACCAACGATCAAGACCTTGTATCCAGTGGAGGCTTTTGGGAAGGGCGCAACGAAATTGAGCGGGTTCCAGCGGGTGAGCAGGCTGTAGATTTCGAAGCCCCAGGGCAGCAGGAGAACGTCTTTGAGGGTTCGCGTTTCGGCCTGTGGGATGTCGACGGGGTCCTGCTTCTGGTAAATGCAGGACTTCATGCAGTCGTTACAGATGCGGTGTCCGGTGGCGGCACAGATGGGATTGTCGATAGCGACGATGGCAAGCGCGGCAATGGGGTTGCCGTTCTGCTTGGCCACGTGCATTTCCGAGATTTTTTGATCGAGAGGGCAGCCGTTGAGCGTGACGCCGAAGACGGTCTGCTTGAAGCGGCCGTCTTTTTCGCGCATGCCGGTGGAGCAGGAATCCTTGCCCTGGTTGTGGCACTTGATGCAGTAATTGGCTTCGCTGAGGGCGCCTTTGAGGTCGGTGCCAGGGTCGGTCAGGGCGAAGCCTTCGCGGTGGCGCCAGTGGTCGGGATGGAGGCGGAGGGCTTCGGCTTGGGCGACGTGTGTGGTCTCGACCGGGATAAGGTGCATGGGGTCGAGCTTGTGGGGGAGTTTGAAAAGGACGTCGCGGCGGTGTTTATGGCGACCCTCATCGGTGAGGGCGGCCCAAGCGGCGTAGCGGGCGGCGACCATCAACTCGATGGAGTAACGCGTTTCATCGTCCATCCAAACGGAGACGTGGCGGACGAAAGAGGCTTCGCTAAGGGGCTCGTCAAAGAGGCGTTCGAGTTCGGCCTGGGCGGCGGCGTGGTCGATGGCTTCGGCCTGTTCCTTGGAGACGCCGGAGACGGCTTTTTTGAAGACGAAGCGCCGCTTGAGGGAAAAAAGCGGCGCGAAGGATTCGTGCTGGGCTTGGAGGGCGCGGAGTTCGGGTCCGATGCCGAAGAGATCGCCCAGGAAATCCTCGAGGTGCGGTGCGGCGTCGAGGATGATTTGGGAGGTTTGCTTGGCCGTGAACTGTGAGGGGTTGGCGCGGGCGGCGCGCACCTGTTCGGCAACGGCAGGTGCAGCTTCGGCGAGCCGCTGCAGGAAGACTTCGTCCAGAGCCGGGAGGCGGCTGTCGGTGTAGAGGTCGTCAAAAGAGAAGCCAAAGGCTAATGAAAGAGCAGGTTGTTCGTGTAGCACCAGTTTACGAGGCGGTTCCCCAGCCCAGTTGAAAGGGGTCCCACACCTTTAGTTTCTCATGGGCTGAGGGGCTACGTTCCATGTCTCTCAGGGCCGCTTGGTTTCCCAAGAAGGAGCACTACTTTGACCCCGACGAGAATCATGCCGGGTAGCAGGCTTCCCACCAACTCGCGCACCGTCTGCAGAACGCCGGCATGAAGGCCTGCCTCGTACCGTTGCCCTCTGGACATGATCCCAACAGCGACTGGATAGCCGGGGCCCACCGCCGCCGATTTCGCGGCTCGCCTGGCAGAAGCACAACTCCTATGAGCCTTTCTCTGATTCATCGGCCTTCCGCTCCCGCCAGCGCTTCTCCCCATAGCTTGGTCGACGCCGAGGGCTGCGAGATCGCCTGGGCGAACGCCCGTATCGTTTTCACTATGGCCGCCAGATTCCTCCCGGCCAATCCCGTTTCCAGCGCACCCACACGAATCGATGTCCGCTCGGCTAGGGCCGCCGCGGCGCGCGCTGGCCCTGGGACTCCGCTTACGCCAGGGCCAGCGCGTCGTGACCCCCTTGGCAGCGGAGGAAGTCGCCAAGTTCTGGCGCAGTTTTCACACCTTTCGCGATCTTGCCCTGGTCGGCCTGATGTTGCTCGACGGTCTGCGCTCTTGCGAAGCCCTGACTCTTCAGCTCGAGTCCCTCCAACTGGCCGAGGCGCAGATGCGGGTTCTCGGCAAAGGCAATCTCAAGCGCGTTCTGCCCCTGCCACCAGAAATCCTCGAGGTGCTCGATAAATATCTGCGGCTGGAAAGGTCGCTCACCAACTCCTCGTTCTTGTTCGTTTCTCTGAAAGGCCGTCAGCGTGGGCGCGCCATGACGCCCGCCGGACTCCGCTCCTTGTTTCGCCATCACCGCGGATGCAGTCAGGTTCCTCTGGCCAACCCCCATCGCCTCCGCCATACCTTCGGAGCGGATATGGTGCGCGCCGGCATCTCCGTGCCCGCTCTGCAGCACCTGATGGGGCATTCCCAGATTCACACCACCATGCTCTACGTCCGGCTGGCACCCCAGGATGTCTGGCGCGAGTACACCCGCGCCGTGGAGAACCGCACGCGTTTATCCACTCGCCACATCTCATGAGCCGCGCCCAACCTAGTCTCGATCAGATTTTCGAAGCGCACATCCAAACTCTCGCCCTCACCCTGCGGCGCGACACCGTCACCAACTACCGTTGCGTCGCCCACCGGTTTTTGGTCTATCTCCACTCCGCCTTTCCACAGGTCCGCCGGCTGTCTCAGCTTCGCCGCGATCCTCACCTGCTCGGCTGGTTCCGCCGGATGTGCGAACAAACTCCGCCCCTGTGCAACAAGACTCGTGGCGGCTATCTGCTTGGTCTACGACGTCTGCTCGATGACCTCACCGCCAATGGACACGCCATTCAGCCGGATCTGATTCGCCGCGACGATTTCCCCCCACGGCCTCAGTACCTGCCCAGACCTCTTCCTCCATACGACGATCAACTGCTCCAGCAGGAACTGCGCCGCATCGATGATCTGCCGGCCAATGCCCTCCTGCTGACTCGTGCAACTGGAATCCGTATCGGTGAGTGCATCGATCTGGCTTTAGATTGTCTACGGCAGATCGGACCGGACCAATGGGCACTGCACGTCCCGCTCGGCAAGCTGCACACCGAACGACTGGTCCCCGCCGATGGCGACGTTCGTCAGATCGTGGCTCGCATTCTTACTTTGCGCGCACTGGCCCCGCCAGCCCGATTGGCATACTCCACAGGCTTGCTGCTGCCGCGTTATGGCGGGCATTACGCCTTATACCAGACGCTGCTCTGGGCGTTGGCGGATGCCGCGGAACGGGCGGGATGCTCCGGCCCAGTAACCCCGCACCGGCTCAGACATACCTTCGCCTCAGAGATGCTCCGTTTCGGTGTCAGCCTTCCCGCCCTGATGCAGTTGCTCGGCCACAAAGACATCCGCATGACCTTGCGCTACGTGCAGGTCACCCAGCAGGATTTGCATCGGGAGTTCCACGCCGCCCGCCAACACGTGACCCGCCCGCATCAACTGCCCGTTCTCTCTGTTCCCAACTGCCCCGCCACCGCCGAGCCTTCGGGCATTCGCCAGGCAATCGCGGCCACTCGTCATCTCCTCGAAATGTACAGACGGGGACTCCTCGATGAGAAGACCCGACGGCGACTACAACGTCTCGACCAGCGCCTCCTCGAGATCGCCCAGCAACTCGATCACATCGTCACGCCCGAAAATGACGAAAGATTGGCCGGTCAAGTCGCGCACCCTACTTTGGCCTACTTTGGCCTCGAAATTTCGCCCTTGAGAGTACTTACTGGGCAGCCTAGCGAACGCACCTGCTGGTCGCTCGCGTCTGAGATTCTTGCCCTGCGGACACTTGCAATGCTCCAACATTGGCAATCAGGACGCATCGGAATCTGCCACGGGTCGAGTCCACACGTTCGGTGCCGGGTGTCAGCCGACCCGTGCAGAGCGGTGTTCCCTTAATACTGGCGGTGTGCTAATCGGCGCTGCGTTTGGTGCCAGTCCTCCTCGATACTGACTCCAGCAGTGCGCGTGCGTCGTCGGGGAGCAGCGGCGGATCCCTGTGGTGCAGGAAGGCGTGACAGTTCGGACATACAGGGATGAGGTCCTTTTGCGGATCACAGTTGTGAGCAACACCAACTATGGACAGCGGCATCAGGTGATGAACATGGATGAAGCCACGCATGGTTTCACCGTAACTGTACTCGAAATTCATGCCGCACACCGAGCAGGCGCTGCCGTGGAAATCCAGACAGGCTCGCCTAGCGAGAGGGTCGCGTTCGTATCGATTTACCATGACGCTGATCCTTTGGCCTTCATTGACAACCAGGCTGGGGAGTGTTTCGTCCGTGGCCGACAGAAATGGAACGGGACGGTTCAATACCTCACTGAGAAACACGAGAACACCTGTCGAGTGAGCGGCACGAGTCTTCGGCGCAGGACGTCTTCTTGCAGATGTCGCAAGCGCTGCCGTGTGAGCCGAGCGCAGAAATGGCAATTGTGCGGCAAAATTCGGCTTGTCAATGTCGACGATCCGGCACCCCGGTGCTAATGCATACTCGTTCCCCCCCCCGATGGCTTTCATCTCACGAGCCATTCCGCTCCCGGGTGGTAGCATTCGCGGGTCGATCAAAACCCGTACGCCTTCAGCGTGAACGACAAAGCATTCAACCCAGCCGCCGTTCAGACGAATGCCGTCAGCGAAGAGCGTAACAGACCATCGGCCTGCACAGTAATGTTCGAGATAGTCTACAGATTCCGCTAAAAAACTCAATACGGTCAGTAGGTCCGGATTTGGAAGCGTTCCCAGCAGTCTCTGGAAAACACTGCGCGCAACAGTCGGCTGAGATCGCTCATCTGTGGTCACATAGGAAATCGTAGCTCAGATCATTCTGCCCGCACCGCTCCTATTTCTAAAGAGCGGAAGTCTCCGTCATCGACCTGAGCCGCGTAGGTTGCGGCCGGGTTTCAATCGCCGTACCGCGCTTGTGTCACGCATAATGTGATTGCAGATTGCCAGTGTTGACATTGTTGCCAGAAGACACTTTCTGGCCCTTCCGCTACAAATGGCGTGTGCTAGAAATTGTGCTAAACGCGATGGCAAATCGCGGGAACGTACGGATTGTGGCGACAGCTAAGTTGTTGTTTTCTGTGCCGTAGTTTCTAGTGCGCGCGTCAGTGAGAACGGGTTACGAATCAGTTGCGCTGCCAGTTGAGCTACGCGCCCTAACTTGTGCGCTTCTTTAGGTGCGATCACTAACTCTCCCCGTTGCGGAAGCTTCCCTCTCCAATCGTCGTTCACAACCGTTTCGAATTTATTTCTCCTTTATTTCCAACACGGCTTCGCCGATTCCGCCCCAAAAGGCTTGACACGCCATGGTATTGCTGGATTGAGCCCGCGAAGGACCATCCAGGTCCCGCGGGCTTTCGCTTTTTCGATGCAGTCCAACCCTGGCCCGCCGGTGTCCACCCGCGCCAGCGTAACGATCGCCGCCCCCGATCCCCACTTTTCGATTAAGGAGAAAACGCATGTCGCACCCCAACACCTCGCCTTCCCAAAACCAGAATGCTCGTAGGCACGGTCTCAATTCCAACTATATTCCGCCTGAATTGCTCCCTGCTTTCAACGCTTTGCGAAACGAATTGCTCTCCGAGTGCCGCCCCGATGGCTCCCTCGAATACATCCTGTTCGATCGCCTGGTTACCGCGCGCTGGCAGATGCTCCGCGCCCTCGATTGCCAAAACGAACTCTACGACCATTCCGACGGGCAAGACCCGCTCTGCCATCCCGCCACCCGCGTCGAAGCTGACCTCTATTCCCGTTACTACGTGCGCTTCGAAGGCAGCTTCAATCGCGCCTATAAGCAGCTCAAAGATTCCCAAACCAATCGCATCATCCAGCACATCGAAACCCAACCGGACGTCCCGTATCCAACGCTCAAGCTCGCCGACGCCCTGAAGATTCAACGCTTTGCGAAACGAATTGCCGGCGCGCGCGCCAAAGCGGCCAAAACTGCCAAACAAACCCAAGCCCCTGTCAACCAAACCCCGGCGCCGGCACAATCCCATTCCGCCGCCGGCCCGCAGCGTAGTACCCGCTGACGGCTGCTGACGTGCCTATGGTTGCACTCCACCTCGCAAAAGCGATAAGCTTTAGGATTCACGATGTACTACCGCCGTCCAGGCTCGTTTCGATTTAGCAGCTTCTAGCTGAAGTTGGCGAGTGACTGCGGTTCTTTTTTCCTGATAGAATCCCTCAAACAAAACCCAAAGTTGCTCGCCGGGACCCCTGGAGACGGTCTATGGTCCGTGACGAGGTTCGCGAGGTGAACGAATGATTATTTCGATGAAGTTGCACAGCAAGCCGGAAGAGATCGAAGAGGTCTGCCAGCGTATCAGCGATTTCGGCTACAAGATCCACACCATCGAGGGCGAAGAGCGCGTCGTTATCGCCGCCATCGGTGTCGGTGATGTCACGCCGTGCCTGGAGTCCTTGGAAGCCATGCCGCAGGTGGAGCGGGCGGTCCGGATCTCCGCACCTTATAAATTCGTCAGCCGCGAATTCAAAAAGGAACGCACTCGTATCCGCGTCAACAACTGCGAAGTCGGTGGCGACGAGTTCATCGTCATGGCCGGACCCTGCTCCGTCGAAAGCGAAAAGCAGATTATGGAGGCTGCTTACTCTGTGGCCGAGTCCGGGGCCAAGGTGCTGCGTGGCGGCGCCTTCAAACCGCGCACTTCCCCGTACGACTTCCAGGGCATGGAAGAAGACGGCCTGAAACTGCTGCGCAAGGCTAGAGAAGCCACCGGTCTCGCCATCGTCACTGAAGTCATGAGCGACCGCGACGTCGAACTGGTGGCCGAATACTCCGACATTTTGCAGATTGGCGCCCGCAACATGCAGAACTTCGCCCTGCTCAAGCGCCTCGGAACCGCGGGACGTCCCGTCATGCTGAAGCGCGGGCTTAGCTCCACGATCAAAGAACTCCTGATGTCTGCTGAGTACATCGTCGCCCACGGCAATAAAGATGTCATGCTCTGCGAACGTGGTATCCGTACTTTTGAAACCATCACTCGCAACACCTGCGACATCGTGGCCGTGCCGGTCCTGCAGGAACTGACGCACCTGCCCGTCGTGCTCGACCCGAGCCACGCCACCGGCAAACGCAACCTCGTCCCGGCCCTTTCGCGCGCAGGCGTCGCCATCGGCGCAGACGCGCTGATCGTTGAAGTCCATCCGTGTCCCGAAAAGGCGGTCAGCGACGGAGCGCAGTCGTTGCACCTGCCCACCTTCCGTCAGATGATGCACGACTTGCAACCCTATCTGGAACTGTGGAAACAAAGCCGCTTGGCTGAACTAGCCGTGGCAGTGTAACCTTCGATTGTGCAGTTGCGCGTTCGGACTTGGCAGATTTCGCTGCTCGTCGTGGTTGTGTGCCTGGGCACGTGGGGTTACCTCGAATGGACCCGCAGGCGTGCCGACTTGTCGGATGAGGCCCTGTACCGCAGGTTGCCCCTCGATCGGGCCGTTCTGGTGTCTGTGAACGTGCAGCAGATGCGGTCCGCGGGCATGCTCGATCTGCTAGTCGGTAGCCGGGCCGCCGAGGAGTTCGATTACAAGCGCTTTATTGACGATACCGCTTTCGACTACCGCCAGGATCTCGATGTCGTCATGGGAGCCTTCGCTAAGAACCGCAATCTGTTCCTCCTGAAAGGCCGCTTCGATTGGGACCGCATCCGCAAATGGGCCGAATCGCGCGGTGTCAAGTGCGTCAACGGGTATTGCGGCGGCGATACCACTCGTACCGGCCGGTCCGTATCCTTCTTTATGCTGTTTCCGACCGTCATGGCCGTGGGCATCGGCGAGGATACAAACGCCGCCTACGACCTTCAGATCGTACGTGACCTGCCGTCCGGCGCAGGCATGCCCAGCCAGCCGTTCTGGATCCGCCTCCCCTCGAGCGTTCTTGAAGATCCGCAGTCGCTGCCGGCCGGCACCAAAGCGTTCGCGTCCGGAGTGAAAGGCGCGGAGCGCATAACCCTCGGTGTCGGACCTGGGGGCGAAGCGTTCGAGATCGAAATGCAGGCTATTTTCAAGGACGACCAGCAGGCATCGGAAGCGCGCAAGTATTTGCAGGACATGACCGGCACGCTGCAGGCCTTCTTCCGCCGCGACAAGCAACAGCCCAACGAAAACGACCTAAGTGGAGTGTTGGTTTCGGGCCGCTTCACTCAGGACGGCTCGCGCGTCGTCGGTAAGTGGCCAATCCGTTGGCGGTTCCTCGAAGCGATTGCCGGGGGTAAGCCGATCGGTGACGAACCTAAGCCGCGGCAATCCAATCGGTAACTGCATATCGGACGCCGGTTGCTATATACTGGCTGCCCATGCCTACTATTCCCCTCGGTGCCGGATTAGGGATCGAAGCCGATGGATCGCTTGCGCCTGGCGCGAACCTGCTTGCGCTGGTCCCCAACTTTCAACAGCTAGCGCCGTTGTCGCTCGGCGTGATTCCGCAATCCCAACTCGAGACCGGATTGAAGTTTTCGCACGACCTATCGCTGACGGGCGATCTCGGCCTCACGATCGCCGCCGGAGCCACCGGCAAGATCCGCGTCTTGCGGGACAAAGGGCGAGCACTTGACGACGACGATCCCTTCGATGCCGTCAAAGTCAAGGAAGGCGAGACGTATCTCGCCTTCTCCTTCACGGCTTCGGTGAACCCCGAAATCAATGCATCGGCCGGTCCGATTGCGTTTGGACTCGCCCCCGGTGTGTCTCACGAATGGCGCATCTACCGCCGCTTCCCAAGCGGCCTGGAATTCGGCAAAGCGCTTGGCTTGACATTGCACGAGTTCAGAATCCCGCAGTCCCGGAAAGAGATGGCCGATCTGCGCGACGACGTCGTGATCGTCGTAGGTGGCTCGGGTACCACCAGCATTACCGCGGAGTTCCGGGTCACCGCGCCCGTTACTGCACTCGCCAGCCTGACTATTCCAGGCGGCCAATCGGTGAACATCAACCCCAACGCATCGTTTTCGATCAGTCCAAGAATCGAATTGTCGGGCGGCTATCAAGTGCGTATGATGAAGCTCGACCGCGGCCTGGTCGAAATCGGTTTGTATCGCTTCAAATCGAGGGAAGCCGAATTGGGGCTCACCGCGAAAGCCGCGCTGCCGGTGAAGGTCGGTAGCTTTGAGTTGACCGAGCAGATCATTCGGGCCCTCACCATTGGCGAACCCGTCGTCAACGCTCAGGAACTAATGGCGGCGTTGCCCGGAGCCGACGACGCATTCAGTAAGAAGCAGCGCATCGAGCGATTGGAACTCCGGTTCCGTAAGGCCGTCGATACCAAACTCGCACTGTCGGCCAACGCAGCGCTGGGGCGGCTGAAATCGCAGGAGGCGGCATGGACGTTTAAGGTGGACCCGAAGGTCCAATCGCTGTCGGCCGATGAAGCGGTAGCGCATGCGCTAAAGGGCCGGTTCGACGACATGTTGTCCAACGTGCCGGGTGTGACCCGGTCAAGCTCCGTGTTTACGGACAGGAACACGCGTACGGTGCGGCTCTCCATCAACTTGTTGGGATTGGCCAATTTCGGTAGCGTTACCAAACTGGTGGCCTCTTCCGAGGTTACGTTCAACGGCAACGACCAGATCACTATGATCACCGATAGATCGGAAGCGTCGCGCGTAGAGCAGTTGCTGGTCAACTTCGGTCGCGACGGGCGCCGGTTGCGGGGGTTAATGCAGCAGAGCTTCCTCATCGAAGCCACCTACAAGGCCAGCGGACTGTTCATCCTTCCGCCGGAGCGGTCGGCGAAATACACCTATTTCGAGATCCACGATAAGACCGGCGCGCCTGAAATGCGCAACAACCTGCAAGTGCTGCGGTCGTTGGGCTTGCTTCCGCCGGACAAGATCGAAGGCATTCTGGCCAAGGGGCCTCGGTTTGGCCGAACCACTTTCTACGTCGAAGCAGAGTACGACAAGACGGGTGTCGACGCGTTGTTCTTCGAGGGTGACGAGCCCAAGCCGCAGCACGTCTTCGAAGACGCCGGCCGTTCGGCGCTGGGTGCCTTGGTGGCGGGTGACGAAGATCGCAAGTTCAGTGCGCTGTTCGCCGGCCTTGGACTCAAAGGCAACGAGTTATGGGACAAAATGAAGCGCCTCGGCTTCGCCGAAGCGTACCAGGCGTTCGGGTTGGGCAAGCTCGAAGCGCAGTCGAATGCGGCGTTTCAAGCAGCGGTTACCGATTTCTTGACCATCCTGAACTGGGCGCAAGCCATGGCGCAGGCCGCCGCCGCCGCCGCTGATGTCCGCACATTGCTGAAGGGTGAAACGGTCGCCTCCGATGATCCACGATTCGAGGAAGGGCGCAAGCGGCTGCAAACGCGAATGTCCGCGGTGGTGGCTAAGACAGGCGAGCATTTCGGCGATCCGTTGGGCCTGGTGATGGTTGAAGTGGCTTCGCACAACGCAGGCAAGGTCGAAGGTATTGTGACGAGCGAGGCGACGGGCCGCATGGTTTTGGGTGTGCCGGAAGAGATCGCCAAAGGCGCGGGTGAATAAAGGAGTGATGGAATGAATGAGTCAATCACAATCGAGTTCCGGAAGGATGGGCAGCCGGTTCCTATTCGGGACTTCAACGTCAAAGACGGCGTTATCCTTGGGGACGAAACGAGCGCATGGCCGCTGGCGATGGCCATCGGTATCTCACCCGCGAGCCCGATTACCGCGAAAGCGATGGATTTGGTGCGCCAGCGCAAAGATTGGGAAGCGCCGCGGTATCAATTCAACGTCCAACAGTTGGGGGGTAAGCTACGGGTCCACGGAGTGGATCCTACGGCGATGCCGGCAGGCCGTTACAAGGTCAGCACCGAACTGAACAGCGTCCGGCTGAAGAACAACCAGACTACGGTGGACATCCGGGAAAACGGGACCGCTAACGTGGCTGTCGAGATTGCCCCGGACAGGCAGCGCTTCGAGTTCGTGGCCGACATGATCAAGGAAACGGACCCAAGCGCGCGGGTGTTGGGCGATGCAAAGTCTGTGCTCGACGGGCAACCGGTGAAAGAGTGGTTGAAGGGCACCGGCGCGCGCATACAGCGCAAAGCGTGTCTGCTGAACCTGCTGGCGATGATGCGGTGTACGCCGGACACGCGCGACTCGCTGTGCTCGTCGTTGAAGTTCGTGTTCTTCTGCGACGTAGACCGGATGTATGCGGCGCTCGACAGCGACCTGCGTGTGCGGTTGTTGAAAGTCCCCAATCTGACAAAAGAGGGGCCGCCCAAAGCAGCCGTCCATGCCAAGATGCTCGAACGTATTCCCGGCAGAAAACCGGAAGAATTCAGACTGGAAAGCTTTCGGATTGGCGAGTTTCTTTCGATGCAACTGGTGCTTGCCCTGCCAAAAGATCCGAGCGGCGACGATACTGTCTACGCCGATATAGATATAGACTTAGGCAATCCGCTATCGAGCATCGGCGGGTTGGTTGTGCATTTGGGCGAGTTGCTCAATCCGAATCCGACCGATCACTTAGAGATGTTTCCGAAACTACAGGCGCGCGCTGGAATGAGCGACTTCCTCTATTACAAGTTGTCAAAGACGGCTACGGCCTAGCTGGATCAACCGGACGGACCCGGGTCGGCCATGCCGATGATCAGCATGCGCACGACAAATGCGCAGCCCAGCACTCCAAGCGCGGCAATCACCCACATCATTGCGCGGCGTCCCATCTTGGAGGCGTCGCTTGGTGAGAGGATGGAAGCGCCAAGCCGGAAAAACCGGTACTGGCATTCGTGACAGCGGCACATCCGCCAGCCGAGCACGCGCATCAGCTTCTCGGCCACACTCTTTGTCCGGGAACGGTGAACTTGGGACGCGCCGCACTTTGGACAAGGCCGATGTTGAGATTCTTTCTTCGAACCTTCGCTGCTCATACGACTGATTCCAAGTGTAACGTGCTTCACCGATGGTGCAAGCTACACTAAGCATTAATCTTTCCCATGGGTGTCTTATTGGTGGTGCGGCATGGACAAGCGTCTTTTCTGGCGGATAACTACGATAAACTCTCCGAGCGGGGCGAACGCCAATCGCGGCTTTTGGGTGAGTACTGGGTGGCGCAAGGCGTCGAGATTACGCAGGTGGTGACGGGTCCGGCAGAGCGGCAGATTCGGACCGCGGTTTTGGCGGGTGAGGCGTATCGGCGCGCAGGGTTATCGTGGCCGGAACCGGTGGTGGATCACGATCTGGATGAGTACCCGGCGGAAAAGGTGGTTCGGACGTTCCTGCCGCCATTGACGGAGCGGTATGCGCACCTGGCCGATTTCGTGGCGCAGTTTCAGTCGACGGCCGATTTCTCGCTGAAGCAGAAGCTCTTCGATAAGGTGCTACGTGAGGTGTCGCAGCGATGGCTTGAAGGCGAGGTGGTGGATGAGAGCTTTATCAACTGGCCGAGTTTCTGCCGCCGCATCGAGGGGAGCGTCCGGCGAATACTGGACTCGGCGCCCAAGTCGTCGACAATCGCGGTGTTCACGTCGGCGGGGCCCACGGCAGCGGTGGCGAGGGTCGCACTGGGGTTAACCGACGCGGCGACGTTGAATCTGACATGGTCGGTTCGGAACGCTTCGGTTTCGGAGTTCCTGTTCACGAAAGACCGGTTCTCGATGTCGACATTTAATACGACCCCTCATCTGGCGGATGCGGCTCTGCTGACATATCGTTGATAGATCGACCGAACTATGCCGCGCGACCTGAACGGGACCGCGCCGCCCCGTCCCGGCGAGGAGTTGGATGCCGAGCGGCTGGCGGCCTATCTACACATGCCGGTGCTGGGAATTGAGCAGTTCCCGGCGGGGCACTCGAACCTTACCTATCTGGTGAAGACGCCGGGAGCGGAATGGGTTTTGCGGCGGCCGCCGTTTGGGTCGAGGGTGAAGAGCGCGCATGACATGGGGCGGGAGTTCCGGGTGTTGGACCCGCTGCATAGAGTGTACGCGCCGGCGCCGAAGCCGCTGGTGTTCTGTGAGGACGAGTCGGTGCTGGGGGCGCCGTTCTACCTGATGGAGCGGCGGATTGGGTTCGTTTTGCGCAAAGACCTCACGCCGCCTTATCTGGGTAATCGGGAGAACTGTCGGATTCTGTCGGATTCTGTGGTGGGGGGGCTGGCGGACCTGCACCTGCTGGAACTGCAGCGGGCCGGGCTGGCGGGGTTGGGGAAGCCGCAGGGGTATGTGACGCGGCAGATTGAAGGGTGGACGCGGCGGTGGGAGGGCTCGAAGACACAATATATTCACGAAATGGAATATGTTGCTAAGTTCCTATGGGATCAACGGCCTACGGAGGTTGGCGCGTCGCTGATCCACAATGACTACAAACTCGATAATCTGATACTAGATTCAGAACTGCCGGGGCGGATTGTCGCGGTACTGGATTGGGAAATGGCGACTGTGGGAGATCCCCTCATGGATCTCGGGAGCGCACTCGCCTATTGGGTGGAGCCGAACGATCCGGATGAACTCCAGATGGCGGGATTTTCTCCGACACAGCATCCGGGGTTTTACAGCCGGGAAGAATTTATTGCGAATTATGCGAAACGAACTGCGCGGCGGATCGACCGGCCGGAGTACTACTATGCGTACGGACTGTTCAAGCTGGCGGTGATCCTGCAACAGATCTACGTGCGGTGGGTAGAGGGATTGACGAAGGACGAACGATTCGCAAGATTGCATACAAGTGTCGGAGCGTTAGCGCGGCAAGCGTACCGGACGATCCTGTGAGAAGTACTAGAATTGAGTCATGCGGTGGTTGTTTTGCCTGCTATTCGCTTTACCGGGGTTCGCTCAGTTGCAGCCACAAATCGTCTGCGACGCGACGGCCGAGCCCTTACAGATCCGCTCGGAGGGTTTAACCGAACTCGCGGGTGTGGTCGCTTTGAACTGCACGGGAGCGGCAAGCCAGACCGTGTCGGGTTCACTAACCTTGTTCGTTTCGCGGCCGGTGACCAACCGGTTGAGCGGCGAATCGGTGGACGTTCGCATGACGCTCGAGAATCCCGTTGGGGTGGAGCAGCAGATACTAGGGTCCGCACTCCTGATCAATGCGAATACGGTAACCTTCCCCATATTTTCATTTACGATGCCGGCGAACGGGCAAGCCATTCTTCGCATTTCGAATGTTCGCGTGGCGGTTGCGCCGAATCTGGAACGGTCGGCGGTGACTGCTCAGCTATCGACAGATGGACGGACAGGTATCGGGATTCGAAACAGTCTAGTGACGATCGCGGTGCCGATGCGGGGTTTGTATGCGAATACGACAGTGGCACGGATTCTATGCCGCGGGTCGAACCTGCCAGAAGAGATTTCTTTTACGGACCTGATCCAGGCGGGGACGGTGGCCTCGTCGCTACGAGTGACCGAGGGCATGCCGGCGTCATTCACCAAACGCGCGCCGGGGACGCAGAACGGCGTACGGGTGATGTTGAAATATTCGGGATTTCCGGCGACTGCACGAGTGTTTGTGCCCGATGTGGTTGTGGGGTCGTCGGGTGCGACGCCGACCTCAGGGGGCGATTTCGGAATGACGGTGAGCGGTGGCGTGTACGGCCCGACGTTGCAGGGGTCGCTGTTGTTGGCGAGGGTGCCGAATCCTGACGTGAACGGCGGGGGTGACACGCCTGTTTTCAACCCGGCCGCGGTGACGCAGAACACGACATTCAATTCGGTAAGCGAGGTCCGGTTACAGAACGGCCAGGGTTGGGCGGTGTATGAAGTGATGGACTCGAACGCTTACTCGATCGAGACGGCGCAGATTCCGACGTTTGTTTCGCTGCCGGCGAATACGCCGGAAGCGATAGCATCGGCGGCGGTGAGCTTCGCGCCGATCTCGACGGTGGGCACGGCATCCACGAGCCAGCCGATTCTACGATTCCTGAACGTTCCGCCGCCGGTGGACTGCACGGTGTTGCGCGACTGCAACCAACCGTATTTCCCGCGGTTGTTTGTAGACGGGCAACAGTTGAGCTTCACGGCTCCGCAGGGCAGGGCAGGGTTTTACCAGAAGTATGTGCGGATACTAAACGACAATGGCGGGTTGATGGTGTGGAGCGCGACGCCGCAATACACAAGCGGCGCGAACTGGTTGAAGGTGTCGCCGGAAGCCGGGACGAACAACGCGACAGTGATCGTGTCGGCGGTGCCGGAGAAACTGGCGAAGGGGGTCTACACGGCGAACCTGATGATCGATGCGGGTCCGATAGCGGGCACGCGGGTGCTGCCGGTGACGCTCACGGTGACCGATCCACTGCCGGATCCGCCGGTGGTGACGAGTGCCGGCCCGTTTGTGGTGGGATCGTTCGCCATAATTACGGGGCGGCGGCTGGTGGGCGAAGCGGTTCGCGTGACGCTCGATGGAATGGAAGCGCAAGTGATGAAGCGGAACGTGACCACCACAGAAGATACGCTGACCGTGCTGGTTCCGATCGAGTTAGGGCGGCGCACGAGTGCGCAGTTGCAGATCACTCGAGATAACGTTTTGTCGGCGATGCAGACGGTACAGTTTGCGGCGGCGGCGCCTACGATCCTGCCGGCCGGCATCTATAACCAGAACGGCGATGTGAACTCGCAGGCAGTACCGGAACTGACGGGGAATTACCTGGTGGTGTATGCGACCGGGTTGCCGCAACCGGCGTTCGGGAAGATCACGGCACGGATCCACGATCGGGAGATTGAAGTGCCGGCCTATGCGGGTCCGGTACAGGGTGTGCCGGGCGTGCAACAGGTGAACTTCCAGATACCGGGCGATTTGCCGACGATGTCGACGGAGGTTCGGGTTTGCGGCGCGGGGGTCGATAATCCGGCGGAACGGGTGTGCAGTAAGCCGGTGCTGGCGTGGATACAGCGGCCGCCGGAGACGGATGGGCAGTAGCCCGCACAGTTACGCGGATGATTGTGGCATACGCAGAACGGTAGTGAAGGTAACGGTACTTTATATCGGCAAGGCGCGGGACGCGAATTTGAACGCGTTTGCGGCGGAGTTTATGAAACGCGCGAGTCGGTACGGCAAGTGCGAGATGCGGGAAATTGTTGAGGGCAGGGAAGACTGGTGGGATAAGGCGAGCGCTGCTTATAAGGTACTGCTGGACCCTGGGGGCAAGCGCTACGATTCAGCGCAGTTTACGGCTTTGGTGGAACGGATGGAGATGGAAGGGCGGGATCTGGTATTTGTGATCGGCGGGGCGGACGGTTTGCCGGGGAGTTGGAAGCCGCGGGCGGACCTGTTGTTGTCGCTGTCGCCGATGACGTTTCCGCATGAGCTCGCGCGGGCGATGCTGGCCGAGCAGGTGTACCGGGCGTTTACGACGTTGAGAGGGCACCCGTATCCACGGTAGGCAACGCGCTTCAGTTTTCGATTCACTTGGCGTAAATACCAGCCTGCTGTAAACGATAAGTCTAAACAGGCGCGCAAGCTTGCAGGGTTCTGCAGGTTGCCTCGGATTCGCAAACCACACGGACGGGCCGCGCCCGCTCGAAAGAGCAGCGAACGGCGATGCGCAGGAGGTTCAAAACGGTTACTAAGAAGGTCGACCGGACGAAGCAAGCGGGTGATAAGCCGGCAGGAGACCCCAGGGCGCGGGAGGCGGCGATTCAGGAGCGGGCCGAAGCGTAGCGCCGAGGCGGTGAAGCGATGAGGCGCGTCGAGGATGGCGAGCAGTACGACCTGGCCGATGTGAGCCGATTGCGACTGCTTTACGTAGCCGCGCTGAGCGCGGTGGCAGTGCTATCGCTGGTGGGACAGATAATTATTCAACTCGCACTCGCTCAACAATCCAACGACTCTCGCGTGGTGAATGTCTCGGGCCGGCAGCGCATGTTGAGCCAGCGGCTGTCGAAGACCGCGTTGACCCTGACTAACAGGTTTTCAGCGATCGAAACGCGGCGGAACCGGCTGGAGGAATTCAGGGAAACGCTGAAGCTATGGACTTACTGTCATCGCGCGCTCCAGGAAGGCGATGAGGGTTTGGGGTTGCCTGGCAAGAACAGCCCCGCTGTGGCGGGGAAATTCCGAGCCATTGCTCCGTATTTCCGGGCGATGGTGGCCTCGGCAGAGTCGATACAAAGATCGATTGAAACCGACATCAGGGGCGCACCGCCGGGAGAAGCGGTTCAGGCACTGCTGGCGAACGAAGGTCCGTTTGTTCGGCAGATGGACGAAATCGTGTCGCTGTACGATGGCGAGGCGAAGCAACGCGTGATGCGATTACGCCTGATCGAGTTGATGCTGTTTCTAGGCACAGTGGCAATTCTTGTTTCAGAGGGACGGTTGGTGTTCCGGCCGGCGGTGAATCGCGCCAGCGAGGCCACGCAAAAACTGTTGGAGGCGGAGCGAAAATTGTCGGAGACCGCGCGTGCGCTGGCCGCGCGGAACGAACAGTTGGAAGTAGCATTGCACCGGGCCGAAGGCGCCACCCGGCTGAAGTCGGAGTTTTTGGCCAACATGAGTCACGAAATACGGACGCCGATGAACGGGATCATCGGAATGAATCAACTGGCTCTCGATACCAACCTTACCGAAGAGCAACGCGATTACTTGAGGTCGGTGCAGGTATCATCCGAGTCGTTGCTGGCGCTGCTTAACGATATTCTCGACTTCTCAAAAATCGAAGCGGGTAAGCTGGCGCTGAACGAAGTGGAATTCGACCCGGCGGAAGTGGCGGGACAGACGCTGCGGACGCTGGCGGCCAGTGCGCATAAGAAGGGCCTTGAGTTGCTTTGCGAGATTGGGCCGGCCGTACCCGAGTTAGTTGGCGGCGACCCGGTGCGATTGCGGCAAGTGCTCATGAATTTAGTAGGGAATGCAATCAAGTTTACCGAGCGCGGACACGTCGCAGTTAAGCTTTCAGCCGAACAGGCTGGAAAGAGAACGTTCCTGCATTTCACGATAGAAGATACAGGAATCGGATTATCTGCGGAGCAGCAGAAGATCATCTTCGCACCGTTCGTCCAAGCGGACGGATCGACTACGCGAAGATACGGCGGCACGGGATTAGGGCTGGCGATCTGCACAAAGCTGGTTGAGCTAATGGGCGGCCGCATTCATGTCGAGAGCGAACTCGGGAAAGGATCGCAGTTTCATTTCACGGTGGCAACGGGAGCCGTAAGCGACGAGCGTCCGGCCTTGCCTTCGGCGGCGCTCAAAGGCAGGAGATCGTTGATCGTCGACGACAATGAGCTGAATCGGAAGATTCTGGAGAAAATGCTTCTACGATGGGGGATGGTTACGGAATCGGCTTCAGATGGTTTAGCGGCGCTCGGCAGCCTTGCCATGGCCCGCTCGTCGGGGAACCCTTTCGAATTAGTGCTGCTCGACGCGCAGATGCCTGTTATGGATGGATTCGCCGTCGCGGCGGCGATACGAGCAGAACACGGCGACAGGGCTCCGGCGATCGTGATGCTGACGTCACTCGATTTGGCGGGGCATGCAGCACATTGCCGACAACTCGGTGTTCAACGATATCTCGTAAAACCAGTAATCAGGAGCGATCTGAAGAACGTGCTTTTGCGGCTGCTTGGCAGGAGTACGGAACCGATGCCGTTGTCGGGAAGCCTGACTGATCGCGCAGGCGCGACTTCCCTTCGCATCCTGCTGGCCGAGGACAATTCCGTCAACGAGCGCCTTGCCGTACGGTTGCTTGAAAGGCAAGGCCACGAGGTGTATGCGGCCCACAACGGCGTAGAGGTGTTGAAAGCACTCGAAGCAAGACGATTCGATGTCATTCTCATGGATGTACAAATGCCAGTGATGGATGGCTTGCAATGTACCCGGGCGATTCGTGGTAATGCGGGTCCGGCAGAACGAATCCCGATCATCGCGATGACCGCGCATGCCTATACCAGCGACCGTGACGCTTGCCTGAATGCGGGCATGGATGGGTTTATCACGAAGCCTATCGACCGGCAGGAGTTATACCGAGTGTTAGAAACAATTGCACCGGCTGTTCGGGCGGCGAAAGGCGGAGCGTTGGAACAGACAGAGTCGAGTGCCGCATTTGAGAAGTCCTGACGCATTTGACGGTGGAGGGGTTTTGAGCGGGGCAGCGGCGTCCGGCGGTGGTGTCCGGCGGTAGGGTTGAGCTGACGCATTCCGGTATAATCCTGTGATCGCATCTACGATCGGAGGATTATGCAAAAGATTACGCCACATCTGTGGTTCGACAAAGAGGCGCGCGAGGCGGCGGAACTGTATGTGTCGGCGATTCCCAACTCGCGGATTGACGGCGTGACCAAGCTGTCTGAGACGCCTTCGGGCGACTGCGATCTGGTTTCGTTTACGTTGGGCGGGCAGCCGTTTATGGCGATCAGCGCGGGTCCGCTGTTCCGGTTCAACCCGTCGATTTCGTTCCATATCAAGTGCGACACGGTGGAGGAAGTGGACAGGGTGTGGGAACGGTTGGCAGAAGGCGGCAAGGCGCTGATGCCGCTGGATACGTATCCGTTCAGCCAACGGTTCGGGTGGTTGGAAGACCGGTTCGGGTTGTCGTGGCAGGTTTCGCACGCCGGCGGCAAGATGATCGGCCAGGTGGTGACACCGGTGCTGCTGTTTGCGGGTAGCGTATTGGGGAAAGCGGAAGAGGCGATCAACTATTACGCGTCGGTTTTTGCGGATGCGCCGAATAGCTCGGGCCTTTTGATGTCGAACGCGGATGTGATGTTGCGCCACGGCGAGGGAGAAGCGCCCGAGGTTCCGGGAACGGTGCGATATGCGGAGTTTACGCTGGCCGGGCAGCAATTCGGGGCTTTGGATTCCGCGCACGACCATAAGTTTGCGTTCAATGAAGCGGTTTCGTTGATGGTGCCGTGCGATACGCAGGCAGAGATCGATTACTTCTGGGATAAGCTGGCGGCTAATCCGGATGCCGGGCAGTGCGGGTGGATAAAAGACAGGTACGGCGTATCGTGGCAAGTTACTCCGACGACGATGGGACGATTGCTGGGCGGTGGCGACAAGGCTCGGGCGCAGCGGGTGACGAGGGCGTTTCTGAAGATGAAAAAGTTCGATATTGCGGAATTAGAGCGGGCAGCGGCGGCCGGGGAGGTTGCTGAATGAGTGCGGCAACAGCGGCGGACACGATGGGGCCGCGTTATGGGATAGTGGCGACGGACGGGGCACGGGCGTTGAAGGAGTTGAACCTGGCGCCCGGTGCGGCGGTACTGGACGTGGGCACCGGAAGCGGTAACTTCGCGATTTTTATGGCGTCGGAAGGGTTCGAGGTAACGACCGGCGAGCCGGCTACGGACGAATCGATGTATGCGCGGCGGGACTGGGTATTAGCGCAACAATACCGTGCCTTATCGTGCTGATATTTTGACGCCGCCAGAGGAAGCGCTGGAGGTGTTGGTGGAGTTGGGGGCGCTGGATGTGGAGGCGGTTGGCGAGGGGATTGCTGCAATTTTGCCGGACGCGGTGTTGCCGGAGCGGTTGAAACGGCTGATGGCCGGCGCGAGTGTCTCGATTGCGCGGGCCGTGGAGCGGGACGATGGGTCGGTTTGGCTGTTGAGTGCGCGGCCGGCTCGGATTGGGGGGCTGGTGATTGGTGGGCCGGAGATGGCGGATGCGCCGAATGCGGTGAGGCTGATGGATTCGGGCGCGTTTGGGACGGGACATCACCCGACTACCGCGCTGTGTATTGAGGCGATCGAAGAGTTGGTTGGAGTGGAGCGAATTGAGGACATATTGGATGTGGGGACCGGGTCGGGCGTTCTTGCGTTGTGCGCTCTGAAGTTGGGCGTTGCGCGAGCGGTGGGGGTGGATATCGACGGTGGGGCGATTGCAGTGGCGGCGGGGAACGCGCGGCTGAACGGGTTAGGTGACAGGGTGCGGTTGGTGCATGGAGGTCCGGATGCGGTGGAGGGCGTGTGGCCGCTGGTGGTGGCGAATGTGTTGGCGGCTCCTTTGATCGAGATGGCTGGAGTGATTGTGAGGCGAGTGGCTAGCCGGGGGACGCTGATTTTGTCCGGCATACCTTGCGGTGTGGAAGAGGACGTGAAGCAAGCGTATTTGCATCTGGGGATGCATGATGGCGGATCGCGGGCGATGGGTGGTTGGACTGCGTTGACGCTTCGCGCGTCGTGGTGATGTTCGATGAAGACACGGATGGATTGGATCTCGATTGCGCAGCGGATTCAAGCGATCGCACAGACGGGTATTAGCTATTCGCAGAACGCGTACGATCTGGAGCGTTACACGGAACTGGCTGAGATCGCGGCGGGGATGATGGCGGGGGAGGAGGCCGAGGCGGTCGCGCTGGCGAAGGAGTTGTTCGCGGCCGAACGCGGGTATGGAACGCCCAAGGTGGACGTGCGGGCGGCGGTGTTTCAGGACGGCCGTCTGCTGCTGGTGCGGGAGGCGGAAGATGGCGGGTGGACGTTCCCCGGCGGATGGGCGGATGTGGGGCAGAGCGCGGCGGAGTCGGTGGAGCGCGAGGTCCGGGAAGAATCCGGGTATGAGGTAAAGGCGGTGAAGCTGCTCGCGTGTTGGGATCGGAACAAACATGGGCATCCGGCGATCCCGTTCCATGCATTTAAGCTGCTGTTCCTTTGCGAACTGGTGGGTGGAGCCGCGGCGGTGAGCGTGGAAACGACGGAGGTGGGTTTCTTTGGGGAAGACGAGATTCCGGCGTTGTCGCTGACGCGCACGCTGCCGGAACAGATCCGGTTCGCTTTCGATTCGCTGCGGAATTTGGGTGGGCCGACGGTATTCGACTGACACTGTACCAGTGCTGGTTGAGCCGCTTTGCGTGCATCACTTAAGCCGGCCTGTAAATTTGCGTAAAGCCGTGGGGAATGGGGTAACCGCGACAGGTGCGCGCGGTACCTTCTAGTGTAGGCCGGATCTGAATGTCTTTTCGAAAACTGTGTGCGTTAACGGCGCTGATGGTGTCGTCGGCGTGGGCGGCGGAGTATCGCGGGGTGGTACGGGCCTCGGGACTGCCGTTGCCGGGTGCGACGGTGACGGCGACGCAGGGCACGGCGAAGGTTGTCACAACCAGTGACGAAACCGGTCTATTTGTCATCAACTTAGGCGATGGCGAATGGACGGTGGAGGTACAGTCGCTGGGGTTTGCGCCGTTGCGGAAGGCGGTGGCGGCGGGTGCGCAGGCGACGACTTGGGATTTGACGTTCCTGAGGGCTGATGAGCTGACTGCCATTCTGGCTCCGCCGAAGGCGGTGGCCGCAGGCGCGGCGGCGGCGCCTTCACCTGCGGTTCCGGCACCGGCCGCACCGGTCGCCGTGGCTCCGAAGACAGGGGCGCGGCCGGAACGGTCGCAGGCGGCGGGTAACCGGCAGCGAGAAAATCAGCAGGGCGGTCCGCAGCAGGGGGGGCGGCCGAACTTCCAGCGGATGGACGTGAACCAGGCGTCCGCGACGCAAGCCTTTGAAAATATGGGGACTTTACGGAACGAGGAGACGGCCGACCTGAGCCAGAGTGCGGCGAACTCGTTCCTGGTGCAGGGGAGCGTGAGCAGTGCGGTCGGAATGCCGCAGCAGTTCGACTGGGGACCTCCGGGCGGAATGATGATGATGGGTCCTGGAATGGGTCCCGGGATGGGTATGGGACCCGGAATGGGGCCCGGCGGGGTCGGTCCGGACGGGCAGCCGGTTGGGCCCGGTGGAATTGGAATGAACGGAGATGGTCCGCCGCTGGGGCCGGGTGCGATGGGCGGTCCGGGCGGGTTTGGCGGTCCGGGAGGCCCGGGCGGTGGTCCTGGTGGATTTGGAGGGCGCGGTGGACCGGGGGGCGGTCCGGGCGGATTTGGGGGGGCGGGCGGTTTCGGCGGACCCGGTGGTCGTCCTGGGGGTGGATTTGGCGGCCCGGGAGGCGGGGGATTTGGTGGACGAATGGGCGCGGGGGGCGGCCGCGGACCGGGCGCGGGTCGCGGTGAGTGGCGCGGCCGTGGCGGTGCTACCGCTTTTGGGAACAACCGCCGCGACCGCCGGCTGCGTTACATGGGGATGACGATGTTCAACTTTAACGATTCCGTGTGGGATGCGCGGCAGTTCTCTGTGACGGGTGCTGAGGTGGCGAAGCCCGACTGGTCGAGCGTACGGGGCGGCATCATGTTCGGCGGACCGTTGAAGATCCCGAAGGTGATTTCGGCCGAACGGCAGATCATGTTCACGCTGAATTATCAATTCGGTCGGAGCCGGACGGGCACGATTTCCGACCCGGTGAATATGCCGACGGCGTTGGAACGTGCGGGCGATTTTTCGCAGTCGCAGGTGAATGGACAGCCGGTGATCCTGTACGACCCGACCACGGGAGCGCCGTTCGCAGGCAATCGGATACCGAGTACGCGGATCAGCCCGACAGCGACGGCGCTGCTGAAGTACCTGCCGATGCCGAACCTGCCGTTCGCGGTGCGGAATTACCAGACTTCATGGTCAGGCACGAACGACAGCCACAACGTAAATGGGCGCGTGATGAACGTGAAGATCGGCAGTAAAGACCGGTTGAACTTCGGCCTGGGATATCAGCATAACTCGAACACGTCGCCTAACTTGCTGCAGTTCATCGATACGGGTTGGGGGAACGGACTTAATACGAACCTGGGATGGTCGCACACGTTGCGGACGCGGCTGATTAATAATGTGCAGGTGAATTTCAGCCGGATGAGTAATCTGGCGACGCCTTACTTTGCGAACGTGCAGGATGTTGCGGGGCAGTTAGGTATCAGCGGCGTATCCGGTTTGCCGATGAATTGGGGTCCGCCGACTTTGCGGTTTGTGAACTATGCCAGTTTGACGGACGGTAACTACTCGTCAAACCGCAACCAGACGTTTGGGATCGGCGATATGTTTATGTGGATCCACGGAACGCACAATACGAGCTTTGGTGCGAACTTCCGGCGGATGCAGATGAACCAACTGGCCGATGCGAATGGCCGGGGAACGTGGAGCTTCAATGGCGCGGCTACGGGACTGGTGGTGAACGGGGCCGTGCAGAGCGGTACGGGTTACGACTTAGCCGACTTTCTGCTGGGTTATGCGACCACGAGTTCGATTCGCTACGGAAATCCCGATAAGTATTTTCGGAGTTCGGCTTGGGACTTTCATGTGAACGACGACTGGCGGCTGCATCCTAAGTTCACGCTGAATTATGGCCTACGTTGGGATTACGGGACGCCGGTGACTGAGTTAAATAACCGGCTGGTGAATATACTTCCGGCGAATGGGTTCAGCACGGTTTCGGCGGTGGCGCCCGGCGGTCAGTTGCCGAATGCGCTGATTAATCCGGATAAGAACAACTTCTCGCCGCGTATCGGATTCGCGTATCGGCCGTGGGGCCAGCGGAGCGTGGTGATTCGTGGCGGGTATGGCGTTTACTACAACACTTCGGTCTATAACATCATCGCGTCGAATCTGGCGCAGCAGCCACCGTTTGCGCAAGTGCTGAACGCGGCGGGAACGGCGACGAATCCACTGCTGCTTTCATCGGGGTTCAACATGCCGGCGGGCGCCAGTGGATTGGGGACATACGCGATTGATCCGAATTATAGGGTCGGCTACGCCCAGACATGGAGTTTGTCGCTGCAGCGCGAACTGCCGTTCAGCTTGTTTGGTACTGTAGGCTATCTCGGGACGAAAGGGACGCGCCTGGACCAGCAGTTTATTCCTAACTCCGTGGCGCCAGGATTACCGCAATCTACGCTGCCGACCGGGTTCATCTACCAGACGTCGAATGGTAACTCGATCTATCATGCGGCGCAGTTCCAGTTGAACCGGCGCATGAGGAGCGGCCTTGGCTGGTATACGTCGTATCAGTTATCCAAGTCGATCGACAATGCAGGGACGGGCGGACGAGGGCAGGGCGGCACACCGGTCGCGCAGAACTGGCTGGATTATTCGGCCGAGCGCGGATTGTCGAGCTTCGATTCGCGGCATAACCTATCGCTGAACGTGCAGTACAGCACGGCGATGGGCGTTCGCGGCGGCACGCTGATGCAGGGTTGGACGGGACGGCTGCTTCGGGACTGGACTGTGAATTCGATGTTGAGCTTCCGGTCCGGCAGCCCGTTTACGGCAACGGTGCGGACTCAGGTGTTAGGCACGGCGGTCAGCAACACCGTTCGCGCGAATGCGACGGGATTGCCTGTTGCGGCGGAGGGCATGCTGTTCAACACGGCGGCGTTTTCGCAACCCGCTGCCGGGCAGTGGGGGAATGCGGGGCGGAACACGATTCCAGGACCGTCGCTGCTGTTCCTGAACGGAGGCGTAGGCCGGGTGTTCCGCTTTGGCGAACGGCGCAGCCTTGATATCCAGATGCAAGGGCAAAACGTGCTGAATCGCGTCGTGATCAGTGGGTGGGGTACGGTGTTGGGCGCGTTGAACTACGGCGTCGCCACCAACGCGTCGCCAATGCGCAAACTGACGCTTAGCCTGAGGTTCCGATTCTAATGCGACCCGTAATTGCTTCTTTTGTGGCCTTCGCGCTGGCGGCGCCGGCACAAGATCCGCGGCAGCGCGAGTTTAGGTTCGAAGCGACTTCCACTTTGGTGGTGATCAACGTTGCGGCTAAGGATAAGAGCGGTAAGTCGATTGAAGGTTTGAAGGCAACGGACTTTGTTGTTACCGAAGATGGCAAGCCGCAGCAGATACGAGTGTTTGAGTATCAGCAGTTACAGGAGGAACCGTTGCCGGCGCGTGGTTTGAAGGAACGGCCGGATCCGAAGGCGAAACAGGCTACACCGGCGACAGTGGCAAAAGATAACCGCATCGCACCGTCGGCGAAAGAAGAGATCAAGTATAAGAACCGAAGGCTGCTGGTGCTGTATTTCGACTTTTCGGGTATGCCGGTGGCGGACCAGTACCGAACGCAGCAATCGGCGTTGAAATATCTTAACACGCAGATGTCGACATCGGACCATGTGGCGGTAATGACTTATGTAACCGACTTGAAGGTGCTACAGGATTTTACGTCCGACCGCGACCGTCTGGTGGATGTAATCCGGTCGATTCCGATTGGTGAAACGGGCATGGGGAACGGTTCGACTGGGGACGAGAGCGAAGCAGATACGGGGACTGCCTTCTCGGCGGATGATTCCGAGTTCAACATGTTTAACACGGACCGGAAACTAGCGGCGCTCGAATCCGCGGTGAAGATGTTGAGCAGTTTGCCGGAAAAGAAGGCGCTGGTGTATTTTGCGAGCGGCATGAGCCGGACGGGCATCGATAACCAGGCGCAACTCCGAGGTACGGTGAACGCCGCGATACGGTCGAATGTGGCGTTTTATCCGGTAGATGCGCGCGGGCTGGTGGCTTCCGCGCCGATGGGCGATGCGACACAGGGCTCGCCGGGCGGACGCGGCATGTATTCCGGCGATTCGCAGCGGCAGGCTCGCAATAACTTCCAACAGCAGCAGGACAGCCTGTACACGCTGGCGGCGGATACGGGCGGAAAGGCGATGCTCGATCAGAACGACTTATCCGCCGGCATTGTGCAGGCGCAAAAGGACGTTTCGAGTTACTACATTCTGGGTTATTACAGCACCAATGCGGCGGCCGACGGCAAGTATAGGCGTGTGAAGGTGCAGATCGCCAAGGGCCTTACGGCGTCGCTTGATTACCGGTCCGGCTATTTTGCGTCGAAGGAGTTTAAGCAGTTTACGGATTCCGATCGTGAGCGGCAATTGCAGGAAGCGCTGATGCTGGGCGATCCGGTGACCGATTTATCGCTGGCGCTGGAGGTGAATTGGTTCCGGCAGGGGCGCGACCGCTACTTTGTTCCGATCGCGGTGAAGATACCTGGCTCTGATATCGAACTTGCACGGCGCGGGGGAGCGGAGAGCGCCCGGTTGGACTTTCTTGGTGAGGTTCGGGATGCGAAGGGCACGGTGCAAGGGTCGGTGCGCGATGAGGTGACGGTAAAGCTGAAGGGCGAACGGATGGGCCAGTTGGCGAGCCGGAACCTTCAGTACGACACCGGATTCGTTCTGCAACCTGGAGCGTACACGCTGAAGTTTCTGGCGCGCGAGAACGAGTCCGGCAAGATGGGCACGTTCGAAACGAAGTTCACGGTGCCGGACCTGACGACGGAGCAGCGGCGGTTACCGATTAGTACAGTAGTGCTGTCAAACCAGCGTGAGAAGCTGAGTGAGACGGTCGCGACCGCGGAGAGAAACAAGAAACTGTTTGAAGCGAATCCGCTTGTACAGGCGGGCGAGAAGCTGGTGCCGAGCGTGACGCGCGTATTCCGCAAAGACCAGGAGATGTTGGTGTACCTGGAAGCGTATCAGCCCGCGGCGCAAACGACTCAGGTGATGGTGGCGAATGTCAGCTTTTTCCGTGGCAAGGTGAAGGCGTTCGAGACGACGCCGTTGAAGGTGGATAGCGGACTTAATCCTAAGTCGAAGGCCGTTCCGGTGAGTTTCCGCGTACCGCTGGCATCGCTGCAGCCTGGACGGTACACGTGCCAGGTGAACGTGCTGAACCCGGAGGAGAAGAAGTTCGCGGTGTGGCGATCGCCGATGGTGGTTCTGCCGTAGTTATTCCGCGGGAACCCCAGGGCGTCTTTTCAACAAGGGAATAACTTGGAGCGCGTTTCGCCAAGCTATCTTTTCGCGCACTTCCTCTGAGATCGGGAGTAACTCGAGTACTCGTGTAAAGGGCGCGGGGAGATACAGGGGCGAGTCGGTACCGAAGCAGACACGGTCCGGACCGACGACGTGTAGCAGGTTCTCAACCGCGCCCGTATAGAACGCCCGCAAGGTGCCCATGTCGAACCAGACGTTTTCTTGTGGGTTGGCTTTCCAAGCATCGACGGCGGCGTCAGCCAGTCCCAACAGTCCGACGCCCAGGTGCGCGGCGATGAAGCGTACCTGCGGAAACGCCGCTGCGAGGCGCAGGTACTTGTCGATGGTCACATTCGGCGATTCGTTACCGACGTGGCTGAGCACGGGAAGTCCGGATGGAACGACCACCTCTTCGAAGAGGCGGTAAACGGTGCCGGACAGGATGTCGTAGTTACCGAGCACGGGGTGCAGTTTGATGCCGACGATCTTAGAGTTGGCGCGTGCCTGTTCCACCCATCGCCGCGAGCTTTCCAGGTGATTCGGATGGGCCACCACCATAATGCTGAGCACCTGTTGCGAGGCGGCTTCCTCGACGGCGAGGCGATTACCTGCGTCCAGTCCGCCATAGCAGGCTTCGATCGAAAAGGCCACGCTGTGCGTGATGCCGGCTTCACGGGCCAACTCGCAGAGGCGCTCGCCGTTGGCGCTCATAGCGGCGTTGGTTGACTGTCCAAGGTGCGAGTGAACGTCGATTAAAGTTTTCATGGCGGTGCTTTTGATATTAGGATAAGACCTGATCATGAGTTTGGAAGACCTGCGCCGGCAATTCTTAACCGATGGATACTGTTACATCAGAGATTTCATCAGGACGGACGAGGTGCAGCGCATCTGCGCCGCCGTCGAACGCGACGTTTGGGCTCACAATCAGTTGGAGCGCCCCACCGGATACGTGCCTGGATTTCTGCGCTTCAACCAGGACTTTGCCCCATACATAACCGCTGATCCACTGAAGGCGCTGGTCGAATCGTTCTTCGGACCGCACTATAGGATCTCGATGGTGAGCGGGATTGTGAACGGCGCGGGCATTCCGCGCGGCCTGATCCATTCGGATTGGCCGTACAACCAGAAATCCGCGGCGCACATACCGCCGCCATACCCGGACGCTGTGCTGCATATCGTGACGATGTGGATGCTGACAGACTTTACGGTTGAGAATGGCGGGACCGTTGTCGTGCCCGGCAGCCATAAGAAGCCGTGCCATCCGCTGCCGGGGGGCGAGTATGATCCGGCCGAGCCTTATCCCGGAGAAGCGCGACTAACCGGAAAGGCGGGAACTATCGCGGTGTTTGACGCGCGGTTGTGGCATGCCGTGGCTCCGAACGTATCAGGGACGGACCGTGTGGCGGTGCTGGTGCGGTTTGCGCCGTGGTGGCTGAACCTTGACACGCTGCGTCCGGGAACGGCGGACCACGAGGACATCGTGGCGGCGAACGATGGGAAAGATTCCATTGTGCCGCCGCTTTCGAGAGAAGCGTTTGAGAAACTCCCGGACAATTTAAAGCCGCTATTGCGCTATTCGGTGGTGAACTAATGCGAATAGTAACTCTTGGCGGGACGGGTATTCGTTGCGGCCGGATCGGTTTGGGCTGCGCGACGTTTGGACGCGAGATCAGCGAGGAAGAATCGTTCCGAATCATGGACCACGCGGTAGAGCAGGGAATTACTCTATTCGATACGGCGGAGGCCTATGGAGGGGGGCAGGCGAGGCACTATCGCAAGAACTATCTCGGCATGGACGATGAGCGGGAAGTGTCAGGCGAGTTACATTCATCGGAAAAGATAATCGGTCGGTGGCTGCGGAGCAGGGGGGCTCGCGACGAGATCACTTTGCTCACGAAGGTAACGACGAACTTCACAGTCGAGCACGTGCGGGAAGCGATCACCGCCAGCTTGGAGCGGCTCCAGACCGATCGCATAGACCTATATCTGTATCACCAATACGACGCAAATACGGCCGGAACAGTTGAAGCGGCGGAGGCGATGGACGCTGTTGTGAAATCGGGGCAGGCACGGTTTGCGGGTTGCAGTAACTACAGCAGCGCCCAGTTGGAGGCGTCGCTCGCCACCAGCCGTGAGAAGGGCTTGGCAAGGTTCGAAGTGATCGAGTCGAACTACAATCTCGCGATTCGCGATATCGAAGCTGATGTTCTGCCGCTGACACAACGGGAAGCGATTGGCGTAATAACCTATAGTCCACTGGGCGCGGGCTTTCTAACTGGTAAGTACACGGGCGACCGGAACGCATTTCCGAAGGGCACACGGTTCGATGTAATCCCGGGGCACGCCGATGTGTACTTCTCTGGGCGGAACTTCCGCGTGGTGGAAGACCTGCGGGCGATGTCGGAACGCACCGGAGTTTCGGTGGTTCAACTGGCGATGAGCTTCGTGTTTCAGAACCCCGCAATAGATGTAGTGCTAGTGGGCGCTCGCCACTGCGGGCATCTGGACAACGCCATACAGGCGCTGAATCAACCCGTACCGGAAGAACTGGTTACAGAGATGCGCAGTTGGTGATCACTCTATGAATTATCGTTGGACCGGCCTGTTTATCGCTATAAGCCTTAGCGCCCAAACGATCCGCCACACGGGGTGGGCGGACCTGAGTAAAGGGACATTCAGTAACTCCGGCGCGAACTTATATGTATCGCGCCAGGGGCGGTTGCAAGTGATCAACCGGTGGGACCTGAATAACGACGGCTTCAACGACATACTGATTTCCAACGATCACGATAACTTCGAAACGGTGGATGCGTTTGTTTACTGGAATTCACCGAAGGGCTTCACCTCGCTGCTGCCGGACTGGTGGCGCGAGCGGCCGCTGGCGCAAACGCTATTCGGTCTGTTAGATAGAGGTTCGCCCGGACTGACACGTCTGCCGGCATTCGGCGGAGGCCGGTCGCTGATCGCGGACCTGAATAGGGACGGCTTTCCGGAGTTGGTGTTTTGTAACTACATTCACAACTATCCCGGCCTCAGGAGCGCGTATGTGTACTGGGGCAGCCAAAAGGGATATGCGGCTAACCAGCGGACCGAGTTGCCGACGAACTGGGCGGCCGGCGTGGCGGCGGCGGACCTGAACAACGACGGGTATCCGGAACTGGTGTTCGCGAATCAGGGGGCCGAGGCCGGTTTGGAGAATATATCCAGGGACCTTGGCATGGATTCGTTCATCTACTGGGGTTCGGCAAAGGGGTTTGACGCGGCACATCCGGGCCGATTGCCGACGAACGGCGCGTCGGATGTGACGATCGGCGATTTTAACGGCGACAAACGCCTGGACATCGCATTCCTGAACGCAGTCAGGCAGAACAAGGGAGTGCAGGTGTTTTGGGGCGCGAGCGACGGATATTCGGCTGCGCGCACGGAGACGATACCGCTGGCTGATCCAACGGCTTTGCGTAGCGCGGACCTGGATCGCGATGGCCGCACCGATATCGTAATTGCCACGTCAGGCGGCGCGCAGTCGCTCGGGCTCGAGGACACACGGTCAGGCAGCCGGTCGAGGGTAGTCCTGATATACGGCAGTGCGAAAGGACTGGACCGGCAACGCATGCCGTCGCTGCCTGCCAGCCAACCGCGCGACGTTTCGCTAACCGATTTCAATAAGGACGGCGCTTTGGATATCGCCGTGGCGAACTCGGCGGGACCAACGTCGCTGGTGTACTGGGGAACGGCTTCCGGCTATTCGGGTGAACGGCGAACCGTGCTGCCGACCCTAGCGGCGAACGGTGTGTCCAGTGCCGATTTGAACGGAGACGGCCACCCGGACCTGGTGTTTGCAAACTCAAACGATGAGGCGACGCACGATGTGCCGTCCTATGTGTACTGGGGCAGCGCTACGGGATTCGCTCCTTATCTGCGAGCTGACTTACAAAGTTTTGGCGCGGCCAGCGTGAGCACGGGCGATTTAAACGGCGATGGTAAGCCAGAAGTAGTCTTGATCAACCAATACAGCGGGCGATATTCGGGCAAGCTCGATAGCGCGATATTCTGGGGCAACCCGCACCACTACTACTCGCCGGCGTCGGTGACCCGCCTACCCACGCGCGGGGCGTACGACACGACTGTCGCGGACTTCAACGACGACGGGTTTGCAGATATTGTTTTCTGCAATGCTTATATTCCTAACTCATATTTATATTGGGGCGCAAAGGACGGATACAGGCCAGACCGCCGGCAGTTACTCAATGTCGGGACGAGCTTTGCCAGCGGCACCGCCGATTTGAATCGCGATGGATACCTGGATCTGGTCTTTTCGAGTCTGGTGGACAAAAAACCTTTTGGGACGATCCTTTGGGGCTCAGAGCGGGGCTTTTCCGAACAGCGGGCGAGTCGACTGCCTTTGCGGGCCAAACGAAGCGCTCTGACACTTGTGATAGCCGATTTCAATCGCGACGGCAACCTGGACCTGTCGTTTTCCGACCACTACTTTGGCGCGCTCGAGATCTTCTGGGGTTCGAAGGACGGATACTCGACTGAACGCACCTGGTTGCGGGAGATTGGCGGCGGCGGCTTGAGCGTCGCGGACCTGAATGGAGACGGGATTCTGGATTTTGTTATCCCTGGGATGTTTGATGCGGGCCGTAAGTCATATAACAACCAGACCCGGGTGTATCTTGGGACGCGCGAAGGCGTACCGGAGGCGAATCCGGTGGCGGAGGTGGAAGGATTCGGGTCGATCGAGTGCGCAATTGCGGACTTTAATCGCGATGCGAAAGTCGACCTCGCGTGCACTAACTACATGTCCGATTCGACTCGCCATATTCCGATGTTTCTGTATTGGGGGCAGGGAGGCGGGCGTTTCTCGGATGCAAACCGGTTGAAGCTACCGGCCGAATCGTCCGCCGGCATTCAGGCGCTCGATTTGAACAAAGACGGCTATACCGATCTGGTCGTTCACAACCATTTGAAGGACGGCGAACATTCGATTCCGACTTATATCTACTGGAACGGACCGCAGGGGTTCTCATTCGATCGTCATACGGAGTTGCCGGCGTTCGGTCCGCACTTTTCGCAGATGGTCCCGGCGGGCAATCAGATGACGCGTGCGATCGAGGAGCACTATGTCTCCGCGCCTATTCAGTTAAGGCCAGGCCAGAGCGTCATTGACGTTGTCACCTCGCACGTTGAACCGAGTGGTAGCCGGCTGGTTATCGAAACCCGGCAAGCCGCCAGTTCCGAGCAATTGCAGGAAGCCAAATGGTCGAAGGCGCCGGCCGGAAGCCTGCAGTGGCTGCAATACCGGGTAACGCTAGAGTCTGCTGATGGCGCCGCATGGCCGAGTTTGACAGGTGCGGAATTAAAGTTACGGTAAGAAGATCAAATTTCCGAGCCGGCCCGGCCCCCGCCTCTTGACAAGGTGTGTCAGAAGAAACATACTCTAGAGCTACATCAGCGCAAAAGGGGTTCAATTCCGTGAACAAACCGCTTCGTTGTGTACTTATTCTTCTTGCCGGAGCAAACACCTTCTATGGTCAACGCATCACGGCGACTCTATTAGGCGACGTAACCGACGCATCCGGGGCCGTGGTGGCCGCTGCAAGCGTTACGGCTCGGAATATCGACACCAACGTCGAACGCGCGGCGCAGACCGACGAACACGGCGCCTACCGGCTGGATTTCGTTCCGGCGGGACGGTATAACGTCACCATCGAGCATTCGGGATTCCGGCGCCGGACGTTCAATGGAGTAGTTCTTTCCGTAGACCAGACGGTTCGGGTGGATGCAAAGCTCGAGGTCGGAGAAGTGGTTCAGGAAGTTAGCGTACAAGCGGCGGCGCCGCTACTGCAAACCGATTCGAGCGCGGTGAGCAGCGTGATTGAACGCCGGCAGGTACAGGACCTGCCGTTGAACGGCCGCCAGTTTCTACAACTGGCGTTGCTGGTTCCGGGCGCCGTCCCGGCGCCTCCGGGCAGCCGGCAGGCATCTGAGCGCGGCACGGCTTCTTCGGCGATCAACATCAATGGCAACAGAGAAGGGTCGAACCTGTTTCTGATCGACGGCACGCTGAATACCGACCCAAACTTCAACACCTTCGTCATCAGCCCGAACGTGGACAGTATTCAAGAGTTCCGCGTGGAGACAAACAGCTATTCGCCGGAATTTGGGCAGCAGGCGGGGGGGCAGATCAACCTGATCACGCGCGGCGGCGCGAACTCGTATCATGGCAGTGCGTTCGAGTTTCTGCGCAACTCGGCGCTTGATGCCAAGAACCTGTTCGACCGGCCTGCGCCCGCCAAGATTCCGCCGTTCCGGCAAAACCAGTTTGGCACGACGTTCGGCGGCCGGATTTTCAAGGACAAGACGTTCTTCTTCACGGCCTATGAAGGATTCCGGATGGTGCGCGCCCAAACCGCTACGGCGGTGGTTCCCGACAATGATCTTCGGGCCGGCAATTTCGCGAACCGCCGCAACGCGGCAGGCCAGCTAACACCGATTTACGACCCATCGACTACGCGTCTGAATCCCGCTTTCAATTCGGCGTTGCCTTCCTCTCCGGCCAACCCGCAGTACTTGCGCGATCCTTTCCCGGGCAACGTTATCCCGACCGGGCGCATAGACCCGATCGCCAAGGGCATTCTCGGCTATGTGGACGCTCCGAATCTTGAGGCGTTGCCCCTCGGTTTGGCACGGTTCCTGAACAACGAAGCGGTTCGCCAGAACAGCGATCAGTTCAGCGCCCGCATCGATCACATGCTATCGAGCAAGGATCAGATCTTCGGCCGGTACAGTTTCTCCGACGAAGCTCTCTACGCGCCCGGCGCACTGACTTCGCAGGCCACCCGGCGCGAGCCTCGCCCGCAGATTTTTACGCTCGGCCATACGCACACGTTCAGCCCGACGATGACGAACGATGCGCGCCTGGGCTTCACTCGCCTGCGGCTGTATATCGTTAACAAGAACGCGTTCACTGAGAACATCCCGGCTAAGTTAGGCATCCGCGGTCAGGAACAACTGCAGGCATCGGCTTGGGAAGTGCCTAACGTGGCATTCTCGAACGACGGCATTTCGACCATCGGCGGCGCGAATTTCGGCGTGCCGACGGTTACCCGGAACAACACCTATCAGTTTCAGGACACGCTGGCGATTATCAGGGGCAGCCACACGTTTCGCGCCGGGTTTCAGTATGCACATTACCAGCTGAATAACGCGACGCTGAACTATATCCTGCCTTCCTACGGCCTGCGGGCGACGCCTCTCACGGCCGATGTCAGCAACCCGGTGGGCATCACCCGCGGGAGCGAGTTTGCGGACTTTCTGCTAGGTATCTCACATAGCAATCAAGTAACTGCCGGGTCGGGACAGGTTTATCTGCGGCGCGACATCCTGGCTCCCTGGTTTGAGGATTCGTGGCGAGTTGCCCGCAGCCTGACGCTTACGCTCGGCATCCGGTGGGATTACATCTCACCGATGACCGAAAAGTTGGACCATATTGCCAGCGTGTACGTTCCGAACCTCAACGGGCCGGCTCGGCCGATTCCGATCCAGGCGAACGTTAACGTTCAGGGTTACGGGCAGGTCCCTCGCGGATTGTTTGCCAAGGATCTGACGAACTGGGCGCCTAGAGTAGGCTTCGCTTATCGCGTTGGCGGCGCCGATAAGATGGTGGTTCGCGGCGGTTACGGTATGTTTTATGACGCCCAGATCGGTAACACGACAGTCGACCTGGTGCGCAATCCTCCGTTCCAAACCCGGTTGGTTGCGGACTTGCCGGATTCACTTTTTCCCTATTTGAGCCTGCGCGACCTGATGCCTCCGGGCGCGCCAATCACTTCGAGTTACTTTGCGATGGGCCAGGAGGAGAAGGGCAAGCTGGTTTATCCGACGGCCTATGTTCAACAGTGGAACGCGAGCGTACAGCGTGAAGTTGTGCCGAATTGGGCGGTTACCCTGGGCTATGTCGGGTCCACCGGCCGCCACCTGTCGTTCTCGGGAATTGCGAACATCCCGTATCCCGGACCCGGCGCACTGAACCCGCGGCGGCCGTTCGATCCGCAGGTGAACGTGATCTTCCAGTATGCTCAGCCGCGCGTGAATTCCTATTACAACGCCCTGCAATTCAAGAGCGAACACCGGGCTTTCCATGGGTTGACGATGATCAACTCCTATACATGGAGTAAGTCAATCGACACGGGCACCGAGATCCGCGCGGGCGGTACGGCGCAGCAGACGATCAATAACTGGAACCTCGATGGCGAGAACCGTGGCCGGTCAACGTTTGATGCCCGGCAGCGTTTCGTCAGCAGTGCGATTTATGAGATTCCCTTTGGCCCGGGCCGTAAGTTCGGAAATACAAAAAACGCGCTGACTTACATTGCTGGCGGGTGGCAGATCAATGGTATCTTGAGCCTGCAGACGGGCCTGCCGTTCACGGTGTACTCCGGTGTGGATACGGCCAACAGCGGCGTGGGCAGTGTAATTCGCCCCGACGCGGTGATCGGTGTCGATCCGAAGCCGGCGTCGCAAACCGCGGATGCATGGTTTAATCCGGCTGCGTATCGGCTGGCGCCCGACTGCCGCAACAGCGCGGTGTTCGCCACGCTGGGCAATCCGCTGGCGTGCTTCGGCAATCTTGGTCGCAACACTTTCTCCGCTCCGGGGCTGGTGAACTTCGACTTCGCGCTGTTGAAAGCGATTCCGATCGCGGAACGGCACACGATCCAGTTTCGGGCGGAGTTTTTCAACATGACCAATACTCCGGCGCTCGGCTATCCGACCAACAACCTGTCGTCGGCCACGGTGGGCCGAATCTTCTCGGCCGGAGCGGCCCGGCAGATTCAATTCTCGCTGCGCTATTCATTTTGACGCGCGGGTAGGTTAGAATTCGGGGTTCATGGTCAAGAGTAAAGTTCTTGCAAAATTGCGGGCCGGTGACTTTGTTACGGTTGCCGGCCAGAGCCGCCTGGCCGATGCATGGCTGAGCGAGGTCATCGGCTGGATTGGTTACGACTGCATTTGGTTCGATATGGAGCACCGCGCATTCGGCTACGATGTGCTGCCGGCGGTGTCTCTAGCGTGCCGCCACACGGGCATCGACCTGATGGTTCGTATTCTGAAGACCGGATACGATGCACCGATGCGCGCGCTCGAATGCGGCGCCAACGGCATCATGGTGCCGCACGTGAGAAGCGCGGAAGAAGCGCGGCAGTGGGTGGATTGGGTCCGTTTCCCTCCACTGGGCCGGCGCGGCCTGGACGGAGCGGGCGCCGACGCGGATTGGGGTTTCGCCGACACTCGCGAACATATCCGCAACGGTAACGAAGAAGTGTTTCTGGCGCTGCAGATTGAAGATAGAGAAGCGGTGGAGTGCATCGACGAGATCGCCGCCGTTCCCGGCTTTGACTTACTGTTCGTCGGTCCTGGGGACCTTACATTGAGCTACGGGGTTCCGCTGGAGTTTAACCATCCGACGATTCAAGATGCATACGATCGCGTGGCTGCCGCCGCTGTCAAACACGGTAAGTGGTGGGGTACGACGAGCGGTACTCCGGAGGCGGCGCAACGTGTCGTCGATCGCGGCGGCCGCATGTTCACGGCCGGCGGAGATCATGGCGCGCTGGTGAACGGGTTGAAGCAGTCGTTCGCCGCATTCAGTTCCGTCAAGATCGGCAAGTAGGTTCCGTGACGGACGAGAGCGCTCGCAATAAGTGGGGCGTTCTCGCGCTACTGTTCCTGGCCGGTGCGCTCAATTATGCGGACCGGACCGCTATCGCTGCCGTATTCCCCCTGCTTCAGCGCGACCTGGCAATCTCGTCTGTGGGGTTGGCCGCTATCGGCTCGTTCTTTCTTTGGAGTTATGCGGTCACATCGCCGATCGCCGGCGTGATCGCCGACCGGCGGTCGCGCAGCCGGCTGGTGGCGATCAGTCTGGGGCTGTGGAGCCTGGTCACTGGCCTGACGGGACTGGTTACACAGACGGAACAGCTTTACGTATTAAGGCTGCTGTTAGGAATTTCGGAGTGTCTCTATCTGCCGGCCGCGCTGGGGCTGATTGCGGATTACCATGCGGAAGATACACGCGCCACGGCCCTGGGGGCACATTCGGCGGCGTTGAGCATCGGTATGGTGGCGGGTGGAACGGTGGCTGGGTATCTGGGGGATTCGTTCGGTTGGCGGCCATGCTTTTTCTTGCTGGGCGGCGTTGGACTCGCCCTGTCTGCATTTACGGCGCTATGGTTGCGCGATCCAAAGCCTTATTCGGCCGCGGAGCGCGAGCCGCTGGGTGTTACGGTTCGATCGTTGCTTGGCGTTTCGACTTACTTTGTCGTGCTGGCCGAGGCGGCGCTGATAGCGATTAGTAGCTGGGTATTTGCTAACTGGCTGCCCCTCTACTTTCGGGAGACTTACGGTTTGACGCTGGCGGCCGCTGGTTTTTCCGGCACGTTTGCACTGACGGCGGGCATTATGGTGGGCGTGACGCTGGGCGGGTACCTTTCCGACCGGTTTGGCGGAGGGAAAGTGCGCAGGAGGCTACTGCTGCAGGGGACGTTCTATCTGATCTCTGCACCGATCCTGCTCGTGTTCCTTGCCAAACCGGCTGTCGCGTTACTAGGCGCCGCTATCTTCCTGCACGGTGCGCTGCGGGCCTTCGGGTCTGTAAACGAACTGCCACTGTTGTGCGAGTTGCTTCCTTCGCAGCGGCGATCCACAGCGGTCGGGTTTATGAACGCGATGAACACGTTTATCGGCGGATCGGGTGTGCTGCTTTCGGGCCTGGCGAAACAGGCAGGCGGGTTGACACAGGTGTTCGTGTCGCTGGCGGTGGTTGTGGCGGTAGCCGGGTTGGCTTGTCTGGCTGGATATATATGGGTGCTGCCGCGGGACTTGCAACGGAGGGCGGGTTCACATGTTTGAAACGAAGGCCGAAGGTTTTGTTTTTCACTGCACACCGGATTCGTCGGCCGCAGTCGCGGCAGGTCCGCGTTGCGCGCTCACCCAACATGGGCAACTGCTTTGCTCGTTCATGGTGCAATCGAAGTTAGGAATTAACGACTTTGTTCCGATGATCGCGCGATCGGCTGATGGCGGACTTACATGGACCGAACCCGTGCCCGTGTTTCCGCACATGCAGCATTCCCGATCATTGTTTTGCTCGATTAGTACCGGCAAAGATGGTGACTTGTTCCTGTATGGGATCGACACGCCGATCGATACGCCGGGCGAATCCTTCTGGTGCGACGCCACGCAGGGGATGAAGCAGAACCGGCTGTTCTGGTCGCAGTCGGTTGACAAGGGAGTTACGTGGACCGGCCCCGCGGCAATTCCTTTAGATGGTCCTGGAACGGCCGAGGCGCCGTGCCCGTTGTGTGTTACCGCAGGCGGCCGTTGGATTGCGACTTATTCGCCTTACAATAGCTTCGATCCGGCAGCCATTGTTGACCGCTCGCGCGTGGTGGCCGCGTGTTCGGACGATCGGGGTAGAATGTGGTGGCATGTGGATGCGCTGCGGTTTCCGGAACGTGATTCGGGCGGCGCCGAAGCGTGGATCGTCGAATTGGCGGACGGGCGACTGCTTGCAACGGCGTGGCACGTCGATCATTCGGGGACGCGCGATTATCCGAATGCTTACGCTATGTCGGAAGACGGCGGCCGTACATGGTCCCCAACACGGTCAACAGGCACGATGGGTCAGTCTACCGCGCTGACAGCACTTCCGGGTGGCGGCGCGCTGTTCATTTACAACCAGCGGAAGCATGGGACGCCCGGTGTTTGGATTGCCGAGGTGGACCCACAGCCGGATGATTTCGGCGTTCGCCATCAACAGATTGCCTGGAATGCTGCCACTACCACGCAACACGACACATCGGCCGGCCATGCCGAGTGGACCGATTTCTCATTCGGGGAACCGGCGGTGGTGTTGCTGCCGGACGAGACGATGTTTCTGGTGTTCTGGTGTGTGCAACCCGATGGCGCGGGAATACGTTACGTCAAACTGCAGAAGTAGTTAGCCGCGCAACGGCTGTCCGGCCTTTATCCCGGTGAGTTGGCCGTCGCGTACGGCGAACTGGCCGTTCACCAAGACGTGCAAAATACCCTGCGGGTCTTGCGCCGGGCTTGCGTAGTCGGACAATGTGCCGATGCGGTTGGAGTCGAATACGACCAGGTCAGCGAAATTGCCTTTCACGATGGTGCCGCGTTTGTCGAAATGGAACCGCTGGGCTGCTAAGCCGCTCGTCTTGCGGATCGCCTCGCCCCAGGGGAGCCACTGTTTATCGCGTACATACTCACCCAGAAACTTGGGATAAGTGCCGAAGGTCCGCGGATGGCTGACGCCTTCCATCACGAAGCCGTCTGTGATCACCGAAGTTAGCTCGTGAGTAAGTACCTTTCGGAGGTTGTCTTCACTGTTGTTGAACGAGATCATAAACACCTGCCCGTCTTCTTCTCGCAGGATGTTCGTGGCGGTTTCCGCGGGCTTGTGTCCTCTCTGCGCGGCGATCGCCGCCACGGTTTTGCCCAACAACGCCTTATTTCCATTTGACTTGACGCCGCAGATGACGATGTCATCCCAGGTGTTTGCCATCAGGTCGTCGGTCTCTTTCGCGATGCGTTCGCGTAGGACGCTGTCCTCTAATCGAGCCAGCAGGCCCGCGGTTCCACCTTCCTGGGCCCAGCCAGGAAGTAGTTGGGTCATGGCGCAGGACCCGGCCAGGTATGGATAGGCATCCATTGCGACATCTACGCCATCCTGCCGCGCCTGTTCGATCTTTTCCAGTGCCGGTTCCAGCTTCGCCCAGTTCTTACTGCCGACTACCTGCATGTGCGAAATCTGTACGGGAACCTCGGCCCGGCGGCCGATCTCAAGCGCTTCGTCAATCGCTTCGAGAACGCGAAACTTATAGTCGCGCATGTGGGTGGTGTAAATACGGCCGTGGTGGTTCACGCGACGGCACAAGCGAGTTACCTCAGCGGTATTTCCGAACAAGCCGGGCAGGCAGTTCAGTCCCGTCGACAGTCCGGCGGAGCCTGTTTCCAGGCACGCGTCCAGCGCCCGTTCCATCTCCCGAAGTTCGTCAGGTGTCGCCTGCTCGCGGACTTCCATCGCGAACACGCGTAGAGCTGAATGTCCGGTCAAGGCCGCGACATTCACGAGCGAGCCTTTGCGTTCCATCGCCGTGAAATACTCGACAGCGGTGGGCATGCCTTCGGGCGGTTCGCCATCGAATATCTCCCCGGTCAGCTTTCTTCCGGTGGGATTCGGATGGGTAGGGAAGAGCGAGAAGCCGCAGTTACCAACTACCTCGGTAGTAACTCCCTGTAATAACTTATTTGGAAGATGCTGCAGCACCTCCTTGTCGCTGTGGCTGTGGATGTCGATAAATCCTGGGGCGATTGTCAGGCCGGCGCAATCGATCACCTGCCAATCCGCGTTCGGCGCAATCGAGCCTACGTCGCGAATCTCCGTCCCATCCACCAGCACATCGGCTAAACGCGATCCGGCGCCCGTGCCATCGATCATGAACCCGTTGTTGAGAAGAATCATGTTCGCTAGCGATTATTACGCGGCCAGACGACACCCTGATCTTTCTTCGTCACAGCGGCGAGACCTCGGTAGATAAACTTCTGCACACGCTGGCCCCGATAGGTTTCGGTGGTGTAAATGTTGCCCTTGGAATCCGTAGCGATGCTGTGCACGGCGTAGAACTGGCCGGGCTGACGGCCGCCGTCGCCAAAGGTTGTCAATACTTCCAGTGTGTCGCGCTGCAGCACGTGCACCTTCATGTTCGATCCGTCGGCGACATAGAGATATTTCTGCTGCGGATCGCGCGACAGGGCGACATCGAATGTCGACCCGTCGCCCAGCGTGTTCCGCTCAATGAACGTCTCTTTTACAAACGTGCCGTCGGTCTTGAAGGCTTGCACGCGATCGTTCGTACGGTCGCAAACATAAAGCAAGCCGTCATTAGCCAGCGCTACGCCGTGTACCGGCGTACGGAACTGTTTGGATGGCGGATCCTGCGGGTTGTACGGCGGTAACTGTTTGTCGTCCGGCCTGTTGCCGTAGGCGCCCCAGTGCCGCTTGTATTTGCCGGTATCGGCATCGAAGACGATCACCCGGCGGTTGCCGTAACCGTCGGCCACGTATAACTCATTGGTCTTTGCGTCGACCAGCGTCTTAGCCGGCAGCCGTAAGTTCTCTAAGTCGTTACTGCCTTTCGAAGCGTTGGGCTTGCCGATCTGCATCAGGAACTTGCCGCTTTGAGTGAACTTTAAGACCATGCTGTCGTGCACGGTGCCGACTGCGCCCATGGCACTTTCGTCCTTGGGCATGGCCGCCGGTTGTGCGCCGCGGCCGTTGCCGCCAATCCACACGTTGCCTTTGTGATCGACGTCGATACCGTGGTTCGAAGCAGGCCAGACCGGCGCCTGTCCGGGACCGCCCCAACTGCCGACCAGGTCACCGGCCTGGTTGAACTCCAATACAGGCGGCGCGGGGGCGCAGCATGTGGCCTCCGCAGGCTTTGCCGTCAGGTACTGTTCTTTCTTTTCGAGCGACGCGGGCCGGTGAATAATCCAGACATTATCCTTGCCGTCAACCGCCACGCCGATCACCGATCCGATTACCCAGTGGTTCGGCAGGGGCTTGGGCCATAGCGGGTCCACTTCAAAGCGCGGCGCTTGGGCCGCGGCGGCTGCCGCCCGGCGCTCCATCACCAGCGAACCCAGGCCTAAAGCGACAACGGCGGCGAATGCGGCGCCGCCAATCCAAGATCTCTTCGTCATCGACAGTCCTCTCTCATGGACAAGCTACGTTATGATACTCGATTCCGTGCGCCTGTCGATTGCCACTCTCGTTTGTCTCACCGCGCTGGGCGATGCCGTGCGGGCGCACGATGCGCCTGCGGATGTTGCGGCCCACCTTTTCGTAAAGCCGGAAGGGGACCGGGTGAAACTGCTGGTTCGCGTTCCGCTGAAGGCCATTCGCGACCTCGACTTCCCCGCGCAACCGAATGGCTACCTCGATGTCGAGCGGCTGGCGCCCTTGCTTGCGGACGCGGCCAACGTGTGGCTTGGGAACTTTATCGACCTCTATGCGGCGGGAACGCAACTGCCGCGTGCGCGCCTGCTTCGTACGCAAATATCGATCGAGTCCGACCGTTCGTTTGCCGGCTTTGGCGAGGCGTGGAGGCGGCTGCACGAAGCGCCACCGGCAAACACCGCGAACCTCTCCTGGGAGCAGGTGTTTCTCGACGTCGCGTATGAATACGCGCGGACATCCAAGGGCGCACTATCCATCCACGCCCGGCTTTCGCACCTGGCGAACCGCGTCACCACGGTGGTGCGCTATGTGCCGGACGGCGGGCAGGAGCGTGCTTATCAGTTAGACGGCGACGCTGGAGTTGTGCCGCTGGATCCGCGGTGGCATCAGGCGGCCGCGCGATTTGTCTATCTCGGATTTGTTCACATCCTCGACGGGACGGATCATTTGTTATTTCTGCTCTGTCTCGTTCTTCCCCTGCGACAGTTCCGCCCCCTAATTCTCGTGGTGACCGCGTTCACCATCGCACACTCGATCACGCTGATCGCGTCGGCACTGGAAGCGATTCCAACGGCGCTCTGGTTTCCCCCGTTGATCGAGACATTGATCGCCGGATCGATCGTTTACATGGCGCTCGAAAACATCATCGGCAATGCCAATCTACATCGCCGGTGGCTGATCGCATTTGCGTTTGGGCTCGTACACGGCTTTGGGTTTTCGTTTGCGCTGGAGCAGACGCTGCAGTTCGCGGGATCGCACCTGTTAATTTCACTCGTTTCGTTCAACTTAGGCGTCGAGTTAGGGCAAATTCTGGTATTGCTGCTGTTGGCGCCGCTGTCTCAGTTGTTATTCCGCTATGTCGTCGCGGAACGGACCGGCATTATTGTCGTATCGGCCTTTGTGGCGCATACGGGTTGGCATTGGATGGTGGAACGCTGGCAGCAGTTTCGGCAGTTCCCGATCGCATGGACCACGATAGATGCGGTGGCTGTCTTAAACGGCTTACTTCCGATCGCCGTGGCAGTGTTTGCGCTGTGGCTCGTGTGGGTGGGGCGTCAGTGGATTGCCACCACCTTCAATGGCGTAATCAGCACCGGACCCAACAGGCCGGATCGTGGCAGCGGCGAAAACCCGTAAAGCCGCCGGAACTGCGCGTCGTCGTCGCTAACTCCGCGTCCGTAGATCGGCGCTAAGTCGGGGGGCAGCGGCGGCGCCTTGGTCCAAGCCGAAACGCGGTTGATCAGCAGATTGGTGACTTTTGCCGTGATGCTGTTACTGCCCGTCCGAAGCAGGTTGGTGACGTCCAGTGTCTGGTCTCGCATCCAGATCACACCGGCAGGCTGTCCGTTCACCTCGACTTCCGCCACGTTCCCGACATCGCCTAAGGTAAGTTGTAACCGGAGGTCCGGACTGGCGTAACCGCTTGGTAGGTCGAATGATACAGAATAAGCAGCCGTTCCGCTGAAGTGCCTGGTTGCGGCATCTTCCGTCCAGGAGACAAGCCGATTCAACGTCTTGTTCATCTCGTTGATAGATAGTCGCCAGGGCCCTGCGATTTGGAAGGCGGACGGAACACCGGACAGCGAAATGGTCCGGCCGTCCACCGAGTGGGGGCCATTCCTGGCCGCCAGCGCATGGCCGGCGTTCAGGAATCCGGCGAAGTCGCTTTCGTGCGTATGTGCCTGGTCCGGTTTGCCAGAGAACACGATGAAAGTCGACTCAAAGGGCGCCAACCGGATGGGTACCACAGTAGTGTCCGTCTTCACGTCGTACTCATACAACTTCCGGAACTCGCCGTTGTACGGGTTCCAGACAGCGGGGGCCTTGTCTGTTACGCGAAACGCGATTCGTGTATCCACGGGCCGGTCCTGCACATTCGACACGAAGTACACATCGCCATCCTGTCCGGCGCGATGGCTGAACAGCAGTCCGTTGTTTTCCCGCATCGCGTGGCGGACGAAGTCGATGCCAAAATCGGGCTTCACGTGCTTACGGATCGCATTGACGAACGGGTCGAACACGCTCGATTGCAGGTCCAACACGTTGCGACGCTCAATCACACTCTTCACGAAATAGGCATTCCCCTGGCCTTGAGACGTGCTTTGAAACAACCGCCCGGAGATTGCTTTCACTTCCGCATCTTTGGCCGCATAGTTAGCCATGCCGGTGGACGATTCCGGCACACGGTCGGTTGCGATCACGACACCGCCTCCACGCACGAACTGTTCAATGCGCTGATACGTCTCAACGGGTAGTGCCCGAATGTTTGGAATCACCAGCACGCGGTAACTCATGTCGGCAACCGCAATGCGGCCGTTTTGAATGTTGGCGCGGCGCTCGAGCACATCGTCATTGATCAGGTCGAAGTCGTAGCCATTGCCCAGCAAATACCGCGCGAGTTCCGCCCAATCGAAGTCCCGCGTCCAACGGCGCGGATTCAACACATCGAGCGTCCACTGATTCGCGAGCGGCGAATACACCGCGATGTCCACCACCGGCCGGCCGTAGCGCAGCATCACCGACGATCGCGCCACATAGTCGGCCAAGTGACGATAATAGGGCCACCAGGTGTTCACATGACTTAGTAACATCTCGGCTCCAAAACGCCGCGAAGGAACAAACTCACGTTCCGGTGTCGCGGTATAGCCGTGGTTATAGAACTTGGTTGCACCGGCCCGCAGGAAGATGTCGGAGGCGATCTTCAGTTCCTCCAGCGTATCGCGCGCCTGTTCCCAATGCATGTACGTATAGGCTTCGACGCTGATCACCTTGCGGCCATATAGCCGCGCGCCCGACGCGGTGTAAGTCCGCGGACCGATCCGCGTGTCGAACCATGGCACTGCATCCTTTTCCCCCGCCGTGATCTCCATCTCAGGAATATCCGCTGCCCCGGCCCCTTCCAATATGTCGGTCGGAAAGCCGTAGGGCTGGATGCGCGCCTTCACTGAGTTGCGGCGGCACCACCCGGCGAAGGTATCAAAAAAGGCGTGCATGCCCACTTCGTGCATCGTCAGATTCAGGTCGTAGCGGATTTTCGGCGTGACATGGTCTACCTCCCACCACAGGGCCGGCAGGTACCTGGTTAGCGAATATCCGCGCTTTTGCTGAAACAGGTCGAGCATCTTAGGTGTCCAATACAACCCGTTTCGAAACACCGGCACCTCAAAGCTATCCATGAAGAACGACTCAACTGTTTTGCCGAACTCGGCTCCAAACGCTTTTCTGAACCTTTCGCCGACGTAGTTGCAGTAGAACTCCATTGCTTCGCGCGAGAGATGGTCAACAGCGGGGTCGCCGTTGGGCGCCATCCAGAACACCATCAAGCGCCACTTGCCCGCGGGGACCTGCCACGTAAGACGCCGCTCGCGAACCTGGGCAGTCAGATCAGTTAGTGAGGACCCGCGCAGCCGCCCGTCATCCAATTCGCCCGCAATTACGGCCACGACTGCATCGCCCTCGCGAATCCGGCGCAGCGACTCCGTCAGGTTCTTCGGATTCTGAACAACGTCGAGAGGTAGTGCGCCGGCGAAGCGCCGCGGGCCGCGAACTTCAACGGCCGATGCGACCAGATTCCGGTTCCTGTACCGATGCGGTACCCACTCGCCGCCCCAAATCCACCCTGGACCTCCGAAGTTCATTGAGAACTCCATCCCGCGCGCCTTCGCCTCGGCAATGGCGTGATTCAGCAGGCCGAGAAACTCGTCCGACAAGAAAGGTATATTGCCTTTTGCATATACGGGCGGCATGGTGATCTGTTCCACTCCACCAATGCCTTGCGCCGCCATTTGCGAAAGCTGAAAACTGATATCCTGCTTGCGCAGCGCGTTGCCCATCCACCACCAGCGCGTATGCGGCCGGTAGTCTGCCGGTGGTTTCTGGAAGTCGTTTCGCAATTGGTCCAGATCGGCGGCGGCTAATGAGAAACCCGCCAGAAACAATACAAATTTGCGCATTTAGTGCGATTCCGTTCAAACACACGATAGCGCTTGCCCACAGTTCCTGCTGCCATATTAAAGTTTCTCTTATTAAGTTGCTTTGATTTCACAAACCCATCTAACCTATGAACAATGGGCGTGCGTGCACTGATTAAGGCTCTATTTCCGTTCCTATGGCTGCCGCTATTTCTCGGAGCGCAAGATCTCACCCTTCAACCGATGCTGGCCTTAAGTGGGTTCAAGCGGCCCACATCGATTGCATTTCCGCACGATGGCACAGGCCGGATGTTTGTCACGGAGCAGGAAGGGATCATCCGGATTGCGCACGAAGGCGCGATAGTTCCCACACCGTTCCTCGACCTGACCGATCGCAGCAAAATGCCCGATCCGGGTTGTTGCGACGAGCGCGGTCTTCTGTCGGCCACCTTCCCGCCGGACTATGCGGACCGGCCGCTAATCTACGTGCTTTATACGGCTAAAGACAACACGATCACCCTTTCGCGTTTTCACGCTTCGGCGGCCGATCCGAACGCCGGGGATCCGGCTTCGGAAGAGAAGTTGTTTGAATTGCCGCACCCCTACGACAACCACTTCGGCTCTGCGTTGGCTTTCTCGCCCAAGAACGGCATGCTGTACTTGTCGACAGGCGATGGCGCCGGCGGCGGCGACCCATACCAGTCCGGCCAGGACATCAACCAGCAATACGCGAAGATCCTTCGTTTTGACATCGGTCACGATAACTACAAGCCCGAAATCGTCGCGACCGGGTTGCGGAATCCGTGGCGGTTTTCGTTCGACCGCGAAACAGGCGACCTATACATCGGCGACGTCGGCGATAACGACTGGGAAGAAGTCGATCTTGTGCCCGCTGACAACACCGCCGTACTGAACTTCGGTTGGAGCGTTCTGGAAGGCAATCATTGCCTGCGTAAGGACTGCGAAGGCAAGAGCACCGAAGGAATGACTCCGCCGATCTTTGAGTTCTCGCACGCGATCGGTTGCTCGGTCACCAGCGGCTACGTTTATCGCGGCAGCAAATACCCCGAGATGGTGGGCACGTACCTGCTGGCGGACTTCTGCAATGCCACGATGTGGGGATTGAAGCGCGACGCCGATGGAGCCTGGACCAATCGAGTTATCCGCGAACACGATGAACTCAATCCATCCGCCTTCGGCGAAGACGAGCAGGGCGAACTTTACTTTGCCGACTACGTGATTGGCGATATCTACCAGGTCACGTTCGCGCCAAAGCCCGCCGACCCCGCGGCCACGCGTATCGTTCGCCGGGCCAGTCGAATTTCAAAGTAACTCGGATACTCGAACCTAGTTATCGCGGTTCAGCGGCGCCATGGTTGCTTTTGAAATAATCTGAGGGTGGTTTCAGTCCGCCGATTGATAGGCCGAACGCTTCCGTGGTTCGGTCTGAGCATCCTGACGTCCGCTGGTTTCGCCGCGCAGACCCAGCCGCCTTCGCCTGACCGTGCTTTCTCCGCCACGGTAAAGCCGTTCCTGGCTACGTACTGCATTGCCTGCCATGGCGCGAAGCCTGCCGCACAGCTTGACTTGCGCCCCTATAACGGCTTGGCCGATGTGGTGCGCGACCATTCGCGTTGGGCACTGGTGGCCGAAAAGCTGAAAGGCATGGAGATGCCGCCCAAGGGGATGAAGCAACCCGGCGCCGCCGAGCGCGATGCCATTGTCCAGTGGGTGGAGACGATGCGCGATACGGAGGCGCGGAAGAACGCGGGCGACCCCGGCATCGTGCTCGTTCGCCGGCTCTCGAACGCCGAATACAACAACTCCGTTCGCGATCTGACGGGTGTCGACCTACGCCCGGCCCGCGAATTTCCTGTCGACCCTTCGAACTCCGCCGGGTTCGATAACTCCGGCGAATCGCTCTCCATGTCGCCGGCGCTTTTGAATAAGTACCTGCAGGCGGCCCGCGAGATTTCGACTCACCTGGTGCTGAAGCGCGAAGGATTCGCGTTTGCGCCGCACCCGATGCTCGCCGAATCTGACCGCGAGAAATACACGATCCAACGAATTGTGGCGTTCTACGATCGCCAGCCGACTGACTATGCCGACTACTTCCTGGCCGCTTGGCGCTTCAAGCATCGCGCTGCGTTGAACAAGGCGGATGCGACGCTTGCCGATTTCGCGCGCGACGCCAAGATTAGTTTGAAATACCTGCCGGTGGTTTGGAGCGTACTTGAGGAGGCGAAAGAAGACGTGGGTCCGGTGGCGAAACTGCAGGCGATGTGGCGGCGCCTGCCTGCGCCGGCACACGACCAGCCGGCGCTTGTCCGCGAAGGCTGCGTCAAGATGCGCGACTACGTTAATAAGATCCGGAAATTGACGGCGGCCCAGTTCCGCAGTCCCAAGGTGGAAGGGTTATTCGGCACCTCGCAGCCGCTGATGAATTGGAAACTGCGCGCATACGCGAGTAATCGCCGTAAGTATGACCCGACCGCACTGCAGGTGGAAGGCGACCCACCGCTGATATTGCCGGTAGCGCCTAAATCGGGCGGAGTTCCGACGGAAGATGAAGTGGCTCTGCGCAACGCCGCGATAGCTGTGCGGGCAAGGTCCGGGGAACCTGAGTTATTCGTACCCGCGGGTCAACGCACCCGCTACGAAGCTTCGTTCGCGCGTTTTGCGGACGTGTTCCCGGACGCATTCTACATCCGCGAGCGCGGCCGATTCTATCCCGACGATTCTGAGGACAAGGGCCGGCTGTTGAGCGCCGGGTTCCACAACGTGATGGGTTACTTCCGTGACGATACTCCGCTAATGGAACTGATCCTCGACGAACAGGGCCAGAAGGAACTTGACACGCTCTGGCTCGAGTTCGACACCATTGCCGACTTCACCACGCGCACTTACACGCAGTTCTATTTCAATCAGAGCGGAGAAATCGAAGGGCGCGGGCGCGAATCGGGGAGTTTCCGGCCGTCCGATCAGCCGATTACTACTGAGGATGTGATCTTCGGTATCCGCGACACCTATTTGAAGAAGGCTGAAACCGGCGGCGATGATCGGGCCCGAGAGGCTATTCGAGAACATTTCGCGCGGGTGAACGCACAAATTCGCAAGGTGGAGAAGGCGCGCCTGGATGCGGAGCCTACGCACATCGTAGCGCTGCAGGATTTCGCTGCACGGGCCTACCGGCGGCCGCTGACCAGTAAGGAACGCGACGATCTGCAGAGTTACTATCGCAACCTGCGCGAAAACAGTGCGCTGGCTCACGATGAGGCCATGCGCGACATGATCGTCCTCGTGCTGATGTCGCCGGACTTCTGCTATCGCGTGGAGAGTAACTCGGTTCCCGCGCCGCCGCCGACCTCGCAGCAGACAAAGCCATCACGACGCCAGTCCACGAAAGCGCCCGTGGCGGCCACCAAGGTCCAGCCCCTGCCGGATTTCGCGCTCGCCAGCCGCCTTAGTTACTTTCTGTGGTCCACTCTGCCCGACGATGAACTGCGGCGCGCGGCCCAATCCGGCGAACTCGGCAAACCCGAAGTGCTTACCGGTCAGGTTCGCCGGATGATCAAAGATCCGCGCGCACGTGCGCTCGCAACCGAGTTTGCGGGTAACTGGCTGGAGTTCCGGCGCTTTGAAGACCTTAACAGTGTCGACCGCATGCGGTTTCCCGCCTTCACGAACGACCTGCGGCAGGCCATGTTCGAAGAGCCGGTGCGATTTGTTCAGGACATCATTCAGAACGACCGTTCTGCTCTCGACATCCTCTACGGCAAACACACCTTCGTGAATCGAGTGCTGGCGCAACACTACGGAATGACCGACCTGAGATTTAAGACCCAAGACGAGTGGAAACGGGTGGCCGACGCACGTAAGTTCGGCCGCGGTGGTGTTCTCCCAATGGCTGCTTTTCTGACGCGTAATTCTCCTGGATTGCGCACTAGTCCGGTGAAGCGAGGATTCTGGGTGGCCAAGACCGTCCTGGCCGAATCCATTCCACCCCCGCCGCCTTCGGTTCCCGAACTGCCGGGCGACGAGTCGAAGATGAATTTGCCGCTACGTCAAATGCTCGCCAAGCACCGCGAAAATGCCGCTTGTGCCGGTTGCCACGCGCGGTTTGACGGCTTGGGCCTGGTGTTTGAAAGCTACGGCCCTATTGGGGAACGAAGGACAAAGGATCTCGGCGGCAGGCCCGTGGATACTAGTGCCGATTTCCCTGGCGGTCGCCAGGGCAACGGACTTGACGACCTCGTGACTTACATTCGCGAACACCGCGAATCCGGCTTCATTGAAGGGCTCTGCCGCAAACTGCTGGTCTACGGATTAGGCCGCAGCTTGCAACTTTCCGATGAACCGCTGATCGACGACATGCGCAAGTCCTTCATCGCCGGCGGACACAGGTTCTCTTCCTTGATAGAATCCATTGTCGGGAGCCCGCAATTCCGGAATCAGCGCCGCCCGGAGTCCATTTCGACGCAACAGAACATCCGAAAGGGAGACTAATGCTCATCCGCAAAGCCAGTCCCAAGCGAAACATTTCTCGCCGTGCCGTTCTACGTGGGGCCGGGGTGGCCATCGGATTGCCGTGGCTGGAATCGCTGAACGCGGCGGCGCCGGCGCCAAAGCGCTTCGCGGTGCTGTTTATGGGCACAGGCGTCAACGAAGAGCAGTGGTGGGCCAAAGGCAACGGCGACGCAATGGAACTGAGCAAGTCGCTTTCGCCGCTCGCTCCGCTGAAGAAAAAGATCAATATCATCGATGGCCTGTTCGTAAAGAATCTGACCGGCCAGGGCATCCACCCCGCCCAAACCGGAAGCCTCCTCTCGGGCGCCGCCATCCAGCGCGGACCCATCCTTCGCTCGGGCGTCACAGTGGACCAGGTGATCGCAAGCCACATTGGGCAGGATACTGCTCAGTCCAGCATGGTTCTCGCCTGTGAACAGCCCCTTACCGGATACCACGAGACTAACTTCTCGATGGCTTACAGTTCGCATATCTCGTGGCAAAGTCCTGAGTCGCCTGTGCCGACTGAGGTCTATCCGTCGCTTGCGTTCGACAACCTGTTTGAAAACCGTGGCATCCTGCGCAATGCCAGCATACTCGACCGTGTGCGCGATCGTGCCGAAAGCCTTTCACGCCAGGTAAGTTCCACGGACAAGGCCAAACTCGACGAGTACCTCACTTCAGTTCGCGATGTCGAAAGGCGTGTGGAGCGCCTGCGGCTGCAAAAAGAGAAGGCTGACGATGCCGCTAAGGGGACCAACAAGCCGGCGCTGGCCATGGATCGCCCGGCCAATGGCCTTCCTGAAGATCTCCGCGAACATGCCAAACTGATGTGCGACATCATCGCGATGGGGTTCCAGGCCGATCGCACCCGCGTTGCCTCGCTGATTCTCGCCAACGACCTTTCCGCGCAGATTTACCCATTTCTGCAGGTTCGGGACGGCCATCACTCCGCATCGCACTACAACCTGTCCGACAGCTACGAGCGCATCACCCGGTTCCACCTCAGCCAACTCGCCTATCTCGCGCAGAAGCTCGACACTATGCCGGAAGGCAACGGCACGGTGCTTGATAACTCGTGCTTGTTGTGGCTTTCGAACCTATGGTCCGGCCGCACGCACGATAACTCGCGCCTGCCGGTGGCTTTGGCCGGCGGACTCGGCGGCACTATCGAAACAGGCCGCACCCTCGACTATCTCAAGGCGGGCGACGAGAATCGCAGGTTGAGCAGCCTGTATCTGTCGATCATCAATCGCATGGGTATCAAAATGAGCCAGTTTGGCGACGCCGCGTCTCAATTACAAGGCCTCTAAACTGATTCCCTATTTCGAACTTTCTGCGATCAAGCTGGGGCCGATTCGCGTCGCGGCTCAGCCGCTGTTTGGGGCGATCGGAATACTAGTTGCGCATTTCCTGTATCTCCGCCGCACGCGTCATTGGAAGCTCGACACGCAACTTGCGGGCTGGCTCAGCTTCACGATGGTATTCGTCGGGCTGGTGGGCGCCTTCTTGTTTCGCTGGGTGTATCTTGCCAATGCCCTCAGGCGCGACCCTTGGATCTGGCTGAAGACCACGCAGGGCGCAGCCTCGTTTGGCGGCATTGCGGCGGGCCTCCTCGCGGCAGTTCTCTTTCTGCGCATCCGCCGCGTTCCCGGCGACCTTGCGTGGCGCTATCTCGATGCGCTGGCCTCCGTCTTCCCGTTTGGCTGGATCTTTGGCCGGATTGGCTGCTCGTTAATTCACGACCATCCGGGGTTGCGCTCCGGCAGTTGGTTGGCCGTCCGTTACCCCGACGCGCCGCGATGGGACCTTGCAGTCGTCGAAGTGCTCTTCTTTGCGATCTTAGTTATCCCCTTATTTGTCTGGCTAGCTCGCCGGCCCAGGCCGGCAGGATTTCTTCTCGGCTTATTTCTGACGCTTTATGGCGGGTTCCGCGTTCTCCTCGACCGCCTCCATGTTGACCCACCCGGCTATTTCGGGATTTCCGTCGATCAACTCGCGTACGGCACGGCATGCCTGATCGGTGTAGTTATCCTTTCCCGAGCCATCCGTCACGCATGACTGTGCTTCACCTGACGCGCATGTAACTGGGCATGTGCCTCACGCAACACCTGCCGGATACGTTCGTACTGTTTGGGATCGGGGCGTGTCGCGAGATTGTCCACATAGGTTTGGGTACCTTCGATCAGTTGCAGAAAGTAAGCTGCCGCCGCGCGAGAAAAGGCCTCCTCCCCCGGAACAACAACATACACCGGCGAAGTGTGTGCCGACACGCCAAAGCGCGCGGCGCGCACACGCGATCCGCACCGCGCCGCCAGCCATCCCGGACCTTTTAGAGTGACGCGTTCAGATAGTGCCATCTGCCTCGTCCCTTGCCGTTCTTCCCTCGACGCGACCACCTTTCCGTTGAACACAACCTCTAACTGGTGAAACGGGACATAACTTGTGGCCTCGACACGCACCTCAACTGTCCCGTCTCCGGCGCGCATCGTAATCTCATCGCCCGCAGTCCTTCCGTCCACACTAAACCGCAGCAGAGGACCCGTCGTCGTGAACGTTCGCCCGGCTCTGACGGCCGCCGCCCAATTCGCAAAGCTGAACTCCCGGCCCTGTATCCAGGCGTAGGTGCGATTGCCGCCAACGGGCGTGTTAGCCCACATCTTATCGGTCCCGCCCGCCGCCGCCACACGATACCCGCAGTTCAAATACCGGTACCATTCGTGATAAGCCAGCGAGCGGAAACTCGCGTCGCCGCGTGGATACAACTCCACCGCATCCACTTTCCCGCGCACGATCTCCGCCGCTAGTTCGGCATTCGGATTCGGAAAGTGAACCGCAACCACCACGCCGTCGCGTTTGCGGCAAGCGTCCGCCCAATCCGACATGCTCGTCCAGAGCGGATCGCCTGGATATGCTTCACTGCCTCCGTCTCCTGACATTGGAAATACCGGCTCGCCATGGCCGCCCAACAATCCTAAGTGACCCATTAGATGGTGGCGGTTCTCAGTTCCCAGTGCAACTATAGTCTCGCCGTCCGGCGACGAAATAGAACCATGCGCCAGATCGCCGACGTTGGTGTATAGGTCGCCCCACTGTGCGGCTAGCAGGTTTACCATGTTCAGCCCTTCGGCCTGCGCCTCCAGCAGCGCGGTCGATGGCGAAAGGAAATGCACGTGAGTATCGGCAGTTACCCACCCGTCGCGGCGCCAATCGGCAACTCGCCGAACGCGTAACTCCAGTTCCCGCTGTCCGGCTGCGATCTGCATCCGTTCGCGAGTCGCCTCGTATTCGAAACCCTTACTTATCTCGACATACACATCGCCGACTGGCAGTTCGATCTGAAACGTGCCGTCGACATACGCGAACGACGCCTGCCGCACCTGCACGTCGGCGCTGTAATCCTGGAACCATCCAGTGTTGATCTGTTGGGGGTGTCCGTACGGCGGAATGTACCTTCCGTCCTTCGAGCGGAACCCGATCCGGACCGGAACCGGCTTGCCCGTCGAATCGTCCACCACGCGAGCGCGGACCCAGGTCTTATGCGCATCCAATACTTCCACCTGGGGCTGGCTGTTTGCCAGATCAAAGTCAAAGCTCGACCCCGTTTTCGTGTCGCGAACGGTTAGGACGGCTTCGCTGCTCGAGGTCATCTGCACGTATAACTCGTTCGCGCGCGCGGGCCGGCCGCGCTCTCCTAACCCTGCCGAGCCGTCAGTCAGCCATTCCGCCGGCCGAAACTCCGAACCCGTAAACGTGCGAACTACGATGCCCAAGTCCGTCTCCGCCACCCACCGCCCCGGTTCGGCCGCGGTCGATTCGGGCAGCGTTACACGGTACAGGCGAGTCTTCTCGAGCCGTAGCGGATTCTGCAGCCCGTGATAGAGCGTAAGTCCGCATACCACCAAATGCTTTTCGCTTTTGGCTGCTAACCTCACCGTCCGAATGCGCATGTCAGGCCGCGGATTCTCAAGGGCGCAGATCCACAGCGCGGTCCGGCTCAGCGACTTATACCGGATTGTCTGCTGCTGCATGCCCCAATCGGTCGCTTTTGCGAGCGGGGCATCCATTCGCGCTTCCTGCCACGAGTTACTCTGCATGGCGTTGAAACATTCGCGGCCCCAGGTCGCGGCAGGCGGGTTGACTTCAAACCGCCGCCGGATCGGAAACGCGTGTTTTGCGCCGTCTTCATACTCCAGCACCGCCTCAGCCAGCACCTCGCCGATGCTCTCCATATCTTCCGCATCGCTTGGATCGAATTCCGCCCGCTCCCAGTCGCAGAACTGGGCCAGACAGACGAACCGTGCCGCACGCCCCACAGGCACGGCTACGCCTTGCGTTGTCCAACTCCGCCGCTGCAGACTCGTCACAATCCACGACTTGCGATCCACGTCCGCTGGACCTAACTCAAACGGCACTCCTCTTGGATACTGCAGTCCGCCCAGGGTATGGATCAGGTTGTCATCCATGCCTGGTGGGTTGAGGTTCCGTGCGGCCGGGCGCGGTCCGAAATCTCTCGCCGACGCAGTGAACAGCGTGTCTAAACCGATCGGCGTGAACCGCTTATCTGCACGCCGGCCCTGTTGTGCCGCCAACTGCGTCATTGGAGCACCCGCTCCCACCGTTTGCAAAAACGCTCGCCGTTTCATCGGAATCAACCCCATCCTCCCATAAAGGGCGGTCCAACGTGTCGAACGTAGCGCTGCGCCTGAGTTCCAGCTATATTTATCTGGTACTGTGTGATGCGCGCGAGTGTCCGCGCCCCCCGGAGAGGATCATCCAAATGCAACGACGAGACTTGCTAGCAGGAACCGTAGCCGCACCCGCGGCCCTTGCGGCCCAGGCCGCCCAGTCGACATACGAACGCCGCACCCGCGGCTTGCCTCGACTTACTATCAAGAACGTTGAGTCGATCACAACCGCGGGCGGCCGCGGCTATACGTGGGTGATCGTCAAGGTAACCACCAGCGAACCGGGCTTGTATGGGATCGGCTCGGCCAGCAACTACCACCAGGCGTTTACGGTGGCTGCTTCGATTGAGAAGCACATGGCGCCGTTCTGGATCGGCAAAGACGTCGACCGGATCGACGACATCTGGTACGCCACCAACTACCGGAATTACCGGCGCGGCGATACCATCCTGAACAATGCGCTGAGCGGCCTGGACATGGCTCTATGGGACATCAAAGGTAAGCGCGCGGGCATGCCTGTGTTCGACCTCTTAGGAGGCAAAGTGCGCGACGCCGTGCCCTGTTACGGCCATGCCGATGGCGCCACTCCGGACGCCTTAACCGACGCTGTCAAGGGTTTCATGGACCGCGGTTACCGCCACGTGCGCGCTCAACTGGGTGGTTACGGCGGCGGCGGTATTCTTCCGCCGGGGCAGGGAAAACGCATGCGCTCCGGCTATACCGGTCCGGCGTTCGATGAAGAGCAGTACGTGAATGCGATCCCGAAGCTGTTCGAGCATCTTCGTGTGAAACTCGGCAACGACGTCCGCCTGTTGCACGACGTGCATGAGCATCTCACGCCTGCAATGGCTGTTGAGCTTGCCAAGCGCATGGAACCTTACCGTCTATTCTTCATCGAAGATATCCTGCCCCCGGAACTTATTCACTGGTTCAAGAACATCAAGCAGGTAAGCTCCACTCCGATGGCGATGGGAGAGATCTTCACCAACCCGCAGGAATGGGTAACTTGTATCTCCGAGCGGCTGATCGACTTTGCCCGCTGCCGTGTTTCCACTGTCGGCGGAATCACCCAAGCTCGCAAGATCGCAATTCTCTGTGAAGCGTTCGGTGTCCGCACCGCTTGGCAGGAAGGCGGCGATAACGATCCCGTTAATTTCACCGCTGCCTGTCACGTCGACCTTGCGTCATCCGCCTTCGGCATTCAGGAGGATAACCGCTGGCCCGACCAGGTTCACGAGATGTTCCCCGGCACGCCGAAGATCCCCGACGGCTATGCGTATGTGAACGAGGCACCGGGCTTGGGCATCGACATCAACGTCGAGATGGCGCGCAAGTACCCCATGCAGGACCCGACGGGTCGCGAGGATGGCTTTACCGTCCGCTCCATTGACGGTTCGCTGGTCCGTCCATAAAAAGGAAACGGGCCGGGCAAGAGGACGATCCTACTTGCCCGGCCCATAGTAGTTTAATTGTTAGAACTGGAAGCGCAACGCAAACTGCATCTCCCGTCCCAGGCCGGCACTGGTGATGCGGCCGAAGTTACCCGAGCTGATCTCAAGCGTGGGCGGGTTGAACGGTGGAGTATTTGTGAAGTTGTAGTTCTCCCACCGGAACTGGATCTCCTTCCGTTCACTGATCCGGAAGTTCTTGAACACCGCGAAATCCAGGCTGGTTAAACCGGGGGCGGACAGGATGTTGCGTCCGGAGTTGCCGTAGTGTCCGCGCGCGGTCACAAATGCCGCCGTATCGAACCATCTGAGCAGCGTGCGCTGCGAAGAGTCCAGGCGGCCATCGGCAATGCGGTCGGGCCGGTGGTTACAGCGCGGGCAACCGTCGTCGATCGGTTTCAACGCTTGCGACGGGTGCATCGGCATACCGGTTTCCATCGTCAGCGAACCATTCAACTGCCAACCGCCGAGCACCTGGCGTTTAATGCCATGAGCCGATCGGAAGAACGGTAGCTCGTAGAGCCAGGCTGTCGTTGCGCGATGCCGCTGGTCGGTTTCGGCCAGCCCTTTCTCCGCCCGCCAGTTATAAGGATTGTTGTGGCGTTGCGCACCGCAACAGGCAAACGAATCGAACAGTGCTTTCGAGAACGTGTAGGTCTGGATAAATGTCAGGCCGCGCGAGAAGCGTTTTTCAGCCTTCATCAACAGGCCGTGATAGTTGCCGGCGGCGTCGAGCGAAATGTTCTCGATCGGGCCCCAGTCTGCGTACACGCGGCGCGTGGTGCCGGGAACATACGGATTTACCGTGCGCGGTGAATCGAAGTGCGAGGACTTCGAACCGGAATATCCAATTTCAAAGACAATGCTGCCGGGCAGCATGCGCTGGATGTTGAGATTCCACTGGTGAACGTCGCCGACACCGCGGGCCGTATCGGCCGAGTTGATTTCGCTATTGATGTTCAGGTTCTTGGCCTGATCGGCCGTCGCCATGCGGATACGAACAACGCCGGCAGTATTCAGTTCGTTGATGTTGATGTTATTCGGCGGATTGGCCGCGAGCGCGGGCATGAACATGTTCAGCATGTTCACGTTGTAGAAGATCCCGTAGCCCATGCGGATGACAGTGTTGTTACCGCCGAAGGGACGATAAGCGATACCGATGCGGGGGGCGAAAAGCTTCTTGCTCGGATCGTTCAGCGGACCAGCGGTGGCCACTGCCGGGTAAAGCATCAGCTTCGTGAAATCGAAATTGCGCGACTGCCCTCCGGCATCGACGATCGCCGAGTTATATTCGTATCGGACGCCTAACTGCAGCGTAAGTTTCTGGGATATCTTCCAATCGTCGGTAACGTAATTGTGCCAGCGCCAGAAGCGAACTTTGGGATAGGTGCCGGGGTCGACCCCTGGAGGTAACTGATCGGTAAATCCAAGCCGGACCTGCTGCGGCTGATCCAGTAGGAAGTCGGCCCATGCCAGTCGACCGCGCTCTGTAGCTGTTACGCCCGGCGCGACGCCAGAATGAATACCGGAAAAGTCAAACGCGCCGCGGACGAATGACACCGTGCGGCGATCAACGCGCAATCGCGTATACTCGGTGCCCAGTTTTACGGTGTGCTTGCCCTTCGTCCAGGTCAATTGATCCGCGATCTGCCGCGATTCGTCCCAGATGGTATTGATGTCCGAGTTTCCCAACCCGCTCATGCCGGTGATGCCGATTGAAGGCAGACCCGTATCGAGCGGGTTATTCGTCTGGCCCGGGATGCCCAAATCCTTCAGAATGTTGAAGCTCGTGCCGCTTACATCGTCGACGGTTTTGAAGACGTCGCGGTTGTAAGACACCTTCACCAGATTCAGCAGCGATGGCGAGAAGATGCGCGTGTAGTTCAGCGTCACGTTCTGCTGACGGCGCGGCCGGCGCACAACAAAGAAGGGGTTGGGATTCAGCGGAAACGTGGGCAACTGCACATTCTGCAGTCCATAGCGCCCGAACAGCCGGTTGTTCTCGTTAAAGTTGTGATCGATTCGGGCAAAGAACTGGTCGTCATCCTGCAGGTCGCGCGATACACCCGAGTAGTTGTTGGTTCCCGTAAAATCGCCGGGGTTAATGTTCGGGGTCGGATAGAACGCAGCAAGGTTCTTCGCGATCGATGATATGCGGCTGGCCGGAATTTGGTTATTCGGGAATGGGGTGTTCGATGTCAGATCTTGAATCGGAATCAGGCCGCCGTCGGCGCGGCGGAAAAACGTTTCTGTCAGGTCGCCGTTCTTCATGCGCGTGGTCGGATAGATGCCGAACGCCTGGCTGGAGCGCCGCTCCCGGAGCAGTTCCGCGTTCCCGGTGAAGAACGTACGGTTTTTGATGATTGGACCGCTTAGCACGCCGCCGAACGTGTTGCGCCGCAGCGGGGCTTTCGGATTGCGCGGGTCTTCAAAGAAGTTACGCGCGTCGAACTTGTCGTTGCGCAGAAAGTGGAACAGCGTGCCGTGGTATTCGTTCGTGCCCGGGCGAATTGTGGCGACGATCTGCGCACCGGACTGTGTGCCGTATTCCGCCGAGTACCAGCCCGCTTCTACGCGAAACTCTTCGATCGCTTCGACGGACGGCCGCATGCGCACCGCACCGTGTATGGACGTGCGGAGCGGTGCGCCGTCCAGCATAATCGCGTTGTTCTGCACTTTCTGTCCCATCGCGGCGATTCCGAAGCCCGGCCCGAAGCCGGAAGTGGTCACCGACGATGCCGGACCGCGGCTCATGCCCGGAGCGAGCAGCGCCAAACGGAACAGGTTACGATTGCCGGGAATCGGCAGTTCGCGGATCTTGGCGGCATCGATAACCGTCGAAATGGTGGCGTCATCTGTTTGGATCTGCAATGCTCCAGCCTGCACTTCCACCTGCTGCGTTACCTCGCCAAGCTGCAGCTTGACGTCGACGCGCGCGCGCTGGTCCACTTCGAGCACGATGCCGCGCACCGTCGTCTTGCGAAAGCCCGGCGCTTCCGCCATCACCTCGTACGATCCCACCTCGAGCGCCGTCACCTCGAACGTGCCCGTCTCGCCGGATTGAATAGTGCGCTTCTGCTGCGTGCCGGTATTCGTAACCGAGATCGTCGCGTTCGGGACGATCGCGCCCGATTCGTCCGTTACTGAGCCAAGAACACTCGAACGCCCCTGGCCATAAGCGGCCGCAGGCACGAGAAGAAAGAACAAAACAATGAGATGCCTCACTTAAAGCGCTCCTCTCAACCAAAACAATGTATGGGGGCTAGGAATATCATTAATCGCTCGTTCATGTCAACGGTGTATACACTGACAGCACGACGCAAGCAGACAGAGAGGGACCGACCGCACACTGTAAAGCGAACTACCCCAGTCCCCGTCGCTGGTCTAAGCACTTCACCCAATTGCCGCGACCCGCACTTCGCTGTACGTTGTGGGTATGCTGCGGCTTGTGTGCATCAGTCTCCTTTCGGTCGCGGTTGCAGGCCTGTCATTCGCCGAAAGCCGCTCTGAGCGCGTCACCTACACGTACGACCTGAATGGCCGCAAAGTAGAAGCTTCCCGAACCGAGTCCAATGGGGGCTCGTCGGAAACCGTCCGCAACCTGAACGGCCAAACTGTGCCTCGCGAACGTACCCAGGACCAAATCCTTATCAATACTCCCGACCGCAAAGTCACGGAACGCATGGTCCAGTTGTTCGACTCGAACGGACGTCCCGCCGGACGGAGCAAGATTCGAATGGAGGAGCAGAAGTTGGCCGACGGCAAAACCTCGATGGTCGAGACCGTCTACAACGGCGACGTCAACGGCAGTTACGCCGTCCTCGAGCGCAAAACCACCCTGGTTACATCGGCGCCCGGTACTCAGACAACGGAAATCGTCAGCGAGCGCCCCAGCATCAACGGCACGCTCACCCCTGCCGAAAAGCGCCTCACCACGCGCCAGGGTAACGACCAGCAGTATCGCGAGGAAACCTCGATCTATCGCGCCGGCGACACCGGTGTTTTTCGCGAAACGGACCGCGAACTCCGCACCGCCGAAACGAAAGGATCCCAAACCACCACCCAGGTGGACCGGTACAACACCAACGCCACCGGCAAGATGGACTTGGTGGGCCAGGAAGTCCACCGGAACGAAAAGCGCCCCGACGGCTCGGAATCGGAACTGGTCGACGTCTTCGGCGTGAATGTACTCTCGTATTCCGCGAAACCAACCCTGCGCGAACAGCAGATCATCGACCGCCAACCCACAACAGGCGGTTCGACCGAAACCCTGTCCATCCGCCGCGCCGACCCGGCCACGGGAAAGTTGGGCGAACCCCGGCCGGTCTCGGAAATCATTTGCCGCGGCGACTGTAAACCTTAGATCACCAAGTGGATAGTCCACGGCGCCAGGTTTTCTAGTGTCACCCGCGTGTACCCGCCCCCAGCCCGTTCAGCGCTCAGAGCCCGGCTCTGTCCGTCTGCCGTCACCTGACTCAATGGGCTCTGGCCAGCCTGTCGGATTCTGAGTCGGACCGTCTTTAAGTGGTCCAGCGAAGCGTTCAGTACCATCACTCCGTTCCCACGCGCCCAAACGACCACCTTCGCAAAGTCCTCCAGCACGACCGGCATCAGCCCCCCGCTCAGCCACTGGCACACGGCCTTCATCTGCGACGATTTGGCGAGGCTGTGCATCTGCGTCCAAGGGTAGTACCCCATTAGGACGGTCCGGCCACCTAACTCATTGGTGAACGCCACCGACGCAGGCCCCCCGTCCTTGCCGCCGTAGTCCTCCAAGCGGCTCAGCACCCGCGCCCCGTCCGCCACGTCCAGCCGGTACACACGCTCCCACCAGAACGATTGCCGGCAGTCGCGTCCCCACCCTGCGAACCGCCGATTCAACTCGTCCTTTGAGAACACCTCCGTCGCATCCCGATCCACGCCCTCGACTGCTTTCACCCCAGTCAGGCCGGCCAGACCCAACGTCTGCAAAGCCTTCCACGCCGCCACGTCCAGCAGGCAGCCGCCGGCCAGCATCGCCTTCAACTCCGTCACTTCGAACCCATACACGCTCGACCCTGCCAGTGCCGTCACCACCGCCCCACGCCGGTCGTAACACAGGGGAATTCCGATCTCCGCGAGCGTATACATCTCGTCCAGGTTCATCCGCCCCGGACCCAGCCATTTGCTCTCCGCGTTCACCGTCGCATAGCTGTCCCGACCCCACGCCGGCCAAACCCCGCGAGCCATCCCGCGCCCCACCTCCGTCCGCACCCGTTCGTAGAACCGCCGCCACGCTGAAATCTCCCCATAGAGCGGCTGATACTCCTCGAGCGACCCGGCCGTCATGGTCAACACGTTGAACGCCGTCCCTGTCGTGCCCGCGGCCATATGGCAGGCCGCCTCGGTCACGGTGGCCCGCGCGCTCTTCCGCAGCCGCTGGTAGGGGAAGTTCTCCAGTTCCGACTGGATCACCTTCACCGCATCCGGCAACGCCGCCGCCTGCCGCCCCACCGCATGCGCCTTCTCCACCATCCCCAGCGGCGCCTCATCCGAATAGAACCCGCCACCCGGCCGCCACCGAACCTCCACGTTCCGCTTACCTGCCAGCGTCCGCGCCCAACCCGCAAAGTCGTACCCCTCATAGAACCGGTCGCCGGTCATGAACCCCAACGGCAGGTCCGGCTTCGCCGCATGCGTCGCCTGCTCGATCACCTCAAACAGGCTGTTGATCGTCCGCCGGTTATGCTCCAGCCACGCCTTTCGCCACTTCATCCGGTCCACCGTCGGACCGCTGTCGAACCGCTCCACCAGCCGCTCCCGCGTCACTGCCTCCCCGGCCTGAGCCGAGAACCGCCGCAAGCATCCATCGCAAAAGCAGGTTGCCTTCAACGGCATATGTCCCATCAGCCGCACGTCGTCGTCGATCCACAGCACATCCGGGTTAGCCTGCGACATCCAGGTATAGATCCGCCGCGCATAGTCCAGTAATTCCTTACTTATCGGACAGTACACGCCCGGCGCGATGTTACCCGCCGGGTCCATCACCCGCTGCCAGTTCGTCTGCAGCGAGTTTCCGAGGTTCTCCGAGTGATGTCCCATCGTGGCCAAGATGTTGATGCCCGCGTTCATCCCCGCGCTGCGCACGCTCGGCAGCACTTTACGCCCCAGCCTCTCGGCGCGCGCCTGCATTACGTCCAACGGTAGCGGCGGATGCGTGTTCGACGTGAAGAATACTAACTCGTCCACCGCGCCTTTATGCCGCCCGAAGAATTCCAATAACTCGTCTAACTTCCGATCCTCCAGCCACAAAGCCGTCCCGATCCGGAACGCGATCAGCGGCTTATCCCCGGTCGTCGCCGTCCCCTTCAGAGGGAACGACACCATCGAAGACAAAGCAAGAAAGTCCCGGCGATTCAACATATCGGCGGCTACGATTCTAGCGCCTTAGTTCCGCCGTTGCTTTGCCTTCTGATACGCCGCTTCCGCCGCCTTCTTCAACCCTGCATTTGGACTCCCCGCCGCCTTGCGGAAGTGCGCCGACGCACCCTCAAGGTCGCCGGCGCTCATAAGCGCCGACCCCAGATGATAGTGCGCCTCATGGTCCTCAGGACTCTCGGCCAACACCGCTTCAAAATGAGTTTTGGCCTCGCCGCCCCGGCCTTTGCGCGCCAGTGCCAGCCCCAGGTTGAAGTGCGCCGCCGCCAGTTTCGGCTTCACATAGAGCGCCTGCCAGTAGAGCGCCATCGCCCGGTCCAGATCGCCCGCCCGAAACAGCAGCAACCCGAGCGTCACCGCCGCCTCCGCATTCTGCGCATCCCGCTTCACCGCCTCTTCCAAATGGAACCGCGCGCCCGCCGTGTCTCCCCGCATGCTCAGCAGCGTTCCCAGGTTCGCATGCGCCGGAGCCAGGTTCGGCGCCAGCCGGATCGCGTTCCGCAGCGCCGCGATGGCATCGTCATGGCGGTTGGCCTGATAGTAAGCCGACCCTAAGTTCAGATAAGTCTCCGGTAAGTCCGGATCGGCGATGGCCGCCTTCGCCAGTATCTCGATCCCCTTCGCGATCTCGCCGATCTGCGTCGACGCGATACCCGCCGCGTTCAACAGTGCCGGATCGTTCGGCGCAACCGACAGGGCCTCTCGTAGCGTCGCAACCGCCTCGCGCGCCCGTCCCAACTGCACCAGCGAATGCGAATGTTGCAGGCGCGCCTCCGTCAACCGTGGTCCTCGCTTGCTCGCTTCCTGAAACCACTCGACCGCCCGATCGTGCCGCCCCTTCCGCTGCCATGCCTTCCCCAACTCCAGATAGAACTCGCCTTCTTTCGGCTTCATCTCACGGACCAGCCGCTCCAGATCCGCAATCCCTCGATCCAAGTTCGCCCCGTCCGTCACCTGTGCCACTGCCGAATACAACAGGTCCGTACCCGTCAGCGTCGAAGGATACAGCGGCGCCACCTCTCCGCGGTACGGCCCCGTAACGGAATCGTGGGCCTCTTTGAGCGGCGCGAGCAAGTCCCGCGGAGGCACACGGCGCTGGATCGTATGGTCCGTCATGACCACATGGATCGCATCCTCCGTCCGCCGTTTCGGCATATGGCAGTTGACGCATTCCGCCGCCGCACGATGTGCCTCGCCGGTCACCCTCGCATGGCAACTCCGGCAAGCCTTCGTGTACCGCGCCTGTGCCTCCACGCCGGCCGACGGCTCATGCGGGTTGTGGCAAGTGATGCAGGTCAGCGTCCCCTTACTCCCGCGATAACAAGCGGACCGCATCATCCGGTACGCCGAATGCGATATCTCGAACTTATCGTCATGCCCGGTCCCCGGCGCTTGATCGAAGTGCAAGATGAACTGGCTGAGCGGCTCACCGGGCGTGTAAGTGAACGCCTCGCGCCCGTACTTCCTCACCGAGTAAGGCAGCGGATGGCTGGTCGATTCCAGGTGGCACTGGAAGCACACCTCACTCTGCTGCGGCGGCGACAGCCGTGCCGGATTCAGTATCGCCGCCCGCACCGTCTCGACAGGCTGTGCCTTCGTTGCGGCCGCAATATGCCGTTCGCCCGTTCCATGGCACCGCTGGCAGTCGATGCCCAACGGCGGCTTCCCGCGAAACACCAGGTCCCGATTGGTGGTCTCTACAACCGACCCTGCCTGCGGATACGCATCGTGGCAGAAGAAGCATTCCTTGTCGATCTTGCGCCGAAAGTCCATATGGTCCGGACGGTCGTAACCCGGGCTCATACGCCACTTGCCGCCGCCTTCCGCGTACCACCCCAAAGGCAACTGCACCAACTGCCCGCCCGGCGTCAGGCTCAGGTACGCCCGCGAGTGGTTGCCCGACCCCATCACATAGTGGATCTCCTTCTCTACCACATTGATCTCCGCGCCTCCCGGACCCGCCTGATGCCGCCGTTGAAAGTACCGCCCCCCGCGCTCGGCCATCGTGTAGCGGCGTTCCGACAACTCGTGGTTGTAAGTGTTATTAGTCCGGAAGTCCTCGGTCATCACCTCCGGCGTCACCTTATAGAAGGCTCGCCCCATGCCCGTCCGCAGGTAGGACTTCGCAATGGCCGGATGGCAAGGCGTGCACGCCGCCACCCCGCCACTTGAGCCTGGTTGTCCCCACAGCCACACCGGCATGAGGATCAAACCAAAAGCGCGCATCGCCAGACCTTACTTTGGCAGGACCGCCGTGATCGCCTTCACCACCTCTGCCCCCAGCGCCTGATAGCCCGCTTCGCTGAAGTGCACGTTATGCGGCAACCCCAGTTCCGCCAACCGCGGCTTGCTGAAGGTATAGAGGTCGTTCACCTTCACGCTGTTGTCCTTCATGACCCGCAATGCCGCCTTGTTATAGACCTCCACATCCCCGGGGACTCGCGGCGGGTTCAGCGGACCCTCCGGAATTGCCGTAGTAGACGCCCAGATCAGCACCGCCCCCGTCTGCTTCAATCGAGCCACAATCCGCCGGAGGTTCCGCTCATAGTCGGCCACCGAGACCTGGTGCTTACCGTCCCAGATGGTCTTCAGGTCGTGCAACCCGAAGTTGAAGTGGATCGCGTCCCACTTCTCCTTGCCCAGCCATGCTTCCAGATCCTGTATACCGCGCGTCGTCGGGCCCGAATTCTCGAGCGGCCGGTGAACATTCGCCTTGCCCGCGAGCATGTTCCGCACCGGAATCGTGTACCCCACCGAAATCGAGTCGCCGATCAACAGCACCCGCGGCAGCCCAGGCGTATCTGTAACCGGAGCGTAGGCCGGATTGGATGCCGGCCGCTGACCCAGGGCAGGAAAGGACGCGACCAGCGTCAATACCAGCGTCAATAATAGAACGGCAAGATAACGCATAACCATCTAGAAGCACACTCTAGCACCCGCGCCTATCGCCGCGTCACCACCCAAACACCTGCCAAGACCAGTACCCCACCCGCTACTAATGTGATCCGCAGCGGTTCGCCAAAGAAGTACGAACTGAGGGCAATCCCGGTGATCGGCACCAGAAACGCAAACATCGACAACGTTCCCGCCGGATGGCGCTTCAGTAACTCGGCCCAAACAATAAAGCAGATACCCGCCACCACCGCGCCTTGATAAGCGATAGCGTAGATCGCCTCCCGCGTCACGTGACCATAGCTCATCGGCTCGCTCACCACCGCGATCAGCAGAAACAGCGGTACCGACCCCGCCATTTGCCAAACCACTGTCCGCGCCGGGTCGATCCGCTGCACCAGCCACCGCGTGTACACCTGCCGGATACCGAGCAGCAGCGCCGAGACGATCAACAGCGTATTGCCGAGCAGCGGGTTTGGTGCTAACTTCGACGCCCCCTGCCCGAATGTCAAAACCGACATCCCAGATACGGCCAGCGTCAGGCCAACCGCACGGGCAGTGGTGATCGGCTTCTCCATACCCGGGAAGAAGTGTCCGGTCAGATTCGCGAACACCGGGTAGCAGTTCAGGATCACCACCCCAAACGCCGGTGATGTCATCGCCGTTCCGGAATTCAGCAGACCGATCTGCGCGGTAAACAGCACACTTAACACAAACAGCGGACCCCACTCCTGCCGCGTCGGCCAGATTGCCACCCGCCGGTGCAGCGACCAGCCGGTGACGATCGCCACGCCCAACGCCATCCGCCAGAACGCGCTCCACAGCGGCGGTACGCTGTCCACGCCAATCCGGATCGACACCAGATTCCCGCCCCAAAGCACCGATACCAATAGCGCCAGCAGGATAGTGCTGGTGGATAACGGTTCTATCGGGGCCGACGCGTTGCGCAAGGGTCTATTCTCTCTTCCTTGGTCGCAAATCGCACGGGGCGCGACACAGAAATGGAGAATTTGAGCATGGGTGGTTTGTGGCCGCTTATCTTGATTAACGTTTAACGCAGTCGTAATTGGGTTCGTTCCGCACGGACTCCTGCAGGGCGGTCTGGTAGCCGATTTTGGCGTACTGGCTGATGAGGAAGTTGACGGAGATATCGAGGTTGGCAGCGTCGTCGCGTATTTCGGCGGCTACGGACGGGGGGAAGTGGGTGAGGATGT
>JADLDI010000063.1 GCA_020846745.1 Bryobacterales bacterium | reverse complement strand
GCCACGCCTCCACTCACCGGTCGTTTCCACCTTCCCCACTCTCAAAATGTAGTGCAGACCTCTGGCATCCCTTTGCTGAAAACAAGCGATTTATATACGCCAAATGCCTCCAACTGCGAAAGTCGGGTTAGGCGCGGTCGATCCCCCCGTTCAAACCGGGCAACCGGCTCCACTGTCGCCATTGTCGCGAGCGTTAGAGCCGCCCCGATGCATTCTGTGGGTATCCAATTGGGGCTCCAGCCAAACTGAAGTCGACTTGGAGGTACTGTACGCGGGTCTTGCGCCTTCCATGATCGGCATTTATCAACTTACGGTTCGGATTCCGTCCCCGCTGCCAATACCGCCAAGCCTGAAATTTTGGTTCATTCGATGCAGCAAGCCAGGCCTTGACCCGAGTGTTCACAACGACGGCAGCGGCTTTTGGCTCCTTCAGGGGGAGTGACCATGCCTCAAGCCTCCTGCTCCGCAAGTAGCCGCTTCCACCCGACCTCCAGTTGTCCTACAATTCCACCATGAGGATCACGACTGCTTGTTTCGGATCCGCAATCGTTTTGGCGGTCGTCGCTTGGGCGCAATCGCCTGCCTCCTCCCCCGGAGAACAGTGCTCCATCCGGCTGCTCGAGATCCCGGCCGACCCTAAGGTCGACCCCAAGATGGTCCTGCCGGCCAAGCCGTTCCAGTCCAACATGCCGAACGCGCAAGTGCCCGCGCCGCCATGCTCCAAACAGGAACTGGCGGTGACAAAGGAGATAATCAGGCAGCTAAGGCCCCCAACCAAGCCCCAAACCAAGCCGCAAACCAAGCCGCAGCCGTGGCCCCGCAAGTTCGAACTGATCCCCAATCCGTTCAAACAGCAGTACGACCTCAGATAGCGGAATGCGATCCGGCCGCGCCTAGCGTAAGCGAAGCCTACCTTACACTGTAGATAGCACCCGAATGAAGCCTTCCACCTCCAGCGTGCTTCCCCTGGAAGTGCAGATCGCGGAGATCGTCCGCGAATTCTTGTACGAACAGGGGAAAGACCGGCTGGCACAGTCCGTTACGCCCAAATCGAGTTTCCAGTCGGACCTCGGGCTCTCCTCGCTCGACCTCGTGGAACTCGTCGTCCGCGTGGAAGCCAAGCTCGACATCGAAGTGCCGGACGAAGTGGCCGAAGAGGCCGACACCGCGCTCGGCTGGGCCAAGGCGATCCGCGAAGGTCACGAAAGCGCCGCCGCGAAATCCGCCTACCGCATCGTTCCGCCCACCGGGCAGCCGGTAGCACTGCCTGTCGACGCGACCGACCTTACGCAGGTCCTCGCCTGGCACGCCGAAAATTCGCACGGGCGCGTGCACGCCCACCTGCTCCGCGAAGGCACGGGCGAAGCCGTCACCTGCGACGTGCTCCATGAACAGGCCACCCGCGTCGCCCGCGGTTTGATCTCGTTGGGCCTTTGCCGCAACGATACAGTCGCCATCCTGCTACCCAACGGCGCGGAGTTCATGCAAGCGTTCTTCGGCGTCATGCTCTCGGGCGGCGTACCCGTGCCGATCTATCCGCCGGGCGACGCGAGCCGCATCGGCGAGTACATTGAGCGGCAGATCCACGTTCTGCGCGCGGCCAACATCCGCTACCTCATCTCCTTCGCCGAAGCGAAGCCCATCGCCCGTTTGCTGCGCGTCAACCTGCCGTCGCTCATCGAGGTAACGAACGCGGCCGAACTGCGCGAGTTCGGAACGCGCACCTCCGCCCGCCTGCCGCATCGCAGCGACATCGCGATGATCCAGTACACCTCGGGCACCACGCAGGACCCGCGCGGCGCCATCCTCACCCACGACGGCATCCTCGCCAACATCCGCGGCATCGGCGCCTCCATTCAGGTGAACGCGATGGACGCGGTCGTCAGTTGGCTGCCGCTCGCCAGCGACCTCGGCCTTGTCGGGTGCTGGCTGTTCTCGCTCTATCACGGCATTCCGCTCACGCTCCTCTCCCCGCAGGAGTTTCTGGACCGGCCGGAGTCCTGGCTCTGGGCCATCCACGATTCGCGCGGCACACTATCCGCCGCCCCCAACTTCGCCTACGAACTGTCGACGCGCCGCATCCCGATGTGGACGCTTGATGGCATCGACCTCTCCAGCTGGCGCGTAGCGGTCAACGCCGGCGAAGCCGTTCTGCCCAGCACCGTCAACCGGTTCTCGCAGCGGTTCAGTAAGGTCGGTTTCAAACCCGCGGCGATGACCCCGGCCTACGGGCTTTCGGAAAACTCTGTGGCCCTCGCGCTCGCGCCCGCCGGACCCGTAATCCGCAACGGCGTTTACTCCGTCGGGAAACCGCTCGCGGGCACCGAAGTCCGGCTCGTCGACCATTCCGGCCAACCCGTCCCCGAAGGCCAGATCGGCCGTCTCGAATTTCGCGGCGCATCCCGCTCGGTCGGCTACCTTGGCCATCCCGCTTTAGGCGACGGCGAATGGCTCGACTCCGGCGACCTCGCCTTCTGGCACGAAGGCCAACTGCACATCACAGGACGCTCAAAAGACGTGGTCGTGCGTCAAGGCCGCCAGATCTCGCCGGAGCCTGTCGAAGAAGCCATCTCCGTAGTCCACGGCATCCATCAACATGCCGTAGCCGTCGTCGGTTATCGCGATTCCGCCACCGGTTCGGAAGCGCTCGCGGTAGTCGCCGAGACGACCGCGCAAAACTCGCGGGAACACGCGCGTGTCGAAGCAGCGGTACGCAAAGCTGCAACGGCGGCCCTTGGCTTCGCGCCCGATGCCGTCTGCCTGATCCCGCCTGGAACGCTGCCACGAACCGCCAATGGAAAACTGCGTCGCGGCGAAACGGCCCACCTGCTCTCGCAACAGCAGTTAGGTAATGAAGCCGGCAGCGCCACCTCGCAGTTCGCCGCACTCTGGGCATCGAACCTCGGCCCCATTGCCGAACGCGGTGCGCGCGGGTTCCTGCACTCCTTAAAGACAGGAACACGAACGCTCGCGGCCCGTTTCGTCGCCTTTCTCTACCGCCTCACCGGAGCGGATGCTCAAGCCGGTGCGCGCGCCGTGCTCTCGACTCTCGGGTGGCGGCCAACTCCCGAAGGCACGCAGATGCGCGGACCTGTCGTCATCGTCTCTAACCGCTGCAACTGGCGCGACGCGCTCAGCGTGCTGTCGCTCGTCGAAGGTCCCGCGGTGCTCGCCGGAGATGAAAGTCTGCTGCACCTGCCCGCCTGGGCCGCGAAATTGGTCGAGCCGCTCGTCGTGCGCACGGAAGAAGAAATCGAACGCGCCCTTAGCGACGAAAAGGCCGTCATCCAATTCCCAGACTCCATCCTCGGCACCGCCGTCATCCGCTGCCGCTATCGCCTCCGCCCTATCGAAGCCGCCTTGCGAACCGGCACGCCGCTGTTACCCTTTGGGATGCAAATCATCCGTAATAAGCTGTTCTTTCGCGTGGGCGAGCGCATCCACACCAGCGGCATGACCGCCGGCGACCTGCGCGCCCGTGTGCGCGGGGCCATTTCGAACATCTATGCCTGAGTTGACGCCTGTCCTGATCGCCAAACTGATCGCCGCCTTCGGCTTCGGGTCCATCCCGTTTGCCGTCATCTCTATGTGGGGCACGGGCATCGACATTTTGAAGTACGGCTCAGGCAACCCCGGCTTCAACAACGTGCTGCGGTATTCCAAGTGGCGCTCCGCGGTGTGCCTGATTGGCGACGTGGCCAAGGGCATTCTGCCCATCGCGCTGTTTGCTACCGGCGAGGTCAGCGGTTGGATGTTCGGCATGGCCGCCGTCATCGGCCATTGCTTTTCGCCCTTCCTCAAATTCAACGGCGGCAAAGGCATCGCCACCTCAGCCGGCGTGATGCTCTATCTCTATCCGAAGATCCTGCTGCCGTGCGTTGGCCTCTATATCCTGCTGCGACTGGTGGGCGGCAAGCTCAAGTGGACCGAACGCGGCACCATCGCCTCACTCTCCGCCTCCGTGCTCTTCGTTGTCCTCTTACTCGTCTGGCAATCCCGCCACATGGCGCTGCTCGGTTTCGTGCTGCTCCTGTTTGTCGCGTGGCGGCATAAGAAGAACTTCGAAGTGATTGCGGGGGCGCGAGCCCACTGAACGTGTCCCCAAAACTCGCCTTCTTCGATCTCGACGGTACGCTGGTTTCGTCAAACGTCGTCCATCAATACAACTGGTTTGCGCGCAACTCCGGCGACTCGATGCGGCGCCTCAGATTGCTTTGCGCGCTGCCGCGATTGGGGTGGCTCGAAATGCGGTCCCGCCGGCGGTTCAACGAGGCTTTCTTCCAGCACTACCGCGGCCTGCGGCGCGATTGGCTAATAGAAAGCGCGCCCCGGATGTTTGAAGAACTCCTCCGGCCCGCACTCTACCTCGGCGCTCCGAAACTCGTTGAACAAAATCACCGCGAAGGATACTACACCGTCTTGCTCACCGGTTCGCTCGACTTCGCCATCGAGCCCCTGGCCGCGTTCCTCAAGTTCGACCGCGTTGTTTCCAATCGCCTGGTGTTTGCCGATGGCGTGGCGACCGGAGACTTGGAACCACCCGTCCTGGCGGAAGCGGAAAAGGCCAAAACCATGCGCGCCATCCTTGCGGAGTTCAACGCCAACCCCAAGCATTGCCGCGCCTACACTGATTCGACGTCCGATCTGCCGATGCTCGAAATCGCCGGCAACCCCACCGCCGTCAACCCGAGCCGCGGCCTCCTGCGTATCGCGCGCGAACGGAACTGGAACGTGCTCGACCTCGACAAACCGTACGAAATCTCATGAAGCCTGTTTTGGTTACCGGCGCGACAGGATTCCTGGGCCGCCACTTAGTTCGTGAATTGGTTGGCCGCGGCGTCGCCGTGCGCGCGCTTTGCCGCACCAAGTTTGACTTTCCCAAAGGCGTCGAAGTCGTTTTCGGCGATGTCACTTCAGCCGCCGACGTCAAGCGTGCGATGGATGGCACGTCGCAGGTATACCATCTGGCGGGCATGGTCTCGCGCGATCCCAAAGACGCCCCACGCCTGCGCCAGGTGCATGTCGACGGCACACGCCACGTTTGCGACGCCGCCAGCCACTTGAAGATTGAGCGAGTGGTCTACGCATCGTCGTCCGGAACCATCGCCATTTCCCGCGACCCCGTGATGCACACCGAAGAGTCGGGCTACAAGGAGTCGATCGTCAGCCGCTGGCCCTACTACGTCACTAAGATCGAAGCCGAAAAGCTCGCCCACGGCTATCCGTTTGTCGTAACCCTGAACCCATCGCTGTTACTGGGCCCGGGTGACGATCGCGGCTCCTCTACCGGCGATGTTAAGGCATTGCTCGATGGTCAGGTGTTGTCGCTCCCCACCGGCGGCCTCAGCTTCGTCGATGTGCGCGACTGCGCTGTCGCCGCCATCGCCGCCATGGACCGCGGCCGTCCCAGGGAGCGTTACCTCCTCGGCGCAGCCAATTGGGACTTCGTGCAGTTTGCCAAGGCCGTCTCCCAAGCCTCCGGCGTGCGTGTGCCTTTCATGAAGTCGCCCACGTGGCTCTCGCTGCTCGCCGCGCCTGTGCTGCGCCGCGTCATGCCGCTCCTGGGACGCAAATTCGACATCGACGACGCGTCCATCGAGATGGCCGGCGTCTTCTGGTATTGCGACTGGTCAAAGGCCACGCGCGAACTCGGCTTCACCCCACGCGATCCCATGGAAACCATTCGCGACACCGTCAACGACATCCGGAGCCGCCAACCACAATGAAGCCGGCCGCCATCGTCAACCTGCACGCCGCCGCCGGCCGCACGGGCAAACTGTGGCCCCAGATTGCCGACCATTTCGACCACATGGACGTGCAGTTTACGCGTGGTCCCGGACACGCGACGGAGCTGGCGCGCGCGTGCCTCAAAGCCGGGTACGACCGCATTGTAGCCGTCGGCGGGGACGGCACCGTGCATGAGGTCGTCAACGGCTGGCTCGACGGTGACAAGCCCATCAACCCCAATGCGACGCTCGCGGTCCTCCCGTTAGGCACCGGCAGCGACTACGGCCGCTCGCTAGGCATCAAGGACTATAAGGACGCCCTGGACTTGGCCGATGCCGAAGGTCCCTTTTCGCCCATCGACCTGGGCCGCGTCACCTACCAGGCCCACAACGGCGGCCAGGAAACCCGCCTGTTCAATAACGTGGTCAGCTTCGGCATGGGCGGCGAAGTCGCCTTGGCCTCGAAGAACGTGTTTTCGAAAATAGGCGGTAAGGCCGCCTTCCAGTACGCGACGGCCAAGGTGTTCCTCACCTACGACGCCAAGTCGGCCACCTTGGTCCTCGATGGCCAACCCGCCGGCGACTTCAAAATCACCAACATCGCCATCGGCATCGGCCGCTATCACGGCGGCGGCATGCACGTCTGCCCCAAAAGCGCGATGGACGACGGCTTATTCGAAATCACCATAATCCATCACCTGGGCGCGTTCACCCTGGCGAAGGATATAAAGGTCCTCTATTCCGACAACGTCTACACCCATCCCAAAGTAGACCACTACCGGGCCCAACATGTCATCGCCAGGACAGCCGACAAAGTCTCCATAGAGGTAGACGGCGAAGCCCTAGGCACCCTGCCGCTGGAACTGACCATACTTCCGCAAGTAATCCGCGTAGCCCGCCGCTAGAAGCGGATTAACGTTTAGCCATGTCGGAAGTGGGGTCGCGTTTCGCAAACTGTTGAAAACAGGACGGAGATCGGCGGGGATGGATTCGGCGGCGAGACCGAGTTCAGGACAATCGGTGTGATCCATGTTGAAAATTTCGTCTCTTTTCGGAACGAACCAACCTTTTCGCAGGCTTTTCCCTAGGCGTTTTGTAGTTCGCCTTCCGCTTTTTCGCGATTTCTGAGAAGATAAAGTGCTAGCTTCAGCGAAGCGTCGTAATGGCGGCGGGTAAGCTCGGCAAACGCTTCACGATCCGATCCGCGAGCTTTCGCAACCAGTGTGTCGTCAGATTCCGAGCCGTAACGGGGAATCCCGGAAATAGCAGCGACACAAGCCGTACCGGGTGTATTGTTTTGCATCCCGCGTCCTTTCCGGCAATGTCAATGGGTGTCTTCCATTGGAAGGTAACAAGCTGGAAGCAGGAATGCGAGTATCTACTAAAAATTGTTTTATAAATACTTAAAGAGCAGCGAATAACTTTGACGCTGCTGATCTTGACTTCGATATGCCTCAAAATCAGCCGCCGGGCTCGCCGTCACACCCTGACACCGACTCACCCGGCATCCGCGCTGTTGAACGCTCCATCGCGGCGTTCAACATCGGTGAAAAACTCCGCAAGCTGCGCCTGAAAAAGAAGATTTCCCTTGTCGACCTCGGCCGGCACACGGGACTTTCGCCTTCCATGCTCTCCCAGTTGGAAAATGGCAAACTTGTGCCGACGTTGCCGACGTTAACCCGTATCGCCATGGTCTTTGACGTTAGTCTTGACCATTTCTTCATCGATCGATCTAAACAAAAGGTGTTCGCCATCGTCCGCGCTGCCGAACGCATGCGGTTTCCTGAACGTGCCGGCACTCCGGACGCCGCCTATTTCTTCGAATGTCTCGCCTACTCCGCGCAGGAAAAAGCCTTGCAAGCCTATTTGGCGACTTTTCCAGCGAGGGAGAATACGTCGCAAAGCCACTTCCACGAAGGGTCGGAGTTCGTCTACGTGATTGAAGGCGCCGTCGGCATCCTGATCCACGGCGAGGAACATGTCCTATCCCAGGGCGACAGTGTGTATTTCGACTCTTCTGAGTCTCACTCCTACCGATGCGCCGGTGATTTGCAGGCTGCTGCATTAGTCATCGCTCTCGCGCCACGCCTTTAGCCTTAAGCTGGATTCTATGTCATTGATCGACTCGGCCGCCGCTGAGTTCCGCCGTCTCTTGCTCGACGAATTGATGCCGTTCTGGTTCCGTCATGGGGTGGACCGCGAGTTCGGCGGTGTGCTCTCGGTGATGCACGAGGATGGCCGGCAGTTAAGTACGGATAAATACCTGTGGTCGCAGGGAAGATGGCTTTGGGTTGTTTCGGCGGTCTATAACCGGCTGGACCGGCGTCCGGAATTTCTGCAATCTGCGCGCGACACTGCCCGTTTCCTGCTGGACCACGGGCGTGACGATCAGGATCGCTGGTATTTCGCCGTTACCCGATCCGGGCAGCCTTTGATCGGCCCTACCAGTATTTATGCCGATTGTTTCGCCATTTACGGCTTGAGTGAGTATTATCGTGCGACTCGTGAGCCAGTGGCTCTGGACACCGCGCTGCGCGCCTACACGCGCGTCCGCAACCGCGTCGAACAGCCCGACTTCAACGAAGTGGCGCCCGCTACGTTGAATCCGGGGCGGCGAGCGCATGCCGTGCCGATGATCCTGACCGAGGTGGCCAACGAATTGGCGCAGACCACCGGCGACGCCTCAATCGAAGCGGCAGCCGATGAATACGCCAGCCGCGTGCTCCGCCATTTCGTGCGCCCGGAACGCAGAGCGCTACTTGAATATCTCGATTGGGATTATCAGCCGCTTCCGGGCCCCGAGGGCACGGCCGTCGAACCGGGCCACGCCATTGAGTCGATGTGGTTCATTCTGCATTGGGCTCTCCGTCGTGGCGACGAGGCCGCCATTGCCCAGGCCATCGAATGCATTCGCTGGCACTGCGAACTTGGTTGGGACCCGGAGTACGGTGGCCTTTGCCTGGCAGTGGATATCGACGGGCACCCGCCCTATCTCGACAACGCGGATAAAAAGATCTGGTGGGTCCACACAGAAGCGCTTTACGCGCTGTTGCTGGCCTACAAAATCACGGGCGCCTCCTGGTGCGCCGATTGGTATGAACGCATTCACCAATGGTCGTTGAAGCACTTCTACATGCCCGAAGCAGGTGAATGGCGCCAGCGGCTCGACCGCTCGGGACGGCCGATCACCGAGTTGATTGCGCTACCCGTGAAGGATCCCTTTCACCTGCCGCGCGCCGCTCTGCTGATTGCCCGGCTTTCCGAGAACCGTAACGCCGAGAACCGTAACGCCCAGAAACCGTAACGCCGAGAACCGTAACGCCGGGAAACCGTAACTACGACGCCAGCGGATGATCGCGGCGCGACAAAGGTAGCGTGACGCGGGTCCCGGTCTTGTGCGCCGCATACACGCCCATTACCATCTCGATCGTCCAGCGAGCGTTGCGCCCGCTCGCCTGCGGTTCGCGATCGCCTTCAATGGCGCCCAGGAAATCGTCGATCATCAGGTGGTACGCCTCCCGCTCGCTGTGCGGACCGATTTCCGGCGGTACCGGCAACCGCTGCCATGCCTCCGTTGTCCAGTTCACGCTGCGGTTGATCCACACCTCCGGCGCATACGTGGCACGAATCGCAATCACCCCTTTTGAGCCGTACAGGTCGAGCCCAAACCGTTTACCCGTTGCCTCGCTCGACCGCTTGGATGCGAAGTAACCCGTCAAGCCATTCCCAAACGCGAACGTCGCCTGTATGTTGTCACCCGCGATCGGTCCCATGCCCTCCGGTCCCTTCGGATTCACATCCGCCGCGCGCACCTCGCGTCCACTTAGCGCGATCCGCGACGTGACCCACAGCGGATCGCCTCCAAAGCGCCGCATCAGGTCGAACACGTGCGTTCCCAGCACCATCATGTCTTCCCCGCCCGCGCGCCGGTCTTCCTTGCCGCGTCCGCGCAACTCCTGAAGATCGCCGATGATTCCCTCCTTCACCTGGCGTTCCACGTGGTCGAGGATCGGACACACTCGCATGTTATGCGCAATCGCGATCCGCGAGTGCACGCGGTCGCACGCGTCGATCATCCGGTCGCATTCCACCAGCGTCGGCCCCATCGGCTTTTCCATGAACACATGTGCGTGCGCCGAGGCCGCCGCCTGCACCATCTCCAGGTGCCCGTCGAGCCACCGCGGACATACCGCCACAATCTGCGGCTTTTCCCGTTCGAGCATCTGCCGGTAATCCGCATAGAGCGCAGACGTTCTCAGGCGTTCCCCGGCTTTGTTCAGACCCTCGGCGTTGTCGTCCGCCACGGCAATCACCCGGCACCGCGAATGGGTAGCGAACGCCACATCGATGTTGTGTCCGTAGTTTCCCCGACCCGTCCGGCCGATCACTGCCACGCGGTATGTCTCAGGCACGCCGCTATTGTATATCCGGCGCCGAACCTACGTAGCTTTCGTCTACCTCATCCCTTGCTGCAACCCCACTTGGCATAGAATGCCAGAAGGTCAAATGACAGTGCGTTTGCTTCTTTCCTTTCTTGCGGCAGCGGTCGCCATACCCGCGGCCGAAGACGCCAATCGTCAGGCGATACCCACTTTCGAATCCCTCGGCCTCTACTGGAGCCGCCCGCAATCCGCCGAGCCCTGCCGAGTGCGCTACCGGACCGCTCGATCCGCCGGCGACTGGCGCGAAGGGCAGCCGCTGGTCTACGATGCACGCCTGAAGCAGTATCGCGGCTCGCTCGTCGAACTGCAGCCCGACACGGAATACGACATCCGGTTGGAAGCCGGCGGGCAAACAGCCGATCTTCGCGCACGCACCTGGGCCGAGACGTTCCCCATCGGCAAGACCACCTATCTCGATTCCACCACCGACAAAACACTCACCATCAGCGAGGGCGGCACGGCCACAGGTTGGCATCTGGTCACGCCGAAGCCAGGCACAAAGTTCGTCAGCGACCTGTTCAATCTCGCGGACTACAACGTCGTGATCGAAGCCGATTACGTAATTCTCCGCGGCCTCGAACTGCGTAACGCCGGCGTTCACGGAGTTCTCATCAAAACCGGCGTCCAGCACGTCGTAGTAGAAGACTCTCACATCACGCTCTGGGGGCGCGCCGGCGGCGCGCGCGTCTGGGGTGTGCTGGGCGGTTCCGATAGCGCGATCTTCGCCGAACGCGACGCGGGCCATCTCGTCATCCAGCGCAACCTGCTCGAATACCCGCGCGGCGCGGCGAACGATTGGGAATCGGGCCACCCCTCAGGACCGCAAGCCGTCTCGTTAATCGACTCCCGCGGAAATAACGCGATCCGCTACAACACCATCCGCTCCACCGACGATCACGGCTTCAACGACGGGATCGGCGGTGGATCGAACTACAGCTTCAAAGGTAGTCCTAATCGCGATTCCGACATCTACGGCAACATCATCTCGAACTGTTGGGACGACGCCATCGAGAGCGAAGGGGCCAATATGAACGTGCGGATCTGGAGCAACTACATCCACCACACGTTCATGCATGTGGCGACCGCCGCGACGGCGATGGGGCCGCTCTACATCTTCCGCAATGTCTTCGGCGAAAGCCGCATATCGCACAGGGATCCCTCGGGCGGCTCAATGATCAAGACCGGAATGAATTACGTGAACATGAACGGCGAGCGAGTCAGCACGGGCCTTGGTTACCGGTTCATCTACCACAACACCGCACTGCAGCCCAAAGGCGCGCTCGACGTCTTCAGCAGCCACGAGTTACACAACGCCGTGACTCGCAATAACATCTTCTATGCGCGCGGCCGCACGTATCCGCAAGACCGGGGCGCTCCCGCGAACGACTTCCAGAATGACCTGACCGGCGGCTACCTCGGCGGCGGATTCGTTCAAACTATGTTCGTCCCGAGCGAGCGATTGGAATGGTTCTTATCGCCCACGATTGAGAAGATCCAGTGGGGCCGCGTCGAGTACAGCCGCAACGGGAAAGATTTCGCCATCACCGACCCCGTCGTCCGTGCGCCGAACCCGGCCATCGATAAAGGCGCCCGCCTGCCGGGGTTCAACGACGATTTTGCCGGCGCCGCCCCGGATATCGGCGCATTCGAAAACGATCGCGCGCCGCTCCGGTTCGGCCGCGAAGCCGCGCCGGGATTCACGCGCGCCCCGTGGGAAAAGTTCTGACCTCATCACGCAAACACATAATCCAATGGACCGTCGATCAATTCTTAAAACCATCGCAGGCTCCGCCCTGTCATCGCTCGCCCAAGCAGCGCCTGAATCGGAACGCCAGCGCCTCACGGCCTGGATGTATATGATTTATCCGCTCGAAAGCTGGCTTACCGATTACGACCGCATCCTGGACGCTTGGGAATCGGGCGGCGTGCGCGGCATCGTCATCGGTCCGCTGCGCTTCTGGGAGGGTCCGCCGACCTTCGACTACACCTACCGCCGCGCCGGCGCCAGGTTTTCCACGTTCGCGCCGAACCCGGCTATCTACAAGAAGTTCGATGTCGACACGCCAGAGAACGTCCGGCTCGACCCGGTGAAAGAGAAGCAACTGCAGGGCCTGCTGGACGCGATCGCCAAGCGGAAGTGGGAGATCATGCTGTTCGGCCCCGGCCACTACGGACGCCGCAAGTCGTTTGAGCAGGACCCATTCGGTTCGCGCGCCATGGCGGCCGGGGTGGAAGACACGTTGCGGGCCTTTCCGCAAGCCGCGGGCGTGATCATCGACGGAGCGGGCGAACACCACTACGAGTTGGCGTTTCACCACGGCGGAGATTTGTTCGAGATCCGCGAACACCAGCGTCCCATTTATCAGCACCTTGGAATGGACGTCGCGCGCATGGAACGCGGCATGAACCATCTGAAGGCGCGGTTCCATTCGCTCACGCCCGCCAAGGTCCGCTTTCACGCGCCCGGCGGGATGTTCAGTGCCCTGTCGCTATTCGACGTGAATGAAGACGCACTCTACTGGCTCCGCATGCGCCAGGAGGCGACGCTGAAGAACATGAGTGCGGTTCGCCAGGCTTGGGGGCAACTCAGCCGTCCCGCGAAGCTCGGCACCATTCCAAGGTCCGCCGCCTTTTCGGTCCTCACCACACAGGATTACGAAAAGACGCATCACTTCTTCGACTACATCTTCCCCAAGCATTACTATTGGCATCGCGGCTTCGACGGCATGTACGGCACGATCGCCCGCTGGGTGGAGACACTGCACGAATGGAACCCGACGCTGACAGAAGAAGACTGCTTCGACGTTGTGAAACTGCTGTTTGGCCTGCAGTTTCCTGGTGTCCGGAAGCTGTCCGACCTGGAACACGGATTTCCGGATGAGTTCTTTAACAAGGTCGTCTTCGCCGAAACCAAGCGGGCCTTGGAAGCAACCGGCAACCCCGACAAGGTGATCGCCTGGGTGTCGACCGGCCGCAATCCCCACGCAGGCGACCCCATGCCTGCCCACGACCTGGAGCGCATCCTGCTGGCCTCGCACCGCGCTGGACTAAAGCGCTTCATCTTCCACCCGGACGTGAACCTCGGCGCGGCTGAATGGAAGACCATTTCGCGAATCTGCGGCGCCGAATGGAAGGAAGATCCCAACGGCTACTGGCCCGCCGACACACCCAAACCAGACACTTGGAACGGCGGCCGCAAACCGCCCCCACAGTAACCCGCGGCACTATTCGTTTCGGAACTGTTACAGAATTACTGAAACATTCATGCGATTGAAACACGTTTGAAACGTGCAGTTGCCAGAATCGGGGTGATTGCTACGATCTGGCTACATCCTGGTTGCCTTGTCAGCGACCATCGGGTCCATCGCCGCCCAAGAGCAGCGGCCGCCCTGGACTGTTAAGGTCGGCAACGTCCAGTTCCGGCCCGCCGGTTTCCTCGACGTCATTGAAACCACACGGTCCGCCACCATGGTCGACTCCGTCAACACCCCGCTCGGCAGTGTGCCGCTCTCGGACACGCCGGCGCAAACGCTTGCCTCCGCCCGGCACTCGCGATTGATGCTCACGTCCACCAGCGACGTGGGGAAGTTCCAGTTTCGTACATATCTGGAAAGCGACTTCATGAACACCGCGCCTGGACAGTCGCCCTACCGCTGGCGGCAGTACTGGGGCCAGGTGAGGTTCGGCAAGTGGGAACTGCTGGGCGGCCAGGCGTGGAGCCTGCTGCGCCCAAACCGCCGCGGCATTGCTTCCGACGCCGACATGATGAACACCGACGTTGTCGAACCCGCTTATCACGTGGGCCTGCTTGGCGCGCGGCGGCGCCAGATCCGGCTGACACGATCGTTCGGCAACAACTTCACCGTAGCCATCGCATGGGAGGGCACGGGTAACACCGTCGCCAAAATCGTTCAGGACCGCCGGCGCCTCCACTGGGAACTGCAGGCACTCAGCGGAATCCACGGGCATCGCGGCGCCGGTGTTGCGGCCGTTTATTCCGTCATGCCACGCGTCAGGCTGATCACCCAGGACTTCTGGTCGCGGCACGCCATCTCAGAAGCGCTCGGTGTGGTCCCGCGTGGAGTGAATGGCGTGTCGATGATCCAGGGAGTTGAGGTGCAAGCCCGGCGAACCCTCGAGATCTATGCGTACGGCGGCGTTGTTCGGGCGGCGCGGTCGGCGGAGACGGCCAATCGGATGGTCGGTGAATGGTCTGTCGGTTTAAACCAGTTCCTGAACGGTACGTTTGACCGGACACGCCTGCGCTTTTCCCTCGAGTTTTCTCACCTTGACCGTGCCACTTGGGCCAATCGAACGGGCCAAATGAACTACGTGATGGCCTTAGTACGGTATTCCTTCAACTAAGTCACTTAAACTAACGTAATCATTCTGACCCTTGTAGCGGCACGTCAAAAGAGATATCCTTGCCGGAAAGGGTGAATACCTGAACATGACGAATATTATCCGCTTTGGGGGTCTCGCTGCCCTACTCTCTTTCTCTGTAGTTGTTCAAGCTCAACAAACTACCGGCACCGTCACCGGGACTGTCGCCGATCAGTCCGGGGCGGTGTTGCCCAAGGTGCAGGTGAAACTTACAAATACCCGCACGAATGTCGTTTACCAGACCGAAACCGACACTGCCGGAGTGTATTCCCTCCCGTTTCTGCCCGCGGGCAACTATCAGTTGATAGGAACCGCAACCGGCTTCAAAACCGCAAGCGTTCAGCCGTTCGACCTGCAGGTTGGGCAAACCGCTCGAGTGGACTTACGGTTTGAGATCGGGGAAGTGACGCAGGCGGTCGAAGTGTCAGCCGCGACCTCTGCGCTTCAGACCGAATCCGCTTCCGTCGGCGCTGTTATCGACGCTTCAAAGATCGTCGACCTGCCGCTGAACGGCCGTAACTTCGTCCAACTTGCGCAACTTATTCCTGGCGTCCAGCCTGGCACACCAGGATCAATCACGGTTCGCCGCGGCCGTGGCTCGATCGGGGAAACCTCCCGTAGTTTTGGGCAGACCGCTATGTCCGCCAACGGCGCTCGCGACACCAATAACCGGTTCTATCTCGATGGCGTGGAATTCATGGATTACGACGCGTTTTCCTATCCCTTTGCGTTGTCGGTCGATTCGCTGTCGGAGTTCCGGGTGGAAACATCTACTTACTCCGCCGAATACGGCGCGTCGCCGGGCGGCCAGGTCAGCATTCTTACCAAACGCGGCACAAACTCCGTTCGCGGCACGCTGTGGGAGTTCAACCGCAACGATGCGCTTACGCAAACTTACGACGCGATCGGGAATAAGCCGGTCACTTCGCCGCGTCTGAACCGCAATCAGTTCGGGGCCAATGCGGGCGGGCCGGTGTTCATTCCCAAGGTTTATAACGGCAAAGATAAGACTTTCTTCTTCTTTAACTGGGAGTCCGGGCGGCTGACGTCGGGCGCCGCCGCCAGTTATGCGTTGGTTCCGCCGGCGGCGATGCGCGACGGCGATTTTCGCGGCTTAAAGGACGCCCGCACGGGGCAGCCGATCGTGCTGAAAGATCCACTAAACATCGGTATCGTCAATAACATCATCCCCAAACAGCTGCTCAGTCCGCAGGCTTTGACATTCCTGAAGTATGTGCCTCAGCCCAACACCTCGGTGGGCACTTCGAACTTCATCAGCACTCCGCAAAGCGGCATCTCGAAGCAGGACAACTACACGGCCCGCATCGACCATACACTTACGCAGAAGGACAACGTTTCTTTCCGGTACATCTTCAACGATACGCGTGAAGCGGGCACGCCGTTCTGGGGATACGACATTCGCGACAATCTGGCGCGTACCAAGAACATCGTTTCCACCTGGACGCGCACATTCACGCCCACGATCGTGAACGAATTCCGCGTCGGCTGGAACAACATGACCGAATACGAGATCTTCGGGACCACCGACAACCCGGCCTACGACATCGCCGGCGAGATGAAGTTGCCGCTGGTGTCGCGCCGGCCCAAAGATTTCGGCCCGCCGAGTATCTCGATCAGCAACGGTCCCGATGGCGGTTATTCCGTGTATAACTTGCAGCGGCAGATAGGTCCGCGCGACCGCGCCAATGCGGTCTACGACTTCAACGATATTCTCTCCATGCAGCGCGGGCGCCACTTCATCAAGATCGGCGTCGACATGCTGCACCGCAATTTCACCTTCGAGCAGGCGCGCGATCCGCGCGGGACGTTCAACTTCGACGGCCGTTACACGGGCAGTTCGCTGGCCGACTTCATGCTGGGCTATCTCGCTCGTGCGCAGGTCAACCCCGACCCGACACATACCAATCTCGTCGGCCTCTGGCAGGCTTACTTCGTCCAGGATGACTGGAAGATCACACCGCGGCTGACGCTCAACCTCGGCATCCGTTATGACTACATGCAGCCGTTCCGCGACTCGGAAGGCCGCATGGCGAACATCGAGCAGAACGGCCTGTTCCTGACTAACCTCGTCACGCCGCAAACTTCCGCGTTCGGGGCAGCCATGGTGCGCGGCGATAAGAACAACTTTGGGCCTCGCGTCGGTATCGCCTGGCGCCCCGGCCGCTTCGCCGAAACCGTGGTTCGCATGGGCTATGGAATCTACTACAACCACATCCATCCCAACGCTCCGTTCGGCATGACCGAATCGTCACAGGCGCGCAACAGCTTCGACGTGATCGGCTCCACTTCGGGCCGGCCGGACATATTCTTCAACGATCCGTTCAAGAGCGCCGGCACTCCGGGACTGCAGTTGAACGCCGTACCGAGCAACGATCCTTACTACCGGGATGCCTACATCCAGCAGTGGAACTTCACTATGCAGCAGAAGGTGAAGGGCGGCTTCCTGCTCGATGCCGGTTATGTCGGCTCGAAAGGGACTCGGCTTTCGGTGACCATTCCGGGGATGAATCGTCCGGTCCAGTTGTGGGATCCGGCAACTCCGGGCCTCGCTTCGCTGAACGCTCGCCGTCCCAACCCGTCGATCACACGTGGCGTACAGGGTGACAAGTCCATCGGCAACTCCACCTATCACTCGCTCCAGATGCGCGCGGATCGCCGTATGGCCAAGGGCTTTACTTCGCTAACAGCCTATACATGGTCGAAGTGCATGTCCGGCCCCAGCGACATCGGCGCCGACATCGGCGGCGGTTCCTACATCGGCGGCATTCAGGACATATATAACTTCACCAACGAACGCTCACTGTGCGGCATGGACGTGACGCAGCGCTTTGTCCAAAGCTTGATCTGGGATGTTCCGTTCTTTGGATCGACCCACGGCATCACCCGCGCCCTGCTGCATGGCTGGCAGATGTCCTCCATCATCGTCGGACAGAGCGGCTTCGTCGCCGACGTATCGTACGGTGTCGACACGACTGCCACCGGCGTATCCTCTCGCGCCGACAGGGTGGCCGGCCAGAATCCGAACCTATCATCGTCTGACCGGAGTTTTCAGAAATGGTTCAACACCGCGGCCTTTGCAGCGGTCCCCGCCGGACGTTTCGGCAACTCGCCCCGCACCGGGGCCATCCGTTTGCCGGGCGTTTTCAATATCGATTTCACCGTAAACAAGAGCTTCCGGATAGGCGAAGTTCGCCGCGCTGAACTCCGCACCGAGTTCTACAACCTGCCGAACCACTACAACATCGATCCGGGTTCAGTGGACCGTGGCTTCCGCTCCGTCAACTTCGGCAAGGTGGGCGGCGGTATTCAGGGCTTGACGACTCGGGTCATCCAACTCGGGCTGAAGTTCTACTTCTAAGTGGGAGACAGGAGACAGGAGACAGGAGACAGGAGACAGAAGACAGGAGTCAGCCCTGCCTCCGGTTGGGACCGGATTGAACAGGGTGTGACTCGGATTGTGCGGCGGGGGGGCAACCCGGCGCGGATCGTTGCGTCAGAATGGCGTGCGGACAATCCGAGGAGGCCGACCGGGAGGTCCACACGGGGAGGTTCGTTTGGTGCGACGGAGAGGGTGATTGCGGGTGCGCGACATAGAAATGGACATCGGTTCTTGAGCGCCGGGGAGTTCCTCACGCTCCTCACGCGATCACGAAATACCTCTTGTATTCCGCCGGCATTGTTTGGTACACTTGACCCGTGGTCGTGGACGTGTGTCCACCCACCAACCAAATCCAAAAAGGACCGCCATCGCGCGGTCTTTTTTTTTGCACTACCTCCGGTCGGAAGCCGTCGCGCCCCCGACCCCCT
>JADLDI010000062.1 GCA_020846745.1 Bryobacterales bacterium | reverse complement strand
TGCGGTTCGTTTGGGAATCTTTGAGTTGTTTGTAGGCGCGGTTGAACGAACCTTCGAAGCGGATGTAGTAGCGCGAGTAGAGTTCGGCTTCTTTTTGGGTGGCGGGGTGGGTGATGGGGTCGCGGCCATCGGAGCGGTCGTAGAGTTCGTTTTGAAAATCGAGGGCACGGAGCATGTTCCAGCGGGCGGTGACGAGTTTATCGAAGAAGATCTCTTCCAAGGGGCCATCGGGGCGGCACTGGGCGAGGAGTTCGTTTCGCAAATGGTTGAAAACAGGCTGGAGATCGGCTGGGATGGATTCGGCGGTGAGACCGTGTTTTGTCGAATTTTGGGAAGATTTGGCTTTGCCTTCTTCGGTGCGGGGGCCGGTGCTGCCTGTGCTGTTCGTGGACATTGTGTCGTGCTCCTTTTTGCAGAGTTTTATGAATCGGCCGCCGAATAACGCGGATTAACGCCGATGGGTCGGGGCGCGACGGCTTCCGACCGGAGGTAGTGCGAAAAAAAAGGACCGCGCGATGGCGGTCCTTTTTGATTTGTTTGGTGGGTGGACACACATCCACGCCCACGGGTCAAGTGTACCAACAATGCTGGCGGAATACAAGAGGTATTTCTACGTCGCGCACCCGGGCCATTTCAGCTAACATTTCATCAGCTACTAACATCAGCTACTAACAATGGATCTTCGCGGGCAATGAGACGAATCGAACGCTTTCTCACGATCCTGACCATCGCAGTTCTCTTGCTGGTACTGGAGAATTTCGTGACGATTCTTGAGTTGCATCATGTGAATCAGAACCTGCGCGCCGTCCAGCGGACCGTTCAGACGATACAGGACGATGTACTACACGTCAAAGAGGACGTCGAAGCAAACGGCGACGCGCTCGATTACATCAGCAGCTTGCTCGATGATCAGGCCGAGCAACAGCGCTAACGCCCAGACCAAGCCGGCACACGTTTGGCCAGAAATGCGCAAATGCCTTCCTGGGCATCAGCCGTCAACGCGTTTGTCGTCATCACCTCACGAGCGTAGATGTACGCACTGTGCTGGTCCTGTTCTATCTGCGCGTAAAACGCTTGCTTCCCCATGCTGACGGTTAGTGGGCTGGCCGCGGCGATCTGCCGCGCAAGCTCCAAAGCCGCACGCTCAAGATCCGCCGCCACCACCACGCGATTCACCAGGCCCCATTCGGAAGCGGTCCGCGCGTCCACCGGCGTGCCAGTCAGCAACATCTCGAGCGCCCGTTTCCGGCCGACCGCCCGAGTCAGCGCCACCATCGGCGTAGTACAGAACAAGCCTATTTTCACGCCCGGAGTAGCGAAGGTCGCACTCTCGGCCGCTACCACGAGATCGCAGGTTGCCACCAGTTGGCATCCCGCCGCGGTCGCGGTCCCTTGCACCTGTGCGATGACCGGCTGCCGAACTTGCTGCAGTGCCTCCATCAAATGGGTACAAACGTCAAATATCTCGCGATACTCCGCGACGGACCGCCCAGTCATCTCGCTCAGGTCATGCCCCGAACAGAATACCGGACCGGCCGCCGCCAGGATAATCGCATGCACATCAGCGCTCGCACCGGTGTCTAAGACCACGCGAGTCAACTCCCGCATCAGTTCCAGAGACAGCGCGTTGCGCCGCGCGGGACGGTTGAGCGTCAGCGTCGCTACCGCCCCCTCCCGGTGAATCAGGACATCGGCCATGCAATGATAGTAACCTTCATGGCCGCCTCAGCACCGGACGTAAAGCACACGAAAGGCAGATTCCCGGATTGGAAAATCGACGAACTGCCGGAGACACCCCACCTTGAAAAACGAAAGTGGATGGCCATCCTCGGGCCTGGCTTGTTGATGGTTGGGGCCAATATCGGTGGTGGTGAATGGCTGTTCGGCCCTCTGGTCACCGCGCAATATGGTGGCAAGATCCTCTGGCTTGCCACCATCTCGATCCTGGTGCAGGTGGCCTACAACCTCTCCGTGATGCGCTATACCCTCTACACCGGAGAGACCATCTTCGTTGGTTTTTTCCGGACCTGGCCCGGACCCGCTTTCTGGACCGTCCTCTATCTCCTGTTCGATTTCGGCAGTGTTTGGCCCTATTTATCGGCGAACGCCGCAGTACCGCTGGCGGCGGTCGTCCTCGGCCGGCTGCCCGGCACAGGCGATGCCGATCTTGTGAGGGTGATCGGTTATGGCATCTTCCTCGCCGCCTTCGTCCCACTGATCTTTGGCGGCAAGGTATACAACGCCCTGGAAAAAGTAATGTTCACGAAACTCGTGATCATATTGTCTTACCTGCTATTCGTCGCCGTTTTCTTTACCAGTTGGGGAACATGGTGGGAAATCGGATCGGGCTTTTACCGATTCGGCGCACTGCCGGAGGGCAACTTCAACTGGGCCACGCTCGCAGCATTCTCCGCGGTAGCCGGCGCCGGCGGACTCACCAACTCCGCGTTTTCCAACTACACCCGTGACAAAGGTTGGGGAATGGGCAAGCAGGTGGGCGCCATCCCCAGCGCCATTGGGGGACGCACCATCAAGCTCTCGCACACGGGGAAGATTTTCTCGCTTAACGCGGAAGCCATTGCCCGCTGGAAACGCTGGCTCGGCGTCATCAATCGCGACCAGTTCCTACTCTGGGGACCGGGATGCGTCATCGGCATGGCCCTTCCCGCGATGGTTTCCTATGAGTTCATTCGCGGTATTTCAAATGTAGACGGTAACGCCGCGGCCGCGATGACGGCCCAGGCCATAGCGGACCGCCACGGCCATATCTTTTGGTTTCTCACCCTGCTCTGCGGATTTCTCGTCATGGCGCCGACGCAGGTGAGCCAGTTGGACACAATCGCCCGCCGCTGGACCGATGTTCTATGGATCGGGTCGAAATGGATGCACCGGCTGGAAGAGCACAAAGTAAAGTACGTCTATTACACAATCCTGGCGCTCTACTGTGTCTGGGGTTTGATCGCGCTCCGTCTGACGCCGAACCCGCTGGTGCTCGCCATCGCCACCGGAGTGATGTGGAACTTTGCACTGGGATTCTCCGCCCTGCACACTCTGGTCGTTGTCCGAAAGCTCCTGCCGGAACCGCTTCGCGCGGGCTGGCTGCAATGTGCCGGGCTGGTGGCATGCGCCATCTTCTATCTCGGCATTTCAAGCATCGCCTTCGCACAGCAATGGCCCAAGGTGAGAGGATTCCTGGGTTGGTAAACAATCCAGCTACCGCATGCGCGTATCCCCAGCAGATCGCGGACGAGTTCGCTGCGGGTGGTGAGCCCTATGGCGTCTTCATCGATAACAATCTTAGGTCGAACCGCATCCTGACCCCGTATCCGGGCACGCCGCTGTTTCGGAAAATGGATGCGGAAGGCCGGCTCCTTCATCAGAACTGGGACCTCTACGACACGGCCCATGCCGTCTTCCGCCCGAAAAACATGTCGCCCGAAGACTTGGAGGCCGGTTACGACTGGATTTACGAACGCCTCTACTCGCACAGCTCCATCTGGAAGCGCAGGCCGGCCGATTGGCGAGCCGTCATGCCCTACCTTGCGATGTCCTGCCGAACCTGTGGGGCGGTGCTAGATCGCATTCAGCGGGTTTTTTTCTCACTTCCTGACGGTCGCGGCTCCGTTATGGGGGCGGTGCACGGGTCGGTAGCGGGGGCGGGAGTTCGTTTCGCAAAGCGTTGAATTATCAGGAAGCAAGGCCGTGCTTAAGAGCACTTTTGGAGGAGGTTTTCTTGCCTTCCGGGGTTTTGGGTCCGGTGCTGTTTATCGACATACTTTCCTGATTCCTTTCGAATAGGGCTTGGCCCTGGGTTAGCCGTCGTAGACGGGGGTGAAGAAGGACCGCGGGCTGACGCGCCGCGGTTCGGTTACGACGGCGACCGGCGACCGGGGTTCGCGCCAGGAGTAACACGGGCGAAAGCGGGCCCGGCAGTAGCGGAGGGGGTTTTGGGGCTTGGAAAGTGCGGTTAAGTTGCTGGTGGGGCGGGGGTTAGAAGATATTTTGAGCTTTTTGCAATTGGTTGTGAATGGATTTTTCGGGGGGCGAAAAATGGGCGAAAGGATCGGTCATGGCGGATTTGTATGATCTCTCGCCAAGACCCTAAGACGCAAAGAACGCCGGCGCGAAATGCGGATGGCGTTGGCCCGAATAAGATGTCTATTTCCGAAGCCAGGGCGGACCTGGTGGAAGGGGGTGAAGTGTTGGAGGATGTCGTCGGATTCTGCAACGCTCCCTGACGGGCCCGTGAAACAACCCTCGCGAATGCGATTTAGTGTGCCTTCTGGCTCCGCCAAACCATTGGAAACAAGCAGCATCTAACCGAGCCGCGACCGCGAGGGAGCGGTGTTCCGGATCTTTTGCACACGCCCTGACGGTTGCGGTTCCGTTTCGGGGGAAGCCCCTTGATATCATTTGGACAAGCACTCCCATGCGATTTTTGCCCGTATCTTTTTGCGTTTTCTGTGTCTTGCTTGTCACGGTGGCGGGGTCGAGCGCCGCCGCGCCGGGCAAGGGGGTCGACTTCAACCGGGACATCCGGCCGATCCTCTCGGATAACTGTCTTTCCTGTCACGGTCCTGATGAGAAAGGCCGTATGGCCGGCCTGCGCCTGGACACGCGCGAAGGGGTGCTCGGGAAAGCGCCCTCGATCGTCGCCCGCATCACGCACGAGAAGAAGGCCTTGCGCATGCCCCCCGTTGCGACTGGCAGGGCGCTCAACGAAAAGCAGATCGCGCTTATCAAGAAATGGGTGGATGAGGGCGCCAAATGGGAACAGCACTGGTCATATACGGCGCCCAAGCGGCCGGACCTGCCAGCGGTGAAGGCCAAGACCTGGGTGCGCAACCCGATCGACAACTTCGTTTTGGCCAAACTCGAACAGGAAGGGTTGAAGCCATCGCCCGAAGCCGATCGCGCGACGCTGCTGCGCCGCCTCAGTTTCGACCTCACCGGTCTGCCGCCAACGCCCGAAGAAGTGGACGCCTTTGTAAGGGACCGCTCCGCACAGGCGTACGAAAAACAAGTGGAGCGCCTGCTGAAGTCGCCGCATTATGGCGAGCGTATGGCTGTGCAGTGGATGGACCTCTCCCGGTACGCCGACACCCACGGCTACCACATCGATTCGCACCGCGACATGTGGCTCTGGCGCAAGTGGGTGATCGATGCCTTCAACGAGAACAAACCATACAGCGAATTCGTGGTCGAGCAACTGGCCGGCGACCTGCTCCCCAACCCGACCGTCAACCAGAAACTCGCCACCGGCTTCAACCGCAACCACATGATCAACTTCGAAGGCGGCGCGATTCCCGAAGAGTACATGAACGAGTACATTATGGATCGGGTCGAAACCACCGCGAACGTTTTCATGGGCATGACCATGGGTTGCGCGCGCTGTCACGACCATAAGTACGATCCGATCTCGCAAAAAGACTTTTATCGTTTCTTCGCGTTCTTCAACGCGGTTCCCGAAAAGGGCCTTGATGGCCGGAAAGGCAACGCGGAACCGATGATCCCGATCGCTCCCCCGGGCCAGTTGAAAGAACTCGACGACCTCGAAGCGGAGATCAAAGCTAAGCGCAAATTCCTGGAAGACAAAGCGGTCGAAGAGATGATCGCCGCCTGGGAGCCTTCGAAGCTGGCCGCCCTGCCCGGCCCGGTGAAGGAAGGCATTGCGGCCCATTGGGAGTTCGACGGCAGCTACAGCGACACGTCGGGTAACTATCAATACGGCCGCCCATTGAAAGGCGAGCCGACGTTCAACAAAGGCATGGTGAACGGCGCCGTCAACTTCACGATGGAAGATCAGGCTACGCTCGGCGCCGACGTTCCGGTGGAAGCGAATAAGCCGTTCACGATCGCGGGCTGGATCCGTCCGGTCGGCGAGAAGATCGAATCGATCCGCATACTTACGAAGTTAGACGAAGCCCAAGGCCGCCGTGGGTGGGAGTTAGTAACAGAAGAGTCGTACCATGTGCCCGACCTCAAGCGCGGCGCGCGTCTCGCGTTCCACCTTATCAACCAGTGGCCCACGAGCACGTTGCGCGTCCGAACCAAAGATCCGGTGATCTTCGGAACCTGGACGCATATTGCCTATCTTTACGACGGTTCGAGCAAAGCGGCCGGTCTGCGCCTGCTCGTGAATGGCAAGCCGGCCGAACTGGAAGTGCTCGACGATTCGCTCAACGGATCGATCGCCACCACTGCGCCCCTGACAGTTCGCGGCTTCCGCGGCGGACTCGACGACCTGCGCTTCTACAAGCGCCAGATCGGCGAAACCGAAGTTGCCGACCTCGCGTATCACATCCCCGCCGGCGCCCTACTGCAGACCTCCGCCGCCAAGCGCTCTAAAGAAGAGAAGGAACGCCTCCGCGACTACTTCCTGACTCACGCCGCGCCCGAAGCACAGCGCACCGCCTACGCCCAGTTGCGTGCTTTGGAACGCCGAAAAGAAGCGATGGAGCGGGCGATTCCTAACACCATGATCATGGCGGATATGGAGAAGCCGCGCGATACCTTCGTGCTAACTCGCGGCGACTACCGCAACAAGACGCTCAAGGTCGACGCCGCCGTTCCCGCTGCCCTGCCGCCGCTTCCGAAGGACGCGCCAGCTAATCGCCTTGGACTCGCCAAGTGGCTGATCGACCCGTCGCACCCGCTCACCTCGCGCGTCACGGTCAATCGTTTCTGGCAGAACTACTTCGGCAACGGCATCGTCAAAACGTCGGAAGATTTCGGCTCCCAAGGCGAAGCGCCCAGCCATCCAGAGTTGCTCGACTGGCTAGCCACCGAGTTTGTCCGAACAGGGTGGGATGTGAAAGCCATCGAGCGCTTGATTGTTACTTCGGCCACCTACCGCCAGGCGTCGAAAGTAACTCCCCAGTTACACGACCGCGACCCCGAGAACCGTCTGCTTGCCCGCATGTCCCGCTTCCGCCTGCCCGCCGAATTCGTCCGCGACAACGCACTTGCCGTGAGCGGCCTCTTGAACAAGGAAGTTGGCGGCCGCAGCGTCTACCCGTACCAGCCGCCAGGACTGTGGGAAGAGATGGCGTACCACGGCACCTTCTCCGCGCAGGTCTACCAGCAGTCGAAAGGCGCTGACCTCTACCGCCGTTCGATGTACACGTTTTGGAAGCGCACCGTGCCCCCCGCGCAGATGGTCACGTTCGACGCGCCGGACCGCGAGAAGTGCACATCGCGCCGCCCCACGACCAATACGCCGCTTCAGGCATTAGTGCTTTGGAACGATCCCACTTATGTTGAATCGGCGCGCCAGTTAGCAACCGCCGCCCTGCGCGATGCCGGCCCGAAACCCGAGGATCGCATCGCCTTCGCCTACCGCCGCGTGCTGCTGCGGAAGCCCATGCAGCAGGAGTTACTCGTCCTCAAGAAAGCCGCCGCTCAGCAGATGGATATCTATAAGGCCGATCCGAAAGCCGCGGAGAAACTGCTGAAGACCGGCGAGATGAAGGTCGACGAGCAGTTGAACCGTGTGGAACTGGCCGCGTGGACCAACGTGGTCAGCATGATTCTCAGCCTGGACGAAGCGATCACCAAGGAGTAACCCGGCATGTCTATCCAGAAGGAAATCGAACTCAGCCTCACACGCCGTCACTTCTTTTCGCGCTCCGCCACCGGCATCGGGATCGCCGCGCTTTCCACACTCCTACAGGGAGCGGAAACGCGCGAGCGCAATCCTAAAACCGGCGGCCTTAAAGACCTGCCGCACTTTGCCGCCAAAGCAAAGCGGGTCATTTTCCTGCATCAGTCCGGCGGGCCTTCTCAGCTCGACATGTTCGATTACAAGCCGAAGCTGAAAGCGATGTTCGGCACGGAGTTACCCGGCTCGGTCCGCATGGGCCAGCGCATCACGGGTATGACCTCGGGCCAGAGTTCGCTCCCCGTCGCCCCGTCGCTGTTCAAGTTCGAGCAGTACGGCAAGAACGGCACCTGGGCCAGCGAACTCATCCCGCACACGGCCAAGATCATCGACGACCTCTGCATCGTGAAGACGATGAATACCGACGCGATCAATCACGATCCGGCCATCACGTTCATCCACTCGGGCTCGCAGCAGCCCGGCCGCCCCTCGCTCGGTTCGTGGGTCAGCTACGGCCTCGGTAGTGAGAACCAGAACATGCCGGCGTTTGTCGTGCTGATCTCGCTCTCGAACACCCCCATCAACGACCAACCGCTTTTTTCGCGCCTTTGGGGCGCCGGTTTCCTTCCGTCCAACTATCAGGGCATCCGCTTCCGCTCCGGCTCAGACGCCGTGCTCTATCTGCAGGACCCGGACGGCATCAGCCGCCAAACACGCCGCGCCATGCTCGACGGTTTGGAGCAATTGAACAAGCTGCGCTACAAAGACTACGGCGATCCTGAAATCGAAACGCGCGTTGCGCAGTACGAGATGGCGTACCGCATGCAAGCCTCGGTGCCCGATCTGATGGACCTTTCCAAGGAGCCCGAAAGCACCTTCAAACTCTATGGTGAGGATGCCCGTAAGCCTGGCACATACGCGGCCAACTGCCTTCTCGCGCGCCGCCTGGCGGAACGCGACGTCCGGTTCATCCAGCTGTATCATCGCGGTTGGGACCAGCACAACGAACTCCCTAGCCACATCCGTATGCAGTGCCGCGGGACCGACCAAGCCTCCGCCGCGCTGGTGACGGATCTTAAGCGGCGCGGCCTCCTCGACGATACGCTCGTCATCTGGGGCGGCGAATTCGGCCGGACCGTCTACTGCCAGGGCCGCCTTACCGAAACCAACTATGGTCGCGACCACCACCCGCGCAACTTCGTCTGGTGGATGGCCGGCGGCGGTATGAAACCAGGTACGGTGATGGGCGAAACGGATGATTTTTCATACAACACGGTAAGCGATCCCGTACACGTTCACGACATGCAGGCCACGATCCTGCATTGTCTGGGGATCGAACATACGAAGTTGACTTATAAGTTCCAGGGCCGCTATTTCCGCCTCACGGATATCCACGGAAATCTGGTGAAGCAACTGCTGGCATAAGTACTACGTTACACTCAGCTTTCGTAACCAACGGCAAGGTGGTGTTCTCTAACGTACGAGAACCTGTTCGGGGGTATCTCGCTTAGGAAAGGAGAACTAACCACGATGCGATTCGTAACATCAACGTTCGCCGCTCTCCTGTTCGCCTCGATTTGCGGTGCGCAGGTGCGGGACACGGGGTTCACGTTTAAGATTGGCGGCGGTTACACGCCCACAGCCGGACTGACAAAGAACCGGTTCGATCCAGGCTGGAATGTACTGGCCGGAGCCGGGTACAACTTTCACCGTCATTTCGGAATACTCGGTGAGTTCCAGTACAACAATTTGGGCGTGCCGCAACATGTGCTCGATAACTTCGGGACACCGACGGGCGACGCATATATCTGGTCAGCTACGGTTCAACCTGTGGTGAATCTAACAGGTAGCGAAAGCCGGGTGGGTGTGTATGTTACGGCTGGAGGTGGATTCTATCGGCGTAACATCAATTTCACTGAGCCGAGCACGGCGGTGGGGACATTCTTCGACCCCTGGTATGGTTACTACAACGCGGCGTATCCGACCAGCCGGATTCTCGGCCAGTCACGTCAGGATGCGGGCGGAGTCAACGGCGGAGCGGGAGTTTCGTTTCTGCTGAGCCAAAACTCCGGCGCGCGGCTGTTCATTGAAGGCCGCTTCCACCACATCTTTACCGACAACTCGAATACGGACTACATTCCGATCACCATCGGCTTCAAGTGGTAACTCACCAGAGCTATCCTGAGGGGTGCTTCTCCTCGCTCTGTTGATCGTGTATGAAAGCGCGGCGCCTCTGGGACGTCCGCTGCTCTATGAAGGAGAACTGGAGCCCGGCGCAATCGAAGTGCGCGCGGGCTCGTCCGTTTTACCCGCCAAGTCCGAAAGGCGGCTCAACCGTGTGCGCGTCTCGTGGCTCTCTACCGGCGCCGGAAGGTACTCGATCACCGCCGGCAGTGAAGCGTCTCCCGAACCGGCGATGATTGGCACGGGCGACCGCCTCACCTTCGGCCGCCCCGGTGTTCGCGGCAAACTCTCCGTCGGCCTGTGGGGACATCCTGGCGCGATCGACATGGATGACGACGGCGACCTCGACCTGATCGTCGGCTGTGTCGACCGTCCTTATAACGGCACCTACCTGTTCCGCAACCTCGGCGGTTACTTCAGCCGGGCCGAATGGATCGGTCAGGGCGTAAAGGATCTCGTGATTGCGGATTTCAACGGCGACGGCAAGCTCGACATGGTCAAGTCCGGCGGCTACTACTCCGACTTCAAAGCCAACCGCATGTCGCGCTGGGTGCCCGTTGATGTGCGCCGCGACTATACGACCGGCCGTGACGACCTCTGGTATCCGACCGATTGGGACGCGGACGGCGTCATCGACCTGCTGGTGGGCGCATCCGATTGGCGCGACTACGGTTGGGACGATGCCTGGGACAAGAATGGCCGCTGGACCCGCGGCCCCGTTCACGGGTACGTCTACTTCCACCGCAATATGGGCACCAACGCCGCGCCGCGCTTCTCCGAACCCGTAAAGCTGCCGCTTGAAACCCGCGGCAGCCCTTCACCCACCCGCCTCGCGTCAGGCGACCTCATCCTTGGCGACTTCGTCGACATGGTCTACCGCTGGAGCCGCAGCACAGGCAGAATGGAGCCTCTGTTCCAGATGGAGCTTTGCATGATCCAGCCGCGCGTAGTCGACTGGGGCGGCACCGAATCGCTACTCGTAGGGGAAGAGGACGGCACCGTCAAACTGGCCCTCGGCCTGAAAGATCCCAAGCCACTCGAACAAATCGATCCCTACATCAAGAGCGGCGCGCTCGCGCGGCCCGTTGCCGTCGATTGGAACGGCGACGGCCTCCTTGACATCATCACCGGCAACTCCGCCGGTTATTTGCAGTATTTCCAAAACGCCGGCACGAAGGCCCGCCCGGAATTCACCGACCGCGGCAACCTGACAGCGGGCGGCAAGACAATCCGGCGTATCGCCGGACCGAACGGCAGCGTCCAAGGCCCTATCGAAGAGAAATGGGGCTACTCCAACCCCTCCGTAGCCGATTGGGACCTGGACGGCAAACTCGACATCGTGGTGAACGACATCTGGGGTGCAGTCCACTGGTACAAGGGCGCGGGCGGCGGCGACCTGGAACCGGCGCGCAATATCGAGGTGCAGTGGGAAGACGGTCCGCCCAAGCCGGACTGGGTCTGGTGGAAGCCGGTCGGCAACCAGCTTGTCACGCAGTGGCGCACCACGCCCAAGGTTGTCGATTGGGACCGCGACGGCTTGCCGGACCTGGTGATGATGGACTGGCGCGGCTACCTGGCCTTATATCGCCGCGCTCGCGTGAACGGCCAACTGTTGCTGATGCCGCCCGAACGCATCTTCGTCGAACCCGGCGGCCGCTTCCTCCTGTTGGCGACCGGCCGCGGCGGCAGCAGTGGACGCAAGAAAGTGGAGATCGTCGATTGGGACGGCGACGGCGATCTCGACCTGATCACCAATAGCAACGACGGCGCCATGTGGTATGAGAATATCGGCTCGCAATCGAAGCCCATTATGGCCCGCCGCGGCGAGATCACGAATCGAAAACTCTCCGGCCACGATCCTACACCCAACGCCGCCGACTGGAACGGCGACGGTCGCCTGGACCTGTTGATAGGAGCCGAAGACGGCTTTCTCTACTACTTCGACCGAGCCTTTTTGGACGGCCGCTAGCGGGAGTTTACCCGATAGCGAGTTAGCATCTGCTTACCGCAAAATGCCCGTGTGTCCAATCGAATAGCGCCCCGGCTGCGGCCACACGCACATCCCATGTGGACCGCGCGCCACCGGTATCCGCGCCAGCAAGTTGCCATCGGTGGTACTGATCGCGTACACCTCTTTGTGATACCGGCCCGACAGCCACAGGACCTTGCCGTCCGCCGATACACCGCCCATATCCGGACTTCCGCCTCCGGGTATCTGCCACTTGGCGACCAGTTTCCTGGTTGCGAACTCCATGACCGAAACGCTGCCCTCGTTGCGATTTGAGATATACAGCAACTTCGAATCGCGGCTGGTGTACAGACCGTGGCAGCCCTTGCCCGTGGCCATGAAACCGGTGACGACGAACTTATCGCCGTCGATCACGTACATCCCATCGTTTTCCATATCGGCGACATAGAACGTCTTCCCGTCGGGCGATATCTTCACATCCTGCGGCATGCCGCCGTTGGGCAGCGATAGCTTGCCAATCACCTTGCGGTTCACGGTATCGACCTTCAACATCTCGCCCGAGAACTCGCATGTGGCCAGCGCGTAACGGCCGTCCATCGAGAAGTCCATATGATCCACGCCGCGGCATGGGGCCTTTACCTGTTCGATCAGCTTCATGGTTTTCGGATCGCGGAAGTCGAGTCGCCGCAGCCGTTCCGCCACGACGATCGCGTACTTGCCGTCGGGAGTGAAATAAAGGTTATACGGATCTTCAATCTTGAGCGTATCGGTTTTCTTACCAGTCATCGGGTCGATAACCGTCAGCGTATTGCCCTGATCGTTGCCCACATAGAGTGTCTTCAAATCGTATGACGGTGTCACGTGCTGGGGTTCCCGTTCCACCGGGAACTCATCGATGACCTTGTAGGTGGCCGGATCGATTACCATCACCTTGTTGGCGACGTTACAGGGAACGTAGACGCGAGACGGCATACCTTTTACGGTGTCACTGAAAAGGCCGGGGCGTCCTGCTGAATAAACGTCAGACGGATCGGGGTAAGGAGGCATACCCGGAATAAGTACCGGGAGTGCCGCCGTTTTCGTCACCGCCTCCAGTTGACCCGAAGGAGAGCCGCTCGAGCAGCTACAGAAAAGAGACGCAACGAGCAAAGTTAGGGCAGCAAAGCTGCGGAAACGGGGGAAATGCATACAGAATTGGGCGGTAGGAACTATTTTACCTTTTGATCTGCAACGTTCGCGGCTATAATGCAAAGAATGACTGCGATCACTCGAAGTGATTCTCACCTCGTCCCAGTCACAGGTGTATCACCGCTCTAGTCTGAGCAACCGTTCTCCCTACACATGCTGAACTTCCCGTACTTGCACGATGGCATTTCTGTTTCGTTTTGGAACAAGACGATTGGGCGCGTGGCTGGTGTGACACTCGCCTGCGCGATGGCGTTTGGTCCCAATGCAGCCGGCGCGCAGCAAACGCGTGGCGCGGAACAGGCAGAGTCACGCTTAAGCCGATTGCGCAACTACTTTCGGACGAACCGAAGTCCGCTCGAGAGATGGTCCGACGCATTTCTGGCCGCAGCCGACAAACACAACCTGGATTGGCGCTTGCTGCCGAGCATCGCCATGATCGAATCGGGCGGCGGTAGAGCGTACCGGAGAAACAACATCTTCGGCTGGCGGTCTGGCCGGGCGCAATTCACGTCTGTGAATCAAGCGATTGAGTACGTGGCAACACGTTTAAGCGAGTCTCCAATTTATCGTGGACGGCCGGTGGCGGATCTGCTGCGCATCTACAACCCGGCGCGACCCATCTACGCGAAGAAGATCATGGCGGTGATGGAGAGCATCGGTCCGGAACTACGAATGAGCGCGGCCATACCCGCGCAGTAACCTTTCGCCTTCCTGGGAAAGTTCCTGAAAGTTTTGAAACAAAAGACCTAACCAAAGTTGTCGACTGTTTGGCCGGGTACAAACGATTCCTGGCCAGAAGAGGTGGCAACTAGGGTTATGACCTTCGATTCTGCATATATAGACGGCGCCCGCAATGCGGTGCGGGCCTTGGGCGTGAGGCCGGGTGAAAAGGTGTCGGTTATTACAGACCAGCAATCGGAGGAGATCGCCGCGGCGATAAGTGCGGAGATCGAACTGGCCGGCGCCGGCTTCACGCGCTGGGTGCTGGAAGATGCAGGGTCACGCCCCATCACCACCATCCCCGACGCCATTGCACGGGACCTGGACGGCGCGGACGCCTGTGTGGCCGTAGTGGCGATACGCTCCGATGAGCCGGAGTTCTGCCGCGCCTTGGCCGAGTTGGCGGCTGGTCATGGCGTCCGATATCTCAACGTGTCGAATGTCGACCGCCGCGCCATGCTCGAGTCCATGCGTGCCGACTATGCCCTTGTCGACCGCTTCTGCACGCGCATGCTCGACATGCTTAAAGACGGTGGAACCATCCGCGCGGCCAATCCCGCGGGCACCAAGATCAACGCCCGAGTGAACGGCGGCTGGCACAAGAACTCCGGCGTCGTTCCAGGCGCGCGGCAGGTGAGTCTGCCGGCAGGCGAGATTTGGACCAGGCCCGAATCTGTTGACGGCGTCTATGTCGCCGACGGGGTGATCGGCAATTACTTTTCGGAGCGCTTTGGAGATATCAGATATACACCACTGGAAATCACAATTGCCGATGGCGAGATCGCCGGCCTGCGCTCTGACAATGCCGACTTGCGCGCCGAGTTTGAAGCCTTTGTGAATGCCGTGGGCAAAGGCGCACGAGTTTCCGAGTTGGCCATCGGCGCCAATACCGTCCTTTACGACATCAGCGGCAACATCGTGCAGGATTCCAAAATCCCTGGAGTTTATCTCAGCTTCGGCGACGCGTCCGGCGGGCGCGACGACGCCGCTTGGGGTTGCGCCACCCAGGTCCAAGTCATCGGCCGGTTCTTCGACGCCTGGATCAACGACGTCCAGTTTCTCAGTAATGCGAAGTTCGTAATCCCGAGTTGATTATCCGCTTAGAGGTTTGGCTATCCTGAACGGGAGGGATGCTGGAGGCCTCTCCCGTTTTGGACCGCCGATCGTTTTTGACGCTACTCCCCCCTGCACTGCGGCGCACGCCCAAGCTCGAAGAGACAGTAGTGTGGGGCCAGGGCACCGGGGGCTACCATTCCTATCGCATTCCCGCGCTGCTCGCGACCGCTAAAGGCACCCTGCTGGCGTTTGCCGAGGCCCGCAAGAACTCACGCTCCGATGCCGGCGATATCGACCTGGTGTTGAAGCGATCGGAAGACAACGGCAGGACGTGGTCCGAACAGGTGGTGATAGCTGACATGGGGACCGACACCATCGGCAATCCGTGTCCCGTAGAGGACCGCAAAACAGGTACCATCTGGCTTCCGCTGACTCGCAATCCCGGCAACCTGACCGAGCGTGAGATCGAAAAGGACTCTGCCCGCGGCACCCGTACCGTGTGGATGATGTCTTCCGCAGATGACGGCAAAACCTGGACCAAGCCAGCCGACATCACCTCCACAACGAAAGATCCCGGGTGGGGTTGGTACGCCACCGGTCCCGGTAACGGCATCCAAACAGCGTCAGGCCGGTTGGTCATTCCCTGCGACCACCGCCGCTTCAAAGGACAGGTACGGCACTCTCACATCATCTACTCGGATGACAGCGGGCAGACGTGGAAGCTGGGCGGATCGGCCCAGAGCGATACGAACGAGTGCGCAGTGGTGGAACTGTCGGATGGTTCGCTGCTCCTGAATATGCGCAGCTACCACGGGCGCAATCGCCGGGCGCTCGCACGGTCGATTGATGGCGGCATGACCTGGGTGGATGCGGGACTGCAGTACGCGCTGATCGAACCGGTCTGTCAGGCAAGCCTCATCCGCTACGACAAGCGCTACCTGGTCTTCTCAAATCCCGCCTCGACGAAGCGGGAACGGATGACCATTCGCCTGTCCGAAGACGACGGCAACACCTGGTTCCGTGTCCGAGTACTCCATCAGGGACCATCCGCCTACTCGAGCCTGGCCACCCTTCGCGGCGGCGACATCGGCTGTCTCTACGAGGCCGGCCAAAAGGACGCGTATGAAACCATCACATTTGCTAGATTTACGTTATCGTGGCTGACTACATCGAGTACCTGAAGTCGGTTGACTCGCCGACGGTTTCGAACGCAATCGAAGTGCTGAACATCCGCCCGCGCAGCAAGGGCTTCCTTCCCCTGTCCATTAAAAGCATGTTCCCCGAGTTTGGGCGGATGGTGGGCTACGCCGTCACGGCCGAAGTGGAAACCATTACCCAGCGCGAAGCGATGGACCCCAATCAGTTCATCGAACTCTACGCGGCGGTAGCAGCATCGCCCAAGCCCGCGGTGATCGCGTTCCAGGAAATCGGTGGTCACCCGGACTACGCCGCGCACTGCGGTGAGGTGATGGCCACGGCGTTTTCGCGCCTCGGAGCGATCGGCCTGTTGTCGGACGCCGGCGTGCGCGACCTGCCCGAAGTGCATGCGCTTGGTTTTCAATACTTTGCCCGGGGCGCGGTGGCGTCGCACGGCTACTTCCGGATTCACCGCGTCGGCGGTCCTATCCAGATCGAAGGCGAGATCATCCGCCCCGGCGATCTGATCCATGCCGACCAGAACGGCGTTCTTTTCGTCCCTTCCGGCCTCGAAGAGTCGCTGCCCAAGGCGGTCGAAGCCGTCCGCGTCCGCGAGAAGAAGCTGATGGATTATATGAAGAGCGACCAGTTCACGGTCGAGGGTTTACGCGGGATTATGGTGGAGTAAAGCCGGCCGCCGTGGTAATCTAATTGATAGCTCTCAGCTCATGGTTATCCTTCTGACGATCGTCCACATAATTGTTTGTCTCTTTTTGATCGTCGTCGTTCTGCTGCAGAGCGGCAAGGCGGCGGACTTGGCCGGTGCTTTTGGCGGCATGGGTTCGCAAACGGCCTTCGGTCCGCGGGGTGCTGCAACGGTCTTATCCAAGGCCACGACGATTGCAGCCGGACTGTTTATGATCACATCACTTTCCCTGTCGATATTCGCCACGCGACAGCAGGGTGGTGGGACCACGGTCCTGGAAAACGTAAAGCGGCCCGCGACGAAAGCTCCTGCCCAACAAAAAGGGAGCAACCCCGCATCGGGTATCACGGTAACGCCGGAAGGCGGCGCCACCGTAAATGTCCCGCTGCCGGTGGAAGCACCCAAGGGCGGTTCCCCCGCTCCAGCCCCGGCTCCTGGGCAGAAGAAGTAAGTTTGTTCGACAATGCGGAGGTGGCGGAATTGGCAGACGCACTAGCTTGAGGTGCTAGCGGGAGTAATCCCGTGGGGGTTCAAGTCCCCCTCTCCGCACCAAGTTCAATAGATTACGGACATCGGTTTTGTCTGGACGCGTGCCGGAATTCGAATCTTCCTCGGGGGATTCAGGGTTCGCCAGTGAAGGGCGCTATCTATTACGGAGTCAATCGGCGGCGGATGCGCGTTGGTCGATCATGATGGCGACGGCAGATTAGCTGGTGACAGTTATCTCAGCGCCAGCAGTCCGGAGAGTTGCACTTTGGCGTCGGCCAGTCCACTCAAGCTGAACCAAACTCCCTCGCATGGCCTTCAGGACGCAGGTGGATCACTGTCCTGACATCGGCAGCACAGCGGGCTGTCGATTCCGATATTTCGCTTGACAAAGATTCTAAGCGCAAATATTCTCGGTTCATACTGGAGCCGAAGGTATTCCTGGGCTGCCTCGTCTTCCGCTCCGCGAACAAAACTAGCAGAGGGCTTGAAGGCATGACACGCTTTTGCGTTGTGGCCGCATTGATCGCATTCTCCGTGGTGGTAACATCACCCGCGACTGCACAGGTCAATTCGACGATTCGTGGCGAAGTGACCGACCAGACGGGTGCGATCGTTTCAGGCGCTGTTGTGGTGGTAATCGATGTCCAAACCAGCGTTCAACGCAGCACGATGTCAAACGAAGCCGGCAATTACGAGATCCCTGATTTGAAAAAAGGCGTTTACCGGCTTGAGGTGAAGGCGCCAGGCTTTAGGACGTTCAAAGCTGACGACCTGATACTCGAAAGTGCTCAGATCCGCCGCGTGGATGTTCCACTTCAGGTCGGGGAGACGGCGAGTGAAGTGACGGTCCAGGCTCTCGCGGCGGTCATCAATACGGAAGAGTCGAAGCTTGCCGGTACTGTTGGCGTTAAGAACTACCAGTTCTCCGCGCAAAGCGGAATCGATCGATTCAACCCAAGCATGTTCCTGGTAACTTTGCCGAACATCGCTCCCAGCCAGGGCGGCGGCCACGACTGGACAATCTCCGGAATCCGAGGCAGCCAGATTGAAGAAGGTCTTGACGGGGCACCAACGCAAGGGACTGTCAACCAGATCCACAACATGGAAGATGTAGAAGAGGTCAAGATCGTCACTGTCAACAACTCCGCAGAGCATCCGAGAGCCGGTTACTTCAACATGGTGGGGAAACGTGGTTACAACGCGTTTCACGGTACGGGAGTTTACTATGTACAGAACTCGTTCCTGAATGCCCGAGACTTCTTCGATCCGCGCCGAGTGCCGCAGAAGTTCCATATCTTCGGGGGAAGCGCTTCGGGCCGGATCATCCGGAATCGAACTTTCTTCTACACGTCATGGAACGGCATTCGCGATCCCAGTCAGAACTATTTTCTAACCAACGCTCCGTCGGGGCGAATGAGGGAAGGCGACTTTTCGCAACTGCTCAACCAGGCACGCCCCACCATCGTTCGCGATCCGCTCACGGGCAATCCATTTGCTGGCAATGTTATTCCGCGGGCGCGCCTGAACCAAGTCCCGCTGCGTGTGCAGGAGCGCTATATTCCAACGCCGAATCGTGGCGGCCCGGACGACCTCAACAACAACTTGAATATCCTTCACCCATACCCATTCGATCTATACAAGGTCGACTACTTCTCAGCCCGCGTCGATCATGAATTCTCGTCCAACAATCACTTTTATTACCGGATCCTGAACCGCTGGACTCCTTACGTTCTGCCGCGGACGTGGCCTGGTCTGGCTTGGACGCGGAACCGGTATGCGTGGCATCAGGTGTTCAGCGATACACACGTATTCTCTCCGACTGTGGTGCTAACCTCGCGCTTCGGCTGGTATCTCAACAAAGTAGTCGACGGAAATACTGTCGACGGATACGAGCCATTGAAAGGCGACACGGTGGTGCGGGAGCTGGGCATTCAGGGCGTGAATCCTCGCGGACTGAGCGCGATGGGCTTCCCCGAAATGAACATCACCGGTTACACGGCCCTCAACCTTCAGCCCGGCGGAACAGCGCAGGACGATCACGATTACAACGCCGCGGCCACTTTGAGCAAAATGACAGCCAAGCATTCGATCAAGGTGGGTTTCGACTACCGCAAGTACATCGGATACAGCGACATCGTTCAGAACGGAACCTATGGGCAATTCACCTTCAATGGGTCGCTTTCGGGGTTCCCGTATGCCGACTTTCTGCTGGGATTGCCATTCAGCAGTTCTCGAGTCGACCCACTTGTGGACCGCCGCCGCCGTTCGAGCGAACTCGGACTGTTTGTCGACGACACCTGGAAGGTGTCGAGCCGCCTAACTCTCACGCTCGGTGTTCGCTGGGATTACTTCGGGGCAGCGAAATACGACGACAAACTGCAGTATAACTGGGACCCGGCCACGGGGAACATCGTGATCCCTGAGGAAGTCGCCGGTAAAGTCAGTTCACTTTACCCCACCAATCTGATTCGTGTAACGACGGGCGACGCCGTTATCAAACCCGACCGGCGTAACTTCGCTCCACGCTTAGGAGCCGCTTACCGGGTAAACGACAAGACGGTTGTAAGGGGCGGTTTTGGCATCTTCACCGAATTCCTTGGCCAGTTTCCGTTCGCGAATACGGGCGGACCCTTCCAGTTAAGCGAGACGTTTATAAACACGATCACAAATGGGGTGCCGCTGTTCCAGTTTCCGAACGCCTTTCCCGCCGGCGCCGGCAACATTCCATCGCAGAGCGCGATCGGCTTTCCTGTCCAGGCGCGGAATGGGTATTTTGAGCAGTTCAACGTTACGCTCGAACGCCAATTGGCGCAGATTGGATTCCGGCTATCGTATACGGGGACTCGCGGGAAGGGTTTGAACTACAACGTCAACCTCAACAAGCCGCAGCCCAGCCTGATTCCATTCACGCAGGCGCGCCGGCCGTATCCACAATTTATTGGGGCAACGATGGGCCTGCAGGACGGCCGGACAAAGTACGACGCGATGACATTCGAAGTGCAGAAGAAGGTGGGCGATGTCACTTTCGATGCCCATTGGACGTGGGGCAACAGCTTTGCCGACTTTTTAAATACGGAAAACCCATACAGCCACTATTTCTGGAACCGCGACGGACTTGTTCCGCGCCACCGCTTTGTCGGAACGGTGTTTTGGAACTTGCCGGTCGGCCGGGGCAAGGCGCTGCTGGGTAACTCGCCTCGGTTCGTAGATTTGTTGGCCGGCGGGTGGCTGGTTTCCCTACAGAGCCTTTTCCAGACGGGCTTATTCTTTAGTCCGAGTTACTCCGGTTCGGATCCGTCGAATACGAACACCGTGGGCGGGTTGCCTGACCGGTTGGCGAACGGTAACTTCGATCCCGCGAATCGTACACTCAACCGCTGGTTCGATGCAAATGCGTTTGCGTCACCACCTCCAGGCCGTTACGGCAACAGCGGCGTGAATGTGTTGGAAGGCCCTGGCCGAAATATCCATCACCTGTCACTGGCGAAGACCTTCAAAGTTAGCGAACGATTCAACTTCAATCTAATGGGCGCGGCCACGAACCTGTTTAACCACCCGCACTTTCTATTCCCGAACAGCAACATTTCAGTGCCGAGCGCTGGGGTGATCACGTCGGCGTACACCTACTTCGGAGCAGACAAAGCGGCGGCGCGCCGTGTGGAGATCCGGGGAAGAATCAATTGGTAGCGTTGATGCTTCGTTGGCTGCCGGTTGCCGCAGTTTTGGCGGCACAGGCGCACGCAGACGTTGGAGAGGGTGGGAAGAAGTTTGAATCGTTGTGCGCGCCGTGTCATGGGGCCGATGGCAGGGGCGGGCAGCGCGGCCCGAGCATAGTGGATGCGCGGCGCTTTCGATTGCGCAGTGATCGCGAACTGGGAGACGTGATTCGAAAGGGTGTGCCCGTTTCAGGAATGCCCGGTTTTGACCTACCCGGCGCCGAGATGGAGAACCTCATCCAGTTTGTGCGCGCATTGCTGGCCCCAGCCTCCAATCGCCCGGTGGACGGTGATCGAGCAGCGGGCGAAGCGTTCTTCGCCGGTGAAGGGAAGTGCATAGAGTGCCACATTGTCAACGGCAAGGGAGCGGCTGTAGGACCTGAGCTAACCGATCTCGGCAACCGAAGTAAACTCCGCGACATTGAGCAGGCGCTAGACAATCCGAGTGCGGCTATCACGCCGGGTTACCAGGTAGTGACGGTGAAGCTTAGCGATGGCACGCCGCTCCGCGGGTTGGCGCGCAATCAGTCGAATTTTGACTTGCAGCTTCAGGGCGTCGACGGGCAATTCCATTTTCTGCGCCGGCAAGACTATCAATCAGTCCAGCACGAGCGGGCATCGCTGATGCCGCCGCTGAAGGCGTCGGCTGCGCAACGACGAGATCTACTCGCTTTTCTGACGCGGCTGCCCCGTGCGGATGCGCTGGCCGGAGTTCCTCCCCATCGCGCAACGGCAGGGGGGCTCTCGTGGGCGGACATCGTCGCTCCCAAACCAGGCGAGTGGCCGACGTACGACGGAAACCTGACCGGCAACCGTCATAGCCCTCTTTCCTCGATCACGCGTGACAACGTGCATCAACTTGGTGTGCGCTGGATGTACCCCATCGCGAACGCGAGACTGCAGTCGACGCCGACAGTTGCGGGTGGAGTGATGTACATCGCGCACGGCAACGATTTGCACGCGGTGGATGCAGCGTCCGGCCGCCTGATCTGGCGCTGGAACCGTCCAAAGTCACCGGGCCTTGTCGGTGACCCGATCCGGGGATTCAACCGCGGAGTCGCACTCCTCGGCGACCGTGTTTTTATCCAAACCGATAATGGACACCTGATCGCCCTGCACCGCTTAAACGGGAGCGTCCTGTGGGAGGTCGACATGGTCGGCGATGCGCCGTTACGCAATCACTATGGCGCCACCTCCGCGCCATTGATAGTGGGCGATATGGTCGTGGCTGGAATAGCCGGTGGTGATGGGGGTATGCGCGGGTTTCTGGATGCATACCGGTCCGACAGCGGCGAGAGGGTGTGGCGCTTTAATACCCTGCCGAAACGTGGCGAACCCGGATCGGAAACCTGGCAGGGCAAAGCGCTAGAGGTCGGATGTGGCTCTACCTGGCTGACAGGCACGTACGACCCGGTTCTCGACCTGTTGTATTGGACGACCGGTAATCCTTGCCCCGACTACAACGGTGACGAGCGGCGCGGCGATAACCTGTACACATCTTCCATCCTGGCCTTACAGCCGAAATCCGGCAAACTGGTCTGGTACTACCAAGTGACGCCTCATGATGTGCACGACTTTGATGCCCAGCAAGTACCGATGCTTATCGACGCCAACTTTCGCGCAACGCAACGCAAGCTGTTGGTGCAGGCGAGCCGGAACGGTTTCTTCTATGTTCTCGATCGCGAAAGCGGAAAGCTGTTGGCGGCGACCCCATACATCGAAAACCTGACGTGGGCTAAAGGTATTGGGCCCGATGGCCGGCCCATCCGGGTTTCCGGCACCGAGCCCACGCTGGAAGGCTCAAAGGCCTGCCCTGCGCCAGAAGGTGGGAATAACTGGATGTCGAATAGTTACAATCCTCGCACTGGATTGTTCTATCTGGTGGCGCTCGAGAAGTGCTCGATCTATGTGAAGTCGGCTGAGTGGCTCATTCCGGGCGAGCAATTCTACGGCGGTGGCGCTCGCAACATCCCTGGAGAGCCGGGTCGCAAGTACTTGCGGGCCGTTGATCTGGAGACGGGCAAAGTGGCTTGGAGCCGTGCCATGGAGGGGCCGGCCAACAGTTGGGGCGGAGTGGTGTCGACAGCCGGCGGGTTGGTGTTTTACTGTGACGACAGTGGCGCCTTCGCGGCGGCTGATGCAAAAACGGGGGAGCCGCTTTGGCACTTCCACACCAATCAATCGTGGCGGACGTCACCCATGACGTTCAGCTCGCACGGCAAACAGTTTGTCGCTGTCGCCTCTGGCTCGGCAATCCTTGTGTTCGGGCTGCCGTAACCGCCACGAGCGTGTGGTCGAGCGGGGTACGCGTTCGCCATAAGCTCGGCAGGGACATCGGGCTTCGCGGCGCCTCAGCCTTGACGTTCTACTGTATCTTGGATAGGCCCGAGGGATAGGCCCGAGCTGGAGCAGAACTTAGGCAATAATCGGCTTCACGACGTTGCCATGAACATCCGTCAACCGGAAATCGCGGCCTGCGTAGCGGTAGGTTAAGCGCAGGTGGTCGAAACCGAGCAAGTGGAGAATGGTGGCGTGGAGGTCGTGCACGTGGACCTTATTCACCGCCGCGCGAAGTCCGAATTCGTCGGTCTCACCGTACGCGGTGCCACCTTTGACGCCACCGCCGGCCAGCAGCACCGTAAACCCATGCACGTTGTGATCGCGGCCGTTTCCTAACTTCTCTAAGCCGGAGTTCTGGATCATCGGAGTGCGGCCAAATTCGCTGCCAATGATGATGAGGGTTTCGTCGAACAGGCCGCGCTCTTTGAGATCGTCAATGAGCGCAGCAATAGGACCATCGGATTGCTGAGCCAACTTGGCATGAATTCGAATGTCGTCGTGGTGATCCCAGGGCTGGAAGTTGCCAAAGAAGACCTGGACCATGCGGACGCCCCGTTCAATCAACCGGCGCGCAAGCAGGCAGCCACGGCCGAAGTCGCCGCGCGGATCCTGGTAGAGATCGTACCGGGCGCGGATCTTTTCAGGCTCCTTCCGGATGTCGAAGGCGTCCATCGCATCCATCTGGAGCCGGTATCCCGATTCAAGGGCACGAACCGCCGCTTCGACTTCAGGCTGCTCGCCACCCAGGCGCTCGACGTACATCTTGTTGAGCTTCGAGAGTAACCCAAGCTGATTCTGTTTCTCGCTGCTGCCGACGCCAAGATTAGGGATCAGCTTTTCCGGTTCGACGGCGTTGTTCTGAATGTGGACGCCGTTGTACTGGGACGGCATGTAGCCCGAGGACCATAAAGAACTACCGAGCACGGGAAAGCCGGGGCAGAGGACCACAAAGCCGGGGAGGTTCTGGTTTTCGGTGCCAAGCCCGTAGGTAACCCACGAGCCCATGGAGGGTCGGCCCGGCAACTGGTGGCCGCAGTTCATCAGTTGCAATGAGGGTCCGTGATTGCCGTTGTCGGCATACATGCTGCGAATGACGCAGAAGTCATCGATGCGCTTGGCGATTTCGGGGAAGATTTGCGATACTTCCAGGCCTGATTGCCCGTATTTCTGGAATTTCCAGGGCGATTCCATCAGGTTGCCGGAAGCACGGTCAGTGACGATCTTCTCGCCCGGCAGAGCCTTGCCGTTGTACTTGGTCAGCGCGGGCTTGGGGTCGAAGGTGTCCACCTGAGACATGCCACCGTTCAGAAACAGGAAGATGACTCGCTTCGCTTTGGCCGGAAAGTGAGTCTGCCGCAACGGCCCGCCGGTGGTAGCGGCCTCAAGCGTGCCACGCAGGCCCAGCATTCCGAATCCAGCGCCCAGGGTCTGGAGAAAACTCCGCCGATCGCTCAACATGCCGGAATTCTATCAAACTCTTTGTGCCCAATGTCTTCGCCCGGTTTCGAGCGCCGTCCGGTACCATCGAATCTGATGCTACCGACAGCGATTCTAGCCGGCGGACTGGCGACCCGCTTGCGGCCCTTGACCGAGAAGGTGCCCAAAGCACTGTTAACGGTGGCCGGTGAGCCATTCATCTTTCATCAGCTGCGTTTGCTGCGCGACAACGGTGTCGGGTTGGTGGTGCTGTGCCTGGGTTTTCTGGGCGAGCAGGTGGAAGAGGCCGTGGGGAACGGTTCGGATTTCGGATTGGAGGTGCGGTATTCGTATGACGGTCCAACTTTGCGTGGTACGGCCGGAGCGTTGGACCAGGCGTTGCCTCTGCTGCCGCAAGATTCGCCATTCTTTGTTCTGTATGGCGACTCGTATCTGCCGACCGCGTTCGAACCTGTTGGGCACTACTTCGTCGATTCCGGCAAACTGGCGCTGATGACCGTTTTTAAGAACGATTCGCTTTACGATACTTCCAATGTAGTTTTCGCTGATGGCAAGATCTTGAAGTACGATAAGAAACAGCGAACGGAGGCAATGCAGCATATCGATTATGGGCTAGGCGCGTTTCGCCATGCGGCGTTTGCCGCGGGCCCACCCGCAGGCGCTACCCAGTGGGATTTAGCGGACCTTTATCAAACTCTGCTCGCGCAGAATCAGTTGGCCGCTTACGAAATCCACGAGCGGTTCTATGAAATCGGCTCACACCAGGGCCTGCAGGAACTCGACGCACTGCTTGCGAAACACTAACTAACTCATGTCCTTCACCGCTTCTTATCTCGCAGAGACCATCAAAGTTGTGCAGGGGCTCGATGCCCAGACGATCGACCGGTGTGTAGAGATTCTGGCCGATACTCGCACGAACGGCGGCAGGCTGTTTATTTTGGGAGTCGGCGGGTCGGCGGCCAATGCCTCGCACGCGGTGAACGACTTCCGCAAGATTTGCGGGATCGAAACGTATGCGCCCACGGACAATGTCTCGGAGCTGACGGCGCGCACAAATGACGAGGGCTGGGCCGGCGTGTTCGACTCGTGGCTGAAAGTGTCACGATTGTGCGCAAAGGACACATTGCTCGTCTTCTCGGTAGGCGGCGGGAATCTGGAACAAAACGTTTCGCCGAATCTGGTAGCCGCAGTGAACCACGCCAAATCAGTCGGCGCCCGGATTACCGGAATTGTCGGTCGAGACGGCGGGTACACGGCTCAAGTTGCCGATGCCTGCGTAGTGGTTCCGGTGGTGAACCCTACGCATGTGACGCCGCATTCGGAGGCATTTCAGGCCGTGGTTTGGCACTTGTTTGTTTCGCATCCGCTGCTAAAACAGGCGCAAACGAAGTGGGAATCGGTGAAATGAACGGTGGCCGTGCCGTGTTCCTCGATCGCGACGGAGTGCTAAACCGCGCGTTGACGCGCAACAACAAACCCTATCCCCCCTCAACGATCGAGGAAGTGGAGATCCCTCAGGGTGTGCCGGAGGCACTCGATTCGCTGCGACAGGCGGGGTTTCGGTTGCTCGTGGTAACCAACCAGCCGGACGTCGCCCGGGGAACCCAGGACCCAGTTGCGTTGAACGCGATCAACGACTACTTGTCCGAGCGGTTGCCGCTCGACCACGTCTATGTGTGTCCGCATGACGATGCCGATAATTGCGACTGCCGGAAGCCGCTACCGGGACTTTTTCATCGAGCCGCTATGGAGTATGGCCTGACTTTGGCCGATTGCTATATGGTAGGCGACCGTTGGCGGGACATCGACGCCGGGCACGCAGCCGGATGCCGAACGGTGCTGATCGATTACCGCTACGCCGAGCGCGGCCCAACCCGCGCGCCGGACCAAACCGTATCGTCTTTGCCGGAAGCCGCGGCTTGGATTTTGCAGCACGCGGGAGTGTAATTCTATTGCCCTATGACCGCTGAGCAACTCAAAGTTAAGATCTTCGCCGACGGCGCTGATAAGAACGCCATCCTGAATCTTTATAAGAACCCGCTGATCCAGGGGTTCACCACCAATCCGACCCTGATGAAGAAGGCGGGGATTACGGATTATGAGGCGTTTGCGCGCGACCTGCTGCAGTCGATCCCGGACCGCCCCATCTCCCTTGAAGTGTTCGCTGACGACTTCGACGAAATGGAGCGCCAGGCCCGGAAGATCGCCTCTTTGGGCTCGAACGTTTACGTTAAGATTCCTGTCACGAACACGCGAGCAGAATCGGCGGCTCCGCTTGTCGCGAAGCTGACCCGTGAAGGCATTCAACTGAACGTGACTGCGCTGTTGACGCTTGACCAGGTCCGCGACATTTGCAGTGCCCTGGCCGGCGGCGCGCCGGCATGCATCTCGGTATTTGCGGGACGCGTTGCCGATACGGGCCGTGATCCAGTCCCCATGATGGCGGAAGCAGTCGACATTATGCGGCCTCATCCGCAGATGGAACTCATATGGGCCAGCCCGCGGGAACTGCTCAACGTAGTCCAAGCGGCCCAGGTAGGCTGTCACATCATCACGGCAACGCCGGATATCCTGGCGAAGCTGTCGCTCGTCGGCAAGGATTTAACGGAATACTCGCTGGACACTGTAAAGATGTTCCGCAACGATGCGGTCAGCTCCGGCTTCACACTGTAGACCTACCCAACTAACGTGCGCATATTCATTACCGGCGCGGCCGGATTTATAGGATCAAACCTTGCGGACCATTTGCTGACCGTGGGCCATACGGTGATCGGCTATGACAAGCTGATCACGGGGCGGATGGAGTTCATCGATTCCGCATTGAGGAATTCGAATTTCAAGCTGATTCAGGCGGATCTGCTGGATTTCGATACGCTTCGAGAGGCAATGACGGGCGCTGAAATGGTGTTCCACCTGGCGGCCAACGCGGACGTGCGGCATGGTCCCGAGCACACCCGGCTCGACATGGAGCAGAACACGATCGCGACCTACAACGTGCTGGAAGCGATGCGCCTCAATAATGTTCCAGCCATCGCATTTTCCTCGACAGGATCCGTGTACGGCGAAGCCGCCGTGATCCCCACGCCTGAAACCGCGCCTTTCCCAATCCAAACCTCTCTGTATGGCGCGTCTAAGCTGGCGGCCGAAGGTCTGATCTCCGCGTTTTCTGAGGCATTTGGCATCAGGGCGCTGATTTTCCGGTTCGTCTCCATTCTGGGCCCGCGATACTCACACGGTCACGTTTTCGATTTTCTGAAGCAGTTGCGATCACACCCCGAGTCGCTCCACATTCTCGGGAACGGCAAGCAGCGAAAGAGCTACCTGCACGTATCGGATTGCGTGTCGGCGATCATGACCGCAGTGGAGCGTGCGCCTGATCGCGTCAGCATCTACAATCTGGGCACCGACGAATACTGCGAAGTAAACGATTCGGTCGGCTGGATCTGCCAGACCATCGGGGTGAACCCGCAGCGCACTTATTCCGGCGGAGATCGCGGCTGGATCGGCGATAACCCATTCATTTTCCTGGATTGTTCAGCCATCCGGTCGCTCGGCTGGAAACCGCGGTACTCGATTCGTGAAGGCATCGTTTCCACCATCGAATACCTGCAGGCGAACCCCTGGCTACTCGACTCTCGCGATGACCACTGACGCACTCAGCAATCGCCGGTGTGTCATCACCGGGGCTTCGCGCGGGCTCGGTCTCGAGATTGCGCGAACTCTCCTCGGGCAGGGAGCGCGGTTGCTCCTATGCGCGCGCAACCTCCCGGGTCTTGACGAAGCCGCCGCCCGGTTGCACGGTCAGTTTCCCGCAGCAGAGATCCACACCGCGGCTGCGGATGTTTCGGTTACAGCCGACCTGGACCGCTTGGCTGCGATAGCCCAGCAGACTTTGGGGGGCGTGGACGTGCTGGTTTCGAACGCCGGCATCCACGGTCCGTTCGGCCCATTGCAGAAAACCGACTGGGACTACTGGCTCCACACGGTTCAGGTGAACCTCGGCGGGTCCGCGTATGCGATCCGGGCGTTTCTGCCGCTCCTCGAACGGTCCGAACGCGGCAAAATCGTCCTGCTATCCGGCGGCGGAGCCACTAAATCGCGACCCTTCCTCACGGCCTATGCGGTTTCAAAAACGGCAATTGTGCGGTTGGCCGAAACGCTCGCCGATGAATTTGCGCAGCAGCAACTTAGCATCGACATCAACGCCATCGCGCCCGGCGCTATGAATACGGCGTTATTGCGCGAGATTATCGAGGCCGGGCCAGACGTGGTCGGTCACGAGAATTACGCCGAGGCGGTCAAAGTGGTACAGTCAACCCCCGACACCGAATCAGACAAAACTGCCGCCAAAGCTGCCGCCTGCTGTGCATTTCTCGCCTCGCGCGCCTCGGATGGGATCACGGGAAAACTGATCTCCGCCGTTTGGGACCCTTGGAGCGATTTCCCCCAATTGACCGATCACCTGAGGCGCACCGATGTATACACCTTGCGCCGGATCGTCCCTGCCGAACGGGGGCTTCCCTGGAAGTGAGATTTTCGGCACCTTGGCCGCACTTCACTGTGAGGGCGGTCGCAGTTCACGACATGTCGTTGAAGAGGACGAGAACATTCTCATGATTCATCCCACCCGGGTCGCTATCATCGGGTGCGGCCTCATCGGCCAAAAGCGGTCCAAATCCCTGGGCTCCGCCCGTGTCACCGTCTGTTGCGATGCCGACGCGCGGCGTGCTGAGGCGCTGGCGGCGCAAACCGGCGCGCGGGCCGTTATTCATTGGCAGGATGCCGCCACAGCACCCGAAGCCGATCTCGTGATCGTAGCAACTCCGCACAACCTGCTCGCGCCCGTTGCCGCCGCCGCGGCCGGCTCCGGTAAGCACGTGCTCATCGAAAAGCCGGGGGCCCGCCGCGCCGCCGAACTCGACCTGGTAGCCGCCGCCGCCTCGCGGACCGGTGCCCTGGTGCGCATCGGCTTTAATCATCGCTTCCACCCGGCCCTTCAGAAGGCGCGCGAGATTTTCGATTCCGGCGCCCTCGGGCCGCTCATGTTTATCCGTGGACGCTACGGTCACGGCGGGCGCATCGGCTACGATCGCGAGTGGCGCGCTGTCGGCGAAATTTCCGGGGGCGGGGAAGGCATCGACCAGGGCATGCACCTTATCGACCTCGCTCGTTGGTTCGCCGGTGATTTCACCCGCGTTCAGGGCTCGTTGCATACCTACTTTTGGGATATGCCTGTTGAAGATAACGTGTTCCTGCTGCTGGAAACACCCGAGCGCGTGACTGCCTTCCTTCACGCCACCTGGACCGAGTGGAAAAATACCTTCTCCCTCGAGATCTCCGGGCGCGGCGGCAAACTCGAGATCACCGGCCTTGGCGGTTCGTACGGCACGGAACGCCTCGCCTGGTATCGTATGCTGCCCGAAATGGGACCGCCGGAGACCACGATCTACGAGTATCCTCGGGGCGACCGCTCCTGGGACCTGGAGTTCGCTACCTTCCTCGAAGACATTCGCCTGAATCGTCAGCCCAATCCTACCGTTGCCGATGCCCAAGCTGCTCTTCGTGTCCTGGAACACTTTTACCCCGCTGATCCCTCAATGCCCTTGGACCTGAAACGCTCATGATCATCACACGTTCCCCCATGCGCATCTCTCTCGGTGGCGGAGGAACCGACCTGCCTTCCTACTACCGTGAGCATGGTGGCTTCCTGATTGCCGCCGCCATCGACAAATACGTTTACATCACTGTTCATAACTCCTTTCAGGAAGATCTGATCATCAAGTACTCCCACCTGGAGCGCGTCACTAAATTGGTCGACATTCAACATCCGATCATTCGCGAGGCGCTCCTGCTCAACAACGTCCAGCCCAAGTTCCTCGAAATCACCTCCCTCTCCGATATTCCGGCCGGAACCGGCCTTGGCTCGTCCGGATCGTTCTCTACAGCTTTGCTTTACGGAATCCACACCCATTGCCGGCAACCTGTCACGAAGCGCGCCCTGGCGGAAGAGGCGTGCCACATCGAAATCGACCGTCTCGGCGAACCGGTCGGAAAACAGGACCAATACATCGCCGCGTTTGGTGGCCTGACCGCGTTCACCTTCAACCCCGACGGTAACGTCACCGTGGACCCGTTACGCCTCGACGCCGAAACCCTCCACTCGCTCGAAGACAACCTATTCCTGGTCTTTACGGGCTACACCCGCTCGGCGGGCGCCCTGCTCGCCGATCAGGACAAACGGTCCAAATCGCAGGATCAGGCCATGATCGAGAATCTCCACCGCGTCAAGGATATGGGCTTGGCTTCTCGCGCTGCCCTTGAGGCGGGCGACCTGCGCAAATTCGCCGAAATCATGCACGTCCACTGGGAAAACAAGAAAAAACGCACATCGAATATGTCGAATTCCACAATCGATGACCTCTACGAACTGGCCCGCCGCAATGGCGCCCTCGGCGGCAAAGTGGTCGGCGCAGGTGGCGGTGGATTCCTGATGTTTTATACCGAAAACAAGACGCAGTTGCGTGAAGTGCTCTGCCGCCGGCATGGGCTGCGCGAACTGCGCATCCGCTTCGACTTCGAAGGTACTGCTCTCGTTACGACTTCGTAATGTCTTCCAAGTCAACCACCACGGGCGAGGTGGAAGGTCCGGAACTCCGTTTTCTCTGTAACGGTTCCTACACTCCACCCGGGCCGGTTGGAAATGCCTGATTTGTTGGCATTTTCGTGGTTGACACGAGAAAACTTTGTGAGACAATTTGTTTTCGGAAGCACTTAGATAATAAGTTTCCGCGACAGTTTCTCTCCATGAGCTGCTCTTAGCCGCGTTGGCGGCGAGTGTGCTGCCGGCTTCGCTGCAAGCCGCTTTGAAATAGGTGTGTGTATCGGAATCGATGTGACGTCGAGCCTTCAACCTCCCTTCCCATTCCGTTGGCGAATAGAAGGTGTGCGTCTCCGTTCCGGGCTTTAGTCGAGTTCTGTAGCCGGTTCTCTTCATTTGGCGAATAGCCGGCTCTTGAACCAAAACAAGGTTGACAATGGCTGATAGTTTTGTGCAAACGAACACCTACTTATGCCCGGGCTGTAAGAACCGGAATTTGATGGGATTACGTTTAACGGGATCGGGTTGCCAGGCCGCGATAATCGCGCCCTTTCCGTTCCCCTTTGTACAACTGCAGCCGGAGGACCGCACCAACTAAGGCGCGGCGTCGGGTTTCCGAAGTCAACCTAATACGTTATACGTGTATCGACACGTTCGCAGCGGATCCCATGGGACCGTTACTGCGGTAGCTCTGTGCCTGAATCTGCCGTCTACCTCTTGAAACCGTCCCGCCGCCTTCTTTGGAACTGCTTGCACCTTCCATCAGCAGTGACTTGGCTCTAACCTTCATTTCCACAACGCAGTTAGCGGAGCCCCCTCGATGCGTAAACAGAAGATGATCAGTTTTCGCTTAACGCCTGAAGAGTACGATCGCATGCAGACCCTTCGGGAAAACTACGGTGCGCGCACCGTTTCCGATCTGGCGCGCCTCGCCGTGCATTCGCTCGTCAGCAATGGCTCCGTGGCAGCGCCCCCGGACCTGACCGTAGTCGAGCGCCTCCGCCTCGTCGAAGCGCGTGTACTCAGCCTCAACAACGAAGTGGACCGCCTCCGCCGCCACCTCTCCAACGGCGCCTCCACTGCCGTCGCCGGTGGATAATGCAACTTTGCAAACAAGCACGATTCGCGTAAGCCCGCGACCCCCTGCCGAATGTGGGGCGAACGTCTTCGTTCGCCGGCCGGCCTCCCGGTCGGTCCCTTTAGTTTGGCCATAGCCGTAACGTACCCTGGTAACGATAGCTCCACACCAATGAAGTCGCTTCTACTGATCTCCCTTTTGCTCCTCGCCCCGGCGCTCACCGCCCAGCAGCCCAACCAGCCACCACCCCAACCGCAGGAACTTGGCGGCTACAATCTCCCGTCCCAACCTGTTGGCGTCGACGACCTGATTGCCGTCTCGGTCTACGGCGCGCCCGAACTCACCCGCACCGTCCGCGTCTCGCAATCGGGCGAAATCCGGCTACCCATGCTGAAACAGCGAATCAAGGTTACCGGACTCCTTCCGTCCGCTATCGAAGAAGCCATCGCCAAGGCCCTCTCCGACGAACAGCTTTTCGTCGACCCGGTCGTGACTGTCCACATCGCCGAATACAAGTCGCGGCCCATCTCCGTAGCCGGCGCCGTCAAACGTCCGCTAACGTTCCAGGCCTATGGTGTAGTCACTCTCCTCGACGCCCTCACCCGCGCCGAAGGTCTCTCCACCGATGCCGGACCGGAAATCCTGGTCACCCGCCTGGAGAAATACGAAGACGGCACCAGTAAAACCCTAACGCGCCGCATCCCGGTCAAAGGTTTGATCGATGCCGCCGACCCGGAACTGAACCTAAAGCTGATCGGCGGCGAGGAGATCCGTGTGCCCGATGTGGGCAAGGTATTCGTAGTCGGCAACGTAAAAAAACCGGGAGCCTTCAGAATCGAAGACTCGAATGACACGACGGTCATGAAGGTGCTCGCCCAGGCCGAAGGCCTCCTGCCATATGCGCAGAAGCTGGCCTACATCTACCGCAAAGAAGCGACCGGCACCGGCAAGAACGAGATCGCAATTCCCCTCGAAGACATCATGAAGCGGAAGGCGACAGACGTTCCGTTGATGGCGAATGACATCCTGTATATCCCGGACAACACGAGTAAGCGGAAGACCATGACGGCCCTCGACCGCATGGCGACATTCGGCGCTGGAACGGTGTCGGGAATGCTGATCTGGCGAGGCAGATAAAACAAGATCGCCAACAAGACAGTCGCCCGAAGGCGACTAACCACATTGAGCCGGCGAGCGAAAGCAAGCCGGCGCTTAAGTAATGAAGCGAGCGGAAGCGAACCCCCTTCCGCTGAAAGCTGAATGCTGAAAGCTGACAGCTTCTTTTCGAAATGTCGATAAAACACCTGCCTAATCCAGACAACCTCCCGGCCGGACCGGCGCCCTCGGATCCCCGGCTGCCTTCTGCCTACCCGCCCCCGCCAAACTATTACTACTACGGAGCGCCGGGTTCCAATGCCGCCGGGCCTTATTCGGAAGAGCCGGATCAGCCCTCCGTGCCGTTATCGCACTATCTGTGGATCCTCCGCCGCCACCGGTACAAGATCCTCGCCTTTGTTGCCGCTTCGGTCGCCGCAACCTATATCGTTTCGGCGCGGTTGACGCCGATCTATGAGTCCACTGCCGTCGTCGATATCGACCGCCAGGCCCCCACCGGACTCGTCGGCCAGGAAGCCCAATCTCTCCGCGCTATCAACGACTCGGACCAGTTCATCGCTACGCAGATCAACCTGATCCAGTCGGATGCGGTCCTCCGTCCGGTCACCGAACGCTACGACCTCCGCAAGCACGAAAAGCAGAAAGTGGACCCGCGCGTCCGCCCCGAAGCCGCCGCCGAAGCCCCCATCGTCCTCAAAAACTTGAAGGTGACCCGCCCGCCCAACACCTACATCCTCAAAATCGCCTATCGGTCCCCCGACCCGCAACTCGCCGCTAACGTCGCCAACGGCATTGCCCGGTCATACATCGAACACACGTACAACATCCGCATCCGCGCATCGGCCTCGATGTCCACCTTCATGCAGAACCAGATCGAAGAGATTAAGGCCAAAATGGAGCGGTCCTCCGAAGCGTTAATCCGGTTCGAAAAAGAGCTGAACGTCATCAATCCCGAGGAGAAGACCTCCATCCTCTCCGCCCGCCTGATGCAGCTCAACCAGGAATACACCGCCGCCCAGGCCGACCGTGTCCGCAAAGAGTCCGCGTACAACTCTTCGCGAGATGGGTCGCTCGAAGCGGCCCAAGTCTCCACGCAAGGCGAAGAACTGAAGAAACTCCGCGAACGCCTCAACGAGGCCGAAGAGGACCTCGCCAGGATTAAACAACAATACGGGGCCCAGCACCCCGAACACCGCAAGGCCGCCGCCCGCGTCAACACGCTCAATAAACAGAACGACAACGCTTTGCAGAACATCCTGCGCCGCATTGAGACCGAATACCACGAGTCCCAATCCCGCGAAGCCATGCTGCAGAAATCCGTAGCAGAGACCAAGAAGGAGTTCGACACCCTCAACGCCCGGTCGTACGATTATCAACGCCTGAAGCGCGAAGCGGAGACGGACAAGAAGCTGTACGACGAGTTGCTGCGGCGCGTGAATGAGGCAGGGATCAACGCCGGGTTTCAGAATAATTCAATTCGGTTCGCGGATCAGGCACGGCCGGCGGTTAAACCGGTGTTCCCGAGCATTCCGCTCAACCTCGGGTTGGCGTTTCTGCTTTCGAGCATCTTAGCGCTGGGGACTGCGATACTGGCTGATACGCTGGACAACACTCTTCGTTCGCCGGATCAACTCAGTCAGATTTTCAACGGACCTACCGTTGGTTTGCTGCCGCTGATTGTCAAGGGCCGGCCTAATGCGTTGTCGTCGGCTGCGACTGCTCTGGCGAATGCCAAGGAGGATGGCTCGTCAGAAGAGGGTGCATTGGTACCTTTAAGCGAAGCCGAAAAGGGCCTCACGATGTATGAGGAATCAATTCGGACGTTGCATTCCTCCATTCTCCTAGCGGATTTGGACCAGCGTACACGCTCGCTGCTGGTGACTTCGACAGGACCGTCGGAAGGTAAGTCGACGACGGCCTCGCATCTGGCCATTTCAAACGCTTCTCTGGGCAAACGTACCCTGATCGTCGATGGCGACCTTCGTCGGCCTTCGCTCCACCGCGTTTTCGGCCTCAGCGCGGCGCAGGGATTCAGTAACGTGTTGCTGGGCGAGTTGGAATGGCGTGACGCGGTAACACCGGTGCCTGGATACAAGAACCTCGACATCATGGTTGCCGGACCACCCTCGCGGCGGGCACCAGACTTGGTGGCCGGAGGGCTCATCCAGTTTCTGGAACAGGCGACGCGGGAATACGACCTGGTTGTGTTGGACTCGCCACCACTGATGAACTTTGCCGAACCGCTCCACATGGCGACGGCAGTAGACGGTGTCGTGCTGATCACGGTTGCCGGTGAAACGCACAAGAAGGCCGTACAATCGGCTGTGTCGACGCTACGGCGCGTGCGCGCCAACGTGGCGTGCATTGTTTTGAACAAGGTGACCCGAGACCTCAGCTCTGATTACAATGCCTACGGCTATTACGGCAAATACTACAAGCGCTACTATCACGCGAACGCGTGAAGAGGGCTATTCAGCCTCTAGCCCCTCCCCACTAGCGATTTCGAACGCGCTCCTGACCAGCTATCCTAAAGTTATGAGCTTGGGCATCGTCGCTGATTCAACTGTACTGGGGGGGAAGCCTTGCATTCGCGGCACCCGCCTCAGTGTCGAGTTTATTCTGGAGTTAATTGCCAGCGGCGCAAACCGGGAGGAGATCCTGAGTGCATATCCGCAAATCGAGCCCGAGCATATTGAGGCAGCGGTCCGGTATGCAGCCCGTTTCTTAAAGAATGAAGCTGACTTTGAAGTAGAAGTGCCGCGTTGATCCTGAGCCAGTATCGGCTTCTGGCTGATGAAAACATCCATCCTTGCGTAGTCGATTTCCTTCGGTCTCAATCATGCGACGTGCAACACGTTCGAGAATTGGGGCTTGCGGGAAGCAGTGATCGCGTGCTTCTAGATCACTCCAGGCTCGACGAACGTGTGATCCTCACCCATGACGCGGATTTTGGAGCTTTGGCCGTTTCTCAAGGTGCGCAAGTTCGGGGAATCGTTTATCTTCGGCCTGGGCATATCAGGCCCAGCTTTACCATCGAGACACTCAAGGCGTTGTTTTTGTTGGATCTCGATCTGGACACGCCTTTCTTACTGGTGGCTCACCGTGTCGGAGCGAAGCTGCGGGTCCGGCTTAGACATCTCCCGTGAGATCCTTTGGCTCGCCAACCAGGAGACTGGCTGCGTTGGGATGACTATCTTCATAGACCACCGCTTTCTCGCGTGTTCGTCCCGAGCCAGGCAACGGGATTCAGCAGTGTGTTGTTTGACGAACTGAACTGGCGAGATTCAGCGATTCATGTGCCAGATTATTCGAACCTTGACATCATCGTGGTAAGATCACGCGAACGTATAGGAATGCTCCCACCCAATTGCTCTCGGTCCGATGAGGTCTGTATGTGCCGTTGTCATTGTTTGGCATCTGAACCGCGCCTTCTAGCCCACCCTAGCTCAGCGGGTAAGCAGTGGAATCCGATGGTTTACTTAAAGACGACCTTCCTAAAACACTTGTAACGTCCACCTATAAAACCTCCAATACTCGCTGGCTCTGATAAATGCGCAACTGGAATGTCTTAAGGTCCACTCCTGCGAGTACGGTTTACGCGACCGTGGACAGTGATCGGTCCAAGGATCGATACCGACGAGCACTCCTGACGTCTTTAACGTCCGCGACGATGAAGGGGATTACTATTATGACGACGGTCGTTTCCGTTCCCCTGGCTTTTCGATATCTTGGACTTGAGCGCTATGGCCTTTGGATGACAATAAGCTCCGCTGTCACGTTGCTAACATTTGGGGACCTCGGTCTCGGCAACGGACTACTCAATGCGGTGGCGACAGCTAGCGCGACGGGTGATAGGCTAACGTTACGGCGAACCGTTTCAACCGCGTTCTTCCTACTTTTAGCGATTGCGGTCTTCGCCGTAACTGCATTCACGCTGGCCTATAGCCACGTTAACTGGGCAAGCCTGTTCAGTGCGAAGAGTGCTGTAGCAACAGCTGAGACGGCGTCTACTTGCGCCGTTCTGTTCATGTGCTTCGCGTTCAGCCTTCCGCTAGGAACGGTACAAAGAGTCCAACTGGGTTTTCAGGAAGGCTTTCGTAGCAATTTGTGGCAGATCGCGGGAAGTGTGTTAGCGTTTGTGGCTTTAATAATGGCAATTCACTTCCATCGGGGCCTCCCATGGCTGGTTGCTGCAGTCAGCGGCGGTCCAGTACTGATGCTGGCCGTCAACTGGGTAGCGCAGTTCTATTGGAACCGGCCATGGCTTATGCCTTCCTGGCGTCTTTTTGATCTGGTGACGGCACGATCACTCGCCAGCCGCGGCGGCCTCTTCTTCTGTTCCCAAGTCGGTGCCGCCCTTGTTACTCAAGCTCCGACGTTGATGATAGCCCAGTTTCTTGGTGCCGCGTCCGTACCGGAGTATGGAGTAGCACTCAAGGTGATCTCCGTAGTGTTGCTCCTGAATGCGATGCTGTTATCCCCACTGTGGCCCGCTTACGCTGAAGCCCTCGCAATCTCCGACATTCCATGGATTCGGCGAACGTTCGCGCGTACCCTTCTATTAGCATTAGCGATCTCGGTCAGTGGGGCTATCCTTTTTTTCAGCACATATCGCCTATTGATTCCCATCTGGGTCAGCCCCGAAGTAGTACCCACCGCTCTGACCGCTGCGTCTCTGAGTGCGTTTGCAGTTTTTAACAGTGTCCGATATGCAGCATCGATGTGTCTAAACGGCTGCAACCGACTCTTCGGGCAAGCGATCTATCAAGTCCCGGCGGCAGTTGTCGGCATCCTACTGGCAGCCGTCCTTCATCGGAACAGCGGTGTCGGCGGGATCTCACTCGGGTTCACCGCGAGTGAATTTCTCGTCGCACTGTGTCAATTGATAGAAATCCGAATGTTCCTCGCTGCGTCTAAGCGCGACTAGTCCGTAGTGATCAGAATTAGCGTGGCAGTGCATGTTCTCGAATCGACGGCGGAGCAGGCTGATTTCGGGGCGTGGGAGGACCGACTCAGGATTACAGCCCCAGGATGACGGTTTGTCCTGCAAACCTCCGTCGCCCACAAATCTTCCAAATTTCCACGAAGTACACGAATGCAACTAAGCCTCAAAAATGGGATTCGCGCTGCGTTTCGATTCTGCGGCTACGAGATCCGGCGGTATCAGCCAAGAGTTTCGTTCACAGAAGTTCGCATGGAACTCATGCGCCGTCACTCAGTTCAGTGCGTAATTGACGCGGGCGCCAACGTTGGAGCCTATGCACGAGAACTGCGTGAACAGGGCTACTTAGGCCGTATTATCTCATTTGAGCCGCAAGCGGCTGCGTTTAAGTTGCTGAAAGCCAAGTCTGACAAAGACCCGATGTGGGACTGCTTCAACTGCGCTCTCGGCGACAACGACGGGCAAACACTGAATCTCACCGTGGCTCGCAATTCGGTCTCAAGTTCCCTACTCCCGATGTCAACCGAAATGCAGTCCTTGTTTCCGGAGGCTGCTATCTCCCACAAGGAGTCTGTGAACATCCGATCACTGGATTCGCTACTTAAACAACGATCAGTGCAAAGTGACGTCATCCTCCTAAAGCTTGATGTTCAAGGGTATGAAGATCACGTACTCGCTGGGGCAAGTGAGACGCTGCGGCGAACCGTAGCGATCCAAGTAGAGCTTGCAATTCAACCGCTGTATGATGGTTCGCTTTCAATGACCGACATGATGCAGAGGATGGGTGCACGCGGCTACGTGTTGGCGGCAATTACACCGAATACCTATCACCCCGTGACCGGACAACTCCTCGAGGTCGACGCGATCTTCGTAAACGCAACTTGATGCCACAGATCAGCAATATCGTGCGTCGCCATCAGTCGTACCTGTAAGATTCGAGGAAAATCACCTGATACGTTCTATTCCACGCTACATTGAGGCGTTCAGCGCCGGAGGGCAGACAAGAGCCGAATCTCATCGCAAGGAATCGGTAACCTGGTGTGCCATATTTGTACTTCCCGTCGTCGCTCTCCTGGGAGTCGAGTACCGCATCAGATTTGACTCATTCAGCTTCACTCTTGCAGAACTATCCTTGCCACTTACGGTCCTCGCACTTTTCGTCCGTTCACGCAACGGACGAAATAGAAGCCGCGATCCAAAAAACTCAATCGTTCTGGCCACCATTATCTTGTTTGGGATTACGAGCGTAATCGCCGCGCCGGACACAAAGCATGCAATGAGTGTTTATCGCGATCTAGTGCTCCCTTGTCTCTTCTTTGTGGTGCTTCTATCCGTTCCTTTCTCACGGAAGGATGTTGTGGTTCTTGTTAAGGTGTACGTCATGATTGCTGCGATAAACGCTTCATTGGGGATGCTCCAGTACTTCACCAGCCAATACGTGTGGTTTCACGAGCCCGACAGCCTCGCAAGTGAGGCTTGGAAGGTGGCACGAATTAGGCAATCCTTCATTGGCTCGTTACTTGGAATTAGGGACACATTGCCGGCTGGGCTATATGCCGGCGTGAACAATCTGGCATCATACCTGGTGCCTCCTATTTTGATGTCATTTGCCCTCAGTAGGATGACGGCAATGTCCAGGGTCGGTAAGTTAGCCTGGAGAACTGTAACGTTGATCCTAATATGTGGGTTAGTCTTTACCTTCTCACGGGGAAGTATTTTATCTTTAGCACTAGGCGCTCCGCTTACTTTGAGATCTGTTGCACGAGTAAGGTTTCGTGCCATCCTAGTAGGCGCAGTGTTGCTAGCAGGAGTTTCACTTGCGATCGCTGTCCTCGGCACGGGAGTAATGTCATGGGACGATTTGGGCACCGGTGAGGGCCGCATCAATATGGTGGCAAGCAGCATTGCATTCTTGCAGTCAGATCCGTTCGTGTTGCTTTCGGGCGGTGGCACGTTGAATTATATGGTGCAGTTTTCTCAGGTGCAAGTAGTGCACAACTTCTTCGCGTATCTGATACTCCAGTTTGGAATCATCGTAGCCGTTGCGTGGTTGGTCCTAATTACCACCGCCCAAGTAAAGACTTTTCGACAGCTAGCAAAAATGAGCGGCGACGAACAGGTGTTGGGTTTGGCTTTATGGGCAGGGGTTTTCACAACGGTGTACGTTTACGGTCAGTCAGCTTCGATTCTCGACATGGTGCAAGCGGGCATGTGGATACTTTTCCTTCAGGCGCTGGCATTGCATTTACGTCCTGATCGCGAGCCGCGGTCGGCATTCTTGAGAAATATGTCGCGCGCCCGGGCACATAGCTATGTTGGCACACATTGCTAAATGCTTTCTTGTGCCAACTGTGATAGGGGATCCGCCCCCATCTCACGGGCGAGTGTGAGCGACAACGTTCAAGCAATGAGCTACTCGATTGCAGTACTTATGACGTGCCACAACCGCAGACGCATGACATTGCGGTGTCTTCAATCGCTGTTTGCCCAGACCCTTCCAGAGTCGCTAGCACTTCGAGTTTACTTGGTTGATGACGGCAGTACAGATGGAACTGAAGGGGCTGTTCGCGAAGCATTTCCTACGGTAACCATTATCCCAGGCACCGGAATGCTTTTCTGGTGTGAAGGTGTACGCAGGGCCTGGAAGACCGCGGAGACATCAGATCCCGAGTTTTACCTTTGGCTGAACGATGATGTTGTCCTGAATCCCGGCTCATTAGCGGCGTTGCTCGCAACAACGAATAACGATTGGACTCGAGCTGTAATTGCAGTTGGTTCTTGCTGCGATCCCGTGACCAAGCAACACACGTACGGAGGGCACGTTCTGACCGGGAGTGGCCACCATCCGGCGCAGTTAGCACCAGTCCTGCCCGACATCAATGGTGTTAAGGCCTGTGATACCTTTAACGGGAACTGCGTCCTTGTGACTCGAGCTGCTTTCCGGCTCGTTGGTGTCATGCGGCCATTCAAACATGCGATGGGTGACACAGATTACGGGTTGCTGGCAAAGCGCAAAGGTGTTCAAAACTTGATAGTAGCTGGGTATATAGCTGAGTGCGCTAGCCATCCGCCGCTGCAGTCGTGGCGCAATCGCGCACTCCCGAGACGTCAGCGATGGGCGACTCTTGTGAGTCGGAAAGGGCTGCCCCCGGGCGATTGGTGGCGGCTTTTGTGGACACATGCTGGTCTCCGTGCATTCCTATACTGGCCATCGCCGTACTGGCGGGTCCTGGTCGGTCGATGATGGTCATTGATCCGATTCTGCCTTTCGTCGGACACTCGTGTCCGCTTGCATGTATATCTCGGAAGTCAATACTAAGCAGAGATGCAGTCGAACCACGCGGCACCAATAAAGTCGTGCAACATCCACCTTTGCAATGCAGGCGTGTATGCCTGTGAAACACCAACAGCGGTCGGCTCGGAAGATGGTTTTTCGAAGGTAACCGAGGTGAGAGTCGCATTCGTAACCAACTTCGCATCACACTATCGTGTCAAGACATTTGAGACTCTGGCGAAATATTACGACGTGCATTACCTTTTCTTTTCCGGTGGCGACGAATGGTACTGGCAACGTCGTCACGGTACGCGGGCAGGCGATTTTAGTTACGAGTACCTCTCGGGCATTTCGATGGCCGGCACGCGGATTACGCCTGCACTGCTTACTAAGCTCTTGTATGGAAAGTTCGATGTAGTTTTGAAGTGCATCAATGGCAGATTTGCGCTGCCGGCTGCATATCTCGCAGCGAGGCTGCGGCGTCGCCCGTTTGTTCTATGGACAGGTATTTGGTCGTTTCTCGATACTCCGTTCCACAGGGCCGCATCATTCATCGCTACGTACATATATAGTCATGCCGATGCGGTAGTGGTCTACGGTGAACATGTGAAGCGATTCCTGGTTTCAAGAGGTGTGGATGCGCAACGAATTTTCGTAGCGGCGCACGCCGTGGATAACGCCGCGTATGATCGATCCGTTCGTCCCGAAGAGACCAGCGGCTTGCGGAATAGGCTCGGCATCCCTGGGGATGCGCCGGTTGTTCTATACCTCGGCCGGCTAGAGACCGTAAAGGGGCTGGGCTACTTGCTGCAGGCGTTCAGTCAGATCAACCAACACGGGGCGTATCTGGTGCTTGCCGGCGCCGGCTCGGAACAAGCCGCGCTGGCGAAGCGCGCTGTCGAGTTGGGAATAGGCGGAAGAGTGAAGTTTGCCGGGTACGCCCCGATTGAGGTTGCACCGACGTTCTACGCGATGGCCGACGTATTTGTGCTTCCATCGATCACCGTACCCACTGGGAAGGAAACTTGGGGATTGGTGGTGAACGAGGCCTTCAATCAAGGCGTACCTGTTATTGCGACCGATGCCGTCGGCGCGGCGGCTGGCGGGTTAGTACAGGACGGCGTAAACGGTTTCGTTGTTCCTGAGCGGAACGCAGCAGCGCTGGCAAAAGCCATAACGCGAATATTGAGTGATGCGACGCTTCGTGACCAGCTTTCTGACGGGGCTCGGCGCACAATCGCCGGTTGGGATAATGAGCAAATGGTTCAGGGGTTTCGGGCCGCCATCGACTACGCAATGCGTACGCACCAACAGAAGAGCCGTCACTGAATCGCGCCACCGCGCTCCTGTCCGAGCTATCCACCCGGCCGAACGAGCCTTTGGCCACTTACCCGAACACAGGTAACCATGCAAACGACCACCGCTTTACTGAACCGCCTTCGAAAGGAGGTCTCACGCACGTACCGCCGGAATGCACGCGTCTATCCAGGTTTTTCGGAAGCGCTACAGCAATGTCCCCGAGGCGGATACGAAAGCGCGCTCATCGCGGCCGTTGTGCGGGCGAAGACAGAGAAGATCAGGACGGACCGCGACCTGTGTGAATCCAGTATGTCACCCACTACCCGCGCTGGTATCCCGCTAATCTCTCTTATTGCGCGGCTCCTTCTTCCGAATGCGTCTGATATTCGGGTCCTTGATTTCGGCGGCGCGTGCGGAGCGCATTACTTCTTAGCGCGCCAACTTGCCCCTGGCCTGAGGTTTAGGTGGTGTGTAGTGGAGACCGATGCGATGATCGAGCAGGGGAGTCTTCTGGCGGACACTTGCTTGACGTTCGCGAGGAATGTGACGGCGGCTCAAGAGTTACTCGGCGGAGTCGACTTACTTCATAGCTCAGGCACTCTGCAATATCTTCCGTCGCCACAAGCAACCTTAGGCGAACTCCTTCGTGTAAATGCGCACTTGGTGGCCCTTACGCGTCTTTCTCTAACAGATGGCGAACCGTTCACGGTGGTACAGAAAAGCAGGCTGTCGAATAACGGCCCCGGTCCGCTGCCCAGGGGTTTCCGGGACTCCACGGTTGCCTATCCGCTGACAATCATAAACCGCGCCAGCTTCGAAAAGGAAGTAGGCAAGGACTACCGGATCATTGCACGCTACCGTGACGAATCGGCGGACCACGTTACGCCACGCGGCGCTATTCGCGGTCTGTCCTATTTGTGTCTGCGGAATGATAAAGACTTTTTGTGAAAGTCCTGATCTGTCACAACTATTACACGATGACGTCTGGCGAGGATATTGTTATCCGCGCAGACATCAACCTCTTGCGCGCCGCAGGCTATGAGGTTGCGGAGTACGCACGTAACAATACCGAAATCCAATCATATAACGCCCTTCAATATATAGCCTGCGCGTCTGACACGATCTATTCCCGACGTACGGTCAGGGAAATCAAACAAGTGGTTGAGAAGGAGCGCCCCGATGTCGCGCTCGTCCAAAACGTCTTTCCACTAATATCTCCATCGATCTATTACGCTCTCCGGCAACTCCAAGTACCGGTCATCCAACTCGTTTACAATTATCGGCTCGTCTGCCCCAATGCGACATTGTACACACAGGGGAGAGTGTGCGAACGATGTGTTCACGGTAACTACCTCCACGCTGTACGATATCGCTGCTTTCGAAATAGCATCGGTGTCAGCGCTCTTTACGCCGGCTCCCTTGCGCTGCATCGGCATCTGGGAGACATGAAAAAGGCGATCTCCGCTTACATCGTCCCGGACAACTTCCTGAAACGCAAACTCGTCGAGGCCGGTTACCCAGTCCAGCAGATGTTCACAATGCACAATCCGTTTGATGTAAGTCAATACAGTCCTTCATACACTCACGCCGACTACTTTCTATTCGCAGGTCGGATAGTCAACGAAAAGGGAATCTTCACGGCTCTGCGCGCATTCGAAATGATGCCACAGGCGCGTCTGGTGGTTGTGGGCGGCGGCGAAGCGGAAAATGCTGCCAGGCTTTACGCTGCAGAGCGCAAGCTGTCTAACGTCACATTCATGGGACCGCGCTATGGTCCGGACCTTCTCCCCGTTGTGGCAGGGGCTCGTGCCGTCTTGATTCCGAGTCAGTGGTATGACAATTGTCCGGTGATTCTGCAGCAGGCGTTTGCCTGTGGCAAGCCGGTGATCGCTTCCGACATCGACGGACTCGCAGAGGCAGTAACACACCTGTCGAATGGATTACTCTTTTCGACCGGGGATGCGGCAGATCTGGCCGCTCAAATTCAAAGGCTCATAAATGACGAGGATCTACGGACTTCGCTCGGGCGGAACGCGCGGCGCGTGGCCGAGGAGGAGTTTACTTCCGAACGGCGCGTTGAGGGGCTCCGGGATGTAATCGCATTTGTGTCCGACAAGAAAATGCGAGTGGACTTGCCTACGCTTGAAGAGGTGCCGAGGGCATGAACTCTGCAACGTCGAAACAGTTTGAAGCGGCTTTTTCCGGTAAGCGCGTCCTTATTACCGGTGGGCTCGGCTTCATTGGCTCAACGATGGCTCATCGGTTGGTGCGACTAGGAGCCCGTGTCCTGCTGGTGGATAGCCTGATTCCCGAGTATGGTGGAAACCTTTTCAATATTCACGAGTTTAGCGACGCTGTTCAGGTTAATATTTCCGATGTTCGCGACGAGCACAGCTTTCGGTATCTGGTGCAAGGGCACGACTATCTATTCAACCTGGCGGGCCAGACGAGTCATATGGATTCTATGCTGGATCCATACACAGACCTTGAAATCAATTGCCGTTCACAGCTGTCGATCTTAGAAACTTGCCGCAAGTACAATCCTGGTATCCGCATTGTATTCGCTAGCACTCGCCAGATATACGGGAAACCAGACTATCTGCCAGTTGACGAGAATCATATCTTACGACCAGTGGACGTGAATGGCATCAACAAAATGGCGGGTGAGTGGTTTCACATTTTGTATCACAACGTCTACGGTATTTCCGCCTGTGCGTTGCGATTAGGGAATACATATGGCCCGCGAATGCGTATTAAAGACGCACGCCAGACTTTTCTGGGTATCTGGATCCGCCTCTTACTGGAAAACAAGTCATTTGAAATTTGGGAGGGCGGCCAACTCCGCGATTTTACGTTTGTGGATGACGCCGTTGAGGCATTCCTGCTGGCTGCGGCAAACGAATCGGTAAATGGCCGAGTTTTCAATCTCGGCGGTGACGGGCCAATCAGCCTCAAGCGGTTGGGCGATCTACTGGTTGACATTGCTGGGGGCGGAACTTACATTGAGCGGTCTTTCCCGGCCGACAGAAAGCGCATCGACATCGGTGACTACTACGCTAACGACGAGTCGATTCGGGAGGCGCTCGGGTGGAAGCCGCAAACCAGTCTGCGCGAAGGACTGAGTCAAACGATCGACTACTACAGAATGCATCGTCAGCACTATTTATAGACGGGAACATTGATGCGTGACTATTCTTGCAGTTCACAATTCGTACAAAGAGCGGGGAGGGGAAGACATAGTTTACGAAAGGGAGTGCCGCCTGTTAGAAGAGGGCGGACACGTCGTTCATCGTTTTCAACTAGATAACAATCTAATTACCCCTGCCAGGCTCGTTTGCGCGGGTTTCTCCGCGATTTGGGCGCACGGGATCTACCGGCGGATCGGTGAGTTGATTCGTGAAACGAATTGCGAAGTAGTCCATTGTCACAACACGTTTCCGCTGATTTCCCCATCTGTCTATTATTCGGCGAGAGCCGCGGGTGTGCCAGTCGTACAAACGCTGCATAACTACCGGCTCCTGTGCTCGAATGGCCTGCTGTTCCGAGAGGGGAAGGTTTGTGAGTCGTGCATCAATACCGCACTGCCGTTGCGCGGCGTAGTTCACAGATGTTACCGGCAAGGATATTTTTCCAGCGCTTCCGTAGCCGCTATGTTGTCGGTTCACCGCTGGGTTCGTACTTGGACCAAAATGGTCGATCTCTATATTGCACCTAGTAAGTTTTGCAGGGATAAGTACGTGCAAGCGGGATTTGAAGCGAAGCGAATCGCGGTGAAGCCTGCGTTTGTTCATCCCGACCCCGGGCCCGGCGACCACCGTGGCAAGTATTGTCTCTTTGTAGGCCGGTTGTCGGAAGAGAAGGGGTTGAACGTGCTTTTCGATGCCTGGCGCAGCCTGGGACCGTCAGTTCGGCTCAAAGTTGTGGGTGACGGCCCCTTTGCTCCACTTGTCGCGGAAGCAGTGCGGGAAATGCCCTGGATTGAATGGCTGGGGCACAGATCCTCGTCCGAGGTTTTGCACCTGATGGGCGAGGCGAGTGTGCTAATCGCGCCTTCCCTGTGGTACGAGACCTTCGGACTGGTTATTTTGGAGGCGTTTGCGAAAGGCACCCCGGCAATCGTGCCGCAAGGCGGCGCTTTAGCGGAGTTGGTCGAGCACGGACGAAACGGTTACCACTTCGACGTATCTGATCGCTCCGAGTTGGTGAAGACGGTTGTCACAGCCCTAGGGGATTGCCGCAACATGCAAGAAATGGGCCGCAATGCCCGAAAGCGCTTCGTTGAGCAGTACACCGGAGCGGCGAACACGCAGTTTCTTGTGGAATTGTATCGTCGAGCCATTCGCCAAAGAGCTGTTCCGAACGTAAGTGATCTCGACAGGGTGGTCCCCCAGCACGATGGCAGGAACTAGCCAGGAAAGTTTCGTGAATGGCGTTGCTTCCGCACAGGTTATCAGCATACGAGTTGATGCGACCAGTTATGACGATGCCACAGCACGCATCATCGGCTGGGCGCGAGCTCGCGAGTCCCGGTATGTGTGCGTGTCGACTGTCAACAACGTGATTCGGGCGTATGATGACGATGATTTTCGCCTGATCATGGCAGCGGCCGATCTAGTGACGCCCGACGGAATGCCGCTTGTTTGGGCACTCCGGCTGTTCGGAATCCGGAAGGCAAGCCGCGTTTATGGTCCTGATTTGATGCTTTATCTCCTGGCTGACGCTGAACGCTTGCGCATCCCAGTAGCTCTCTATGGCGGTGCCTCAGAAGTGCTCGAACGCTTGAAAATGGCCGTGCAAGCGCGGCATCCGGATCTGCACATCGCGTTTGCTTATTCTCCGCCATTCCGCCCTCTGACACCCGAAGAGGATCAATGGCTGACAAGCGAGATAAACTCTTCCGGCGCCGGGCTGGTATTTGTTGGGTTGGGAAGTCCCAAACAGGAGCGATGGATGGCCGCTCATCGTGGGCGGATTAACGCCGCAATGGTAGGCGTTGGCGCCGCGTTCGACTTCCTCTCCGGATCGAAAGTCCAGGCCCCACGATGGATTGGGCAAAGTGGACTCGAGTGGTTGTTCCGCCTGGTCACTGAGCCTCGAAGGCTCTGGCGCCGGTACTTGACCGAGAATCCACGATTCATCGTCTTGCTGCTTGCAGCTCTTATGCGGCGGCCTCTTCCGAAATGACGTTGACGATTCCGCTGAATGATCTTGCCCGCCAACCTGCCGCATTGGCCCTGGAAACCGACGCTGTCGCGAGGCAGGTCGAAATGAGCGGGTGGTACATACTTGAACCGCAATTGGAAGCGTTTCAAGAAGTGCTTACGCTACCTTTAAAATCGTTGTAACCTCAATCTTCCGCTCGACATACGTTCCGTAAAGACCTTCAGCGTCGTCACCTGGGACAGAAGGGGATCCGTATATGGCTACTTCCGCCAGCGTCCAACCCACTACACAAGTTGAGGTGTTGACCCGGCCCAGCCCGTTCGCGACGGCGGCGGCATTCCTCGCTGTAGACACGGTCTGCTTACTGGCGGCGCCGTTTTTGTCGTTTCACGTATGGCAGAATTTCAATCCAGAGGTACCGCAGTTAGTTACGCAGTTTTGGCCAACTCTTCTGCTCTTCTGGGTACTCTATGGGGCGTTCGGGCTCTATCCGGCAATTGGGATGACACCCGTCGAAGAGTTCCGTCGGGTTGTACTCGCAACATCTCTCGTTTATCTGTTACTAACTGCCGGCATGTTCGTGATGAAGGACATTGGAACACATTCGCGCGGCGTCTTTATCCTTGCGGGTGCGATCAGTATCTTCCTCGTGCCGTTTGGCCGCGCTATGCTGTGCCATTTCTGTTCTGGGCAGAGTTGGTTCGGCGCTCCCGTCGTGATCCTGGGCGCGGGGCGGACAGGGGCTGTTGTCGTCCGGCAATTGCGGACACATCGGGCAATCGGGTTGAAGCCGGTTGCCTGCCTGGATGACGATAGCTCGAAATGGGGTAACTGCGAAGGTGTCCCGGTTATCGGCGGGCTATCGCTCGCGCAGGTCCTTGGACGGTCGTTCGATATTCACTATGCGATCCTGGCGATTCCCAGTGCTGGGCGCGAGCAGATGCTCGAGCTGATTGAAACCTGTTCTTCAGCATTTCGCAACGTGATCGTCGTGCCCGATCTATTTGGTATGTCCACTTTGTGGGTGGCGAGCCGCGATTTGGGAGGCATTCTGGGGCTGGAACTCCGACATAACCTTCTTGTCCCGCTGAACCGAGCAACGAAAAGACTGCTGGACATCTGTATAGGGATACTCGCGTTCCTGTTTGCTGCTCCGATTATCGGGCTAGCCGCTGCGTGGGTACGTTTGGCAAGCCGTGGCCCGGCGTTCTACTACCAGGCTCGCGAAGGGGAGAAAGAATCGATCGTCCACCTTCCCAAGCTTCGGACCATGCACCAGGATGCGGAAGTGATGCTGCTGCAGCACCTGGCATCCGACTCGGATGCCGAAGCGGAGTGGAACAAATTCTGTAAGCTCAAGAACGACCCCCGTATCATTCCTGGCATCGGCAAACTCCTGCGGCGCACCTCCCTCGACGAACTTCCACAATTGTGGTGTGTTCTGAAAGGTGAAATGTCGCTAGTGGGTCCGCGCCCGTTCCCGGCGTACCATAACGAGAAGTTTCCACCCGAGTTTCGCGCCTTGCGGCGCCGCGTCAAGCCGGGCATTACGGGCCTGTGGCAGATCTCCGATCGCTCCAACGGTGACCTCACGGTTCAGCAGAAACTCGATACCTACTACATCAAGAACTGGTCAATTTGGCTGGATCTATATATCCTGTCGCGCACGGTGAGGGCGGTGCTGTTTCCGAACGGAGCATATTGAGGACGGACATTCCGGCACTACCCGGCGTGACGGTGTGGGCAACTCTTTCCTGTTATCTTAAAAAGAGAGCGAAAGGCAAGCAATGTTGAACGTCAGCGCTGAGACCGAGAGAACGCTGTCGGCTTTGGCGGAGAAGCGTGGCCTTTCCGTTGACGCATACCTATGGGAGCTGTTGAATACTCGGGCGGAAGCCGTCCAGGGAGGGGGGCCGGTGACGGGTAAGGAAAAAGCCGCGGAATTCGTTGCATGGGCTGAAACTTTTCCCGACACCCCATTGCTTTCGGACGATGCGATCAGCCGGGAGGGCCTGTACCCAGACCGGTGGTAGATGACAGCATTAATCGATACCAATGTGCTCTTGCGGAGTACGCTCACCGACTCCCCTTGAAGAAGCTGTCGGCCGTCAGCGGGCAGCTTTCAGCTCGCGGGATGAAAGAAGCCGTCTTCCCACCCCCACCCAAAGGCTCCATCAGTCGCTCATCAGGAAGATCAGCGGACGCACATCATCCTCGGGGGTCCGTTCCCAATACCTGAGCAGGATGGTGTACACCATAAGCCCGGTCTCACCCTCGCCCAGCACCAGGTAGCGGAGCGCTTGGGCAACCAGATTCTGCCGCGACAGGCCCAGGAACAGGCGAATCGGATCGATCAGCTCGCTGATGTAGGCGATCGTGTTGGCGACTGCAAGCGCCTGGCAGACGACAATCACGAAGTTAGTGCCTTCCTGCCGAACCTGCACTTTCAGTTCGGCGGAAAACTCGCTCCGGTTATCCAGTAACTCGACATTCAGAAACGCGATCGGACCGTCCACCTTATAGTGCTTCCTAAGCTCCGCGTCCTTTCGAGTCCGGCTCACTGCGTCGCTACTCCGGACCGGAGCCAAGTTCACCTTCTTATTAACAATCTGGTTCCACAACCGCTCCGACTCGTCGTCATTGAAGCTGATCCTGGATACACGTAATTCGACCGACCGCCACGACCGGGAGATACCGCCAATCGAGATCGTAATGAAGATAAAGATACTGGCGATGATGATGCCGTCCGTTCGTGTCAGCACGTTATCCACAAACGTGAAGGCGAACACGCTTGCCACCAGCCAGCAGTAGAACGACAGCAGATACGCCCGTTCGCGCCACAGGGCGATGGCCGCAGCCACACCGGCGGATAACATCAAAGCCAGCACGCCCGTCGCATACGCTCCACCTTGCGCATTCACATCGGCGCGGAACGCCAGCGTGACAAGCACATTGATAACGAACAGGACCAGCACCAATGGCCGCGAGTAACTCACCCATCGCGGAGCCATACCGAAACGGGGCAGGTATCTCGGGATCACATGTAACAGCCCGGCCATTGCCGACGCCCCGGCAAACCACAGGATCACGATCGACGACATGTCGTACACCGACCCGAATATGGATCCCAGGTACTTATGCGCCAGATAAGCAATTGCCCGTCCGCTGGCCTTTCCGCCCTCCTGGTAATCCTCCACCGGTATCAGCAGCGCCGTTGCGAAACTGGAGATCAGCAGCAGCACACTCATTAAGATGGCCGCCGATGCCAGCAGTTTGCGTGTGTTCCGAATCCGGCCATGAGGCACGTCCGCCTCGGTATCGGCGGGTTCGCCCTGTATAAGCGGCATCACCGAAACGCCGGTTTCAAACCCCGACAAGCCCAGCGCCAGGCGCGGAAAGATCAGGGCCCCCGCAATAAGCACCCCGGTTAGATCGGTCTTCCCGAATACCGCATTGCTCCACTTGGGCAGCAGGTCCGGATGCGTCATGATCTCGAACAACGCACGGCCGAGAACGACGAAGTTCAGCAGGATATATGGAACCGCCACCGCGGTGGCCAACCCGATCGCTTCATTGAAGCCCTTCAGGAACACCAGCGCGAGCAGCGCCAGCAGGATCAGCGTGAGTCCGATCTGATGCTCGCCGATGTAGTGGTGCAACAGCGGGTTATGAATCGCATGCTCGGCCGCGTCGGCGGCGGACAGCGTCATCGTGATCACGAAGTCAGTGATCGCGAACCCCAGCAGCACCAATATGAACACTTTGCCGGACCATCCGGAGAGGAGGTTCTCGAGCAGTGCGATCGACCCCTGTCCGGCATAGGACCGCCGCGCCACCTGCGCGTAGATAGGCAGCGCGCAAGCCAAAGTTACTAACACCAGAAACGCCGTGGCGATTGGAGACAGTGCGCCTGCCGCCAACAGTGCGATGCCCGGTTGATAACCCAAGGTCGAGAAATAGTCGACACCGGTCAGCCACAACGTGAGATACCACGGGTGACTGTGATAGGCGCCGGCCTGATGTCCGAGGTCGAGCCGTCCACCCGAAAGAAGCCAGCGCCCAACGCCCGACGTTGGCTGGGCCAGTTCCTCGCCGGATGGCAGGTCAGGTAGGAAACTGCGCGGCATTATACGTCGCAGATACGCATCGCCGTATCCAGCGATTCGAGCGGATCTTTAAGAGGCGAATACTCATGGGCCAGCCAACCCTTAAACCCAAGATCTGCGATAGCCGTAGCGATCCCGCGGTAGTTCATCTCCTGCGTGTCGTCGAACTCGTGGCGCCCGGGATTGCCGGCAGTGTGGAAATGCCCCATCCATTGGATGTGCGTTCTGATGGTCCGGATAATGTCGCCTTCCATAATCTGCGCGTGATAGATATCGTAGAGTAACTTGACGCGCGGCGAGTTAACGCGCTTGCAGACCTCAACGCCAAAGGCGATGTTGTCGAACTGGTAGTCCGCGTGGTTGACCTTGGAATTCAGGTACTCCATGCAGATGGTCACCTGCTTGTCCTCGGCGTGAGCCTTTACCTTGTTCAGGAAGGCCACGCAGTTATCGATGGCCGGCGCATCCGGCATTCCCATGCGGTTGCCGGAAAAGGTGATCACGTTCGGGACCCCGCCGGCGGCAGCCTTGTCGAGGTTCGTGTGCATGTCCTTTTCCAAGCGGGCGTGGTTCTCCGTGCGATTCAGCGCATCTTTAATGTTACCGGCACCGGGCGCCATCGTCGGAATCAGGCCGTACTTCTTGAGGATGGGCCAATCGGGCTCGGCGATCAGGTCAAATCCGGTCGCGCCCAACCGCGCCGCATGGCGCGCCATGTCGTCAAACGCCATATTACGGCCGAAGCAACCGCGGGTTACCGCCTGCTTCAGGCGGCCTTTTCGAACGATCTTGTCGTCGCCGGCGGCAGGCATGGCGGCCGTGGCAGCGGTGGCTAGTATCCAATGACGGCGCTGCATAGTAACTAGATGGTAGCGCGGCCCGGCGTGGATCGCCTCGATATAATCTCGTTAGTGCGGCTAACCGTTTTTATTGCGACAGCTCTTGCCTGTGCCCCGGCGTTGCCGGCAGACTTGGCCTCCGACGCTTTTGCGATACTCAAGCGGAACTGCATTGCCTGCCACGGCGGCGGGCTCAAGGCGTCAAATCTCGACCTTACGACACGCGGCGCGGCACTCGCCGGCGGGGAACGCGGTGAGGCTCTTGTCCCGAACTATCCAGACCGCAGCCGCATCTATCAGTTTGCCACTCACCAGCAGAACCCGGCCATGCCGCCCGGCAAAAAACTGAGCGACGCCGACCTGGAGACGCTAAGGAAGTGGATCCTCGCCGGCGCGCCCTGGCCGGCCGGGGCGGCACAGCAAGCGGCAGCGGTCGGCGAGAAGACCGCAGCGTTGCGAGGCATGGAAGAGCGGCCTATCACCCCTGAAGAACGGGCCTTCTGGTCCTTTAAAAAGCCTGTGCGTGCGGACGTCCCTAAGACTGGCGACCACAACCCGGTCGATGCCTTCCTGCGCGCGAAGTGGAACGAAGCCAATCTGAAGCCGTCGCCCCGGGCCGACAAACGGGTCCTCGTCCGTCGCGCTTATCTCGACCTCATCGGCCTGCCGCCTACGCCGGAAGAGACGAAGGCGTTCCTGGCCGATACCACGAAGGATGCCTGGCCGCGGCTGATCGAACGCCTACTGGCTTCGCCTCATTACGGCGAACGCCAGGCGCGGTACTGGCTCGACCTCGTGCGGTACGCAGACTCCGGCGGGTATGAGTATGACAACGACCGTCCGCAGGCGTGGCGGTATCGCGATTGGGTAGTCCGCGCATTCAATAACGATATGCCGTACGACCGGTTTGTCCTCGAGCAGTTAGCGGGCGACGAACTGGACCAGCCCACAGCAGATTCGATGATCGCGACCGGTTATCTTCGCCTCGGTCCCGAGAACAACCTGAAGACCGAGATGACGCGGCTCGATGAGTTAGACGACGTCGTGTCCACAACGGCACAATCGCTATTAGGTATGACGGTCGGCTGTGCGCGGTGCCATAATCACAAATTCGATCCGATTCCGCAGAAAGACTACTACCAGATGCAGGCAGTATTCTTCTCAACGAAGCCGCTCGACTACCCCCTGGCGACTCCAGCGGAGTTAGAAGCGCACAAGCAAGCGAACAAACGTGTGGACGATAAACAGGCGCCGCTAAAGAAAGAGATCGCCGACATTGAGAAGCCCTACCGCGACCGGATGTTCGAAGAGAAGCTGTCGCGCATGTCCGAATACATGCGGCAGGCCTGGCGCACCCCGGCGGATCAGCGGAGCCCGGCGCAACGCTTGAACGCGCGCCAGATTGAGAAGACGCCGCTGACCGAAGACGAAGTAAAGCAGGCCCTCGCGCGTATGACTCCCGAAGATGAGCAAAAGCGCAAGACGCTGCAGGCGCGGATGAAAGGGTTAGACAAGGAGCGGCCTGCCCCGCTCGCCGCCGCTATGGCCATCGGTGAGGAAGGCCGCGATCCAGTGCCCTCGTACTTCCTGCATCGCGGCAGTCCATCGAATAAAGGTTCGGTGATGCCAGCAGGTGTGCTGAGTGTGGCCAACTGGCGGCCGTTCCAGCCAATACAGCCACCCGCCAACGCGAAGACGAGTTACCGGCGGCGCAGTTTTGCCGAATGGGTGATCGCTAAGGAGAATCCGTTAACCGCCCGCGTGATGGTCAACCGGATCTGGCAGCGGCACTTTGGCGAGGGCATTGTGGGTACGCCCAATAATTTCGGCAAGAAAGGCGAAGCGCCGACCCATCCCGAGTTACTCGACTGGCTGGCGACCGAGTTCATGCGCGAAGGCTGGAGCGCGAAGGCTATGCACCGGTTGATCATGAACTCCGATGCATACCAGATGGCGAGCGACGACATCATCGTCAATCGCAAGAAGGACCCCACCAATCGCTTGCTCTGGCGGCAGGGCCGTCCACGGCTCGATATCGAGACCTTGCGTGACGGCATGCTGGCCTCGGCGGGGATGCTGGGCAAGAAGGTAGGCGGTCCGGCGGTGCTTCCTTATATAGATCCGGCGCTGTACCAATCGAGTTCCAAGCGGACGTGGAAAGGCTCGAAGGACGAAGATTCCGCAACGTGGCGGCGCAGCTTGTATGTATTCTCGAAGCGCAGCATCCGGTATCCGCTGTTCGAAGCGTTCGATCAGCCGGACATGATTACGTCGTGCGCGCGGCGCAACCGGTCCGTCACAGCGCCGCAAGCGCTGCTGCTGATGAACAACGCCGCCGTGCGCATGCACGCATCGCACTTCGCCGGCCGATTGAGGCGTGACGCAGGCTACGACCCAGCGGCCCAGGTAAAGCTGGGATTCGAGGTAGCGTTGACACGCGCGCCCAAGGAGGCGGAGTTACGCGAAGCGACGGCTTTTGTCCGCGCGAGCGATACCGGGCTAGTTGACTTCTGCCAGGCGCTCTACAATCTCAACGAATTTGTATTCATGCCATGAGTGATCGTTTCTGTTCCCGCCGTGAGTTACTGAGCCGCCTGGGTGGCGGCATTGCCGGCCTGGGGCTTGCCGATCTGCTACTGCGCGAGCAGGCGAAAGCGGCGCGTCTCGATCCGATGGCGCCCCGCAAGCCGCATTTCGAACCCAAGATCAAGTCGGTGATTTCGGTGTTCTGTTACGGAGGCGTCAGCCACGTGGACACGTTCGACCCGAAGCCCGAACTCCAGCGCCGAGCGGGCGAGGTGCTCAGCGGCAAGGGCGATGTTGTTGTCGCCCAAGGCAATCCTGGCGGCCTGATGCCGTCGCCATGGAAGTTCCGCAAATACGGCCAATGCGGCATGGAAGTGAGTGAATTGTTCCCGCACGTCGCCAAGCAGGTGGACGACATCGCCTTCATCCGGTCGATGTACGGCATCTCGAACGATCACGGGCCCGCGCTGTTCCAAATGAATACGGGGTTCGTGGTGGCCGGACATCCCAGCATGGGCAGTTGGATCACCTACGGCCTGGGCAGCGAGAACGAGAACCTGCCTGGGTTCATCGTCTTTACCGATCATCGAGGGGGTCCCATTGGCGGCGCACCGAACTGGGGTAACGGCTATATGCCCGCTGCCTACCAGGGAACACCGTTTCGCAGCTCCGGCGAGCCGATTGTCGACCTGCATCCTCCTAAAGACGTGTCGCGGGACCGGCAGCGCAAATGGCTCGACTTCCTGAACAAGCTGAACGAAGAACATCGCGAACGCAATCCCTTCGATACGGAACTATCCGCGCGCATCGCCACCTACGAGCTTGCCTACCGCATGCAGACGCATGCTACCGAAGCGATCGATCTTGGTCGTGAAAGCGAAGAGACCCGGCGCATGTACGGCATCGATCAGGAGCAGACGCAGTACTTCGGCCGGCAGGCGCTCATGGCGGCGCGACTTGTCGAACGCGGTGTTCGCTTCGTGCAGATCTTCTCAGGCGGCGGCAATTTCCAGGAAAGCTGGGACGCGCATTGGGACATCAGGTACAACCACGAGTTGCACTGCGGCGAAACCGACAAACCGCTGGCGGCGCTGATGCAGGATCTGAAGCGGCGCGGCCTGTTTGAGTCGACCCTCATCCTCTGGCACGGTGAGTTTGGGCGCATGCCAATTTCACAACGCATGGACGGGCGCGACCATAACCCCTACGGGTTTACGGTATGGCTGGCAGGCGGCGGCATCAAAGGGGGGACAGTGGTGGGCGCCACCGATGAGTTCGGCTATCGCGCGGAGGAGAACCGCAAATCGATCAACGACCTTCACGCCACGGTGCTGCACCTGCTGGGGTTCAACCACGAAAGACTGACGTATCCGCACCTGGGCCGCGACATGCGGTTGACGGATGTAAGCGGGAATGTGATGAAAGAGGTGCTGGCCTAAGTAGTGCTGGTGGTGGCCGGGTCCGCCTGGCGCTTGATCTGCATGCCGTCGGGACTTAGCTGAACTACGCGAACTTGTCCGGGAGGTCCGATGGGACCGATAGACCGGCCGTCCTTTTGAACGTCCACGCCCCCGGCGTTGCCAATCACCATCGTCGCGTTCTCAACACCGGTAAGCACTCGCGCCTCGTTCGGTTGCAGTACGCCTCGATAGAGGCGCTTGCCGTTCGCTGTGATCGAGACCCAGGTTTCCTGCGAAGCAACCACCCGCACCGAGACGCCGGAAGTGCCGGCCTGGAGTTCGAGTGTCGTGTTCTGGCCAGTTACAGCCGCAGGCGTGCCGGCGGAAGTATTGGTCAGCGTCGCCTGCTGCTCAGACGAAATCGTGGGAGGGGTGATCGGCGCTGTCGGGAGTGTCTCTGAAGTAGCTGCAGGCAGTTTGGTAGGCGGAACGGACTGGGCGGCTTCCATCGCGGCATTCTGGCCTGTGCCGAGCACCACTCGCTGCCAACCCATGTAAACAGCCGAGCAGGCAAGCAAAACGCCTAGTAGCGAAAACATCGGGCGGGGAAGTTGCCGCCAGAACGAGCTGTTGATGTGCAGCCAGTCAGTCAGCGGCTTGATTTCGATGCCTTGCGCCGCCGGCCGCGACTCGGCGGGCGGAAGTTGCTCTTCGATAGGAAAAGCGGCGGCTACCTCGGCTTGGATCTGGGAATACTCAAGCCCCACCATCTGGGCATATTGGCGGGCAAAGCTTCGGGCGAAGACAGCACCTGGAATCTGTTTGTGATCCCCCGTTTCCAGCGCTACAAGGTAGCGTTGCATGATCCGCGTTTCGTCCGCGATCTGGGAAAGCTCGATCCCACGGGCGAGGCGGTGCTGACGCAACAGTTCGCCAAAGGTAGCCATAAAGGAAGAGTATACCCTTTTTGAAAAAGGCAAGGCGGGGGTAGAACGGGGCGGAGCAGCCGGCAAAATTAAAACTCGTTCACCGCGCCGCGCCGCGCTTTCGAGACAATATCTAGCTTGGACCTGATTACAGTTGTAGTCGTCAACTGGAACCGTCGCGATCTGTTGCGCGCGTGCCTGCACTCGCTCGCCGAGCAGACTTATTCCAATTTCGAGGTAGTGCTCGTCGATAACGGCTCTACCGACGGTAGTTGCGAGATGGCTGCGCGCGAGTTCGGTTCACGCCTGCACCTGCAGGTTGTACGTAACACGGAGAACCGTGGTTTCTGTGCCGCTAATAATCAAGGCATACTACTGGCATCGGGCAAGGTAATAGCTCTTTTGAATAACGATGCCGAGGCGCATCCACGATGGCTGGAACTTCTAACTACCGCCTTTGCGGATGAGCAGGTGGGGATGGCAGCTTCTAAGATCCTGGTTTGGGAAGATCCGGAGCGAATAGATAAAGTAGGACACCTGATTTATTGGGACGGGCAGAACCGCGGACGCGGCAGCGGCGAGCGCGATCATGGGCAATACGATGCCGTGGAAGAAGTTCTGTGGCCGGACGGTTGCGCGGCCATGTACCGCAAGTCGATGCTCGATGAAATTGGCGGGTTTGACGAAGACTTCTTTGCCTACGCGGATGACGCGGAGTTAGGGTTGCGCGCTAGAATAGCCGGATGGAAGTGCCTGTACGTCCCACAGGCAATCGTGCGGCATCACAGAGGGGCCACACTTGGCGTGATGTCCACCAGGAGACTCTTACTCATTGAGCGAAATCGTGTCCTACTGGCTGCAAAGCTGTTTCCGTGGAGACTGCTGTGGCTAAACGGCGTGTACTATCTCGCAAGGCTCGCCGCGGGGGCATGGGCGGCGATGAGGGGCAAGGGGGAGGCGGGCAGATTTCCCGGTTTGATAGGCAAAGCAACGGTCGCTTTGACGCTGCTGCAGGCGGATTTAGCGGCGCTACGAATGATGCCGAAAATGTTTCGGAAGCGGAAGCAACTGAACAAGATCCGCAGATTGACCTCTTCGGAGGTGATCGCGCTGATGAAGCGTTTCCGCATCAGCCTGAAGGAACTGAGCGAACAGGCCATCTGAGCACTACCGTCATGGCGGATATGCCGGGCGCGGAACCCGTGCCGCAACCGGAAGGTTTGGTGGAGATGGAGCCCTGCCCGGCCTGCGATAGCTCGCACTCGCGCATCCTTTTTGAAGGCACAGACCGGTTGTATCAGACTACCGACAAAATGTTTTGGGTCGCGGAATGCGGCGCCTGCGGACTGATCCGTCTGTCGCCGTGGCCTTCTCCCCTGGAGTTGCAGCAGTATTATCCGCCCGACTATTGGTACGTTCCCGAGCACGACGCTGTTTCGCAGTTAGAGGAGTTATACCGGCGTTTTGTTTTACGCGACCACGTACGGTTTGTCGAGCATGCACTGACCAACTGCACCGCGGACGGTCCGATACTCGATGTCGGCTGCGGCGGCGGTCTGTTCCTCAAGATGCTCGGGGAGCGCGGATGGCCCGGCATCGGTTTAGATTTTTCCTTGTCGGCTGCAACGGCGGCGTGGCGGCAGAACGAAGTGCCCACCATTTGCGCATCGCTGTCGCATCCACCGCTGCCCAATGGGAGTTGCGCGGCCGTCACAATGTTCCATGTGCTGGAACATTTATATGATCCCGTGTCGTATCTAGAATCGGCGTACAACCTGCTGCAGGACGATGGCCGTCTCATCGTCCAGGTTCCGAACGCCGCCTGCTGGCAGTTTCTGCTGATGGGCGAATACTGGGCGGGCGTCGATATTCCGCGCCACCTGCTGAACTTCCGCTTGAAGGACATCGAGATTCTACTGGACCGCTGCGGATTCGAAGTGCTGCAGGTGAAACACTTCTCGCTTCGAGACAATCCGGCGGGGCTGGCAACGAGCATCGCGCCGGGGCTCGATCCTATGGCGCGGCGCATCCGCGGCCTGAACGAATCGCCGAGGCAGAAACTGTGGAAGGATCTGGTGTATCTCTGCCTGGTGGCCGCCGCCCTCCCGTTCACGGCCCTGGAAGCGGCCTGCCGCGCAGGGTCCACGGTGATGGTGGAAGCGCGGAAGAAGAAGGCTTAGTTCCCTATCGAAGCGATGCTGTACCGCGGCCTGGTTCAATCGATGCCTCAGTGGCTGCGGCGCTGGGTGCTGCACTTCGAGACCGAAATCGAACAAGCCGCTGCTACGTTTTCACAAGCTCTGCCTGCTGGTTCTCGCGTGCTGGATGCCGGAGCCGGGGAACTAAGGTACGCGCAGCTCTTTCGCCGGCACAAGTATCTGGCCGTGGACTTGGCGATAGGCGATCCGCAATGGGACTACGGCAAGCTCGACTGCGTAGCGGACCTGAGCGCGCTGCCGCTCGCCGACGGCGTCTGCGATGCGTGCGTGAACATTGTGACGCTGGAGCATGTCGCCGAACCCGCACAAGTGGTGCGCGAACTCGCACGGGTGTTGCGGCCCGGCGGCCATCTGCTGCTCGTGGCGCCGATGGAGTGGGAAGTCCACCAGGCCCCGCACGACTATTTCCGGTACACTCGGCACGGCTTGACATACTTGCTGGAACGCGCCGGATTCGGCGAATTGCGCATTGAACCCGTAGGCGGGTTCTTCCGGTTGCTGGCGCGTCGAATGCTAAACGGCTTGCAATTCCTGCCCGGTCCCTTGGTGCTGCTGGGCGCGGTGTTGTTGGGTCCGGCGGCGCTGGTCCTACCGCTGCTCGATGGGCTCGACAAAAAGCGCGACTTCACCCTCGGCTACATCTGCCGTGCCGTCAGGCAATCTGCACGGTAGCGTATAATCAGGTTTCGGCTGAGCATGCATACGGGTGTCTTTGTTAGCGGCTTCCCGCACGGCAGTTTCGCGGACCGTGTGAACTCCCGGATCGTCGAATCGGAGATTTTGGGCGGGGTTCGCCTGGAAGATCTGGTCGCGGGGACCGAACTGGAACTGATCACCGAGAACCGGCAGTATCGCTTGCGCTATTGCGGGTCAGGCGAAGCCTGGATCTCCGGCCACCCGACCTTTTGCCCGAATCCCGTGCTGGTACGCATTCACGGATCGACGTGGGGCGGTGCGATGATCAAAGCGGCCTTCATCGGCCGCGGTATGCACCTGGAGTTTCGCGACCAGGAGTGCCGGACGATCACCACATCGAAAATCGTGGAAATCCGGGAATGTACAGGACAACGCGCATGGCTCACCAACGTCGGGATCTCTTAAAGCTCGCAGGATTGGGTTCGTTTCTCGGATTGCCCGTGGCGGCGCCGGGCAAAGCGGCCAAGATCCCGAACGAAACGCGAGCAACCGCACAAGCCTCCCTCAAGAAGGAGCCGTTCGGCGACCTGCGGATCTACTTCCAGGGCGCCACCGATCAGGTCGGTTCCATGACCGCCGGCAGCTTACTGCTGAAAGCCGGAATGGAGCCGCATCCACCGCATACGCACCCGGAAGAAGAGTTCGTGCTGGTCACCGAAGGCTCGGGCGAGATCGTAGTCGACGGAAAGACCACCAAGGTAGGTCCGGGTTCCATGATGTACTGCGCCGCCAACGCGCTGCACGGCATCAAGAACACCGGCGCCAAGCCGCTGCTGTTCTACTTCTTTAAATGGCAAAAATAGAGCTCAGTCGTAGTGGTAGCGGGCTTGCAGAAAATCAATCCTGTCTTCGCTGACTCTGTATACGAGGCGATGCTCCTGCGTAACCCTTCTTGACCAGCAGCCGGCAAACGTGTGACGCAGCGCTTCCGGCTTACCAACTCCTCGGAATGGGTCGCGCAACACGGCTTCGACCAAGTCAAGGATGCGAATGGCAGTGTACCTGTCGGTTTCCACCCAGCGGTGCAGATCGTCCCGGAACTCGGGCTGGAACACCGCGACTCGCTTAGGCGGGGTTGTCACCAAGGATTTCTTGCCTCAGTTCACTAATAGTCGACGGCTTCACCTTACCCTTCTTGGCACGGTTTAGGGCAGTCAGCAAGCGCCGTGCATTTCGCGGGGATCGGAGCAAGTGGGCGGTTTCCATAAGGCCCGCAAGCTCGGATGCAGGAATAAGAGCCACATCACGAGATGCCTTGCGGCGCACGATAACGACTTCCTGCTGATCGACTACGTCGTCCAGGATGCTGGCCAAGTTCTCACGAAGATTCGTATAGGTCGTCTCGGTGGGCATGAGGTGTCTACGTCTATTGTACAGGAATGCTGTACGTATTAGCCCGCCAGCACCCGCAGCGGATTGCGCTCCCGCAAACCCTTCTCGCTCAGGGCATCCGGATACACCGTCACAACCTGGTTTGGCGGACGCGGGGTGGCGAGTTCGATGGGGATGAAGTTGTCGCTCAGAGCGGAGAGGGGACGGTCGAGCGTTACTACCGAAAGGGGTTGGCCGAGAAGACTGCTGCGGAATTCGGCGTTCTTGCGGGCGCCTAGTTCGCGGAGGAGCCGGTTGCGGCGCTTCCTGACGGGGATGGGAATTTGGGTTCGTTCCGCAGCGGCAGGGGTGCCGGGGCGTTCGGAATATGTAAAGACATGCAAATATGCAAATGATTGCTGCTCGATGAAACCGTACGTCTCCTCGAACTCCGCCTCCGTTTCCCCCGGAAAACCCACCATCACGTCCGCCCCGATAGCCGCCTTCGGCATGAGCGCCCGGGCGCGGGCCAGGCGGTCGGCATAGTGGCGGATCCGGTAGCGGCGCTTCATGCGCTTCAGGACCGAGTCGGAACCGGATTGCAGCGGCGCATGGACATGCTTGGCGATTCGTGGCGACGACGCCATCAACTCCAGCAGGTCGTCTGAGAAGTCCATCGGCTCAATGGAACTGAGCCGGAGCCGCTGAACCGGCGTCTCGTCGAGCAACCGGCGTATGAGCCCAGCCAGGCGGAATCCAAACGGACGCCCGGCGTCGCGGCCCCATCGGCCGAGATTGATGCCGGATAGTACGATTTCGGGATACCGGCCGGCTAACGCCCGAACTTGATCGATCACCTGCTCCGGAGTTGCGCTCCGCGACCTACCCCGGACGTGCGGAATGATGCAGAACGTGCAGATGTTATTGCAGCCGTCCTGGATCTTGAGGTTCGGCCGCGACCGGTCGCCGCCATCCTCCACCGGGGCGGAGAGGAATTCCTGCTGGGCGAAAATGTCGCCGACGTGTATCTCGCCGTGAAAGTCGACGGACGCGTTCGCATCGTGCAGGATGTCGGGGATAGTTGTCTTGTGGGAATTGCCGACAACCCAGCGGACGCCGGGCAGGGAAGCGAGTTCGGCGGGTGCGCGCTGAGCGTAGCAACCGGTAATCAATATGTTAGCGTTCGGATTTTCGCGGTGGACGCGGCGAACCGTCTGGCGAACATCGTCATCGGCGGCCGCCGTAACGGTGCAGGTGTTGAGAATTACAATATCAGCGTTGCCGGTCGACTCTACGGGCGCGTGCCCGGACCCCTCTAACGCAGAGGCCAAAGCTGCACCGTCCGCCTGGGTGGCCCGGCATCCGAAGTTTTGAACAAGAAATCGCCCCACTACAAATATTCTAAAGAACGTAAAGACTCTGCCGATGGCCACCGATAGATGGGTGTGGCACTGGATCGTGTTCTATCGCAGGAGGAGATTGACAATGTATTTCGCAATCTCCAGGACAAGGACGGCGGTGGAGAAGACCAGAAGCGAGCGCAACCCTACGATTTCCGCCGGCCAGACCGCATCGCGAAAGACCAGCTTCGAGCCATCCACCTGCTACATGAGAACTTCGCACGAACTCTTGCCTCATCTCTATCGGCCTATTTACGCGCTTACGTGAGCGTCAACCTGGTGTCGGTCGAGCAGTTGTCGTTCATGGAATTCGTGCAGTGCCTGCCTTCGCCAACAATCATCACGGCGCTGGCAATGAAGCCCTATGACGGTAGCGCGGTGCTCGAGATGAACCCCTCGCTGGTATTCCCGATCATTGAGATGCTGCTCGGCGGCAACGGGAAAGTGACGGCACAGCGGATCGAACGCGAAATCACGGAAATCGAGCAAAGCATCATGGAAGGCGTCTACCGCATCATCCTGCGGGACATGCGGGAAGCATGGGAAACCGTCACGAATTTCGATTTTTCCATTGAAGGCCGCGAAACGGAACCGCAGATGCTGCAACTGCTCGCACCGAACGAAGCAGTGGTGGCCGTCAGCCTGGAGGTCCGTTTGACGGAGAACATCGGGATGATCAATATCGGGATACCCTCGATCATCATCAAGATGCTCCGCCAGAAGTTCGATTCGCAGTGGTTGATGCGCAAGACTGAGGCTTCTGAAGACGAGCAGAACCGTATTCTGAAGCTGCTGCAGCCGGCCCTGTTGGGAGTTGACGCCCGATTGGACGGCCCGACGATCCGGACCAAAGACCTGATGGAGCTGGAAGCCGGAGACATCCTGAAGCTCGACTACGATGTGAACCGGCCGATTCGGTTGTCGTTAAACGGGCTTTCCAAATGGTACGGACAGATCGTAGATAACGGACGGAAACGCTGCTTCGCCCTGGAGTCGCTGGTCCCTTTGGATGAGGGGCTCAACCAGCGTTAGGACTTGGTTTCCAATGGGGTGTGGTTGTTGGAAGCATGGACGGCTAATGCCTCCAACGCTGCCTTCTCCATCACAGGCCGGGGAGCCGACTCGCCGGTCCAGATCTCGAACTGATGCGCGGCCTGTTCCAAAAACATCTGCAGTCCCGCGATGGTAGTTGCGCCCTGGCTACTCGCGCGCTGAATCAACTGCGTTTCCAGGGGGTTGTACACCATATCGAACACGAGATCCGCCGGTATTTTGTCCTGGAAGAAGCACTCGTTGACATGTGGATACATGCCGATCGGCGTGCAATGGACAACGGCGTCAAACCGTTGCGAATCCAGTTGTTCCCGCAGCAGCGGCAGCGCTCCGCATGCCTTCGCGAGCGCGCGAACACGATCGGGGTTGCGGCCCACAATCGACACCTTCGCCCCGGCGTCGGACAGCGCAAACGCCGCACTACGCGCGGCACCGCCATTGCCGATGATCAGCACCGACGATTTCATCAATGTCATACGCTTCTTCAGGGGAGCGATCACCCCCTGCACGTCGGTGTTGGCGCCACGCCATTTGCCGGCTTTGCGCCACACCGTGTTCACCGCGCCGATGCGCCGGGCGAGCGGGTCGATGACGTCCAGGTAGCGAATAATCCGCTGCTTGTGCGGAATGGTGACGCTAAATCCGGCAATCGGCAGGTTGGTGGCAAACTGAAAGAAATCTTTGAGTTGGGCCGGTTGAACCAGTAGGGGCAGGTACACCGCGTCGATGCGGCGCGCCTGAAACGCCCGGTTATGCACCGCCGGCGAAATCGAATGGCGCACCGGACTGGCGATGACGCCGTACACCTTCGCGGCTTTGGTGAACTTATCGAACCGGTAGAGCGACCTAAGCTGGCGCGCCGGCAGTTGTCCGGGAGCAGTCCCTTCCGCCGCGTTGGGCGCCGCATAAGTGTACAGCCCACCCATCGACGGCGAAACAATTCGCGTCGGCAGGCCCATTTCGCCCATCGCAAGCAGGATGAGAGGTGTCCGGGAATGTGTGCGCGCCGCCACCAGCACCCGCAGATTATCGGACGGTTTCCGCGCCGTTGTGACAATCTTATAGGCGTCGGCGGGGACCTTCGTCATCCGCCGCACAATCGGGTCAATCGCCGGCGTACCGCTGAAATTGTGGAACGAAATGATCAGCAGACCCCGCGCCCGCAGCGGCTCGATCAACGGCAGCGCAACCTCAGCGCTTTCAATTTCAACATCCACGGCACGGGCGCCAGCTTGAAAGGCAGCTTCGAGAATCGCCACCTGCTCTTCAATACTGCCGTTGAACCGTCCGTGATTCTGATGACGGCGGCACGTGGCCAGGATGGTGCAATCGGGGTTTTGTGTGAGAAACTTCCGGATGGCCGCCACGCCGTGCATCGGTTGCGGCAAATAATCGAGCCGAAACTCGAAAAACGTTTCGCCGGACGCTACTTCCTGCCCAGCGTGGGCCAGCAACTCATCAACATCGGAGAAGCCAAGTGCAATGCAGATTCGAGGGAGCGCGTTCCGGCCGGTCATGCGACGCGGCTTTCAGGATAACACGCGGATAGTTGGACACTGACCATGAAATTTAAGAAACGGCAATCGACTTAGACGGCTGTTCTTGAAGCCGCTTTCTCCACGCCTGCAGGATCGCCTCAGTATGTCGAGAACCGAAACGAGTGGCTCCGAGAGCATGATGCTGCAATGCAGCATCCAGCGTATCCACCGGAGATGCCTTAATGCCGAGATATCCTTCACATTTGCGCACCAGTAACTCCAAGTCGGGTTGCGAGAACGGACCAGCATAACCGCTCGCCGTACAAACGCCCGCTGGCGCCGCGCGTTTTGCAATGCGGCAAGCGACGATCTTCTGCTCCTCCGGTAAAACCGGTGTTTCCAGAATGACGTGCAGCGTGACACCCTCTTCGCGAGCGATCTGCGAGAGTTGCAGCAGTTCCGTTTCGACGTAGATCCACTGGCGAGCCATCAGCTTCGATACATTAATCGCTACGTCCAGATACTTTGCTCCCCGGCGGATCAGGTCGCGCGCTTCGTACAGTTTGGTGGCTGTATTCTGGGTCCCGTGGGGAAAGCCGACAACAGATCCGAGCGCGACCTTAGTGCCGCGAACCACGCGCAACGCGATGTCCAAATCGCAGGGGCGAACGGTCACCGAGGCGACATCATACTCGATCGCCATCAGACAGCCGTCGCGCAATTGATCTTCCGTCAGTGTTGGATGGACCAGCAGATGATCCATCCGCTGCGCCAACTCTTCGTATGTAGTTAGCGCCGGCCGGTCATGATCCATAACGTACCCCAATGCCGCAGTTGCGT
>JADLDI010000061.1 GCA_020846745.1 Bryobacterales bacterium | reverse complement strand
GGTTGCGGTTCCGTTTCCGGAGTAGTGCGTGGTTGCAGTGGTTTGTCGCGCTGCGGTTGGGGTGCGTGGGAGGTGGTTGGTTGTGGTTGCGTGGCATGGGCAAGGCACAGGGGCCCGCGCCCTGACGGTTGCGGTTCCGTTTCCGGGGCAGTGCGTGGTTGCAGTGGCATGGTCTTAGTCGCCGTGGACGGGTTGGCGGCGGTCGGGCGTGGCTGCCGGGGGCAGCGGTTTCATTTCCGCGGTTTGCCTGGGCACGCCTAACACGCGTTTGTATTCGTGCGGGAATACTTTGACGAACTTCGGTACCATGCTGGACCAGTTATCGAGGATCCAGGTGGCGCGCGTGCTGGCGGTGAGGTCGGCGTGCCTGCGGATCAGGTTCTGGAGTAACTCAAGGTCGGCGGTATCCATCACTGGTTCTAAGTCGACCATCGACTTATTGCACTTATTCGCAACGAAGTCACCGGTTTCGTCGAGCACATAGGCGAAGCCGCCCGACATGCCGGCGGCGAAGTTACGGCCGGTGGGGCCGAGCACGACGACCAAGCCCTTGGTCATGTATTCGCAGCCGTGGTCGCCGACGCTTTCAACGACGGCGGTGGCGCCGGAGTTACGGACGGCGAAGCGTTCGCCGGCCATGCCATTGAAGAACGCCTCGCCGGAAGTGGCGCCGTAGAGCGTGACGTTGCCGACGATGATGTTCTCTTCGGGAACGAAGCTGGACCCCCTGGGCGGGAAGACCACGATGCGGCCGCCCGAGAGGCCCTTGCCGGTATAGTCGTTGGCGTCGCCTTCGAGTTCGAGCGTGACGCCGTGTGCGAGGAACGCGCCGAAGCTCTGTCCGGCGGAACCGGTGAAGCGGAAACGGATGGTGTCGTCGGGCAGTCCGGCAGCGCCGTACTTCTTGGCGATTTCGCCGGAGAGCATGGTGCCGACGGTACGGTGAACGTTGCGGATCGGTAGCTTGAACTCGGCGGGTGTACCGTTTTCGATGGCGTCTTTGGCGAGATCCATCAGCTTATGATCAAGGGCTTGGTTGAGGCCATGATCCTGGCCGATGAGGCAGCGGCGGCCGACGCGGCTGGGGACGACGGGGTTGTGGAAGATGTGGGAGAAGTCGAGGCCCTTGGCTTTCCAGTGGTCGACCGCCTTGCGCGTATCGATCTTGTCGACACGGCCAATCATCTCTTCCATACGCCGGAAACCGAGTTTGGCCATGATCTGGCGGACTTCTTCGGCGATGTAGAAGAAGAAGTTGATGACGTGTTCGGGCGAGCCTTCGAACTTCTTGCGCAGGGCCGGGTCCTGTGTGGCGATGCCGACGGGACAGGTGTTGAGATGGCACTTGCGCATCATGATGCAACCGACGGCGATGAGTGGAGCGGTGGAGAAGCCGAACTCTTCAGCGCCCAGCAGCGCAGCAATGGCGACGTCGCGGCCGGTGCAGAGCTTACCATCGGTCTGGACAACGATGCGGGAGCGCAGGTCGTTCATGACGAGCACCTGCTGCGTTTCGGCAAGGCCAAGCTCCCAGGGGATACCGGCGTGCTTGATCGAAGTAAGCGGCGAGGCGCCGGTTCCGCCGGAGTCGCCGGAAATCAGGACAACGTCGGCATGACCTTTGGCGACCCCCGCGGCCACGACACCTACGCCTACTTCGGCGACGAGTTTCACCGAGATGCGCGCCTGCGGGTTGACGTTTTTGAGGTCGTAGATCAACTGGGCGAGATCTTCGATCGAGTAGATATCGTGGTGCGGCGGCGGGGAGATGAGGCCGACGCCGGGGATCGAGTGGCGGACGCGGGCGATGGTTTCGTCCACCTTGTGGCCCGGTAGCTGACCGCCTTCGCCGGGCTTTGCGCCTTGCGAGATCTTGATCTGCAGTTCGTCGGCGTTGACGAGGTAATGCGTGGTGACGCCGAAGCGGCCGGAGGCGACCTGCTTAATGGCGGAACGGCGCCAATCGCCGTTGGGCTCTTTGGGGAAGCGGACTTCGTCTTCGCCGCCTTCGCCCGTGTTGGAGCGCGCGCCGATGCGGTTCATAGCGATGGCGAGGGTTTCGTGCGCTTCCTTGGAGATGGAGCCGAACGACATCGCGCCGGTGGCAAAGCGCTTCACGATCTCTTGGGCGGGTTCGACCTCATCCAAGGGGATGGGCTCGCGGGCGTGTTTGAACTCCATCAAGCCGCGGAGCGTGCAGAGTTGCTTGGACTGATCGTCGATCAGGCTGGTGTATTCCTGAAACGTCTTGAGACCGGCTTGCGACGGTTCGTTTGAAGCACGCACGGAGTGCTGGAGCTTCGAGATCGTCATCGGGTTAAGCAGGTGATACTCACCGCGGACACGGTACTGGTAGCTGCCGCCGACGGGGAGTTCGGTGTCGGCGCCGGTGACGCGGCGATAGGCGAGGTCGTGCTTAAGCTTCGCTTCGCGGGCGATCACGTCGAGGCCGATGCCTTCGATGCGCGAAGCGGTGCCGGTGAAGTACTTGTCGACGAGCTGACGGGAGAGGCCGATGGCTTCAAACACCTGCGCGCCGCGATAGCTTTGCAGGGTGGAGATGCCCATCTTCGAGAAGACTTTCAGCAGGCCTTTGTTGACGCCCTTCTTGAAGTTCTTCAGCGCCTTCTCGAAAGTGACACCCTCCGGCAGCAGCTTTTGCCGGTGCATGTCTTCGAGTGTTTCGATGGCCAGGTAGGGATTCACCGCCGAAGCGCCGTAGCCGATCAACAAGGAGAAGTGCATCACCTCGCGCGGCTCGCCCGATTCAACGATCAAGGCGACCTGCGTGCGGGTGCCTTCGCGAATAAGGTAGTGGTGAACGGCGGAGAGCGCGAGCAGCGACGGAATGGGCGCGTAGATGTCGTCCACACCGCGATCGGAAAGGATGAGCAACGAGTAGCCGGATTTAATGGCCCACGAGGCGCGGCGGCAGAGCGCGTCGAGCATGCGCTCCAATTCCTTCTCGCCGCCGTCGGCGCGGAACAGGGTGGGCAGCGTGGTGGCGAGGAAATCGCCCTGCGAGACGCGGCGAAGCTTTTCGAGGTCGTAGTTGGTGAGGATCGGATGGTTGAGCTTGAGCGTGTGGCAGTGTTCGGGCGTTTCGTCGAGGATGTTGCGCTCAGTGCCGATGTAGGAGGTGAGCGACATCACCAGTTCTTCGCGAATGGGGTCGATGGCCGGGTTGGTGACCTGGGCGAACAACTGCTTGAAATAGTGGAACAGCGGCTGAGGCTTTTCCGACAGGCAGGCGAGCGGGGTGTCGGTGCCCATGGAGCCGATGGGCTCTTCACCGTTGACGGCGAGGGGCTGCAGGATGGTTTTAAGGTCTTCGTCGGTGTAGCCGAAGGCGCGCTGGCGAGGCAGGATTGATTCGTAATCGGTAGGGTGCCACCGCGGCGGCTCCGGCAGGTTGTCGAGCGTGATCTGCTGCTGCTTCAACCACTCGGCATAGGGCTGACGTTGGGCGAGCCGCTCTTTGATTTCTTCGTCGGGTACGATGCGCTTTTCGGTGAGGTCGCAGAGCAGCATTTTGCCGGGCTGCAGGCGGCCTTTGAACTTGACATCTTCGGGTTTGACGGGCAGGACGCCGGTTTCAGACGCCATGATCAGCAGGTCGTCATGCGTGACCATGTAGCGAGCGGGGCGCAAGCCGTTACGATCGAGCGTAGCGCCGATCATGCGGCCATCGGTGAAGGCGAGCGCAGCCGGACCGTCCCAGGGTTCCATCAACGACGCGTGATATTCGTAGAAGGCTTTCTTCTCCGGATTCATCGTCGGGTCTTTACCCCACGCTTCCGGAACCAGCATGGCCATGACATGCGGCAGTTCGCGGCCGCCCATGGTGAGCATTTCGACGGCGTTATCGAACTGGGCGGAATCGCTGCCGCCGGGGACTTCGATGGGGAACAGCTTCTGAAGATCGTCGCCGTAGAGGCTGCTTTTGAGAACGCGCTCGCGGGCATTCATCCAATTGACGTTGCCGCGGATGGTGTTGATTTCACCGTTGTGGCAGATGAAACGGAACGGATGGGCGAGTTGCCAGGTGGGGAACGTATTGGTGGAGAACCGCTGGTGGACCAGGGCGAGAGCGCTGACGACGGCCGGATCCGCGAGATCCTTATAGAACTCGGCGATCTGCGGGGCGAGCAGCAGTCCTTTATAGATGATCGTGCGGGTTGAGAGCGAAGGGATATAGAAGAACTCTTTATCCTCGATGTCCGATTTCGCTATTTCGTTTTCGGCGCGTTTGCGCATGACGAAGAGCTTGCGTTCGAGTTCGTCCGGGGTGATGGGCGATTGCGAGCCCAGGAAAATCTGCTGGATATACGGTTGTGAAGCACGGGCGATGCGGCCGATGGCGTCCGAGTTGATCGGCGTATCGCGCCAGCCGAGCACTTCCAGGCCCTCTTCGCGAGCGATGCGCTCGATGATGCCTTCCACTTGCAGGCGCGGCTGCCGGTCGACGGGGAAGAAGATCATGCCGACGCCATACTGGCCGGGCTTGGGTAGCGTGAAACCGATTTTGGAGCATTCGCGCGCAAAGAAGGCATGCGGCACCTGGATCAGGATGCCGGCTCCGTCGCCCGTTTCCGGATCGCAGCCGCACGCGCCGCGATGGGTCAGGTTAATGAGGATCTGAATACCCCGGACGATGATGTCGTGCGAGGCGTGCGCTTTGATGTTGACGATGAAGCCAAGGCCGCAGGCGTCCCGTTCGAGCTGCGGGTTGTACATCCCTTCAGCCGCAGGCAAGCCGGGACGGGTACGGGTCGGGTGCGGAAAATGGTTCTTCACTTGGGATACCTCGTTCAACTTCGGAAACAGGACTAAGCAGGAATGCGCAGAATACCCGGTGCAGGGGGAAGCACAAGGGAAAATGCGCGAAGCATGGGAATAAGGCTTGAGTATAACCGGGCGGACAACATTAGTCAAACAGAAAAAGAACCGATTGCAATATCGATTCACCTTATGATAGGCTGACTGCGGTGACACTCGACCATCTGCAATTGTTCCGTGACATTGCGCACAGCCGCAGCATCAGCCGGGCAGCCCACGCGAATGCGGTATCACAGTCGGCGGCGAGCCAGCATCTGCAGGAACTGGAACGGCAGTTAGATGTCGAACTGGTGGACAGAGGCACCCGACCTTTGACGCTTACGCCTGCCGGGAAGCTCTACAACGAGTTTTGCCGAGACGTGCTGCGGCTTCGTCACGAATTCGACGTCGGGCTGGAGCGGTTGAAGGGCGAAGTGAGCGGAGTGGTCCGCGTAGCTTCTATTTATTCCGTTGGGCTGTCGGAGATGTCGTGCCTGGAAAGCGAATTCGCCAAGCGGTGGCCCGAGGCGGAGCTGTCGGTGGAGTATCTTCGTCCGGAGAAGATCTATGAAGCGGTGGTGGCGGAACGGGTAGACCTGGGGCTGGTGAGCTATCCGGAACCGAATAAGGATGTGAAGGTGATCCCGTGGCGGGAAGAACCGATGGCCGTGACGGTAGCGCCCGGGCACAAACTCGCGAACCGCGATTCGGTGGCGCCGTACGATCTGGAAGGGCAGAACTTCGTGGGCTTTGACGAGGATCTTCCGATTGCTAAGGACGTGAAGCGGTTCCTGCGCGAAAACGGAGTGGATGTCCACGAAGTGATGCACTTCGACAACATACAAATGATGAAGGAAGCCGTGGCGCTGGGTTCCGGGCTGGCGATTCTGCCTGAGCGCATCCTGCGGAGCGAAATCGAACTGGGACGCTTGCGCGCGTTACCGCTCGAACCCCGGCTTTTCCGTCCGCTCGGCATCGTGCAGTTGCGGCGAAAGAAACTGAATCGCGCGACGCAGAGCTTTCTCCATTTGTTGTTGGAGGCCAAGGAAACTTCTCTGGGCGCGGCGATGCCGGCGCCGGCGTTGAGCTAGTAAAGGCTTAGAAGCGAAGCCGCCAGACGCGTAAGCCGGTTTCTGTCCCGCACCCTTTTGGGGGGCACGGTGGCAGCCATTCCTCTAGGCCCAACATTGCTGAGGGGCTCGAGCGACCTACCCGGGAGTCGATCGGAGCGGGCCACTCCTTCTCCCCTATTTGGTCTTGCTCCGCGTGGGGTTTTCCCTGCCACCCGGATTACTCCGGGCGCGGTGCGCTCTTACCGCACCATTTCACCCTTACCCGTTCCAGCTTGCGCCGGAAGCGGGCGGTATATTTTCTGTGGCACTAGTCCGTAGAGTGCACTTTGAGCGCACCCTCCCGGCCGTTAGCCGGCACGCCGCCCTGTGGAGACCGGACTTTCCTCGGAACTTCCGGCTGGGGGCCATGGTCCCGCGACTGCCTGTCCGGCAGCTTCTGTTTCAGTATAGCGTGGCGGTTTGGGTAAGAAGGTATGAAAAGCCCTAACCGATTTCCTTTCAGAAAATTAGGTCTTCCTTATGTGAATGTTTGTAGTATTATGGGGCTACAGTACGTATTGCAAACAAAGCAAGTTAACGAATAGAAGATGTTCAGATTGGATTCTAGGAGGGCTCACTGTCATGCCTCGCACATTGGCGAAGCTGTCGTCCTCTCTGTTACTCCTATCGGGGTTGATGTGGGCGCAAGGCCTTTCCACATCAGCCACGAAGGATGACTGGGAGGAGATTAATTTTGAGTTCAACAGTGCCATCCTGAGTGATGGCTACCCCAGCTTGCTGCGGTTAGCGGAACTGTTGAATAAAAATCCGGACTACAAGGTTCGGCTGATCGGTAACACAGATTGGGTCGGCGGCCACCCGTACAACGATAAGCTGGCGCGGAATCGCGCGGCAGCTGTCCGTCAATTCTTGGAGAAGTACGGGGCGCGTCCGAACCAGATTAGTGTCGACGCGCAGGGAAAGCGATCCCCGAAAGTCGACAACAAGACGAAAGAAGGGCGGTTTATGAACCGCCGCGTCGAGATGGCCGTCACCGACGGTTCCGGCAAACCCATTGGAGCGGGTGGAATCGGCGACACCATCAAGATGCTGGAACAGTTGGCGAAGAAGCAGGAAGAGTGCTGCTCGCAGATTCTCCGCCGGCTCGACAAATTGGACGAAATCCTGGCCGCGTTGCGCGACTTGCGCGCCCAGAACGAGAAGCTACGCGCCGATGTGGAAGACCTGAAGCGCAATGGCGGCGGCGGCGGCGCGCGACCCGCGCAGATGACGCCACCCCCGGCTCCGTCGACTGCCGACATGCAGCGGATGGCGGATGCGGCCGCGAACAAGGCCGTGGCCGACCTCAAAAAGACGGGCGGCATTGGCGGGCCGAAGTTCTCCATACTTGGGTTGAACGTCGGACCGGATTCCAACGGCGACGTGACCTTTACGGGCCGTGGACGCTTCTTTAACCCCTTCAATCGCAACCTCGCCTTCCAGGCACAGGGCGAATACATGTACTTCCGCGACCGCAAGGAAGGACAGATGGACTTCGGTCTTGTGAACCGTTGGTGGAACATCCAACTTGGTGGTTTCGCCAGCTTCAAAACTGTCGGCATGAAGGAATACGCCTCCAACGGCACAATCGGCCAGTTTGCCGGAACGTTCGACTATCTGTTCAAGCACGGCAAAGTCGGTATGTTCGGGACCAAGGCGTTCCTCGACAACGCCGTCATCAACACTCGCATGATCGGCCGCAACATCATGGAAGAGACCTTGCTGAAGGTTACCGACCAGATCGGCGGCCAGGGTGCTGTCAACCTGGGTAAGCGTGCCTGGGTGGAAGGCAACCTCGGTTACGTGAAGACGGTCGCCGCGGGCAACAAGCCCGGCGGTACGATCCGCTTCGTGTTCCCGGTGAACCGCCTGTTCGCGCTGACGGCCGAAGGCGGCTTCAACGAGACGCTTATCACGAAGGATCACAATGGCCGCGCCGTGTTCGGGTTCATGTTCGGTAACTACCTCACCCCGCGTGAATACGTTGCCGCCGATCATCCGGTGCCGGTTGAGATCCCGCGTGTACGCTTCGAGTTGCTGACCCGCCGTACGCGTACTGGTAATGATCCGCCAGTGGCCGATGCCGGTCCCGACCAGATCGGCGCCTCTGCCGGCACGATCACTCTCGACGGTTCCGGTTCGTTCGATCCGGATGGCGATCCGATTACCTTCCAGTGGAGCCAAATCGCCGGACCCACGGTAACGCTGACTGCTCCGACTGCCGCCAGGACCCAGTTCACCGCGGCCGAAGGGCAGGTATACAGCTTCCGCCTCACAGTTCGCGACGACAAGGGCGCACAGGGTATCGCTCGCGTGAGCATCAGCGCTCGCGAAGCGGCAAAAGTCCGCATCATCCGCTTCACTTCGAATCCACCGCAGATCCAGACGGGCGGTTCGGCCACGCTCAATTACGTGGTTGAAAACGCCGATTCCGTCACGATCTCCGGTGTCAGCGAAGCTCTCAAGGCCGATCAGGGCAGCGTCACGGTTCGCCCGGCGACCACCACCAGCTACACTCTCACCGCGCGTAACCGCGTGAGTGAAGATGTCGCTGTCGCAACGGTGATCGTCGACAACCCGCCGCCGCGCATTATCCGCTTCACGGCTTCACCGGCCACCATCATCAAGGGCGCGAAGAGCACCTTGTCGTGGGAGACGGCCAACACCGAGTCGGTCGAAATCCCGAACGTCGGCAGCTTCGGCCCGAATGGTTCGGTGGAAGTCAGCCCGACCGAGAATCAGCCTTACGTGCTGATCGCCCGCAGCCGCTACGGTGAAGCCACCGCTTCTACCGTGGTGAACGTGCAGACGCCGCCTCTGCCGGTGATCGTCACGTTCGCAGCCAACCCGATGACGATCGTCGAGGGTGATACTTCAACGCTGACATGGTCGGTCCGCAACGCCGACACCGTCAAGATCGAGCCCTCCGTCACGTCCAACCCGGGCCTGAACGGAAGCGCTCCGGTCACGCCGACCACGACCACCACCTACACGCTCACGGCCACCAACCAGTACGGTTCGGCTGAGGCGAAGGCCACGGTGGAAGTGATCCCGCGGGTGAAGATCGTCAGTTGCGCGGTGACGCCTACTACGATCAACACGCCGGGCCAACCGGTAACGTTCTCGTGGGAAACCCAGAATGCGCAGTATGTGTTCATCGACGGCGGAATTGGCCAGCGTCCGGCAACCGGTTCGCTCACCAATGCCGGCCCGATCAAGACGCAGACTTACACGTTGACAGCCGTTGGCCGCGGTTCGCAGGCCACCTGCCAGTTCAACGTGACGCTGACCGTCCTCCCTGGCGGCTGCGAAGCTGATCCTTCGAAGTGCCAGGCTCCGGTGGCTCGGATCGCCAACGGTGAAATCGTGACGTCGTACCGCGATGTGGTTCTCAACGGTTCGCCGTCATTCGATCCGAACGGGCAGGCGTTGACCTACTCTTGGCGGTCGATCGATGGTCGCGCGACCATCGACAATCCGTCATCGCCAACACCAACGGTGCATCTGGTCCAGACCAACTACGGTGACTTCCAGTTTGAACTGACGGTCACCAATAAGGCTGGTTTGAGTTCGAAGGCCAACACCCGCGTGATCCTCGTCCAGGCTCGCCCGATCTTCTAACGGGTCCCGACGAGTAAACCCCAAGGCCCCGGCCATCCCCCAAAAGATGGCCGGGGCCTTTCTGTGGCTGTTGTTTCGTTCCTGTCGGTTAAGCCGCGCGCCGAGGCGACGCCGCCACACTCTTCCGCTTGTCCACGCGCAACGGCGCTGCCAGCTTCGACTCGAAGTTCGTGACCAGGCTCTGCATCTGCAGCGCGTTGATTACACTCTTGCCCCGGTGCGCATTCCGAAAGATCACGAAGGTAGATTCCGAAAACCCGGCGTAGCGCTCCATGCGCCGCCGCATCTCTTCGAGTTCGCCAACGCTGTAAAGGTGAGCGCCTTGCTCAGACCCACCCACACTCAGGTACCCTACCTTCCACGTCAGGTATCCGGTATGCGCGTTTTCCGCATTCGCGAACCCCAGATGGTAGTCGATCAACGTTCCGCGGCCTTCGGTGGTGGTCCAACTCGCATGCGGCAGATCCGCGACGATGGGCAAAGGCGACAACGCCCGCCGTAGCTGAATCAGCCAGTCGCGGTTATCCGCCGTGAACCGGAACGATTCCGGAAACGGCATCACCACACAGCCGAGCCGCCCGGCTTCCATCAGCGGCTGCATGCCCTGCCGCCACGCCCGAGCGGCGTCCACATCCCGTTCCCCTGTAATCGACATCGGTACGCGCGCCGTAAACTGAAATCGCGGATTGCGCGCAACCTTCGCCGCATACAACTTAGCCAGTTCAGGGCGAATCGCGTGGCTGTCAGGGAGTTCAATAGCATCCAGGCGTTCCGACAAGAAGTCGAGAGGATGATAAGAGGTGGGTGCAGGCCGTGGAAAGACCAACTTGTCCCAAAGCGGATGATTCCAGCCGGAGACGCCGGCGCGAATAATAGGAGCCACAGTGCGATTCGCCCTTTCTTCGCCATCAGCATATGGCAAATCGGGAAGCGTGTCAACAAAAATCTTCGCTTTTGTTTCTCGCCTTTCCGTTTGCATCTGTCCCATGCCCGACTAGACGTAGCCTAGAGAAATGGGTGTACAGGTGAGACATGCAAAAGCCATTCGCGAGGTGGCGGCGGTAAGAAGGTTGTGGCATGAGTATTGGGAAGAGATGGGTTTTACACCTTGCTTCCAGGGTTTCGAACAGGAAGTGGCGTCGCTGCCCGGCAGGTATACGCTGCTGCTGGCGCTCTGGAACGGCGAACCCGCCGGAACGGTCGCCTGGCGCAAGTGGGACGCGACGCGGGTGGAAGCCAAGCGCCTGTACGTAAGGAAACGATTTCGCGGCAAAGGCGTCGCCCGGGCACTGATGGCGGAGATGATCGCCGAACTACGTGCGGCCGGTTGTAAGGCAGTTCTCGGCGATACGATTCCCGGGGCGATGAACGACGCCTTGCGATTATACGAGTTACTCGGGTTTGAAAGGATTAGTCCATACTATGACGGGATGCCGCCCGAAGCGGTGGCGCTCGAACTCAAGCTGTAGTGGTGTGTGCCCGAAGACGCCGAACAGATTGAATCTGAGTTGTTTAGAACATGAAGTTTAGCTAGTGTTTGAAACACGGGTATCTAAACCGTTTAAAACATTCTTGTTGCGTTTTGTCATACATTGCTGTTTAATGTGTAGCTGATATTACTATGGCGTCCCAGCACGACTCGGTTGAACAAGGGCGGCTGGTCGGATTCAGCTACAGCCGTCCAATTCGAGTGATCACCGCAATCCTCTTCCTGCTGGTCTTTGTTTTGCCCGCTTCGATCGAAGCCAAGGCTACCAAGGGCCGGCGCAAGAAGGGGACGAGCGCGAGCGCCGCCTCCGCCAAGGCGCGGAAACATCAGGCCGCGCGCAGAAGCGTCAAGGTGGGGGCAAAGAAAGGCGCGACGAAAGCCGCCCCGAAGAAGCCTTCGCCGGTCGGCAAACCGGTCCAGTCGATCGCGGTCACACCTGCGGGTGTTTTGGAAGCCGCGGCGGAACCGCAGCCGTTTATGAAAGCGGCTCTGGTAAGTACCGGCGCGTCGCCCGCGCCACTGCCGATCCGCAACCCGATTCCCGATGCGGACTGGGATTATGCGCAGTCGACGCCTCGGGTTCCCGTACTACTCGCGAACGATCCGGCTGCGCCGGGACCCCTCCGGCGGGCGCTCGAACGGCCGTACACGGAAAATCCGATCCTGCTGGCCCAGGCGCCCGCCGCACAGCCCGTCAAACCCGCGCCCGCGGTTGCGGCGCCGCAGAGTGCCCCAGCCGGAGGAAACGTCACCATCATTGCCGCTCCGCAACAGCCGCCGACTTCCAACAAGAAGTCTCCTGGCGTGCTCACCATCGGACTCATCGCGGGCGGGCAGCTACGCGATCTGTTTCAGGCACAATCCGGACCCGGCGGTTTTCTCGAAAACGCCAGCGGACGCTTCGTCTTCGGCCCCACGATCCAGTGGCACTGGAACCGCTTTTCGATCGGTGTGGATGCACTCTATCGAAAGTACGGCCTGAAATCGTCGGGCACACTGCTCGGCATGGCATTCACGAATCAATCGCAAGGCCGCACCTGGGAGTTTCCGGTCATCTTACGGCGCAAGTTCTACCCGCAGTCCGTCAACTTCCGCCCGTTTCTCGGCGCGGGCCTCGCCATGCGGTTCGTCGGCCAGTCTTCTATCCTCTCTGCCATCGACCGCTCAGCGACCGATCAGTCCCAAACTCGTCAGTACACCTTCGGCATCCCACTGGCGGCGGGGATGGAGTTTCGGTACCAACGCTTCCGCTTCGTGCCGGAACTGCGTTACACCCTCTGGACCGGCGATTCATCCACCGCCATCCGCACACAGTTATTCGACCCGAATTACAACCTCGTCCAATTGTTAATGAGCGTCACCTTCTAAGCTCGGCCTGGGCTAATATGAAGCCCATGGCGTACTCGTTTCTACCAGCCACCGGCATTCTCGCACTGCTCTCGCTGCCGATCGCTGCGGCCACCTGCGAGGGCCTCGCCGCCGCTCCGCCGGCGCACACAAGAATCGCCCTGGCCCAGATGGTCACCACCGGGACCGTCGAGATCCCCGGAAGTAAGCCCATCGCCAAGATGCCGCCGTTCTGCCGCGTTGCCGGATCCCTTCAGCCTTCCTCCGACTCCGACATTCAGTTCGAAGTCTGGCTCCCCGCTCCCGAAAACTGGAACGGGCGCTTCCAAGGTATCGGCAACGGCGGCTTCGCCGGATCGATCAGTTACGGGGGCATCGGACTTGAGGGCGCGCTCAAAAACGGCTACGCCGCCGCTTCCACCGATACCGGTCACAGGACCAAGGCAGGTATCGATGCGAGCTGGGCGCGCAACCATCCGGAAAAGGTCATCGACTATGGGTACCGGGCTATCCACGAGACGGCCGTTACCGCTAAGGCTCTTATTCAGGCTTACTACGGTAAGCCGGCGAAATACTCCTATTTCGCGTCGTGCTCCAACGGCGGCCGCCAGGCACTGATGGAGGCCCAGCGGTTCCCCGAAGATTACGACGGCATCATCGCGGGCGCGCCTGCCAACGACTTCACAAATCTGCTGTCAGGCTTCGTCTGGAACGCGGTCGCATTGGTTGAAAGACCCGACAGCTTCATAAGTCCCGCGAAGATACCGGCCATTGAAAGGACGGTCCTCTCCGCCTGCGACGCGAAAGATGGCCTGAAGGACGGCGTGATTGACGACCCGCGTAAGTGCGACTTTCAACCGTCAAGCCTGATCTGCAAAGGGGCCGAAAACGACGAATGCCTCACTGCGGCACAAGCGGCTGCCCTCAAGAAGATTTACGACGGACCGCGGACTGCCAAGGGCAAGCAGTTGTTTCCCGGCTTCACGTACGGGGCGGAAGGCGGCGCCGGCGGATGGGGTGGTTGGATTACCGGCAAGACACCCGGCAGCAGCGCTCAATACCAGTTCGGCACCCAGTTCATGAAGAATATGTACGTCGGCAGCGACGCTTGGGACTACAAGACGTTTCAGATCGGCCGCGATCAGAAGCCGGTTGAAAAGAAATTGGGGAAGATACTTAACTCCACGAATCCGGACTTAGGTAAGTTACGTGCTCGAAACGGTAAGTTGATCCTGTTCCACGGCTGGAACGACGCGGCCATTCCCGCCGGTAGCGCCATCAATTATTACGAGGCAGTGCGGAAGAAAATGGGAGCTTCCACCGACGAGTTCATGCGCTTCTATCTTGTCCCGGGCATGCAGCATTGCGGCGGCGGTCCTGGACCCAACGACTTCGGCGCTTATGGCGCTCCCGCCCACAACGACGCTTCCCGCAGTATGTTCCTGTCGCTGCAGAAGTGGGTGGAAGAGGGCATGCCGCCCAACGCCATTGTCGCTCGCAACGCCGGGCCGCCCGAGCGCACCCGCCCTTTGTGCGTGTATCCCCAGGTGGCACGTTACCAGGGCACAGGCGACATTAACGACGCACGCAACTTCCGCTGTGAAGCCCCGAAATGAGATCATTGGAAACAACAATGGCTATTCAATTCGATCCGGCAAATCTCACGGCAGCCCTTGTGGGCGAGAACGGACTTACTCCCGCGGAACTTAAGGAAGGGGGCAAGGCCGCCCAAGCCGCACTGGCCGGCTTTCACAAATCGGTGGACGATGGCACATACGGATTTCCGCATCTGCCGTTCGATCTGAAGAACCAGAAGGGCATCCTCGAATACGCCGCCTCAGTAAAAGGCAGCTACGACACGGTTTGCGTCGTCGGCATCGGCGGATCGGCATTGGGCGCTTGGGCGCTCGACTGCGGTCTGCGCGGTCCGCACCCGGTGCAGAAGCCATTTTCCACCAGCAACCCGCGCCTGGTCATTCTAGATAACGTCGACCCGAGCTTCGTGATGGGCGCACTGGCGTCGATGAATCCGAAGAGGACGCTAGTCAACGTGATCGCCAAGTCTGGCGCGACGGCCGAAACTGTGAGCACGTTCCTGATCGTTCGCGACTGGCTTACCCAAGCGGTGGGCAAAAAGGCCAAACAGCGCATCGTGGCGGTGACCTCCGAACATCGTGGCGACCTCAAGGTTCTGGCCACCAACGAAGGCTACCGCATGTTCTACCTGCCCGAGAACGTCGGTGGCCGCTTCTCCGTACTCTCTTCGGTCGGCCTGGTGCCCGCCGCCCTCTGCGGCTTTGACATCCGGAAAATCTGCAAAGGCGCGGCTGCCATCACGACAGCTGCGTGGAAGAACGACCTTGCCGCGAATACCGCGCTGCGGGCGGCTCTCCATCACTGGCTCATCTGGACGAAACGCAATAAGCCGATTCAGGTGGCGTTCCCGTATTCGAACCAATTGTGGGGCATGGCGTTCTGGTTCCGCCAGTTGTGGGCCGAATCATTGGGCAAGAAGACCAACCGCGCCGGAGAGGTGGTGCATGTCGGCCAGACCCCGATTGCCGCCCTGGGGACGACTGACCAGCATTCCCAGGTGCAGCTCTATATGGAAGGTCCGAACGACAAGGCATTCACTTTCTGGACGGTGAAGAAGTTCGACAATCCTGGTCGTATTCCGAAAACCAAAACGGGCCTGGAAGCGATGGACTATCTGCCCGGGCAGACGCTGGCTAAGTTGCTGGACGCCGAGCAACGCGCGACAGCCGCCGCCCTGACCGAAACCGGGCGTCCGAACAGTACGTTCACATTAGATCGCGTAGATGCCGAACACCTGGGCGCCTTCATGCAGTTACTTGAATTCGAAACGGCTTTCGCCGGGGAGTTACTCAATATCAACGCCTTCGATCAGGAAGGCGTGGAGTTAGGCAAGAAATTCACGTTTGCGCTCATGGGACGAAAGGGATTCGACGAGTATTCCGGCAGGTTCAAATCGTACGAACAGAAGCGAGCGAAGTCGTAAATTGCGCGCGGGCGTGATACGCTGCCCGAGATGAAAGAAACTTCGTACTCCGAGCGCACCGACTCGTTCGAGGACAAACTAGCCCTCCTCGAAAAGGCCTACCGGGCCGGCAACTACCGCCTGGCACGTGCGCTCACCGCTTCCATCCGCAACACTGTCGTTCACGAACAGGCGGAAAAGGAATCGATCGGCAAGCCGCTGCAGCCCGCTTCGGCCCTGCAACCCACCGCGTCACTGCCTGCGCCATGGCGTGAGTGGGCGAGTGGTTGGTCGCATCACCTCGCCTTCGCCACCGACGAAACCACCGGCGTTGGCCGTCCGCCGGAACCCGTCGAGTTCGTCGTAGCGGCGCCGCTCGCGATTACCTCCTCGTTGACGCGCGAAGTGCGAATCGCGCGGATCGAGAATGGGGTACCGAAAGAAGTCCCGTCGCAGGTGCATTCGGAGGTCCGGCGGGGCGGGGAATTGCAAGCGAAGGTTCTGTTCCTCACCGGATCCGCAGCGCACGCCCGAACACACTACCTGCTGCTCGCCGGCAATCCCGATGCGGAGTTACCGTCTTATCCAACCGACCTCGAAACACGCGGCGAAGGCTACGCCCTCGACATCGAAAACGACTTCTTCAAAGCGTCGCTCTCGCGCCAGATGGGTCAACTCGAACGCCTCACCTTCAAACGCGAACACGGCCTGGAACTATTCGCCGGCGGCGAAGGCCATGGCGAACCGCCCGGAATCGACTGGGCCCACGACTACGTTGGCTCCGGCAACTTCCAGAAGTTCCGGATCACGCTCTGGGACGCCTGCCCGGACTTTGAAATAACCCGCGGTCCTCTTTGCACTATCGTCCGCCGCTGGGGCTTCCCCTACTCGCCAGTCCATCCGGTGTTCACTCCTTCGCGCATCAACTTCGATATCGAATACCGCTTTTACGCAGGTCTGCCGTGGTTTCTGAAGACGGGGCGCGCTGAAGTCGCGAAGTCTCTGGAAGCCGATGCCCTGCGCGACGACGAATGGGTGTATTCGGGACAATCGTTTACTGATCAGGTCTGGATGGGACCCGAGGGCAAGCTTCGGACCGGCGCGGTTGATAAGGAGTATCTGAACAACTTGTGGGCCGTGGGCTTCACTAACAAGCAGGCGCAGGACGCCTTCATCGCACTGTTTCTGGAGCACCGCGCCGACGGCCTGCCCGAACTCCGCCATTCCGGCGCGCCCATCATGTTCTACAAATGGCACGGACACTGCTGGAGCCGCTATCCGCTGCCGGGCAAGGAAGTGCCCGCCGGAGCAGTGCTCCACCAGCGCAACGCCTACGTCGCCATGCATTACACCGAGAATGGTCCCCAGCAAGTGGAAGCGCTGCGCCACCGCTTGGTGACTCCCTTGAGCCTGTCAGCGGCCCCGTTGCCCAAACAAGTCTCCGCGGCGGTGTCTGCAAGCCGCTTAGCCCGCCCGGGCGAATCCGGCGACAGCCCTATCTCCAAGAAGATCCTCTGGGACGCGCTGCGCGAGTGTAAGGACGAGCAGTTATACGCTTCAAAGATCAATGTCGTTGACTTAGGGCTGATTTACGACCTGCGCGTCCGTGAAGGGACAGTCCATGTGGTTATGACGATGCCCCACCGCGGACGTCCTCGCTCCGGCTTCTTCATCTACGGCTCCGGCGGCAACAATACGCCCATTCGCCAGCGCCTGTTAAAGGTGCCCGGCGTCAAGAAGGTGGTGGTCGAGCACACCTGGAATCCTCATTGGACGAGTAACAACCTAACTGCGGAAGGCCGCCGTTCGTTGCAGCTGCCGCCGATTTAGATGCGCCGGGTTCAACCGATCGAGAACAATTCCAGGTGTTATGAATCCAAGGTATTATGCATCGGCTTACCGCTACGTTTCTCCAAACCGTTCCACTCTGCTTGCTCTTAGCCGGCGGGCAGACAAGTTCCAACTCGAGCGATGGCGTGGAGCGCCGGTTTGAAGACGCAGTCGAACGTCTTCCGATCGAAGAGCCGTACGCCTACCACAAGCTCCTTTCTAACGGTCCCGTGCACCACAGCAGACGGGACACCAGCCTTCACCCCCGCGCGAACGAACTGGCATTACCCGCTCGCGGCTGGCGGATCGTGACAACGCCTGGTAACTCGGCGGTCCTCACAAACGCCGTGCGCGACTTCCAGGATTACTTACAAACGTCAATGGCGGTCCGCGCGGAACTGGACAGTACGGCGTCGCTGGGAAACTGGAAAAGCTTACGTCAGGCGATTATCGCCGGCACACGTGACCAACTGCCCGGCTGCGGCTTGAAACTCAAACGCGCTAAGGGCTACGAGATTACCGTCACTCGAGACCGGATCGTGGTATGCGGCTATGACGATCGCGGGACGGCGTACGGCCTCTATCACCTCGAAGCCCGCATGAACCTCCGCGAAGCGCCTTATCTGCCGGCGGAGTGGACCTCTACCCGCCACAGCCTCTACGACACTCGCATGGTGCTGTCGTGGATGGGGTGGATGGAGTTTCCCGACGCGCTGCTCTCGCATCTGGCGCACGACGGCTTCGACGCCATCTACGCGTCCGTATACGCGAATTCGAACGGCGACCGCACCACAGCCGAGTCGTCGACGGATTTTTACGCCCGCCTGCTGTTTCGCGTGCGCGCGCAGGACCCGGCCAGAATGCGCGACCTCATCCGCCGCGCCGTACAGTATGGAATCAAGGTCTACGCGCCGATCATTTATCAGTACGACGGCACGGCGGAGAGTGAGGCAACGCTACGGCGGCTGGTGCAGCAGGTGATCCGCGACGTTCCCGATGTCAAAGGTTACGTCCTACTCACTGAGGGCTTCTGGTACGGACAGTGGGGCGGAGGCCGCGCCGGAGGGGATAGCGCAATCCGCCACTGGACCAGCCAATGGGTCCGCGCCGTTACCATCGTCACGGAGGAGTGCCGGCGGATCAATCCCGATATCGAAGTACTGCCATGGGATTACAACATCGCCAATCGCCGCGAGAACGCGGATCTCAAGCGCGACCTGATCCGCCAGCTTCCTCAGGGCGCCTCACCGCTTTTAACGTGGGAAAACGGCAAGAGCTTCAACCTGGATGGTTTCGAAGGGCATCTGAACGATTACTCGATCTCGCAGGCCGGGCCGGCCGAAGTTACCGAAGTGCAAATTGCCGAAGCCCGCAAGCGAGGCATGAAGGTCTACTGTAATGCCGACACATTCTCCTGCGGAGGCCAACTCCAAACCATCCCGTATCAGCCGTTCCCTCAGCAGTGGTACGCGCGTTACAACGCGCTGGAGAAGCATGGCGTCGACGGGACGCTCGAAAGCTGGTCGGCCGGCTACACGCCGAACATCATGTCGGAATTCCGCGCCTGGTATTCATGGAGCGACGCTCCGCCGGTGGAAGAACTGCTGACCGCGATAGCCCGGCGCGGCTTCGGCGAGGCGGCCGCGCCGCCGGTGGTGAAAGCATGGAACCTCTTCAGCGAAGCCATCCGCTTTCTGCCCGATACCGGACCGACCATGGGCACCAGCAACGCCATCGGCAATCCACTGTTCTTCGAGCAGCCGCCTCCACGCACCGCCACCTTTCACCATTCCTGGAAGGATCATGACAAGTGGATGGGGTACTTCGGCGCCGGACTCAATCCCTACTGGCCGTTCACCCTCGGGCGGCTCACCTTTATGCCGGACTTCACCAATCGCACCAACAAGGCCGAACTCTATGCCCGCAGCGCTTCCGGCATAAACGCCCCAAAGGACGCCTCGATTCTTCCTGTGTTTTTGAAATATCTTCAACTGGCGGCCGACCGTATGGGCGAGGGCTTGCAACTCTACCGCCAGGCCGCGCTCAACGCACCTCGAGACAAGCGCGACAACGCTGTTCGCGAAGTGAACCTGGCCGCGCAGGCTCACCGTATGTTCTTGAGCGAACATGCTCTGCTGGAGTTCGAAGACTTGCGGTTGCGTCTGGCCGCGGCGCCCGATGGCCGGACACGAACCGCTTTGCCGGAACGCTTGAAAAACATCGCAATCGAAGAAATCGTCCGCACCGAACGCTCACGCTCGGCCGCCCTGCGCGACTCGCGCCTCGGTTTCCAGTTCGAGTGCGATTACGTGTACACGCCGTACTCGTTACAAGAGAAGCTGTCAGTCATGCGCGAGATGGTCCGCAAGTAGGTCGGAAGACGCGGGGCAAGGGCTTCGCCCTTGATATCCCTTCGTGAATGGAAGTCAGGAGACAGAAGCCAGAATGGCCGTGGCGGAATCCGTAGCGCAACGGGAACATAATTCTCGTTGGGATACCCCATAAGGGACTAATTCCCGCAGCACTTCTTATACTTTTTGCCGGATCCGCACGGGCATGGATCGTTCCGCCCCACCTTCACCGCCTGTGCAGGTTGAGGTTCGCCGTGCGAGTGCCCGCCGCTGAAACTGGTCCGCTTACCGGCTAACTCGAAACGCAGATCGAACGCATGATGAATCAGCTCTTTTTCTTCCTCGGCTAGCCCGTTGGCTAACTTTTCCATCCGCTGTTCTAACTGCTTCAGACCTAACTTCGAATCCTCGGCCGGCGCGGCCAGCGCGTAACAATAGAGCGCCTCGGTCCGCCGGTCCGGATCTTCGAACATCTTCTCGAGTTTCGGTGCTTCCGAACTTACGCGCAGATAGCCAACGCCCCACAGCGCCGCCTGCGCGATATCCGGATCGGGATCTTCCAGGTGCTTCACCATCATCGGCGCAAACCCCCGGTCGAACGACCGTGCCATGGCCTCCACAGCCTTGGCTCGCGTCGCTGGATCGTTGTACGCACTATCCAGGTGCGGCCGCACCATCTCGTCGTCCAGGTTGTACGCCAACCCGATGCACAGGCCCGCGCGCTCCAGCGCCGGCGTGTTCGGATTATCGATCCGCGCGATCATCGAATCGCGGATCTTTTCCTGGTCCGTCGAATCGCGCAATGCTTCCCATGCCAGGCCGCGGGCCTCAGTGTCCGGATCGCTCTGAGCAACCCGCAGCACCCGGTTCACGAGCGCCGGCGAGAGATCCTGCCCGATCAGATGATCGAGCGCGATCCGCCGATGCTCGGCACAATCGCTATCCAAGAACTGTTCCCGCTCGATACCGGGCAGTAAGTCTAAGTCCGGGATATCTGTTTCGGGATACTCGGCGTAGATGTCGTAGGGCTCAGGCTGCTGCCCCGCATACTCATCGTAAATCTGCTGGAGATAGGATGCTTCTTCTTTGTTGTCCTTGCGGACCTCTTCGATCACATCCACAATCCGCTGACCGCGCACGCCCAGCGTCGCCAGGTGGAAAGCTACTTCCTCCATCGCCACGCCGTCTTCCCATAACTCCAACAATCCGTCGAGAGCTCCGGCACCGATTCGCGCCAGCACCTCGGTCATCTCGTCGGGCACCTCTTCCGGATACCGGCGGAACTCCTCCATGAGGAACGGCACCGCTTCGGGCGTGGGTTGCACGGCGAAAATGCGCATCAGGTCGACCGACACGTCCACCCGATCTTTCGACCGGTCTTCTTTCGAAAAACGAACGATGCCGGCTAGCGTCTCCGCAGGGTTGTCGAGCAAACGGTGCAGCAGGCGGTGGTCAAACGGTACATGACCACGCGCCGCTGCAATCAATAAGTCGTATGCGGATGTCGACCCGTACTGGTCCGGTGCGATGGGCACGTTAGTAAGTCGCCCGTCCGCCGGACGCGTCATAACACTGCCCGGTGACAAAGGAACAATCGGGACTCGCCAGGAAGTGGACCACCGCGGCGATCTCTTCCGGCTGTCCCGTGCGGCGCATCGGAATGCGCTGCGTCATATAGTCCACCTGCTGCGGAGTCAACTGGTCCAGGATCTTGGTGCGGACCACCGCCGGAGATACCGCATTGACGCAGATACTCTCCGTCGCGACTTCCTTCGCCAGCGACTTGGTAAATCCGATCACTCCGGCCTTAGTCGCCGAGTAACCGGTCATGTTCGGGTTGCCTTCCTTGCCGGCGATCGACGCGATGTTGACGATGCGGCCGTACTGCCGCGACCGCATCGGCGTAATCGCCGCCTTGCAGAAGTTAAAGATACCGGTCATGTTCAGCGTCAGAATGCGATTCCAGTCCTCGAGAGTCTGCTCCCAAAGCGGCGCCGCCTTCCCGCCGATGCCGGCGTTGTTGACCAGGATATCGATACGGCCGGTACGCGCCAGCACCTCTTCGGCAGCCTTCGCCACCGAATCGGCATTGGTGATATCGACGGAGACAGCGAACGAGTTATTGGGTAGAGAGGCGGCGACTTGCTTGCCGCCTTCGAGGTCCAGATCAGCCACGACCACAGTGGCGCCGGCGCCGGCCAGGCGGCGGGCGATTGCCTCGCCGATGCCGGTGGCCGCGCCAGTGACGATAGCGGTTTGTCCCGTCAAATCAAAGTAGGCCATAAGTAGCCTCGATCACTACTCTTCGCGCACCACGTGAACGGTGATCTCAGCCGTCACGTCTTTGTGCAGCCGGATCGGTACCTTATGGTCGCCTAACTGCTTAATCGGGTCGTCCAACTGGATTTTACGCCGCTCGATGTTGTACTTCTGGGCCTCCAGCGCCTCGGCGATATCCTTCGACGTTACCGAACCGAATAACTGATCGTTCTCGCCGGCCTTGGCTTTCAGCGTGATCTCGACCGTCGCCAACAGCTTGGCGAGGTCCGCCGCTTCCGAGGCCAGCTTCGCTTCGCGCCGCAGGTGCGCTTCCCGCTCCTGGTCCACGATTTTCTTGTTCGCATCGGTAGCCGGCACCGCCAGCCGCCGCGGCAGCAGGAAGTTACGGGCGTAGCCAGCGGCTACTTTGACAACCTGGCCGCGATGGCCAAGTTTCTCGATATCTTCGCGCAGAATTACTTCCATTGTGCTTCTCCTTCACGAATGCTCATAGGGTTACGCCCCCTTAGGAAGGGTGCTTCACCGAAGAGGCAAATGGCAGCAGGGCGATGTTGCGCGCCTTCTTGATGGCCTCGCTCAGCCGCCGCTGGCAGGGAGTGCACACACCGGAAAGCCGGCGCGGCACGATCTTACCGCGTTCGGAAATGAACTGCGAAAGGAGCCTGACGTCCTTATAGTCGATGTAATCGATCTTATCGACGCAGAACTTACATACCTTGCGGCGCCGGAAAAACTGGCGCTTCGAAGTGGAAACGATAGCTTTATCGCCGCCAGTGGGACGCTGGCTGCTCGCGACTGGTTTACCGCCTTTGGTTTCGGCCATGTTAGTGAATCTCCTCTTCCCTCAACTAGCTTTGCTTTTCCGGTGCCGGCGCCGCGGGGGCGGGAGCAGCGGGAGCCGGGGCTGCCGGCGCAGGAGCGGCAGGAGCCGGTGCAGCCGGCGCCGGTGCGCCAGGCGCCGGAGCTCCAGGCATAGGTGCGCCCGGAACGGCGCCCGCCTCGCCTGCAGCAGCCGGAGCAAAGGGAGCCGGGGCCGGCGGCGCGGGCTTGCGAGCAGCGCGCTTTTCCCGTTCTTTCTTCCGCTTTTCGATCCACTTCAGCTTCTCATCCATGCGCGAAGTGAGATACTTCAGCACGATATCGGCTACGCGCAGGCGGCGCTCCAGTTCCTTCACGGTCTCGGGACCGCAATGGAACTGCAACAGCACATACTGCCCTTCGCCGTACTTCTGCAGCTTGTACGCCAGCTTGCGCGTACCCCACTTATCCACTTTTTCGACCTTGCCCCCAGCTTGTGTGATGGTGGCGTCCAGTTGCGAGACGAACGCGTCAACCTCTTCTTCCGGCGCGTCCGGTTTCACAATAAACAGTTCTTCGTAGATTCTCATTTGTCCTCTTCTGAAGCGCTCCGGGCGCGGCGATTATATTTCGCCATGGCCTTTTCGACGCCCTCGGCGATAACGGACTCGATAGCCTGAGCGCCTTGCTCCACTATCTCGTCCAGTTCCTTATGCTGTGCCTTCCCGATCGGACTTAGCACAAACCTTGCGCCATCTCCGATCGGACGACCGGGATGGATGCCCAGCCTGAGCCGGGGAAAATTCTGCGTGCCAATCGACCGGATTACCGACTCTACGCCGTTATGTCCGGCCGAAGAACCCTTCGCTCTGACCCGTAACTGCGTCCAGGGAAGCGCTAACTCATCGTAAACGAGTAGCAACTGCTCCGGCTTCAGGCCATATTTCTCAAGCAGCAACCGTAGCGACGGTCCGCTCAAGTTCATATACGTTTGCGGCTTGGCAACCACCACGCTCACGGCGCCGACGGAACCAAGCCCCACCAGCGCGTTCGCCTCTTTCCGCGTCACGCGGATCGAATGACGGTCCGCCAATCGGTCCACCACGAGAAACCCCAGATTGTGCGGCGTTAACTCGTATTCCGGACCGGGATTGCCAAGCCCGGCTATCAGCCATTCGGGACTTCCAACCGGGCTCATACCGCTTACTCAAACACTCAGCAAAGCAACCGAACTTACTTCTTCTTCTTCTCTTCCGCGGCGGCTTCTTCTTCTTTCTTGCCCTTCTTAATTACTTCGGGCTCGGATTTCGCATCGCCGGCGGCGGCAGCGCCTTCGGCATCCGCCGTCGCGGTGTCGGAACCGCGCGTCGTGATTACGTGCGCCAACACCAGGTCGCCGTGTCCGCCCAGCGCTACCCCTTCAGGCAGCGCCACGTCTTTTCCACGAATACTCTCGCCGATGTTCATCTGCGACACATCGGAAGTCAAAAACTCCGGAATCGCGTCCGGCAAGCACTCCACTTCCAACTCGCGGCTGATCACTTCGAAAATGCCGCCCTGGATTTTCACACCGACCGGATCGCCCTGGAAGTGCACGGGAATTCGCACCCGCAGTTTCTTCGTCAGATCGATCCGCTTGAGGTCGACGTGCAGCAGGTTGCTCTTGATCGGATCGTGCAGCCAGTCGATCACCATCACGGGGGTGGCCCCGCCATTCAATTGCAGATCGAAAATCGTATTGTGTCCGGTGGACGAATGCAGGATTTTGGTGATCTCTTTCGGACTCACCGTGACGGGGACCGAATCTCCACCAGCCCCATAAACCACGGCCGGAATCTTGCCGGCCATACGGAGACGCCGCGCGGCGTTCTTCCCCCGCGTTTCGCGGGCTTCGGCGGCGACGGTTATATCTTTTCTCATGACTTCCTCATATTCGGGGCGAAACGGCTCGGTTGTCCCTCTCGAAACCCGAATCCAGCTAATTAAATAAACAGCGTGCTGACCGAGGTCTCCTCGTGTATCGACTGGATGGCCTTTGCCAGCAAAGATGCAACAGACAACGAGCGGATCCGCTCACAACGAGCGGCTTCGCGCGACAGCGGAATTGAATTCGTTAGCACCACCTGCTCGATCGGCGATTCCGAAATCCGCTGTACCGCCGGACCGGACAACACCGCGTGCGTCGCGCAGGCCGACACCGCCGTCGCGCCGTTCTTCAACAGCGCCTCGGCCCCCTTCACCAGGGTCCCCGCGGTATCGATCAAATCGTCGACAATCAGGCAATGTTTTCCGTGGACATCGCCGATTACGTTCATCACTTCGGCAACGTTCACTTCCTCGCGGCGTTTATCGATAATCGCGAGCGGACGGCTCAGCCGCTTGGCGAATGCCCGCGCCCGCTCCACCCCGCCCGCGTCCGGCGACACCACGATAAAGTTGTCGTCCGGCATCCGCCGAAAATGGTCGATCAGCACCGGCGTCGCAAACAGGTGGTCCACCGGGATATCGAAGAATCCCTGGATCTGCGCCGCATGTAAGTCCAACGCCAAAATCCGGTCCGCGCCCGCGGTCTCCAGCAGGCTCGCCACCAGCTTCGCCGAAATCGGCACCCGCGGCTTGTCTTTCCGGTCCTGCCGCGCATACCCGTAGTAAGGAAGCACCGCCGTGATGCGTTCCGCCGACGACCGCTTCAACGCGTCGATCATCAACAGCAGTTCCAGCAGATTCTTATCCACCGGCGTGCAGGTCGGCTGCACCACGAACACGTCCATCCCGCGCACATTCTCGAGAATCTGTAAGTAAATCTCGCCGTCGGAGAAATGCTTAACGCTCGCTTCCCCTAACTTCCGTCCTAAGTGTGAGCAGATTTCCGTGGCCAGTGCGGGGTTGGCGTTACCGGTGAATACTTTTAGACGATCCATCCGAATTCCTTAGAACTCACCCGCAACTTGTTGCGCACAGACGCGAGGGCGCGGCGCCAAACACGGCGATATTCGTGACGAGAAATGAAGGTAGTCGGTACCCATTGGACGTTCGGTTGCTCCTTCGTGAGCCGAGCCATCGCTCGATCCCGCGCTTTCTCCCCGCCGAAGACACCGAACAGCGTTGAACCACTGCCGCTCATTCGAGCCAGCCGCGCGCCATGTTCAATCAGGGAGTGCCGGAGACTATCGAGCCGAGGAACCCGCGGGAAAACCGCGCCCTCGAAATCGTTCTCACAAAGGGCCATCCAGCTACCCGCCGAGTCTGGACATACGAGTGCCTCAACCAGCAACTGGAACCTTTCCATTCTATTGGAATCATTGGGGGATGTCAATCCAGCCGGACCCCGCCTCAGCGCCCGGAACGCCTCTGGCGTCGACACATGTATCCCCGAACAGCCGAGCAACACCGGAATCGCGTCCGCATCCGGCAATGCGTACAGCTCCTCCCCCCTTCCGAGGGCAACCGCCGCCCCCCCTTTCAGGAATACCGGCACATCGCTCCCCAGTTGGGCCGCTATCTCGTGCAGCCGCGCGAACGGTATCGGCTTTCCCGCCAACAGCGGCAACGCGAGCAAAACCGCCGCCGCATCGGTCGACCCGCCCGCCAATCCCCCGCCCATCGGGATCCGCTTCGTTAATTGAAACCGCACCGTCGCCGAGATCGCCACCTCCGCCAACACCGCCTCCGCCGCACGCGCGACCAGGTTCACGCCCGGAATCTCGACGTTCGATTCCACCTCAATCCGCGTCCGACGCCCCCGGGCAAACTCAATCGTCAGGGAGTCATGCAGCGCAATCGTCTGAAAAACGGTCCGCAACTCATGAAACCCATCTCCCCGCTTGTGCAACACCAACAACGAAAGGTTCAGCTTCCCAAACGCCGGCACCTTCACCTTTCCGCCGTGTTTATCCGAGTTTGTCCGTGGCACCCTTCCCGCCTTGCCCCTACCGTCCGCGACTCCTAGTAATGCAACAACCCAAACACGTCCCGCCCGCCCAACTTCTTGCGTCCGTTCAAAAAGTCCAATTCAATCAGGAACCCCAACCCGCACACCTGACCGCCCAACTTCTCCACCAGCCGCGCCACTGCCGCCGCCGTCCCACCCGTCGCCAGCACATCGTCCAATATCAGGACCTTCTGCCCCGGCTCAATCGCGTCCGCGTGGATTTCCAAGGCATCGGTCCCGTACTCTAATTCATACTCAATTTGCACGGTTTTAGCCGGCAATTTCTTGATCTTCCGCACCGGGATAAACCCCTTCCCCAGCGCATAGGCCACGGCGGGCGCGAAAATGAATCCCCGCGCCTCAACGCCCAACACCACGTCGCAGTCGAGCGGCCGGAACTGGTCGGCCAAAGCCCTGATTGCCTGCTGCAACCCCTGTGGGTCTTTCAATAAGGTTGTAATGTCGTAGAAATTGATTCCCGGCTTGGGAAAGTCCGGTACTTCACGGATCAGCGATTTCAGGTCGGTCATGAAAGGATGCGAAAGCCACTGTATTTTAGCATCGGGGCTTCCGCGCTCTCGACCCCGCGCACGTCCGCAAATCGCGGGCCCACATGGAGCCGCGCCGCCAGCTCGTTGTGCTGCTGCGCACTGCCGATCGCGTAAACCTCCACCCGCCCGTCATCAAGGTTCTTGGCGTACCCCGAAACCTCCAAACGCGCCGCCTCATGCTGCACAAAGTACCGGAACCCCACCCCTTGCACCCGTCCGCGTACCAAATACCGCCGCGCCAGCTGTTCCGTTGCTTTCGCCATGCTTACTCTAACCGAGAGTGCGCCTCCGCGGCTCAGGTGAAATGCTAAACTGCGCTCGAAGCCAAACCGGCCACGACGTCGCCTAACTTCATGAACGCCTCGAAATCCGAAGGCTTCCGGAAGTACGCATCCGCGCCGAGTGCTCTGGCCTCGGCACGATCTTTCGCCGAATCCGACGAGGTCACGATCACCACGCGCGCATTCTGACACCTGCGGCTGGCCAACTTGTGCCGCAGAACTTCAAACCCGGGTTTCTTAGGCAGATTGAGATCCAATAAAACCAGATCCGGACAGGCGAACTCGTCGTCTCTGTCCGCCGTGTCGAAGAATGCCGTTGCCGCGTGACCGTCGCTCACCACCGTGATCTCGGCTTCGATCCTAGCCTCCGCAATTGCTTCCCGGATCAAAAACACGTCCGCCTCGTTGTCTTCCACTATCAGGATGTGCAATCCCTTGCTCACCTCATCACCTCACTCCGGTAGCGTAAAGTGGAACTCCGACCCTTTCCCAAGTTCCGATTCAACCCAGATCCGCCCATGATGACGTTCCACGATTCGTTGGCATAGCGCCAACCCAATCCCCGTTCCGGAATACTCGTCATTGGTATGCAACCGTTTAAACAATCCGAAAATCCGTTCTTTGAACTGCGGATCGATACCAATGCCATTATCGATCACGCGGAAATGCCAGCCTGTGCTGTTGCGGCTAGCCGTCACATGGATGACAGGCGGGGTATCCGGCCGGCGGTACTTAACCGCGTTGCCTACCAGGTTCTGGAACAACTGCTGCAACTCGGTAGCGTGCATCCGCACCTCAGGCAGCGGATCGTTTGTTATGCGCGCACCGCTCTCGACGATCGCGCCGGTCAGGTTCGCAACCGCATGTGCCAGCGCCTCCCCCGCCGGTGTCGGCGTCGCCGGGCGCTCGGATTGGGCCGCCTGGGTGTAAGCCAGCAGGTCGCGCACCAGCATCTCCATACGCGACGCGCTGTTCCGCAAATGCTTTAGAAACTCGCCCGCCTGCCCGTCCAGCTTGCTTCCGTACCGCGTCCCGAGAATTTCGCTGTAAATCTTCAGGCCGCGGAGCGGCTCCTGCAGATCGTGACTCGCCGAATACGCAAACTGTTCCAAGTCGGCATTTGCCTGCCTGAGTTCTTCCTGTACCCGCTTCTGCTCGTCGATATCCGTCGACACGCCGAACCACTTGACGATCTCACCCGACGCGTCCTTTAACGCCACGCTGCGCGTCACATACCACCGGTACGTACCGTCCTTGCCCCGCATCCGCAGTTCGCATTCAAGAGTTTCGCCCGTCGCCAGGCTCCGCGACCACGCCTCAAGCATCGCCGGCCCATCCTCCGGATGGATCACGCTCGCAAAACTGGCCGTGTTAACCGTCTTTTCCACCTCCAACCCGGAATACTCCACCCATCGCCGGTTCACATACTCGATCCGGCCATCCGGCTGGTTGATCCAAACGAACTGCGGACCTACTTCCGCCAACTGCCGGAATCGCGTTTCGCTGGCCCGCAGCGCCTCCTCGTCTTGCTTCCGCTCGATGAAATCGGCGGCCATCCGCGCCAGCAGATCCAAATACCGCAGTTCTTTTTCTGACAGCCGGTGCGGCGCGCCGTAGTGTGTATTTAACAACCCCAGCACCCGCCCGTCCAAGCTCAACATCGGGGTCGATTGAATCGCCCGTATTCCGTCGCCTAGTATTATCTCCAGATCCTTAGTACCCTGCAATAACGGATCCGCCGCCACATCCTCCCAAATCAGCCGCTCCGCCCGCCGGGCTGCCAAATCGCACACCACCGCCGAACCCTCATCCCGGAATCGGCTCAGAAAGGGCTCCCCGAACCCCTGCCACACCGCCATCCGTAAGCTCTGGTTTTCCCGATCGTAGATCTGTACGTTCCCCTTCGCCGCCCCTGTCAGATCCGCCGCCGCGGCTAGAATCTCTTGCAACCGCTCTTCCAGCGCGGCGCTCCCCGTCAAATCCGTCCGCACCTGCTGAATCCGCCGCAACGCCGCTACGTCCCTGCTCAACTGCTCGTTCAACCCCTCGATTTCGCGCGTTGCCCGGTGCCGCTCGAGCGCGATTCCCGCCACGTGCGCGCCAAAGGAGCTGATCCGCCGCTCCCAATCGTCCACCCCGTGCGGCTTGATGAAGAAGAACGTGAACGATGCCACCGCCTTCTTACGGCTATCGCACACCGGTACCGAATACGCCGCCCGAATCCCGTGCCGCGCGCATAGTTCCCGCCACTCCACCGGCCATCGATCATCCGTCCTGATATCTTCACAGATCTGCGGGACGCTCGTGGCCACTGCCGCGCAGCAAGGCCCTGCCCGTTCCGCGTCCACGCGGGTCCCGAGCAGCGCTTCGGCAAAGGTCCTTGGCATCCGGGCGCTCAGAAAATCCCGTACCGCCTTCCCGTCTTCGGTCGCCACCAGCACCGCCGAAAACGCCGCCGGCTGTAGCTTGTCCGCCGCGTCCGTAACGGCTTCCAGACACTCCGCCATCGCGTGACCCGCGGCTATCTTCTCCAAGACCCGCATCTGCTCCTGGTCGAGCAGTTCCGCCCGTTTCCGCGCCGTGATGTCCTGCGCCGCCCCAAACCACTCCTTGATTTCGCCGTGCTCGCCCAACAGTGGGACCGCTCGCGAAAACGTCCAGCCTACCGTCCCATCCGCCCGCAATACACGGTGCTCCAGCGCTAACATCTGTTTGCCGGCAATCGCCGCTTCAATGGCCTTCCAGATCTCCGGTCTGTCCTCTTCGAGCAGGTACGACTCCATCCAACTTCGGCGCGGCTCGCTCATATCCGTGAGAAACGAACGGCCTGTCAACTGCCACATCTCGCTCCAGTCCGCGCTCATACGGTACATCACGTCGGAACTCGCCGTCACGAGTGCCCGGAAACGTTCTTCGCTGTCCTTTAACGCTTCCGTTATCTTCCGGCTCTCCGTAACGTCCCGCAGCACCCCTTGGAGCCGGCCGTTCGGCATCTGGCGCGCGACTAACTCACCAACGAAAGTCGTCCCGTCCTTCCGCCGAAACCGCCAGTCGTCCCGGTCGATCTCTCCTGCTTCCAAACGCGCCAGTTGCTTCGGTAACCGTTCCAGTTCCTCCTCCGCCAGCATCTTCTCAAACGGCACTTCCAACAACTCTTCGCGCGTGTAGCCGAACATCGCCGCCCCCGCGCTGTTGGCGTCCACATACCGTCCCTCTGGCGTGGCGACAAAAATTCCGTCCGTCACCTGCTCCAGAATCGCCCGGTATCTTTCCTCCGACGCCTCGATGGCCGCCCGCGCCTCTCGCCTGATGTGCTGCAGCGCGAGTGTCGTCTCAACCCGGGCCAGCAATTCCTGCGCCGCAAAGGGCTTTGTCAGATAATCGTCGGCCCCTGCCGCAATCCCTTCGGTCCGCGCTTCCTCGCCCGCCCGCGCCGATAGCAGGATGACCGGAATCTCGCGCAAGGCCGGATCCTGCCGCCATGCCTTGAGCAGCCCAAAGCCGTCCAGCGCCGGCATCATCACGTCCGCGATTAACAGATCGGGCGCCCGCTCACGCACAGCCTTCAGTGCCTCCACGCCATCGCCTACGGCTTGCGCGTCATAATCGCCGCCGAGCAGCCGCAGCAGGTGCGCCCGCATATCGCCGTTGTCATCCGCAATCAGTATCCGCGGCTTGCTCGGCGCCGCCGATTCCCGAGTCCCTCCCGCTGCCGCCGCCGCTTTTCGATCCTCTGCCGGCGTCCAGGTTTGCGCTTCGCCGACAAATACGTCTGCCCGCAACGCCGTCGACACGTGGTGCTCCGGCGACCGCCCAATCCGTTCCGCCGGCAGGTGCCGGTGCCCGAAGGGTACCCGTACCGTAAACTCGCTGCCTTTGCCCGGCGTGCTCCGCGCTTCCACACTCCCGCCGTGCAACTTCACCAGTTCCTGGATCAGCGCCAGCCCAATCCCCGTCCCTTCGAACGTTCTCCCCTGCGCCCCTTCCACCCGATGAAACCGCTCGAATACATGCGCCAGTTGTGATTGTTCGATGCCAATGCCCGTATCCGCCACGGTCAGAACCGCTTGCCGTCCACGGCCCTCCAGCCGCACCGTCACGCCTCCCGAAAGCGTGAACTTGAACGCATTCGACAAAAGATTGAAAACAATCTTTTCCCACATGTCCCGGTCCACGTAGACGGGTTCTGGCAGGGGCTCGCACTCGACAACGAACTCGAGCCCCACCCCTTCCATAAGCGAACGAAAATTCGACGCCAGATCGCTGGTCAGCGCAGCCAGATCCACCGGTGTATACGAGGCCGATATCCGGCCAGCCTCGATTCGCGAGAAGTCGAGCAGCGAGTTCACCAGCCGCAACAGGCGCAGCGCGTTCCGGTGCGCCATCTCGAGCCTTGTCCGCTGCTCCTCTCCTTCACCCCGTTGCGCCTTCAACGCGTCTTCGAGCGGACCCAGCAGGAGCGTCAACGGTGTCCTGAATTCGTGACTTACATTCGAGAAAAACGCCGTCTTCGCCCGGTCGATCTCCGCCAGCGCCTCTGCCCGCCGCCGTTCATCCTCTACCGCTGTCGCGTTCTGAATCGCGGTGGCCACCTGGCCTGCCACCAGCTGAAAAAACGTGTCATAGGCCGGGTCAACCGGAGGCCGCGTCGGGTTTCTGCCCGCGATCAGCACTCCAATCGGCTTTTCCTGCGCCCCGCCGGCAACCGGCAATATCATCGCCTCCGTCACCGGTTGTCCCGCCGGGCCAGCCGGAAACCCGCCCCCCAAGCCAGTGATCTTTACCCGCTTGAAACGCCCGCTCTCCAACACCTCTTCCACAGGCCAATGCTGCGCGGTGGCAACTTCTTCCAGGGCCACCCCCTCGGCCAGTTGCAACTCCCCATTCCCCGTCACCAGGTACAAGAGGGCAAACGGAATATCGTCAGGGTTCTCCGCCAAAGCCTCCGCTACCCGTGCGCACGCATCCCGCACTGTTTTCTCGGTCAGTGCCCGGCTCGATATGCCCGACAGCGTCCGTAGCCGTCGCGCTCCCACCACCTTTGGCGTCACATCGGTCGACGGGCAGAACAATCCCCCCACCGCCCCAGATTCGTCGCGGATCGGACTGTAGGAGAACGAGTAAAACGTCTCTTCCAGGTAACTGCCGCGATTCATGTACAACCGCACGTCATCGACAAAACTCGCCTCGCCGCTCCCGAACACTTTGTCCGCCAGCGGACCGCACACATCCCATATCTCCGCCCACACCTCGCTCGCCGGGCGCCCCAGCGCCCAGGCGTGCTTCGCCTCACCGAGCACGTGCAGGTATGCGTCGTTGTAAAGAAACCAGATTTGTGTGCCCCACCCGATCCACATCGGATGTTGCGAGTTCAGAATTATGCTAACTGCCGTTTTCAGGCTTTGCGGCCAACTCTCCGGATAACCCAACGGATGCCCGCGCCAGTCGAAACTCCGGATCATCGCCGCCATCTGGCCGCCGCCCGACAAAAAATCGGCGCGGTCTGCGCCTGCTGACGCGTGACTCATGCCTTCCTCTGTTTTCCCGCATCCGCACCCTCCGGAGCGCGGATTTCCCTCATCATACTACTCGGCATGCTACTCGGCGAACCGAATACCCCTGCTATTGCCCCCGCTATTCCCCTTCTCCAATTTTTCGCCTGGTACGAAAAAATCCATTCACGAACAATTCAAATTTATTTCTTCCTTATTTCTAATATTTTGCAGAAAGTGATGGGGGCGTCAATCTTGTTCCGTGCTGCACAATGCAAGTAGCGCAGGCTCAACTTGCCCGGACGGCTTCGGCCGTCCTTTGTTTTGTGTACCATCTCATGCAGCAGTCTAACGTTCTCTCTACAAATTCCCGCGCGTCGTCGCGGTCCGTTCCCTCTCAGGTTCCCGTTCCACAACCTGATCCGGCCAGCAAGGCCGAACCTACCGTTCGTTTGCCTACTATCCCAACGGCTCCGCTGGTCGCTCCTCCTCCGCGGTCGAGGATGCGGCGCGACCCGGACCTCATCGCTCCGCAGCGTCGCCGTCGTCAAAATCACGTCCTTTCGTTATGGGACACGGCCGACCATTCCGGTGAAGCCGGCGGGTGCGTTCCCCCCATAGACGTAGACAAGGGGGGAGCGTTGCCGAACGGCTTTCTCTCGAGTCCTGCGCGTCATCCGTGGAAACACGCCACAGTCGCGTGGTTTGTAATGTTCGTTTTCGTAACGATGGTCATCGGTGTAAGTGCGATGGTTGGTAACCCTCGCGCCATCAATGGCTTACAATTAATTCGCTAATTTTTCGCCTCGACCGAAAAAGTACATTCACAACAAATCGAAATTTATATTTCGCCTGTTTTCAACAACTTGCAAAAAACATCGGGGGGATCTGAGCACTTTCGAAGGCTACTCTCCAATCGGAAGCGAGATCGTATGCGGTTCGCGACAGACTTCCCGGGATTCCGATGCCTGATCCGATCATCATCATCTTCCCCGATTCGTGGATGTAGTCCCTGGCGGTTAACTCCGCCACCGCGCGACCACGAACGCGCGTCAATCCCAATTGATCGACTGCCACGGCCCGCTTGCGGGCCTCCCTCCTATAGGGAATGGTTCTGGTATACTTCCGGTGAGACGGGTGTCATGCCCGCTCTCACCGGGAACGCCAGCCTTCGCCTTCCTTCTTCCCTCAAATTTCGTGTCACCTCGTCTGCTGTTTGCCGTTTCCGCCCTCGTTGGGTTTGCTGCGTCTACCGGTTCCTCTCCTGCCCATTCCCGAGTCCCTTCTCTTCCTTCCACGGTCACTCATGAATGGGACACCACTATCCAAAAGGCTCGTCTGGCATCCCGCTCCGCCAATTACAAAGAGATTCTTCGTCTTCTCTCGCCTTACCGCGACCTCCCCACCCGCGGCGGGCCTTCCAAGAATGCCGCCACAACTTTACTCTTCCTTGGCATGTCCGAAGTCGGCCTGTTCCAGTACACCCAGGGCATGCAAGACCTTCTGAAAGCCAAGCAGTTTGCCGAGACCATCCACGAACCCGTCATCCTCACTACCTCCCTCACAGTCCTTTCGAACCTTTACCTCCACCTCTCCGCCGTCGCCGAAGCCGAACGGGCCGCCGACCAGGCCCTCGCCGCCTGCCCCCCCCGCTCCCCTCAACTGATTGGGCTGCTCATCCAGAAGGGCCGCCTCACCGCCCGCTCCGGTGAAGTCGACCAGGCCATTCCCCTGTTCCGCCAATCCATCGCCTTGGCCAACAAAATGAAGAACCCGAGCCTCGAAGGCATCGGTTGGCGCACCCTCGGCACCTACCTGCTTCGCGCCGGCCGCCTCTCCGAAGCCGGCACAGCCTTCGATAATGCCCTCCGCCTCGGCCTCGAAGCCAAAGACCCCGCTATCTCTGTTACCTACGCCTCACTCGCCGAGTTCCAGCTCACTCGCGACAATGAGAAAGCCGCCCTCAAATACATCGATCAGGCCTTCGAATCCTACCGCCCGGACCGTGCGGCCTTCCCCGTTTGGTCCTTCCATTACACCCGCGGCCGCGCCCTCGCTGCCGCTCATCGCCTGAAGCCCGCTCTCGACGAGTTCCGGCTTGCCCTAACCTCTATCCAGAACTCCGGCTGGCACAAGCTTCCCGCCGATGCCCTGCGCGTTTCCTCCAACGTTGGCGTCCGCGACGTTTACTCCGCGTTTATTAATACCGCCGCTACCCTCTACAACCAAACCCACGACCCCGCACTGCTCGCCGAGTCGTTCACTGTCGCCGAAGCCGACCGTGCCATCGCCCTCCGCCGCACCGCCGCCGGCCGCGCACGCTCCCGCCGCCGTCTGCCCCCCACCTACTTCGAAACCCTCGCCGCCCTCCAGGCCCACTACGCCGAGAACTATCGCAATCCCTCACCCGATGCCCAGGACCGTGCCGCCGACCTCCGCCTACGCCTCACCGAAATGGAAGCCGCCGCCGGCATGGACGACTCCCTCTCCGCCAACCCCAACCTCGACGCCATCGCCCACCGCCTGGCCCCCACCCAAGCCGTACTAAGCTTCCATACCGGACCCAAACACTCCTACCTCTGGACGCTCTCGAAAGATCGCCTCACCGTCCATCTCCTTCCCCCTGCCCCCCAACTCGAACAGCGAGTTCAAGCCTTCCGCCGCGCCATCAGTAATCCATCGGCGGATCTCTCCCACCTCTCTGCCGGCCTCTACGCCGACCTCTTTAACGCGCTCCCAGGGCCCGTCCGCAATGCCCCTGATTGGCTTATCCTCGCCGACGGTCCTTTATTCGATCTCCCGTTCGCCGCCCTTCGCCTCGCCCCTAACGGGCCGCACCTGATCGAACAGCACACCCTCCAGTTCCTCCCCGGCCTCTGGACCTTCGACGACCGCACCACCCACCGCGCCGGCGCCACCTGGGCCGGACCCTTCGTCGGTGTCGGCGACCCGATCTACAACCCCTACGACGACCGCCGCCCCTTCCTTGCCCGCTCCCTGTTCCGCTTCAAGACCGCCGTCAAAAAGGACGCCAACCTCGTTCTCCCTCGCCTCATCAACACCGCCACCGAAATCCGCGCCTGCGCCAACGCTGCCTCGCCTGGTAAAGCCCGCATCCTCCTCGGCCCCGATGCCTCTTGGCCCACCGTCCTTTCCTCACTCAAAGACCAACCAGCCACCCTCCACTTCGCCACCCACGTCGTCCCCTCGCCCGACAACCCGCGCGAAAGCCTCCTCGCCCTCTCCATCGAACCCGACGGCGCACCCCAACTCCTCACCCCCGAGTTGATTGCCGCTAACGACGTTGGCTCCCGTCTTGTTGTGCTCTCTGGTTGCCGCTCCGGTTCCGGCGAGATCAAACCCGGTGAAGGACTCATGGGACTCACCCGTGCGTGGCTCCTCGCCGGCACACAGTCGGTAATCGCCACCTACTGGCCTACTCTCGACGACAGCGGGCAACTCCTCGCCGCTTTCTATGAATCCGCCAAATCCCAACCCACCCCGAAAGCTTTACAGGCAGCCCAAGTCCGAATGATCCACTCCAAGGACTTCCGCGCTGAGCCCTCCTACTGGGCTGCGCCCTTTATCTCGTCGCGTGGGCTGTACTAGGCTGCCTCCCCGCTACGTGCTCATACACGCGTAGCGTCTCCTCGGCCATTCGCGCGATGCCAAACCGCTCCCGTACCGCTCGCCCGCCCCGTGCTCCCAATTCCGCCCCCAACGCCGGATCGTCCCAAACCTGTGCGATTCCCTCCACCAGGTCATCCACAATCAGCCCGCCCCCGGTCGCCTCAATAATCTCGGGGAACGATCCCCTTCGCGGCTGCACCACCGGCACCCCGTTGGCCATGGCCTCGAGCAACGGCAACCCCTTCGGCTCGTCGTAGGTACAAGGCATCGAAAACACATCGATTCCCTGCAAGAACTCGAGCTTCTCCTCCCTCGTCACCTCGCCGTGGTACCGGAACGGCAACCCGCTGAGCTTCTGCTGGATCTGCTCGAGATATGCCTTATGCTCCGGCGGCAAATACCCCGCCGCGTCCAACCGGCACTTCCCTCGCTTTGCCAGCTTCTGGAAAGCGTCCGCCAGCACATGCAAACCCTTTTCGGGCGCAATCCGCCCAAAGAACCCGATCCGGAACACCTCGCCGCGTTCCCGCCGCTCCACGCGATGCCCTTCGAGACTAATCCCCAGCGGTACGGTCCGGATCCGCGACGGCGGTATGCCCAAATACCTGCTCATGAACCGTGCCTCGTACTCGCTCACCGCGATAAACCCGTCCACGTCATTCACCTGCTCCCGGATCAGCCCCAAAGCCCGCGACTTCCAGGGCTCGATCAGCCCTTCCAGAAACAGCTCTTCCCCCTGCAGCGAACACACCACAGGACATCCCGTCGCCTCTTTCAACGGCCGCGCCAGCGAGATCAGCAACGTGTAGGGCAGTGTGATGAGGTCGGGCCGAGGCTCCTCCCGCAGCCACTCGAGCAGGTTTCGGATCTCTTTCCGCTGCCGCCCGTTCGTCCCTTTGAGCACCGAGACCGTCAGCGCCCCCAACGAAGCCGCATCCACCGACAACCCGCGCCCCGCGAACTTCTGGATTACCGATGGCCGGTCCCACAGCCGATCCACAAGTTTCGGAGTCCACCGGAACAGCCCCATCTTCTGCTGCAGATAGACAGAGATCCCCCCAAAGAAGACCCGATCGTAGCTGACGTTTGCCTCGTCTGTCTTGGTCGGCGTATACAGCGGCAGCAGGATGATATCGTGTCCCAGCTTCCTGAGCGCCAGCGCCAGCGCATTGTCCCGCAGGCAGCTCCCGCAGTACATATTCGCGGCCCCGGCTGTGATGCTGAGGACCTTCATGCCCCTACTCTAAACCGCTACGGTCTCCACCGCCTGGAACGCTCGCCGCGCATAGAGGTGATCGAACAGGTTCCCCTCATGCGGCTGGTCCCACACAATCCGGTTGGTTTGGATCGGCCCGAAGTTCAACCGCCCGATGTGGTTGCTCTTCAAACACCGCGCCTTCAGCTTCGGATCGTTCGTAATCGCCGTCAGCACCAGCGTCGGACCCATCGCATCCGGCGCCTGCTCCATCGGCGCTTCCACCACGCTCGCAAACGGGAACAGGTATTCCTTGTTCGCCAACCCGTGGTCCTTCGAATCCACCAGCACGATCGTCGGCAGCAGGTACGTGCACCCATTGAACTCAGCCACACGGCCGCTGGGCCGGTAGTTCGCCGTCACATCCTCAGCGCCCTCTTCGGCCAGCCCCTGATCAACCAGCATGCTGATCCGCCTGGCCACATCGCCATTAGCAAACGGCGCGATCTCTGCATCCGGGTCGTCCGCCGCCCGCGGTTCGATCTTCGCCAGCTTCTCCGCCAGCGCATTGGCGATCTCGCGCCCGTACTTGGGCACCCACACCGCCGACGCATTCACGCACGACCGCCCGCTGTTCTCCGCAATCGACGCCGCAATCACATCGATAAACTCGGGCCACCGCTCGATCATGTCATCGCCAATCACCACCTTGCTCCAACCCGGCCCGTGCAGCTCAACTCGCGGATCGTTGGTGTAGATCTTAGTGGTTGACACGTCGCCAAACACCATCCCTCGCGAGCAGCGCCGCAAAATCTCACCCGCGCCCGCATGGTCCGCCGGATAGTAGCTGAAGGCCTCCGGCGGCGCACCCGCCGCGATAAACGCTTGGATAATCCGGTACGGTGTCCACGGCTCGCTCCCGCCCGGTTTCAGCACCAGCGGAGTCTTCAAAGCGAACGCCGGGACCCACAACGAATGCACCCCGGGCGAATTCGACGGCAACACCACGCCCAGCGAATCGCCACGCCGGAAATAGCTCACCACCGATCCCGATGCTTCGCCAAAGCCCTGGTCCAAGATCGACAAATCGAGGTTCCGCGTCAACCCGCGCAATACTCCGCGCATGTTCGACATCACCCCGCCGATCTTCTCCATGTTCCGCCGCACCATCACATGCGGCAATCCCGTCGTAGCCGATGTCTGTTCCAGGTAATCCTGCACGGATTGCGTCGCGTCCCCCAGCGGCAACTCCGCATTCAGGAACAACTCCGAAGCCTTCTCGCACAGCGTTAGCAGTTCCTCGCTCGTGAACTTCGCCATCGCATCCGCGATCTCACCCAGTCGCATCATGTCGCGCCGGATCAACCCCGGATTCGCCATGCTGATCTCAACCAGCGGCTCTTTCGTCCGGTGATGCACCGCCATCGTCGTGTCAATCGACCGGTACGGCCGCCCCTGCCGCAGAATCGGTATGTGCAGCATCGCCCTAGTAAACTCCTTCCACCACCGATGTCTTAAAACGCGAGAACGGACGCACGTTTCGCACGCCGTCCCACGGATACTGCTCGCAAGGCCGCTCCCGCTCGCATTCATCGCGCTCCAGGAACCGCGGAATAAACGTCTCGTATGTCAGCGTCGTCAGCCGCACACGCCCCGTCTCGCCGTAACCCACCAGCTCGCGCGGCTTATCCGGATTGACGACTTCGATCATCGCCCGCGGTGACGGCGGATAGTAGATGATCGCCCAGTTGTCCTCCGGCGTCGGCGCCTTATTTGTCGCCAGACCCATCAGCGTATTGCCATAGGTCGGCGCGAAGTAGATGTTCGGACCCAGCAACTCCTCCACCGCGAACCGGTGGAACTGTGGAGTCATCTCCGTCCCGCCGCAGAAAATGCCGGTAATCCCGGCCTTTTCGAGATTGATCTTCTCGCACAGCGCTTCCAGCAGCTTCGGCGTCGTGAACATGCACTTCACATTCGGGTGCGCCCGCAAAATGGTTAATGCCTGATCAACGACATGCTGCTTATAGCGCTCCATCATCTGCATCTCGCCCCATTTCACCAGCTTGATCACCCACCGCGGATCCAGGTCCACGCTGAACGCGATGCCCCCACGATGCTGCGCCAGATGCTCCACCGCCAACCGCAACCGCCGCGGTCCGCTCGGCCCCAGCATCAACCAATCCGCGCCCTTCGGGAAGTACTCGTCAGGCAACGTCTCGCTGAATTGCTCGTAATCGATCCGGAAGTCGTCCATCTGCACCCGCGACTTCGGCACGCCAGTCGATCCGCCCGTTTCAAACACATACGTGGGACGATGCGCCAGCCCTTTCGGTACCCACCGCCGCACCGGACCACCCCGCAGCCATTCGTCCTCAAAAAAAGGAAATTTGTCGAGGTCGGCGTAGCAGGTCACTTCCTTTCGCGGATCCCATCCAAGGGTCTTCCCGGCGTATTCCAACCAGAACGGACACCCGGTCTCGTCGCTGAAGTGCCACTGCACGATTTTCCGGACGTGCTCGTCCAGCCGTTCCTGCGCGGCTTTCACCTTGGAATTTAAATCGACACTACTAGCGGACGTCGCTGTGGGCATGATCTCTCCATCTTAGCGGATGCCCAAAAAAACCGTTTCGGCAGACTAAACTCGCCGATACGCGTCAGCGGCAGTACACTGGGATTGATGGGTGAGCCACAGATCCAATACGTGTCAGATGAGTCCGGCGAGCCGACCGCCGTTATCGTTCCTATTGACCTGTGGCGTGAAATCGAGTCAGAACGCGAAACCGCCTACCTTCTGAAGTCTCCGGCCATGCGACGTCGGTTGCAGGAGGCGAGAAACAGCCAGGACCAGATCCCATTCGAGGAAGCACTTGAGAAGCTTGGTTTTCAAACCCAAGGCTTTTGAGGACTTCGCTTGGTGGCTTGAGCAGGATCGATCACATGCGCTTCGCATTGTAAAGCTGATCTGTGAAGCGCAACGCGATCCGTTTCGAGGAACCGGTAAGCCCGAGCCGCTGGAAGTATGAGTTGAAAGGTTGCTGGTCCCGACGCATCGATAGCGAGCATCGCCTGGTTTACGAAGTGTTTGAAGACCGGAGTGACATCCTCTCCTGTCGTTACCACTACTGACGTCTACGTCCCCGGCAGCAACGCCGCCTTCGCCCGCAAATCCCAACCCGCAAACTCCCCCCGCCGAGCCTTCTCAAACGCTGCCGCTGCGATCATCGCCGCGTTGTCCGTCGATAGCCCAGGTGTCGGAAATAGAATCGGATACCCCAGCCGCAACTCCCGCGCCGCTTTCCGCAACCCCGCATTGCAAGCCACCCCACCGGAAACAATCGCCGTCCGACCCTCCGTTTCTTCCATCGCCACCCGCAACCGCCGCAGCAACTCCCGCACGACCATCGCCTGAAACGACGCCAGCAGATTCCGTGTCTCCAGCGGCGTAGCCGCCAGCCACTGCTCCAAAGTGGGCCGCCCTACGCTACGCTGCAACTCGCGCCGCGCCTCAATCTCGGCCGCCATCTCCCGCGACTCCACCCACCGCAGCACCGCCGTCTTCACTCCGCTAAAACTGAAGTCCAGCGCATTCCCCTTCATCTTCGCCGCCGTGAATTTCACCGCCTCCGGATCGCCATACGGCGCCAACTTATCGATCACCGGACCACCGGGATACCCGAACCCCAACAGCTTCGCGACCTTGTCGTAAGCCTCGCCCGCCGCATCGTCCCGCGTCTTTCCCAACAGCCTGTATTGGAACCCCTCCCGCACCTCAAACAAATGCGTATGCCCGCCGCTCGCCACCAGCGCCACCGCCGGATACTCCACCGGCACCCCTTCCGCCTTCGTCTCCATCACCACCGCATGGATATGGCCTTCCAGGTGATTCGCCGCCACCAGCGGAATGCCGCGTGCAAAGCACAGCGCTTTCGCATAAGTGACCCCGACCAGCAGTGACCCCACCAGTCCCGGACCTTCCGTTACCGCGATCGCATCCAGGTCGCCCCACCCGCAACCCGCGCGCTCCATCGCCTCTCGAACCACCAGCACGATCGCCCTAAGATGCTCGCGTGACGCCAGTTCCGGCACCACGCCGCCATACTTGCCGTGCGTGTCCATTTGCGAGGCGACCACGCTCGCGAGTACACGTTCCGCATCCTCCACCACAGCCGCAGCCGTCTCGTCGCACGACGATTCGATGCCCAAGATCCGCAACTTGCTATTCTACTGAGCCGGTAATGCTGGTCTCCGATTTCGACTACCACCTGCCCGAAGAGTTGATCGCGCAGCAACCGTTGGCCGACCGTTCCGCCTCCCGCATGCTGGTCGTCGATCGCCAGTCCGGCACTTGGCAGGACCGAACCTTTCGCGACTTCCCCCAGTACCTGCACGCCGGCGACTGCCTCGTCCTCAACGACACCCGCGTCTTCCCCGCACGCCTGTTTGGCCACCGCGCCGGATTCACCGGAGAGGTCCAGGTGTTCCTGGTCCGTGCCCAATCCCCCGACCAGCTCACCTGGCTCTGTCTCGTCCGCCCCGGCCGCAAAATGCGAACCGGTGAACACATCGTTTTCTCCGAAGGCCTGGAAGCCGAAATCCTAGGCCGCAACGAACACGGCGAGCGGCTGGTCCACTTCCACCCCAAAGGCGATTTCTTTGAAATCCTCGACCGTCTCGGCCATGTACCGCTCCCGCCCTACATGCACCGTCCGGACACCCCCGCCGACCGCGAGCGTTACCAGACCGTCTACGCCAACGAACGCGGCTCCGTGGCCGCCCCCACCGCCGGGCTACACTTCACTCCGGAAGTGCTGGACGCCTGCCGCCAGTCGGGCGCCGAAATCGCCCGTGTCACCCTGCACGTAGGCTTAGGAACCTTTCAACCGCTGCACTCGAACGTCGTGGAAGAAGTGAAACTCCACACCGAAGCCTTCTCGATCAAACCCGACGGAGCCGCCCGCATGCGCACAGCCAAGCGCCTGGTAGCAGTCGGCACCACCAGCGTCCGCACGCTCGAAACCGCCATCCGCCGCGACGGCCTCACCGCACAACAAGGCGACACCGACATTTTCATCTACCCTGGTTTCGAATTCCGAGCCGTCGGCGCGATGCTCACCAACTTCCACCTCCCCCAATCGTCCCTGCTTCTACTCGTCTCCGCCTTCGCCGGCAAAGACCTAACCCTATCCGCCTACCGCCACGCCGTCGCCAACCGCTACCGCTTCTTCTCCTACGGCGACTGCATGCTGATCGTTTGACTCACCCGCAAGCTATTATTGTGACTAGAGGAACGATGTCGATCATTCTGAACCCTGTCCTCGAGAAGCAGCTCTTGGAGCGTGCTGAAGCACGCGGTATCACTGTTAACGAATACCTCGATGGGCTTGTTCAGGCGGAACAGCGTGCGGAGAATGAACTGGAACAGTTGGCCTTGGAAGGATTAGCGTCCGGTCCACCCGTTGAGGCGGGACCAGAGTTCTGGAACCGTTTGCATCAGCGGCTCGATGAACGATTGAATCAGCGGTAGTGCCGATGGCACCCCGGTACCTGGTTAGGCCGCGGGCAGAGCGCGATCTGGAAGACCAGGCTTTCTACTACGGCACTGTAGCGAGTGCGGAGCTTGCGTACAGATTTCTGGTCGCGGCGCATGAGTGCTTCACCTTAATTGGCGGAATTTCCCAATATTGGCTGGAAAGCGTCTACCAGGCACCCGGAACTTCGCACCATGCGGGTCTATCGCATCAAAGGCTTCAAAAAGATGCTGGTGTTATACAGTCCTTTTGAACACGGGATCGATGTCTTGCGTGTCGTGCATGGATCCCGAAATCTCGAAATTCTGTTGCGTGGCATCAGTCTAAACTGACGGGAAATACCGCTCCACCGTACCCCTCGCCGGCTTCGGCGTAACCAGCGAAACCACCACCATCAGCACGGCCGACCCAATAGTCATCGGCACCACCGGCATATAACCCAGCACCGTCGTCCCCGCCGGCGTCCGCGTCAGCACCGCCAACTCGCCGATCCGCCAGTACACCCCCGGAGCCGTCGCCTGCGATTGGAATATCCCGATTGCCACCACCACGAATCCCGTCCACAATGTCGCCGCCAAAGCGCCCCACTTCGTGCTTCCCTTCCAGTACACCGCCGCGATCGGCAGCACTGAAAGCGCTGCATACCCCGAAAACGCGTACTGCGACGCCAGTTCAAAAATATTCGTCGGAAACCACTGCGCCACCACATAGGCGAACGTGGTCACAAGGATGATGAACACCCTCCCCGTGATCACCTGCGCCCCTTCGCCGAAACGCTCTTTGTGCCCGTAATAGGCGAACACATCCTCCGTGAACATCGTCGACAGCGCCAGAATCTGCGAGTCGCTCGCCATCACCGCCGCCATAATCCCCGCACCCAGCAAACCCGCCAGCCAGATCGGAGCGTACTTGTTGAGCAGCACCAGCAAAATATCGTCCGAAACCATCTGTGCACGTAATCGCTGCTGTTCGGCGGCAGGCAACTTCGGCCCCTGCTGCGCCAGTGTCGTGCGAGCCTCCTGCTTGGCGCGAACCGCCGGCGAGTCACTCACCGAATTCGCGGCCACTCCCAGGAACACGCAAGGCAGCCAGATCGCCAGTAAACAAATCGGATAGAAGATAACGGTCTTCTTGAACTGCGTCAGCTTCTTTGCGGTCAGGCAGAAGATGCCGATATGCGGGAACGCGATCGCCGATAGCGGGATGAACGTGTAACTCAGAAAGAACAGCGGAGGAACCCGTTCCCGCGTCAGCAACCACGACGTCGCTTGAGACGATTCCAGGTTCGCCACCGCCTGCGAAAAACCGCCCATTCCATAGCCAATGACCGACACCGCAATCGTCCCGAAAGACAGGAACAGCACGGTCTGAAACGCGTTCACCCATGCCGTGCCGCGCATGCCGCCGAAGAACACATACGACATCACCACCAGCGCGACCACCGCGCCGCCCAGCCAATACGGCACCAGTCCGCCGCTGATCGTCGCCAGCGCCGTGCCCCCGCCGATCACCCCAATGATGATGTATGGGATTAACAGTAACGCCTGCGCGACGAAGATCACCGTGCCGATGTGCCCGCAGTCCCATCGGTCGCGAAAGATCTGTACCGGCGTCATGTGCCCGAACTGTCTGCCAATCCACCACAACCTCGTCCCGACAAAGAACAACAGCAACGGCACCACGACCGCCGACGACGAGGCCATCAACCCGAACGTGACGATTCCGTTGTGAAACGCATGTCCCGACGACCCCAGAATCGCGAACGCCGTCATGTGCGTGCCGAACAGTGAGAACAGAAACACGAACCCTCCGAGCGACCGGGACGCCAGGAAGAAATCTTCCGCTTGGTGATCCTTCGGCTTCCCGCGCCGGAACGCGAAGATGCCGATATAGAGGACAGCAATCAGGTAGAGCGCGACGAACAGTGTTGGGACCAAGCGCTGTTACTCCAGGTGGCTGGGCCAGGCCCATTTCACAAGCGCGATCATCAGCACGCACGATGCGATCGTGAATAGCGCATGATACGCCAGCCCGATCGGTAGGAACCCGAACACGAATGGACGCGCGTCGCGCCACCACCATGTGTCCTGGTGCAGCAGGTAAAGAACGAATGCGAGAACATACAGCCAGCGCGGTATCGCCATCGAGGGAAACCGCTCATTATATCGGACGGGTCAGTTCACCCCGAGTTCGTGCAGCAGCGACTTGGCGCCGTACACTGCGCGCAGCGCTTCGACAATTCCCTGCGACGCCACGTGCACGCTACGCTCCCGTTGTTCGCGATACACAAACCGATTCGGAAGGCCCTCGATGTTACCGTCGAACAGAATGCCCACAACCTGGCCTTTCGTGTCCACAGTCGGACTGCCCGAATTGCCTCCGTGCGTATCGTTCGTTGTGACGAAGTTAAACGGCGTGGATAGCTTCAGTTTCTTCTTCGCTTTCACCCACGACGGCGGCAGCGCGAACGGCTCCTTGCCGGTCGCGCGCCGGTACAATCCCGCAAAATCGGTTGCCCACGGGACGTGTTGCCCCTGCTCGTTCGTATAGCCACGCACCGGACCATAGGACAGCCGCAGCGTAAATGTGGCATCGGGATAGTCGTCGGTACCGTATACGGCGAAACGCGCTTTGGCGATCTTACTTGCGGTCGACGTGATCACCGCTTCCACTTTGTCTTCATAGTGCGCCCGCAGTTGCCGCGCTTCTGCATCGATCGTCCGAACCAGCCGGATCATTCCGTCGTTCGACGCCTCAGCCGCTTTCGGGTCGTTAGCCAGCCGCTTTCGCTCCGCTACGTCTTTCAACCTGCTGGTGGTGACGTACTCGTTCGCCGCTTCCGCGGCCGTCTTGCCGTTCAGCAGTCGCTTCACCGTTTCGTCGTTTGGCCCCAACTCCTTCGCCAGAAACTCGAGGTAATTGCGTATTGCCGCGATCTCCATCGAGTCGTACAGCGGAGCCGTCGAATACATTTGCTGTTCGAGGCTTGGCAATGCCGGGTCGACAAACTCGCGCAGCCGTTTGTCGTTCGGTTTCTGCTTTTCCGCTCCGTATCGGTATACCTCGCGGGCAATCGTAAACAAGTCGGAACCGCGCGCCGGCATGCGATCGAGCAATGCATACCGCACATAAAAGCCTCTTAAATCGGTAGTAGCGGCGCTGATGTTGCTCCACGTCGATTCAAGGTCCGACCGTAATTCCGCCTTCCCGGCTACTCCAGCGCTCAGGCTCTTTTCCTCGTCGCGCTTGCGCGCCATCAGTTCATCTTCTTTCAGCCCTCGATAGAACCCGGTGAAGGCTTTAAACGAGTTCTGCTGCGAATTGAGATTCTCCTGCGCAATGCGTTTGTTCTCCGCACTCTCTGCGCTGTAGGTAAGCAGCGTGTCGATGATCGATTTCAAATACCGTAATGTCAGCGGATAGGAAACGTCCCGGTTGAATTCCAGTTCAGGCACTGTCGCCAGGCGGCCCGTCGATCCCGGATGTCCTGATACGAATGTCAGTTCCCCCTCGCGCGCGCCTTGCTTGCTCCAGGGTAGGAATGCCGGAGTCTGCGCCGGCTTTCCGTTTTTATAAGCGCGCAGAAAGGCGAAGTCCAGGCAATATCGCGGATATGTGAAGTTGTCAGGATCGCCACCAAACGCCGCGATCGAATCTTCCGGTGCGAATACCAGCCTGATATCGGTGTACTTCTTATAGCGGTACAGGTGATACAACCCGCCCGAGTACAACGTCACCACGTCGCAGCGGTCCCCCGTGCGGTCGCTGCATTCCTTTTCGATCGCCGTCATCGCCGCTTTCCGCTCCCGGTTGGCGGCAGATGAGTTCGCTGCCGTTCCGGCCTGCTTCTGCACGCGATCGGTTACGTCGGTGATCTCCGTCAGGATATTCACTTCGAGGTCGGGACAGGCCTTCTCGTCCGCCTGTTTCGGAGCCGAAAAGCCGTTGTTCATGTAATCGTGTTCAGCGGAACTGACCTTCTGGATGCAATCCATCGCCACGTGGTGATTGGTGAAGATCAAGCCCTGCGGCGATACAAACGACCCCGAACCGCCGTTGTTCAATCGCACAGATGCAGTACGAAGCCGGTTCAAAAACTCGTCAGTCAGGTTGAATCCGTACTTTTTTCGGATTCGGTCCTTGGGAGCCTGGTTATACAACCAGATTCCCTCATCCGCCACTGCCGTGCTAATGGCTGCCATAGTGACGTAAGCGAGAAAAGCGCGCATGAATACCTCTTACTCATTGACGCATAAATCGGCGTGTCGTTCCGACTCACCCCGCCACAGGGGGATTGACACACACCCGTTCACCTGTTATTGTTATAAATCTGTTTACGAACAGACGCCTGCAAGACACAGTGATCGTCCAACTGGCAGGCACTTCAATCAGTGCACTCTAGGAGCACTCCTGGAGGCCATTTCCGGCTTTCCCAGGGCGTTCAGCGATGAAGCAGCATTATTTTATTGTTGTCCTAGCGCATTCTTTCCACGGCCGCCTGCGCCGGCTGCACATTCCGCATCAAGCCGTTTACGTCGTTTTGGCGTTAGCCCTTCTTGGCGCCTTCTCTGTCATGGGTATGGTTAGCAGCTACGCCCGCATGGCCTTGAAGGTTGCTAACTACAACTCCCTCCAAAACCAGTTCGATACCCTTCGCGGTAAATACCAGCAACTGCAAAAATCAGCTCATCAGACCAATGAGCAGCTCGCTACGTTGCAGGTTTTCGCTGCAGAAGTTTCGCTCGCATACGGTGTAAAGCGCGAGTTGGAAGGTCCACCCGACATTTCCGGCGAAGGCCCTCTATTGCCGTCTTACACGGAATCGATCGATCAATACAACTTTCTGAAAAGTGCCTCGTTTTCCCGCAATTTTAAGAAATACCCGAAAAACTGGCAGCAAAACGTAAGACCCTCTCTCTGGCCTATTTACGGCCGGCTGCTCTCCAGTTTCGGACGTCGTACAGACCCCTTCTCGGGTGAAGGCGCCTTCCATTCCGGTGTCGACATTTCGGCACGGTCCGGCGCGCCCATCAAAGCGTCGGCCGACGGTATCGTCGCTCATGCCGACTGGGGTGGAGCCTACGGCAAACTGGTTGTGCTCGATCATGGTGGTGGCACCCAAACCTACTACGCTCACCTGTCGCGCATCGACGTCCTGCCTGGGCAGGAAATCCGTCGTGGTCAGGTGGTCGGATCGTCAGGCGCCACCGGTCGTGTGACATCGCCGCACTTGCACTACGAGGTCCGGCAGAACGGCACTCCGGTCAATCCCTACGTCTTCCTCGCGAAGTCCGCCACGAGCGAAGGCGCCGCCCGGCGCGACCTGCCTTTCTGATCTCTACGAAATCGTCGCGAATCAGAGCGACCCCATCCAGTTGAGGTATAGTAACGCTCTAAGGAGAACTCAACGTGACTAACCTCAAGTGGAGGCTACTGGCCATTGGCTCCGCCGCCGCCCTGCTCACCTCAGCCTACGTCCGTACGAATACCGCATCCACGATGACGCGCACTGCACAGGCTTTCCTCAACTCGCTCCAGGACGATCAGAAGTCCAAGGCCACCTTTCAGTTCAGCGACGACGAGCGTATGAACTGGCATTTCATCCCTAAGGTTCGCAAAGGTTTAACCCTGGGGGAGATGCAGCCCTACCAGCGGCACTTGGCCACCGCCCTTCTCTCGGCCGGCCTGTCGCAGTCGGGACTGATCAAGGCCACCTCCATCATGAGCCTGGAGGAGATCCTCAAGATCGTTGAGAAAGATACCACCGGCCGTCGCGATCCGCTGAAATATCACTTCTCGGTCTTCGGTGAGCCGTCCGACACCGCCACTTGGGGCTATCGCGTGGAAGGCCACCACTGCAGCCTCAATTTCACGATTCACAACGGCAAAGTGGCGGCCGGACCGATGTTCTTCGGAGCCAACCCGCATGAGGTCCGCGAGGGACCACGCAAAGGCCTCCGTCCGCTGGCAAACGAAGAAGACCTCGGCCGCGATGTAGTCGCTGCCCTCGACGCCACACAGCGTAAGACGGCCACCGTTGCCGAGCAGGCTTACAAAGACATCCTGACGGAAGCCTCCCGCAAAGCCGCCCTGCAAGGCCAGCCCAGCGGACTGCCCGCAAGCAGGATGAACTCGAGGCAGCGCGACCTGCTCAACCGTTTGATCGACGAATATGTCTCCAACGTTCCCGATCAAGTGGCCCAGGCCCGCCGCGAAGTGATTAAGAAGTCCGGTAACAACTTGTTCTTCGCCTGGGCCGGTCCCATCGAAAAGAACGCCCCACACTACTATCGGGTGCAGGGGTCGACCTTCCTGATCGAGTACGACAACACCCAAAACGGAGCCAACCACTCTCATACCGTCTGGCGCGAAATCGATGGCGACTTTGGTCTCGACCTCCTCAAGGAGCACTACCAGACAAGCCACACCCGTTGATTTCGGCTGATCTGCGGTGAGGGCGTGCTAGCATGAAGTCGATGTTGCGCGCCCTCGCTCATGCCTGGACGCGTCGCCGATTTCTCGCAGCGGGCGCTGCCGCTGCCGCGTTTTCCGACGACCGGATGATCCCGTCTGAACGCGTCCGATTCGTCGATGGGACCACGGAATTCGAAGTCTCTCGCGTCACCACCCCCACCCACACTAGCCTTCTTCCGCCACCCCATGTCCGCATGTTTTCGCGCCGCGGTCCCGTGTCCCTGCTCTTCGCCAGCGATCACGGCGGCAGTATGCAGGCCCATTTGCTCGACCTGAAAACCTGGCAGTCCCGCGTTCTGACCGAAGCCGCGGCCCTCGATCCCGCTTCGTTGTGCCTGAGCCCGGACGACCGTTTGCTTTGCTATCGCGACGCCCAATCCCTTCGCGTACTGACGTTGGGCGCCACACGGCAGCGTGAGGCTTACAAGTTCCCGGACGACACTCCGGCCGGCGTGTGCGTGCAAGTGCTGCCCGAAGGTCCCTCCGCTCTACTTGTCGAATCGAAGAAAACGATTAAGCTCGTCAACCTGGTCCGCGGCGATGCGCGTAAGGTCTGCGATTTTGCGGACGGCGTCCTCGATCCCGTGCCCCGTCCGCGTCGCGCTTCAATCGTCTTTCGAACAGGTATTGGGGGCCTGGTGTTGGCGCATTTGGACGGCTCCCGAACGGTGCCCCTGAAGACCGCGGCCGGCGCTGTCGGACCTGCCCGGTGGTCGCCTGACGGCCGCACTGTCCTCTATCTGCACTTTCCCGATCCGAACGCCAAAACCTCTCATTTGCGCGAGATCAATCCCGATACTGGTGAGGATCGCCTGGTTGCCACAACCTCGCAGTTCGTTCAGTTCTCACCCAACGGTGACGCCTCGGTCTTCGTTGGCGCCTCCGGATCGAAGGCGCAGCCGCATATTCTGCTGCTCCTGCGTTCGGTGCGGCGCGAACTGACTATTTGCGAGCACCGCTGCTCCAATCCGGCCACAGCTAACCCTGTGTTTTCGCCGGATAGCCAGCGAATCTTTTTTCAGAGCGACCGGCAAGGCAAGCCTGCAATCTACGCCATGTCCGTCGAACGCTTGGTCGAAAAAACCGAAACTCAATGATCGACTGAGAGCGGGAACTTCTCTCGGTCGAACGCAAACCCTGACCGCGCTTCACGGCGCTGCTTCAGTTTTCGCGCGGTCTTCACTTTGTACATCTGTTGGTCCGCTTCGAGCAGCAATTCCTCCGCCGTCGTCCCATTTTCCGGGAAGCGCGCCTCGCCAATGCTCAATCCTAGCGACGACTCTGGCACAACCGTCCGGCCTGCTTCCGCTACGGCTCGAATCAACTGCTGTATCTTCAGAGCGCCATCCAGTTTCGCCAAGCCTGGCAGAATGAAAACAAACTCGTCGCCGCCCAGGCGGGCTACGTAGTCGTAATCGCGGCACGATTGACGAAGGTTCCGCGCAACCGCCTGCAGCAGCCGGTTACCTTCCAAATGACCAAACCGGTCGTTTACTTCTTTAAACCCATCCAGATCCGCAACCAGTACGGTCAGGCTCGAGTTTGAACGACGGCAACGCGACAGCTCCGACTCCAGATGCTGATGAAGCGAGCGGGCGTTCGGCAGCCCGGTCAGGAAGTCTGTGCTCGCCGACAGCCGTGCCTGTTCATAGCTGATTCCGTTTTCTAGGGCCGCACCGAGTTTGCCGTGAATTGCGAGCGCAATCCGCAGATGGTCGGAAGTAAACTGGTGCGGTGCCCGTCTCGTAAGCAATAATACGCCCACTATTTCGTTTGCGCCCACCAGCGGAACCGCCAATCCGACCGGTCTGATTCCTGCTGCCGCCGGGAACTCCATCGCCAAGTCACCGTTCAATACGGGCTTTCCTAAACTAACAACGCTTCCAACCACTCCTTGTCCCACGGCAATCTGCCGTGACATCCAGATTGCGGTCGACTCGCCCGCCGAATACCGCGGCGCAAGCACACCTTCGCTTAGTACGTAGATAACCACCGAGTCGTACGGCGCCAGAACACCGAGGCGTTTGGCGAGTGCAGGTAGGCTTTCATCCAATTGCAACGACTTTCCGAGATCCTGTACCATTTCCAGCAGGACACGCGCCTCTTCTCGCGATTGCGCGATCCGCAGCAGGAATTGCGGCTTTTCGTCAGTCGTACCCGGCACTTCCGTGTTCGGCGGTGCGAACGCACGCCGCAATCTGCGCAGATCGTCGCCAAGGCTCATCCGCGACGCCTCGTGGATCATCTCCTCCAGGTCGTGATACCGCCGTGCGAGTGTGTCCACCACCCGCGGATCGAAACTGATGCCCGCTTCCCCAGACAGCCGGTCCACCGCGTCGTCGATCGTTAGGGCGGACCGGTAGGGCTTCTCGGTAATCAGGGCATCAAGCGCATCTACAGCTGCCAGGATCCTCGCGCCCAGCGGAATTTGATCGCCTTTCAGCCCTTTCGGATACCCCGACCCGTTCCACCGCTCATGGTGCGACCGGACGATCTCTGTCACCGGTACGGGAAACTTGATCCGGTCGACAATATCGGCGCCCACGTCGGCATGAATCTTCACGGCATCGAATTCCTCGCGCGTAAGCCGGCCACCCTTGGCGAGAATGTGTTCCGGTACCGCCAGCTTCCCGACGTCGTGCAATAGCGATGCGACCCGTAGCCCTTCCAGATCCGCCGCCGGCAGATCTAAGTCGCGTCCCAGTTCGACGCAGTAGATCTGCAGGCGCCGTAGATGTTCGGGAGCGGTGAGGTCGCGTGCTTCAATCGCCAGCGCCAACGATTCCAGCGCGCGGAACTGCAGGTCCGCCAGATCTTCCGACCGCTCCGGGTCCGAAGGGCTGTGCGGCTGTTCGCCTATATACACCGAATACGCCAGCAGCGCCGTCGGAAGTAATGCCAGAACGAAGTAAATCGGCCCGCCCGTCCCGGCAGCGTGAATGATCGACGCCAGAAAAGCGCTCACAATATATTGCGGCAGCGTTCGCACCGTGCACTCGCGTAGCACCGAAGAAAGCCGGAGTTCCTGCGCTTGCCCAAAGACTATCGACGCTACTGTATTTACCCACCCGTACAGCATTGCGGCGGCCAGGGCGAGTGCCAGCGGCTGCATCCCAGGGCCGAACCACGGCGCGTGAAACAGACGATACGCCAGATCCACACCGATCACCGTGCTCGCAACGTGGAAGTAGACTGGCGCCGGTATCCTCGCTGCTTCCGTCTGCTGTAGGAACTGCGCGATCGTCACCACACCCGCGGTAATCACAACTTCGGCGAGCGTCAGTTCCTGAATACCAAGCAGCACAAAAACCAGACCTAAAGACACCGCCCCCACTACCTGCCGGACTCGCAGCCGGGCGATGAATACCCCCAGGCAGGAATAGAGCAGCGTTCGTAGAAGATGTTCGTAAGGCCCCAGCAGCGCCCATAATGCCGTCAGCGCGCCGAGGCCCGTGACGAGCAGTACAAATCGCCGCATCCGGACAGCGCTGGCCGCCGTCGGCGCTGTAGCGTTCGGGTTCGCTCCTTTCCCAACCGTCCTCGGTGACGTCTGCTTCATCGGTATCGAACCCTAAGAGCCCACCCCAACTTCCACTGCTGGAGCAACCTCAACTGCCCATTTCTTCAAAGCGTCCTCTAACGCCTGGAACCGGACCGGTTTCGTCAGATAATCGTCCATCCCAGCCTCCAGGCACCGCTCTCGATCGCCTGGTTGCGCCGAGGCCGTCAAGGCGATGATCGGTGTGCGCTTACTCCGTTCCAACGCTCGGATCTGACGCGCGGCCTGGAAACCATCCATCTCCGGCATGAAGCCGTCCATGAGAATCGCGTCAAATTCCGCATTCGACCATATTTCGACCGCTTCGCGGCCGTTTGACGCGACCTGGCATTCATAGCCGAGCCTCTCAAGCAACCGCACTGCGACCTTCTGGTTCACCGCGTTGTCCTCGGCTACCAGAATGCGTCCGCGTTTCTCCGGCGGCGCCATCGCTGTGCTCACCGCCGCTCTCTCGGTGTGTGTGTTGTCCCAGACGCGAATCAGGTGGTCTTCCACCGTCCAGGTGCGCAAAGGCCTCCGTAGCATACCCGCCAGCAGGATCTCGGGCGAATTGGGGGGCGGCTGCGCCTCGCTTGAACCGGCGATCGCTACCACCGGAACCGGGGGCAGCCCAAATGTTCGAATCGTCGCGAATAGTTCGGTATTCAGAAACATCCGCGTGGCGATCAACGCATCGTAGAACCGAGCGTTCCGTGACGCCTGCTCCAGCCGTACCTTAGCCGCTTCGAAACTGTCGACCATTGTCATGTGAAGCCCCATATTGCGGGCCACTTCCCAGAGAACGTCGGCATCGCTCGTGTTGTCGATCAGACACAACACGCGCCTGTTTCTTAGATCCAAGCGGCAAAATGCATCCGCACCTTGCGAAGCGGCAATGCCGAACCGGAGCGTAAACCAGAACGCCGAACCGTGACCGGGTTCGCTGTTCAGGCCCATCTGTCCCTTCATCAATTGCACAAGCCGCTGTGAGATCGTCAGGCCAAGTCCCGTTCCCCCGAATCGCCGTGTGGTAGAAGCGTCGGCCTGCGTAAAGGGCCTGAATAGTTGCTGCCGTTGTTCTTCGGTAATACCGATGCCGGTGTCGCGAATAATGAACTCAAGTTCGGCTGAATCGCTGTCGAGTTCGCGCAGGCTGACATGCAATGACACGGTCCCTGACGGTGTGAATTTTACGGCGTTACTTAGCAGGTTGAGCAACACCTGCCGCAGGCGTCCCGGATCCCCCAACAGCCGCCGTGGAATTGCCTCTGCGATCGCACACCGCAATACCAAGGCCTTTCCTTCCGTCTGCGGAACAATCAGATCCACCGCCTGATCGATCACCTGGCGTAAGTTGAAATCTACGGTTTCGGTCTTCAACTTCCCGGCTTCGATTTTCGAGAAATCCAGGATGTCGTTGATAATCGTCAACAGCGAGTCTCCCGACGCCCGAATAATCTCCACGTAATCGCGCTGTTCTGCGTTCAGGCCTGTCGACACCAGCAGGTTCGTCATGCCGATCACGCCGTTCATCGGCGTCCGGATCTCGTGGCTCATGTTGGCGAGGAACTCGCTCTTGGTGCGGGCTGCCGATTCCGCCGACGCCTTGGCGGCCGCCAGTTCGGTAACCGTCTGAGCCAGTTTGGCGGCGTTTGATTGCTCCCGTTCGATGGCGAGCGCCAGGTCGGCCGTGTATTGCTGTAGCTGACGCTCTGTCTCCATTCGCTCCGTCACGTCGATCACCGCCCCAATCATCCGAATCGGAGCGCCCTCCGCATCGCGAATCACATTTCCCCGGCTGCTCAGCCACCGGACGCGATTTTGCGGGTGCAGCACGCGAAACTCAGATTGATAGGCCCGGTCGCCGTACACCGCCGAATCGATGTCTTCCCGCACCGACGCAACGTCGTCCGGGTGGATGAACTCCATCCAGTAATCCCAGGCGACGTTCTCCTCGCCTGTGTACGGCGCGCCGAATGCCTCAAACCACTCACGCGAGCATGAGATGGTTTGGCGGCGCATATCCCAGTCCCAAATCGCGATGCCTGCCGCCGACTGCGCGATCGACAGCCGTTGCTGCTGCTGCCTTGCTTCCGCATGAGCGCACTCCAACTCGCGGCTACGGTCGCGGAGCAGCAGCAGTTGCTGCATGTTCGAGCGGTACTCATGCGCCAAATACCGTCCCTTCAAGGCGGCGCACGTTAAATAAAGGACCACCAGCAGTCCGGCCGAAGCGAGCGTCAGATCTTCCGACGTGACCGCAATATACGCTGCCGGAGTGAGCACTCCGATTTGATATGCCGCCAGAACGTGCCAGTAGGGCCGGTGCGCAATGAGTGACCAACCCGAGTTAACGGCAGTGATGAACAGCAGCAGCGGCGTCGCCCCGCCTATGCCCAACTGCCGAATCGTCATGGCCATCAGCCATCCCCACGAGAAACCGAGACCAAGGCAACTGGCTAGCCACCAGCGATACCATCCCGGTCCGGCGGTCGCCCGAGGCCTGACGCGCCACAAGCATAAAGCAAGATGCGTCGCAGTGAAAAGCGTAGTGAGCCCCGCTAGGGCTGCGATGCGCAGAGAGGCGCCTTTCGGCAGGTAAAAGGCGGCCGACCCAACAACAAACAGAAAAGCCAATTGATTAGGTAGCGACGCGAGCCCGCACCGAGCTACCTCGATCTGGCACTCTTCAGCGAGCGCGTTTCCCGGCGTCTTGGAGCCGTCGGCCGTCGGCAAACCGAATGTCCTTTCTGATAGGCAAGCCCTATCAGACCTTCATATCGGCAGAAAGCCCGAGAAACTACGTAGTGTGTTGCGAAATTCGTTGCCGTCGCAAGTGACGGCAAAGTCGGCTACTTAATCGTCAGTTGACGGAGCGCCGCAACCTCGGTGCGTAGCGCTCCGCCGTACAACGCCGTGTCAGCCTTCCATGAGATCACGTTGAAGCCCATCTCGATCCACTGACGCGCTTGTTCCACCGAACCAGGCTGGATCCCCGCCAGTTTCCCATGCTTGCGCGACATTTCGATCACAGATGTCATCGCCTTCAGGAATTCCGGATGCTGGAACTGCCCCGGAATCCCCATCCCAGTGGACAGGTCGAAGTGGCCTACCCAAAGGATATCGACGCCCGGTGTGGTTGCGATCGCCTCCAGGTTCTTTAAACCGATCGGCGATTCGATCTGCGCGATTACCGTCGTGTTTTCGTTCGAACGCTCGAAATACGCCGCCGGATCGGGACCGACGTAGTCCGTATGCGCCGCTCCCAACCCGACCCCGCGCTTTCCGAGCGGCGCGTACTTCACTGAATTGACAATCAGTTTCGCCTGCTCCGGGGTCTCCACGTTGCCCACCATCACCCCCAGCGCGCCCGCATCCATCACCCGCGCCATGAAGTGGTAAAGCGCCTGCGGTACGCGTACGATAGGCGTGATCTCGGTAGCTTTCAACCACGCAATCAGGTCCGCCACCTGCGTCGTGTCGAACGCCGAATGCTCCATGTCGATCAATACAAAGTCCAGATCGGCAGACTCCAAGATCTTGGCCATCCCGCGCGTGGCGAATTCCCAAATCATATGCCCGACGGGTATGCGACCCGCCGCGACCGCAGAACGCAGACGATTGTCTTTCATTTGTTTGTCCCCACCAACCCGTGTGTCTTAGTGCGCCACTTCCTGCGGTGTCCCCATCTTCTCCGGCCGCAGCAGTTCCGGCAGCTGACCACCCGCATCGAACTCGAACGGGAAGGGACCCTCAAGAATCTCCAACGCCGGGTTGCTCCGGATGATCGCAAGCAGGTTCTCCGACAAAAGCGACTTGCTCAATTGCATCGTGTTCCGGATGCGGCAGAACGTCACGTCCGTTGAACTGAACTTGCCGACAGTCGGCATCATCCGCTCCAAACACTCGCGATCGGTGGAGAAGTGGATCGGTGTCCGGATTGCCGCCGGCGTCGAAGCCGTCAAAGAATTGATGCGCGTCGGCACCCAGTCGATCTTGCTCAGCAACCGGTCGTGGACAACGTCCGCCATGCCCAACCCCACGCCGTTGCCGTACGAGATGTCCGACAGGTCCCGGATATACACCCGGTGAATGTGCGGGGTATTCGGCCATAGGTTATTCTGGCCGTTCACCGATCGGTTCGATACCTTCGTATCCATACCCGCGCCCGATATATTCTTCCCGATCTCGTCGAGAATCAGGATGTCCACTTCCGGCACGGGAATATGCCCCTGCCACGATTTCACCAACGCCAGCAACTCTTCTTCCCGCTGTTCCATCACTTCCACCGGGACAGCGGTCAACTGGCCGGTATTGTGGTTGGCATCTTCGAGGATCGCGAGTCCGCCCAGGATCTTGCCTGACTTCAGCACCTGCCGCCCCACCGAGCGGATCACAGTCTCCAGACCTAGTTTGTAGGCGTAAGTGTGATACGTCTGTGCTCCCGCAAACTTACCCAGCCCGATCGCCATCATCTTGAACAGGCCCGATTCGATCTTGCCCGCGAAGTCCGTGTGCCACTTCACACGCCCCACCAGCATCACGCCGTCGGCGTTGAATGCGTTCCGGTCCATGAATGCTTCCAGGCCTTCGCCCGTCTTCCCGAGCGACACGACCTCTAACTCCGAAATCACCGGGCACCCCATCGTCGCCTCGTGGATTCCATAGTGATGAAGGACATCCGCCTGGCCTTCCGCGGTCGCCGCGCCGTGCGAACCCATCGCCGGGAAGATGAACGGCTGCATGCCCTGCGACTTCCAGAATTCGACCACCGCTCGCACAATGGTCGCGATATTCGCAATCCCTCGCGAACCAACGCCGATGGCCACCTTCGACCCCGGCGTCAGCCGCGATCCGAAGCCCGCGGCTTTCAACTCACCCTGCACCGTGGCAGGAATGTCGGCGATCCGGCGGTCGGGAAAATTCTGTTTGACAAGGTAAAGGCGCGGAAACTCCATCGCCCCAGAGTATAACAGCGTAGCGGCCTGTGTATCTCGGGCGCTCGGGCGCTGTCGCCCGGGCGCTGTCGCCCGATTCCTGCCGTGCTGTCGCAGCAACCCGGGAATCTCACCTCCGGCGCGCTCCGGGACCGCTGGGCCGTCTGGGCTGTTGCCGCTCGAAATTCTCGTTCCGCCGCCCGCCGCCGCCCAGAGCCCCGAATAATTCAATTTCTATTTTTGACAATTTGATATACAATCCTCACCAAGTTCGAAACACTCGGAGGTGATGGCATGAATCCGCTTGGATCTGGGAGCCGGATTGTATATTTGCTCGCACTCGCGTACGGCGCAACGCTGTTTGGACAGGCCACCGGAACTATCCACGGCACAATTTCCGATTCGTCGGGAGCGGTGGTGCCGGGCGTGATGGTGACGATCACGAATTCCGGGACGAATCTCTCGCGTGCCGTTCTTGCGAACGACGAGGGCAACTATGTCGCGCCGTTGTTACCGGTGGGCAGTTACTCGGTGAGTGTTGAGCGGCCCGGCTTCGCCCGATTTCTGCAGACTGGCATCACACTGCAGGCCAACACCACCATCGACGTGAGCGCGGCTTTGAAGCCGACCGCCGCGGCCGAGCAGGTAACCGTGCAGGCCGACGCGGCGCTCGTGCAGACCACCACCTCAACCTTAGTGCAGGTGGTGGACAGCCGGCGTATTGTCGACCTGCCTTTGAACGGGCGCAACGTGCTGCAGTTGATGGCGCTCAACGCGGGCGTGTCGGACCGTGGGGCCACCGGCGGCACACTGCAGATCAACACCATTGCCACCGGCGCCTATCACGTGCCCGTGTCGATCAACGGATCGCGCGGCAATGCCACGAATTTCCTCCTGGATAACGCCGACAACAACGACGGCTATACCAACATCGCCGAGCCCTATCCGAACCCGGACGCCGTGCAGGAGTTCAGCATTCAAACCAGCACGTTCGATGCACAATACGGGCGCAACGTGGGCGGCGTGGTCAACGTGGTCACACGGTCGGGCACGAACGCCTTCCACGGTACCGCGTTCGATTTCATCCGCAACTACAAACTGAATGCTGGTAACTTCTTTTCGGGGCGCGATTCGCTCAAGCGGAACCAGTACGGATTCACCCTCGGCGGTCCGGTGATTCTGCCGAAGTACAACGGAAAGGACAAGACTTTCTTCTTCTTTTCGTATCAGGGGACAAAGCAGCGTGTGGCCACCCCGGGGGCCCTCCGAATCCTGCCAAGCGAAGCGATGAAGCAGGGCGACTTATCGGCCTGGCTGCAGCCGAACGGCGTCGGCGCCATTCACGACCCGTTGACGGGTGGCTATTTCCCGAATAACCGGATACCGGCCGGCCGCTTCGATCCCGTTTCGCGGAAGTTACTCGACTTCATTCCCGCCTCGGCCAGCTCGAATTACGAATACCGGTTCGGTACCCCCGTCACAAAGACCGACGACGAGCAGATCATCGCGAGAATCGACCAGATGCTGACTTCAAAGCAACGCCTGTCCGGGCGCGTGTTCTGGCTCAATTACGACCGCCCCTGGGTGTATCTGCCGGGGAATCTCACTTATGTTTCGGCGGGCCAGTTCGGGGCCGCAACGCATATCACCGCCAATCACAGTTACACCCTCACGGCTCGCCTGGTGAACGATTTCCAGGCCACCTTCCACCAGACGACACCGAAGGCCGCGCCGCCCGCCGACTTAGACCTTTCCTTCGCGAAACTGGGTGCGCGCACGCAGGCCATCCCCGGGTTCGCGACCATGGATTTGGGTATCTCCAACTGGTCGGGCATTAGTTTGGGGCTCGGCTATTACAGTCCGCAGGCCACCTACCAGATTGCCAACACAGTCAGCTATGCCCGCGGCAAGCACAGTTTGCGGATTGGGGGCGACGTGAAGCGCTACCGTTTGGACATTGCTTCCTATTGGCTGAGCGGCGGTACGGCCAGCTTCAGTGGCCAACTGCTGAGCGATGCCGGCAAGATCAACGCCGGGAACGCGTTTGGAGAGTTCCTGTTGGGTGTCGGCGCGTCCTGGCGGCAGCAGTCGTTCTGGAGCAGCCGGATCTACAACTGGAGCATGGGCGTGTTTGTGCAGGACGACATCCGGCTGTCGCCCAAACTGACCGTCAACCTCGGCATGCGCTGGGACCCGCGCTTCGATATCAACGAAGCCTATCGGAAGCGCATGAGCTGGGTCCCGGGACAGCAATCCACGGTCTATCCGAACGCGCCCGCCGGGCTGATGTTCCTGGGCGACAAGGGGTTCGAGGACCGCATCATTCCCACCCAGTGGAACACGTTCGCCCCGCGCGCCGGGTTCGCCTACCAAATCGCGCCGCGGACCGTCATCCGTTCCGCCTACGGCATTTTCTTCGACAGCTACATGAGCATCTTCAACAACCGGACGGCCGCCGGTGCGCCCTTTGTTAGACAGTCGCTGCTGAACGGGCCCTACCAGCTTTCCAATCCCTATGCAGGCACGGAAGTGCTCGATCCCACACCCGTCGTGCCGGGGCGCGATTTCGTATTCCCGGCTTATGGCACATGGGCCATTCCCGGCAATAACATGCGCGTCGGGTATATGCAGAACTGGAACTTTGTCGTGGAGCGGCAACTGACCGGCGACTTACTCGTTCGCGCGGCTTATGTCGGGTCGAAAGGGACAAAGCTGTTACATTCGCCGGAGGTGAACCCGGCGATCTATGCGCCCGGCGCAACCGCGGCCAACTACAATCAGCGGCGGCCATATCAGCCGATCGGTCCGCTACAGGTCGGCCAGGCGACAGGATGGTCGAAGTATCAGTCCGTGCAGTTCACCGTACAAAAACGCTTCAGTCACGGGTTTAGCATTCTGGGTAACTATACGATTTCAAAGTCCACCGATATCTCGTCCTACGCAACCATCGAAGGCAATTCCGCCGGACCCGATCCGTTCAACTTCAACAACAACCGAGGCCTTTCCGACTTCGATACGCCGCAGCGGCTGGTCGTGTCGGGCATTGTGGAGCACCCGCGGCTCAACGGCCGCAACGCCGTGCTGCGCGCCATCGCCGGCGGGTGGCAAAGCAACTTCATCTTCACTGCACAGTCGGGCACGCCGATCACCATCTTCAGCGGCGTCGATAACGCGCTCACCGGAGTCGGCAGCAATCGTGTGGACCTCACGGGACAAGCCTGGGAACTGCCGTCCGGCCGGTCCCGCGGCGATCAGATATTGGCCTGGTTCGACAAGGCCGCGTTCAAGCAGAACGCGATCGGCACCATCGGGCAGCTCGGGCGCAACACGTTGCGCGCGCCGGGGGCTTGGAATACGGACTACTCCTTGTTCAAGGAGTTTCAAATTCTTGAGGGAATGCGGTTACAGTTCCGCGGCGAGTTCTTCAACCTCTTCAACCATACGCGGCTCGGTGGTCCCAATACGACGCTGACCAGTCCGCAGTTTGGAAGAATCACCAGCGCGTATGATCCGCGCATCGGGCAACTGGCCCTGAAGGTCGTCTTCTAGAAGCCCTCCCAAGCCAAACCCGTGCACCGCCCGCGTCCGCCCGCAAAATCCATGCCACCTTATTCAATCCGGCCCCCCCGATACGCTACCCTGAAATCGCCAGTGTCCCGACTCCTCTTCTCCCAGGCGATCCCCCCATTCGACCGTGTCCTCATGGTTGAAAGCGGCTCGCGTTACCTCGTCGAAGACATGTTGAACGGTCTCTACGACCTCTACCCCAACATGCGCTTCGACCTCGTCACCTGCTACGCCGGCCTACCCAAGACCTTCCGCGCCGACCGTGGCGAAGTTTTCCGAGTCACTGACTATCCCGGCGGCGCCGGCCGCTCCAAGCTCTTTGCCGAACTCAAGACCCGCCGCTACACCGTCTTCGGCATCGTCTGCTCCGGCGAGCCGATCATGACCAAGTGGAAATGGGCGCTTCTCGCCCAAGTCCCCGCCAAGATCTTCATCCTCAACGAAAACGGCGATTACTTCTGGCTTGACTACTCCAATTGGAAGACCGTCCGCCACTTCTTCCTTTTCCGCGCCGGACTCGCCGGCAGCGGAGCCGTCCGCACCCTCGCCCGCCTCTTTCTCTTCCCATTCACCCTCGCGTATTTGTTACTCTACGCTGGTGCGGTGCATCTGCGCCGCGCTCTTCGACTGCGCACCTCACCATCATGAAAGCTATCCGCGTTCACACCCCCGGTGGTCCTGAAGCACTCAGCCTCGACACCATCGACGTACCCGTCGCCGGACCCGGCCAGGCGCTCGTCAAACTCCATAACTCGGGCGTTAACTTCATCGATATCTACTTCCGTACCGGTCTCTACAAGGCCGACCCGCCCTTCTCCATCGGTATGGAAGGCGCAGGCGTCGTGGAAGCCGTCGGCGATGGCGTAACGGAAGTCGCCAAGGGCGACCGTGTCGCCTACGCGATGGCCCGCGGATCCTACGCCGAATTCGCCGTCGTCCCCGCCTGGCAACTCGTCAAGATCCCCGCAGGCGTCGACTTCCCTACCGCCGCCGCCGCCATGCTCCAGGGCATGACCGCCCACTATCTCACCCACTCCACCTGGCCGCTCAGGATGGGCGAAACCTGTCTCGTCCACGCTGCCGCCGGTGGCACCGGACAGTTGATCGTCCAGATGGCCAAGATGCTCGGCGCGCACGTCATCGGCACCTGCGGCACCGCCATCAAAGCCGAAACCGCCAGGCAAGCCGGCGCCGACGACGTGATCGTCTACACCGAACAGGACTTTGCCGCCGAAGTGAAGCGCATCACCAATGGCAAAGGTGTCGATGTTGTGTACGACTCTGTCGGCGCATCCACCTTTGAAAAAAGTCTCGACTCCCTCCGCCCCCGCGGCCTTATGGTCTCCTTCGGCAACGCCAGCGGACCCGTTCCGCCCGTCTCCCCTCTTACCTTGAACGCAAAGGGATCGCTGTTCCTTACGCGCCCCACTCTCGCCCATCACGCCTCCACCCGCGACGAACTCCTCTGGCGCGCCAGCGATGTACTCGGTTGGATCGCCGCCGGTAAGCTCAAATTGCAAATCGAGCAGACCTACCCCCTCGCCGACGCTGCCCAGGCCCAAGTCGACCTCGCCTCGCGCAAAACCTCAGGCAAACTGCTGCTCGACACTGCCGCCTCAGCCTAACGAATGTCCGCCCATCAAACCCGCCGCGAGCAACTCGCCCAACGCTTCGCCGAAGCAAAGATCGACGCCCTGTTGGTGACCTCGCTCAAGAACATCCGCTATCTCACCGGCTTCACCGGATCTTCGGCCTTCCTCATCGTCGAACCGGACAACGCCACCATCGTTACGGACCCGCGGTACGACATCCAGGTCCGTCAACAGGTCGATTGCCGCGCCAAGGTCTCGCCCAAACCGCTCCCCACCGTCGAAGCCCTGCTCAACAAACTCGCCCCGCGCCACCTCGGCATCGAAGCCGCGCACCTCACCGTTCACGACTACAACCGCTACCGCGCCGCCCTGCCCAAATCCACGCGCCTCATCTCCACCGCCTCACTCGTCGAAACCCTCCGCTCCATCAAATCGCCGGAAGAAATCGATGTCATCCGCCGCTCCGTCGACCTCAACTCCCAGGCCTTCGCGAACACCGTCGCCCGCATCAAACCCGGTATTACGGAACAGGACGTTGCCGCCGAAATCGATCATCAGATGCGTCTCCTTGGAGCCGAAGGTCCCGCCTTCGAAACCATCGTTGCTGCCGGACCCAACACCGCCCTCCCGCACGCCCGGCCCTCCTCTAAGACGCTCGAAAACAATGAGCTACTATTGATAGATATGGGTTCGCAGGTCGAGGGGTATGCGAGTGATATGACTCGCATGCTGCACCTCGGCGAACCCGATCGGAGAACCAAGCAGCTTTACCGTTCTGTTCTCGATGCCCAGCTTGCCGCTATCGATGCAATACGAAATAACGTACGCGCCGCCGCAGTCGATCGCGTCGCCCGCCGAACTCTGGCCACACGGCAACTGGACCGCTTCTTCACCCACTCCACCGGACACGGCCTCGGTCTCGACATCCACGAAATGCCCCGCCTCGGGCGCACCGATAAATCCGTCCTGCGCACCGGCATGGCCATCACGGTCGAACCCGGCGTCTACGTGGAAGCGAAAGGCGGCATTCGCATCGAAGACACTGTCCTTGTTACCGACAGAGGCTGCCAGGTCCTTACGCCAACCTCAAAAGAACTGCTGGTCATTTGACCTCCAATGACAATTGAAGAAATTAAACAACTAATCGACCTCGCAAACGAGACCGGAGTGGCGGAGCTCGAAGTGGAACGCCAGGGCAACCGCGTCTGGATCCGCCGTGCTGCCGTTGCCACTCAGCATGAAGTTGTCCTGCCGCCCTACAACGCGTCGACTACTGCGTCCAGCCCTCAGCCCTCCGCGTCTTCGCCGGCCGGGCCCGCCAGCGGAGCCGACCCGTCGATCGCGCTCGTCAAGGCGCCCATCGTCGGCACCTTCTATGAATCGCCCAGCCCCGGTTCTCCGGCCTTCGTCAAACCCGGCGACACCGTGCAAGTGGGCCAGGTGCTCTGCATTATCGAATCGATGAAGCTGATGAACGAAATCGAAGCGGAAACGTCCGGCGTCATCGTCGCCCGGCTCGTCGAAAACGGCCGCCCCGTCGAATACGGCGAAGCTCTGTTCTCCATCCGGCCACTCTGATGTTCCGGAAAATACTGATCGCCAATCGTGGTGAGATCGCCCTGCGTGTCATCTGCGCCTGTAAAGACCTGGGCATCAAAACCGTCGCCGTCTATTCCGAGGCCGACCGTAACTCCCTCCATGTCCGCTTTGCCGACGAGGCCATTTGCATCGGCCCCGCCAAAAGCACCCGCAGCTACCTCGACATCCCCTCCGTCATCAGCGCCGCCGAAATCGCTAATGTCGACGCGATCCACCCTGGCTACGGCTTCTTGAGCGAAAACGCCAACTTCGCCGAAGTGTGCGAAGAAAGCGGTATCAAATTTATTGGCCCTCGCCCCGACGTCACCCGCATGATGGGCCTCAAGCAGCAGGCCCGCAGCGCCATGAAATCGGCCGGCATCCCCATCCTGCCCGGCTCGGAAGGCATCGTCCGCACCCCCGAAGAAGCCGCTGAAGTCGCGGAACGCATCGGCTACCCTGTGCTCGTCAAAGCGTCGGCCGGTGGTGGCGGCCGCGGTATGCGTGCCGTCGACAATCCGGCTGACCTGCCGAATCTGCTCTCCCAAGCCCAACAGGAAGCCGAAGGCGCATTCTCCAATTCCGACGTCTACATCGAAAAATTCATCCGCGCCCCGCGCCACATCGAATTCCAGGTGATTGGCGACGAGCATGGCGATGTCCGTGTCCTCGGCGAACGCGAATGCTCCATCCAGCGCCGCCATCAGAAACTGGTGGAAGAAGCGCCGTCGCCCGCCGTCTCACCCGCCCTGCGTAAGGAAACCGCCGAGCGGCTCGCCCGCGCCCTCTCCGATGTCGGCTACTCCAACGCCGGCACTGTCGAATTCCTGATGGACGAAACCGGCTCGCTCTACTTCATCGAAGTCAACGCACGCATCCAGGTCGAACATCCGGTTACTGAGATGATCACCGGTATCGACCTCGTCCGGAGCCAGATCCTCGTTGCTTACGGCGAAAAGCTCTCGCGCATTCTCCCGCCCGACATCACCATTCGCGGCCACGCCATCGAGTGCCGCATCAATGCCGAGCACCCGGAAAAATTCACCCCCTCCCCCGGCCGCATCACCGGACTCAACCTCCCCGGCGGCATCGGCATCCGCGTCGACACGGCTGCTTACACCGATGGCGTCATCCCGCCCTACTACGATTCGCTCGTCGCCAAACTGATCGCCTACGGCGCCACGCGCGACGAAGCCATCGTCCGCATGCGCCGTGCGCTTGAGATGTTCGTGGTCGAAGGTATCTACACCTCCATCCCGCTCCACCAGCGCATCCTTGCCCATCCCGACTTCGTTGCCGGGCGCCTCGATACCCACTTCCTCAACCGCATGGAATCCGCCCCCGCCGCCGCATGAGCGCCAAACAGCGTCTCCGGGTCGCCCTTATCGGACAGGGCTCCATGGGACGTGCGCATTCCAACGCCTTCCACCAGGTCAACCATTTCTTCGACACACCGTACGATCTGGACCTCGCCCTCATCTGCGGCCGCAACCCCGAAAACCTCCAGCGCATGGCCGCCCGTTGGGGTTGGCGTGAAACGGCTACCGACTGGCGCGCTGTTATGGACCGCCTCGATATCGACATCGTCAATATCGCCCTTCCCAATTACCTCCACTCCGAAGTAGCCCTCGCTGCCGCCGGGGCAGGGAAGATCGTCCTCTGCGAAAAGCCTCTCGCCACCTCTGTCGACGACGCCCGCCGCATGGCGCAAGCCGTCCGCGGCAAGCCCAACATGGTCTGGTTCAACTACCGCCGTGTCCCTTCCGTCGCCTTCACTCGCCGCCTCATCGATCAGAACCGCATCGGCGCTCCCTTCCACTACCGCGGCTTCTATTGTCAGGAATGGGGGAACGACCCATCTCGCCCGCCCTCCTGGAAAACCGATCCCGCCCAGGCCGGTTCCGGCGTCCTCGGCGATATCCTGTCCCATGCCGTCGATCTTGCCCTGTACCTCAACGGTCCCATCGCTGAGGTTTCGGCGATGCAGCACACCTTCGCCGCCAATCGCCAGGTGGACGACGCCACTCTCGTGCTGGTTCGCTTCGCCAACGGGAGCGTCGGCACCCTCGAAGCCACTCGCTTTGCCACCGGTTTCAAGAACCGCAATGCCTTCGAACTCCACGGCGCCCGCGGAGCCGTCCGCTTCAATCTCGAAGACATGAACCGCCTCGAATTCGCCGACGCCACTGACGATCGCGAACTCCAGGGTTTCCGCAACCTGCTCGTCAACGACAACCGTTTCTGGAAACCCGGCCACATCGTCGGCTACGAACACACTTTCATCGCCGCCCTCGGCGAGTTTCTCGAAGCCCTGCACGCGGGCCTTCGCTTTCGCCCCGATTTCGACGACGCTCTCCAAGTCGAGCAAGTTCTTGCCGCCGTTCAACATTCCAGTAACTCCAAGGCCTGGAAAGCCGTACAGTTAAAGTAGAGGAGCTAAATGTTCACCTGGATCTGTCCGCAATGCGGCTCAGAGGTTCCGCCGTCCTACAGCGAATGTCCCACCTGCGCTGAGCGTCAGGCCGCGCAACAGGCGAAAGCCGGAGCGCCTCCACCCCCGCACGCTGCGCCCACCTCTACTTATGCGCCCGCGCCGCCCCCACAGGCTCAGCCGCAGGCGTATCCGCAACCCCAGGCGCAGTATCCTCCTCCTCAACAGGCCTACCCGCCGCCTCAGCAGGGCTACGCACCTCCGCCGCCCGGCTACGCGCCTCCTCCCTATGGTTACCAAAAGCCCGGTCCCCCGGCTTGGCTCGTCACCGTCGGCGTTGCCGTCGCTTTGATCGCCGCCTTTGCTCTGCTCTACAAGTTCGTACTCGCCCCCAAGGGTTCCTCCGGTTCCGCCCCCTCAGGCATCGCTTTCGAAACCCCCGAGGGCAAAAACACAGTCAACACCAAGGGCGGCGCCGCTGCCGCCGGCACTTCCGTTCACCTGGCCAAGGTCGTTGAGATCACCGGCATCCGCATCTTCGAAGAAAAGCGCAAACCCATGGTGCGCTTCATGGTCATCAACCATTCCCAGGCGCCGCTCGACGGCATCACGGGGACAGTCACACTTCGCGCTCAGGGCAAAGACGATCCCATCGCCACCATCCCTGTCAAGGTCGACAGCGTTGCGGCGTTCGAAGGCAAAGACATCACCGCCCCGTTGAAGACCTCCATGCGCGCCTACGAACTTCCCGACTGGCAGTTCATCAAAATCGAGACACAGCTGGAATCGCAGTAGGTGCCCAGTCCGGCAATCCTCTCCATCGTGGCCCTCCTGATGGCCATCGTGGTCAGTTGTGTCTTGCCGGTTAACGTCGGCCTGCTCTCCATCGCCTTCGCCTTCCTCATCGGGCGCGGCACAAACGTCATGGCCGGATTTCCGGTCAATCTGTTCCTGACCCTGCTTGCCACCATGTTCCTGTTCTCGCTTGCCTCCGTTAACGGCACGCTCGACCAGGTGGCCCGCCGCTCCATCGTCCTCGCCCGCGGCCGCAAAGGCCTGATCCCCATCGTCTTCTTCTTCCTCGCCGTGGTTTTCGGAGCCGCCGGACCCGGCGGTATCGCCGCCGCCGCCCTCCTCGGTCCCGTCGCCATGACCGTCGCCGGTGAAATGGGCATCAGCTCTTTCCTCATGACCTTGATGGTCGCCAACGGAGCCAACGCCGGCACCTTCTCCCCCATCGCTCCCACCGGCATCATTGCCCGCGACCTGATGACCCGCATCGGCCTCGCCGGCATGGAGTGGCCCAACTTCTGGAACACCCTCGCCGCCCAGTCCTTCGTCGCTTTTGCCGGCTACTTCGCCCTAGGCGGCCTAAAGCTGTTCCGCAAAGAATCCATGCACCTAAGCGCCGAACAAATCCCCCCATTCACCGCCAAACAGAAAGCGACCCTAGCCATCACCTTCGCCTTGGTCGCCGCGGTCATGCTCTTCAAAGTCGACATTGCCATCGCCGCCTTCGTCGCTTCCGCTGTCGTCAGCCTCGCCCGCCTATCCGATGAAGAAGCCGCCCTGAAGCGCGTCCCCTGGGGCGTCATGCTGATGGTCTCTGGCGTAACCATGTTGATCGCCGTCATGGAGAAAACCGGTGGCATGTCGCTCTTCACCAACATGCTCAAAAGCGTCACCAGCCCCGACTATCTTCCCGGCATGATGGCCTTAGTAACTGGTGTAATCTCCGTCTACTCCAGCTCCTCCGGCGTAGTCATGCCCGCCTTTCTCCCCATGGTCCCCGGCTTAGGCGGCAATCATCTAATGGTCGCCTACGCCGTCAACGTCGGAGCCCATCTTGTCGACGTAAGTCCCCTGTCCACCATCGGAGCCATGTGCATAGCCGCCGCCCCGCCCCACGAAGATCGTTCCCTTCTATTTCGCAAACTCCTGATCTGGGGCTGGTCCATGGCCTTCGTCGGCGCCGTAGTCTGCCAGCTGTTCTTCGGCTTCCGCTAACATCGTCTCTCCCCTTTCGGCCTCTTCGCCCATTTTCACCACAACCAATCGCAAAAACTTCGGAAAAGCCCGAAGCGGAGGTCTATCGGAAATCTTCCATAAAACGAAAAAAAGATCCAATTCGGAGTAAACAAAACCGCCGCAGTGGACGTCTAAAACTGCCAAAGGCATCATTCGTGTCGACAAAAGGACGGCGCCTGACGGTCGCGTTGGGGCTCGCGACGGCGGTGATCTCGGCATTTGGCTGGGTCCGCGCGGCGCACTCCGCGCGGCAACCGGAACCTTCGCCGGTTGCGGCGCCACCCAGACCCGGACAGGCTCAGCCCGCGCCGGAAGCAAATGCGAAGGTGGTCCGTGCGACGGGCCTCATCCAGGCAGAGGAATGGCAATCGATCCGTGTGCCGCACATGACCGGCGTCGGCGGCTTCGAGATCACACTCACACGCATCGCTCCCAATGGAGCACAGGTAGCGAAAGGCGGCCTACTGGTGGAGTTTGATCGCCTTAACCTGCTCGACCAGGAACGCGAGGCCGTTGCTTTGCTCGACAGTCTGACACACCAATTGGAGGAGCGCAAGGCCCAGGTCAGCAGTTTACAGGCGACTCGCGAATCGCAGATCAGTGAAGCCCAGGCGGAACTCGACCGCGCGAACCTGCAGTTACGCAAAGGTCCGGTGCTCGGAGAAAACGAGCGTCTTAAGAACGAAGCGAAGGCCGGGAACGCAGTCGAGCGGCTGGCCAGCCTGAAGCGTACCGACGGCCAGCGCGCGAAAGCCGAAGCCGCCTCCGTGAAGATACTCGAATTAAAGTCGGGACGTCAGCGCGTAACTCTGGAACGGCTCCGCACGAACCTCGAACGGCTCCAGATTAAGGCGCCGCAAGACGGTATGGTGGTCCACGAGAACACATGGCGCCAGGGATCGATGGGACCGCCGCAGGTGGGCGACCGCATGTGGCCCGGCATGCCCGTGATGCGAATTTTCAACCCCGCGCGCATGGTGGTTCAGGTGACCGTGGACGAACCGGACTTCGCCGTTGTTTCCAAGGCGGCAAAGGCCCAGGTTCACCTGGATGCGTATCCGGAAGAGAGTTTCTCGGCGGCCTTGCAATCCGCCAGCCCGGTAGCGACGGCCGGCCTCGATTCTCCTGTGCGTAGCTTCGTCGCGATCTTCCGGTTAGAGCAACAGAGCCCAAGATTGCTGCCTGACTTATCGGCGGCACTGCAAATTGAAGGCCCGGCAGCAGCAGCAAAGCAATAGGGGGTTTCGATGTCGGAGAAAGCCGCAGGCGTGTTGGAGGAGGCGCCGCCGCCAGTTGAGCAGGCGCCTGCCGTCACTGGCGAGAATGTCGGTAGCGAACCAGCCGGTTCGCCCAAGAGACGGTTTCGCCGCCAGACCGTCCTTTCGTGGGCGGCTTCCGTTATTCTGTTGGCCGCCTCGGTAATCCTTGCGATTACTGTATTTCGTCCGGCCGCGGCCACCACCTCCACCTCCCTTCCGCTCGCCACCGCCCGGCGTGGTGAGTTCCTGGTAAAGGTCACGTGCCGCGGCGAACTGGTGGCCGATAGCTCGGTCCAGATTACAGCGCCGAACGTGCCCAACCTGACCATCGTCTGGATGGCGCCCGCAAATTCCGCGGTCAAGGAAGGCGAACCGGTGGTCCGTTTTGATTCAAGTGGGGCGCAGCGGCAGCTCAAAGAGAAAGAGGCGGCGCTGGCGCAAGCCGCGGCATCTTTCGAGCAAGCGGAAGCCGAGGCAGGTATTACGGCCGAGCAGGACAAACTCGAATTGGCGACCCTGAAGCAGTCGGTGGAAGTGGCTAAGCTCGAAGTGTCGAAGGCCGAGATTCTCAGCGCCATTCAAGCCGAGGATAACCGTATCTCGCTTGCGCTCGTCGAGCAAAAGCTGAAAGTAAAACAAGCAGCCGCGGCATTCAATGCGGCATCGGCGAAGTCGAAGATTGGCGCCGCCGCCAGCCAGAAGAACAAAGCGCAAGCCGAGGTGGATCTGATCCGCGACCGTGTGGCGCGAACCGAAATTCGAGCGCCCGGCAGCGGAGTTATCACTTTCTCGATGAATTACTCGCAAGGCTGGATGAACGCGAAACCCTTCAAAGTGGGCGATAGCGTTTGGCCCGGCAGCGCGGTCGCCGAAATACCCAACTTAGAAGGCTTACGCCTCAAGGGCAAGGCCGAGGAAATCGATCGTGGACGGATGAGCCCGGGCCAGGACGTCCAGGTGACCCTCGATCCCTTCCCGGAGAAGAAATATGCCGGCAAGCTCGATCGGATCTCACCGCTCACCGAGCAAAGCTGGGAATGGCCGCCCACCCGGAGCTTCCGCGCCTTCGCCACCCTGGGCGAGACGGACAACCGGTTGCGCCCGCAAATGAACGGGCGCATGGACATCATTGTCGACAGGTTGCCGGATGCCGTAAGTGTGCCGGCCAAGGCGGTGTTCGCGCGGGATGGCCGCCCGGTGGTGCTGGTGCCTGGTAAGCAGGGCCCGCGGGCCGTGCATGTCGAAGTGCTGGCGCGAAATCCGGATGAAGTGGCGGTACGCGGCATCGCCGCCGGGGCCGAGGTGGCGCTCGTCGATGAAGCACGGGAGGCGGGCAAGAAAGGCGGCCCGAAATGAAACGCCTGCCACGCGTCCTCCTGGTCGTTTCCGTATTGATCCTCCTGGCCTCAGGCGCCCGATCGGTACCGCGATTGTTTGAAAAGGTGAATACGCCGGAAGCGGTTCCCGTGCCTTCGACGCGCGTTCGCACGAGCGACGTCACGTTCACGGTTACCGCGGAAGGCGCACTGCAGGGCGGCAACTCCAGAATGCTGACTGCTCCCATGGCCGGTGGTGGAACACTAACCCTCACCGACTTACGCAAATCGGGCGACTTAGTCAAAAAGAACGATGTCGTCGCGCAGTTCGATCCAACCGACGAAAACTTCAAACTGCGCGAAGCGGAAGCTGACCTGGCGGAGGCCGAGCAACAGGTGATCCAGGCTCAGGCGGAAGCTCTGGCCAAGGAAGAAGAAGTCGAATACGAGCTGATTAAGGCGCGCGGCGAGGTACGCCAGGCGGAGATCGAGGTACGAGTGAACTCAATCCGGCCGGCACTTACGGCTAAGCAGAACAACATCAGCCTGGAAGGTGCACAAACCCGGCTGGCCAAGCTCGAGCGTGATTACCCCCAGCGAAAGGCAGCGGCCCGCGCTTCGGTTGCTATCCAGGAGGCCTCGCGCAAGAAGGCGCAGGTCCTGGCGGATACGGCGCGCCGAAACATCGACATGATGACGCTCCGCGCCCCCGCCGACGGTTACGTCAATGTCGAGCGGAATTCGAACACTAACTTCTTCTTCTCCGGGATGATTCTCCCCCTGTTCCAGGTGGGCGACCAGGTGCGGCCCGGCATGGCCGTCGCCCAAATTCCCGACCTCAATAGCTGGGAGGCGTCGGCAAAGATAGCGGAGACCGATCGTGGCCACTTATCGGTGGGTCAGCCCGCTGAAATTCAGGTAATTGCATTGCCTGGGAAGAAGTTCGGCGCCAAAGTGAAAGACTTAGGCGGAACCACCGGTCCCCCATGGGAGCGGCGGTTTGAGTGTAAGCTCGCGCTGCTCGACGCATCCCCTGAGTTACGGCCCGGCATGAGCACCCGGATCGTAATCACCGTCGGTACCATCGCGAAGGCCACCTGGCTTCCGGCCCAGGCCCTCTTTGAGCAAAGCGGCCGGGCGTTTGTCTATGCGCGGCAGGACGGGCGGTTTCTAGCCAAAGACGTTAAACTCGTGCGGCGTGGTGAGAGCCAGGTGGTAATTAGCGGCCTGCAGGTGGGTGAAGAGGTTGCCTTGGCGAGCCCCGATCAAAAGGAAGAAAAATCCGGCGATCGGCAGACCGGCGCAGGGGTGCCTAAGAAATGACCGATAACCCCAACAAACGCCATCCGCTGCTAAGCTTTGTCACCGATTTGGTGGAGGCCATCAGCAACTTACGCGCCCAAAAGGTGCGGACGCTGCTGACCGCCTTAGGCATTGTGTTCGGCGTTGGCTCCGTCATCGGCATGCTCTCGATCGGAGCCGGCGCCCGGGAGCAATCGTTGCGCTTCATCGAACGTCTGGGCGTCAGAAACGTGCTGGTCGATTCGCGCCCGGCGGCTACGCGTGAGGAGTTACAGCAGCGGCGGCGTGTGTCGCCCGGGTTGTCGGAACGCGACGTGCGGGTTCTGGAGGCGAACATCGACGCGCTCGAAACGCTGTCGCCGCGCCGTTTTCTGCATCCGGCACGAGTCCTGCCCAAGCCCACCGGCGCCATGCCCGAGATGTTCGGCGTGCGTGCGTCCTATGAGTTGATTCACGACTTACATCCTATCGAGGGCAGGTTTCTTACCCTTGAAGACGATAACACCAGCGCTTCCGTGTGTGTGCTGGGCTTAAACGCCAAGATCGGCATGTTTGGTTACGGGAATGCCACAGGTAAGTACGTGAAGGTAAACGACACGTGGCTGCGCGTGATCGGAGTGCTCGCAGAACTGGTTTCGAATCCTAATGCGGGCGGAAGAAGTATCGATCGAAACAACGTCATCTATGTTCCAATAAATACTTTCCGTTACCGGTTTTGGGATACGTCCAGCTTTCTTAAGGATGAGTTAGACGGCGTGGACCTGAGGCTGAAGGCCGGCGCCGATAGCGTCGCCGCCGCCAAGATCGTCACAGCCATTCTGGCATCCTCGCACCGCGACGCCGAAGATTTCACCGTCACCATTCCGGCAGCGCTGCTCGCTCAGCAAAAGCGCACGCAAACCATCTTCACCTATGTAATGGTGGCGATCGCAGCCATTTCACTTCTGGTGGGCGGCATCGGGATTATGAACATCGTGTTGGCGACCGTGATGGAGAGAACCCGCGAGATCGGCGTCAGGCGCGCACTCGGCGCTCGCCGCCGCGACATTCTAAGGCAGTTCCTCATCGAATCCATCGTGATCTCGGTTTCGGGCGGCCTTCTCGGCGTTGGCTTCGGGATCTTCCTGTCGTGGGTAATCGCGGAGGCAGCCGAATGGAGCACCATTGTGACCACCCCTTCGGTGGTTGTAGCGTTCTGTGTCTCGGTTTTGGTGGGTGTCGTCTTCGGTATCTATCCCGCGTCCCGCGCCGCCAGCATCGACCCCATTGAAGCCTTGCGCTATGAGTAGCGGCTATATCTTTTCCACCGGAGGCACGTTGGACAGCGTAACTTTTGTGCCCGCAATCCGGTACGCCTCTAATAATGCCCCTGCAGCCGGACCCATGTCCGGCGCCGAGCACGGCCCGTCGACTAACAACGAAAACCGTTCCCTCACAAAGCCGCTCCGGAACACTCCGCCGATGTACGCCACTCTTGCCGCCTCGTTAGCCGTAAATAACTGGCTCTTCACAGCCGCCGCGATGGTGGCTAACTCCTGGGCGGCGCGATTCAGAATAGCGGCCGCGGTCTGGTCTCCTTCGAGTGCGGCCTCGTCAATCAGCCGGGACAGCGCGGCTATCTTGGGCCTCGGCCAATCTACCGTATAAAACCGGTGCAGTAAGTCATTGGCATTCAGGGCGCCCGTCGCCTCTAGCAGCCGCCCATGCAATGAGGTCGGCGGACCCCAGCCTTCTTCCATCCTCAAAATTGCGCGCAACGCCTGCCGGACGATGTCAAAGCCTCCGCCTTCATCCCCGAACACATAACCCCAGCCGCCTGCCCGCGCCATGTCGCCGGCGGCGTTGCGGCCGAAAGCGATCGAACCCGTACCGGCGATCGTAATAATGCCGGGTGCGCCGCTGGTTGCGCCCGATAACGCGATCAAAGCATCCGTCGTCACGCAGAGTTCGCCAATTGAGAACATCTCCTGGATCAGCGGCTGCTTGTCGTGCGGTCCGCCCGAGAAACCGAAGCACGCCGATGCAAATTCCGTGGCGTGTGTGCTGAGGCCGCCCGCCAGCAACGCCTTTGACACCGCGCCCGAAATGGCGCCGATGAACTTAGCGCGCTTTTCCGGTCCGCTGACGTGGTTGCAAGGTCCGTCCTGGCCAAGTCCTAATACGCGCCCGGTGCTGTCGCCGATAATCGCCGTCGTAGATGACTGTCCGCCGTCGACCCCCAGATATAACTCCATTCGCTTATCGTATGGCATACAGCCGGAACCCCCACGAATCCCCCAGTTTCACCAATCCCCACCGCTCCGGCGCCGCTTCCATGTCCTTCGCCAGAAAGTCGTTCTCGTGAATAAGCAAATACCCGGCCCCGCGCGACTTCACGATCTCAGTCGCTTCCCGCCGCATGTCGAGGGGCGGGGCGATTTCGATCTCATGCGGCTCGGCTACCGTTTGTATTTTGCCGCCGCTATCCTCGTATTCAAGCTTGATGCGGATGGCGGATACCGCGTGCGTAGCCTCAATTCCCACACGGTCGACCAGTTCGGGTTGGCCGAAGTCCGCTTCGATAAACATACCGGGATAGAGCGCCTGCCAGCTGCCCCAGAACGTAAGCCGGCTATTGTCGAAGGCATCCTGAACGCCCCACGGATAAGGGTTGGCGCGAAGACGCCACCGCGGCTCACGCGGCAGCTCCCGCCCTTTGTGAAACACCCGGAATTCGTTCACCGTGAAATGATCCGGTGAGTTAGCCGCGGTCTGCACAATCCGGACCTTCCGTACGCGCTGCTCCGGTATCGTGAACTCGAGCCACCGGACCGGCTGATACTGCGGGATCGTCGGCGTCAACAAGACTCCACCCAGCACCGCATTCGATGCCGACTGGTACACCACCCTGATGTCGCGTGTCGTATAAGCTTCGCCCGTCTGGTTGAACGTAAGTACCTGCCCGCCCTTCGGCACCGCGCGTTCGATCAACTGCGCCACCGAGTATGCCGGCCACTTACGATCGAGAAATCCGTGTTCCGATTCCTTGCGAATCGCTTGCTTGAACAGAACCCGGTCCAGCCGCCACGCGTAAGTGTCGCAATACTTAGCCATAATCGGCGGCCATGCGCTAATCGCATGCGCGAGCACCAACAGGATGGCGAGCGGCGGAATCCGCGTCACCGCCTGCGCCATCACGAGCGACAGAAACGGCAATGCGGGTATCAGGAACCGTGTGCCGATGTTAGTCGCGTAGATAGACCCGAACACAAGCGTCGCGATCAGCAATCGCGCGCCATGCGGAGATCGGAATGCGACCAGCGCCACCGGCGCCAGCAGAAACAGCGGACCGATCAGCCCGCCCAGCGCCTGTCCCTTGATCGTCACTTCCAGCGGGATCAGCCGCCGGTCCGGCAGTTCGTACTGGCGCATCCGTTGCGAATATTCTTCCTCAAACGAGATATGAACGTACGGATTTTTGAAAATCCGGTTTGCAAACGGCGATACCGGATTCCCCACCACGATCGTGTTCTTAACCAGCCACGGCGTCACCCAGATGGCTGCGACTGCGGCAACCAGTACGATCGGCTTCCACTGTTTACGCCACAGCAGGAACCCTGCCACATATACCGCGCCGATGAACGCCGTGTACTTAGCGCCAATGGCGAACCCGCACAGTATCCCAATCGCAATCAGCACCTGTCGGGCACGTACGGCGTCCCAAAGCTGAACCAGATAGTAGAGCCCGAACAGGATACATGCCACGGCAACATCGATATAGGCGCTCGCCGCATCAATCCCCACCACCGGTGTGAAGAACACAAACAGCGCCCCAACCAAAGCCGCCTTCGGGAACCCGAACCGTTTGCCGTAACACACCATCAGCAGGCACAGCGCGGGCAGAAACGAGAGGTGAAGCAGCGCGGCCGAGGAATGCCGCCCAAACGCAAATGGAACCAGATACAGTAAGTCGACCCCTTGGGATAAGTTGGCGTAGATATTGGTCGTGATGGCCGAAAATCCGCGATCGCGATAATACTTCGCCACCAGCCCGAGATGATATGCGCTCCCGTCCGGGCTCATCTCCGGAGCCATTGCGTGACATAGATACAGCGCCCCGAACACTGCAATCGGCGGAACGGTCCACCAGATCCAGTTGCGTGGCAGCGCCGGAAGGTCGGGCAGGTCGGCCGGCCGCCGCCACCCCCGCCACATCAGCAAGGCCCCAATCGCCAGGAACACGCCCTTATACAGCAAGTGGGCCGTTGCCAACCCGAACAGTACCAGGCTCAGCAGCGCCGCGCCGATCAGAAACGCAAACCCCAGTTCTTCCTGTTTATACAGCGGCAGTTTCAGCCGCCGCAGCGCCAGCCGCCCCGCCCCGATTGAAGCGCCGATCGTGAATGCGGCGCCGAACAAAATGTAGAAGGCCTGCGGCATTAATCCTTGAAGCCGGCGCGGACGAGCGTGATGCCGAGCTTGACGCCGTCCTCGGCCGTATAAACCTTGTCCAGTTCCATCGACACCACGGTGTCCCCGCCCTTCACCAGCCAGTCCTGCGGGACATCTTTCTCGAAATGCTTCTCGCCCGGCTCGCTATAAAGTTCGTTCGCGAGTTCGCGCCCGTTGACGAAATACCGGATGTGGAACGGTCCGGTGCTCTTGAATGTCGCGCTGTTGATGGTGAAGTCGACCGCAAACTTCAGGTGCCGCGTCGTCGACACCACAAACCGCATCAGCGGACGCTGTCCCGCCCATCGATAGAAATTCGCTTCCAGCGCGCGCACGTCACGCAGCAGGTGCTGCTCGGCGTCCGGATCGTTCATCGCGATGAAATGTTTCAACCGCGACGTGTCCGGACCCATCATCGGTTTCCGCTGCACCGGCGGCGCATATTGATCGCGCTCAACTCCCGTGTTGCAGCCTATCAGTGCCGCTAACAGCGCCAACAACGCCGCGCTACACCGTTTTGTCAGGTGCATGGCAGATTGGTTCCAGCGCGCATTCGGCGCACTTCGGATTGCGGGCGGTACACAACTGGCGTCCGTGATGGATCACCTGGTGCGAAAACAGGACCCAGCGGTCCTTCGGAATAATGCGCTGCAGATCCTTCTCGATCTTCACCGGATCCGTCTCGCTCGTCAGCCCCAGGCGGTTGGCGATCCGCGACACGTGCGTGTCAACCACCACGCCGCTCGCGATTCCATACGCCGTGCCTAACACCACATTGGCCGTCTTGCGCGCCGCCCCGGGCACCGTCAGCAGGTCCTCCATGTTCCGCGGAACTTCGCCCTTGTAATCCGATAGCACCTTCTTGGCCGCCCCGATGATGCTCTTTGCTTTGTTGTTGAAGAATCCCGTGGACCGGATGTCCTGTGCCAGTTCTTCCTGGCTCACGTTCGCGAAATCCTCAATCGTTGGGTACTTGCGGAACAGTCCGGGTGTGACCATGTTCACGCGCTTGTCCGTGCACTGCGCGGACAAAATCGTGGCGACCAACAACTGCCATGGGGTTTCATGGACCAGTTCGCAAGTGACGTTCGGGTAGAGCTTGTCGAGCCCTTCCAGAATTTTCGCGACCCGATCCTTCCTGGGCTTCGGCATGCGAAGTAACCTAACATAGTAACATTGCGCGTCCTACTGACCGTCGCCATTCTGGTCGCGTTTGGCAACGCCCTCCGAGCCCCGTTTCACTACGACGATTTCTCGTTGTTCACGCTGAGCTGCGGCACGCCCGGACAAAGCTGCGGTACCGGCATCCCATCGCGTCCTCTCACCTATCTCACTTTCTGGCTCAACGACGTGATCGGCGGCCGTAACCCAATCGGCTACCACGCGGTCAACCTGGCCCTGCACCTGGCCGCCTCGCACCTCCTTCTATCGTGCCTCCTCAAAATGTTGCCGCGAACCGCCGCCATCATCGCTGCTTTCGTCTTTGCGCTGCACCCCATCCAAACTGAGCCCGTGGTGTACATATTCGCCCGCAGCAGTGTCCTGGCCACCCTGCTTTGCCTTTTTTCCCTCTGGTTCTGGCTGAAAGAGAAGCATTGGATCGCGGTAGCTTGGTTCGCCTTGGCGCTGCTCGCCAAAGAGGAGTGCGCCGCTTTTCCGGCCCTGCTCTGCCTTCTGCCGAATCGCAAAACGAACCCAATCATCGCCATGTTCGCCCTCGCCCTGGCGGCGGTGGCCCGCGTCGCCTACCTCGCCGTCGTCACACCAGGTTCGGGCGCCGGCGCCCAGGCGGGCATCTACCCGCTCGACTACCTGGCCACTCAGGGTTATGTGATTCTGCACTATCTGCAACTCCTCGCCATTCCCATCGGGTTTTCCATCGACCCCGACATCCCCATCCTCGGCTGGACCCTCGGCTTCGCCTGTTGGGCCGCTCTCGGGCTGCTCGCCTACCTCGCCTATGCCGCCGGCGGACACCGATGGTTCATCGGTGGATTGCTGCTGCTCGCGCCCACCTCCTCCATCTTTCCCGCGGCGGACCTCGCCGTGGACCGTCGCATGTACTTGCCGCTCATCGCCTTCAGCGCGTTTGCCGGCGTCGTCCTCGAACGCGTGCGCTATCCCCTGCTGCTGCACGCGGGGGCGGGCCTGATGGTGATGATCAGTTGGGCCCGCACTGAGGTGTGGCGTTCGCCCGAAGCCCTATGGGAAGAGGCGCTGCGCCAGGGCCCGACCAAGGTGCGGCCCCGGCTGCAACTGGCCCGCGCCGTGCCGCCGTCGCGTGCGCTCCCACTGCTCGAAGAAGCCAGGAAACTGACACCCGATTCCGCGGCCGTCGCATCTGAATTAGGGAGGGTGTACCTCACGCTCGGGCGTGACAGTGAGGCTCTGCAGGAGTTTGGCCGGGCACTCGCGTTGGCGCCGGGCAATGCCCAAGCCTACAACAATCGCGGAGTGGCGCTGTTAACACTCGGTCTGACAGACGCGGCCGCGGCCGACTTTCGCCGTGCCCTGCAGATCGACCCTGGCCTTGTGGATGCCCGCAGAAATTTGGAACGATGCGCTGCTACCTCCTCCGTTGCGAAGTAAAAACTACCGCCGCTCTCGACGACTGTTTCCGTTTTTTCGAGAACCCTTACAACCTCGCAGAGATTACTCCCCCCTGGCTCAGCTTCAGCATCCTGGACAAGGGCCTCAAAATGCGGCAGGGGCTGGCGATCAATTACAGGATCAAGCTGCTCGGCATCTTCCACTATCGGCAACAGAAACTCGCCGAAAAGCTCGGCGGCAGCGTCATCGAAGTGCAAGCGCCCGCCATCGAAAGTCTACCTCCGCTCAGCAAGAGCGACTTGGCCGACATTGATGCGTTTTGCAGCCGCTAACCATAACTAGTCCCCGCCGGCCCCTTGCAGGTAGGGCGCGTATTTTTTGTCTGAGGCGACGATGTGCCGCACAATCCACCCCTGCATAAACAACATCAGTTCTCGGGCGCTGGTGCCATGTCCTCCCAGATACTGAGCCTGCATCGTGCGCACCTGCGCCGTCAGCTTTTCGTGCTGCTGCCGGTGGGCTTCGTAGCCCGGATAGGCGTGCTCGCGCATCAGGACCTCTTCCGTCTCAAAATGCGTCAACGTATATTGAATAAGCCCTTCGAGCGTCCGGCCGATATGGTCCCGCCCTTTGCCTTCCATCATCGAGCGCCACAGTTCGTTCAGCAGGTCGAGGAGCTTCTTGTGCTCCTCATCAATGTGCTGTATGCCGACGCTGTACAGTTCAGACCACTTCACCAAAACGGGCGCTTCTGTCTCTAGCATCAATTGGTACATCGGACGAACGCCGTATTTCTTTAGAACGAGTTCACCTTACTCACCCGATCGAGTTCCCGGTTGAGTTGCGCTACTGCCTCCGTCTTATTCTGCGCGCGAACCGATTCGAGCAGCGTTCTCAGCATACGGACATTATTCGGGGAGCGCCGCAATCCCTCTCGGCTGACCGTCTCGGCTTCGCTTGCGTTCCCCATCTTCAATAACGACGCCGCCAGAGATTCCCGCATGGGGTAGAACCATGGTGGTGGTTCATCATATATAAGCTGGTCCTGGAGAGCGACCGCTTGCTTCCAGATATCTGCGGAGGAGGTGAGTTCCGCTTCGAGCGCCAACTCGGCCAGCCGGGCAATGTCCGACGCCTTGTTATTCAGCCACATCCAATCGCCCGGCAAAGCGCGTTTGGCCGCCCGGAGCGACTCCAGTTCCCGTTCGGCCGCCGCACGCTGGTCTTTCCCGAGTAACGCCAACCCTCGCGCGTAGTGGCGAACGATTTTCGACGTCTTCAGCTTTTCAGGTGCTTCGCCGATTGCCAGCACATCGTCCCACTGCTTGAATCGCACTCCCGTCACCATCGGCCACACCCAGAATGCATCCACCATCGACGGCATCGCGTCAATCATCGGCGTTACCGACTGCTGTACCGCCATCGCCGCCTGACGCGCCTTCGCATAGTTGCCCTGCATCGATCTCGCATACGCGACGAAATGCAAATTGTGGACCCAATAGCCCATGTACGAGCTCCCAGTCACGCCCGTCTTCTGCATGTATTCCTGGTCCACCTTCGCGGCCCGCTCGTTCACGTCCGCCGCCAGATTCCACTCGCCGAGCACTACCCAGATGTGCCCCGGCATATGCACCAGGTGACCCGCCGCCGGAACAATGCCCATCAGCCGCTGGGCCGACGGAATCGCCCGTTCCGGTGAAGGCGACGCCTCCACCGCGTGTATGTAAAAGTGGTTCGCGCCCGGATGCACCGGATTCCGCCGCAGCACGCCTTCCAACACCCGAATCGCTTCTTCCGTTCCCTCCGCCGCCTTGAAATCCGGCGACCACCACTTCCAGCGCACCGGAATCATCAGCGCTTCGGCATAGCAGGTCGCAATGTCGAGATCGTCGGGATACCGCTCGTGCAACTCCCGCATTGCCGCCGCGTAGCGTGCGCCGTCGTACTCCGGACAGCGCGCCCCAAGCGCCGCCAGCCAGGCATGCTCCCGCGAACCGGCTGTGGCCAGCTTCACTCCCCGTTCCGCCGCCTCGCACGACTTCTTGGCGTCCGAATCCCCATCCAGATCCATATTGATATGCGGACCATACGCCATCGCGACGCCCCAGTAGGGCATCGCCGCAGTCGCGTCCAGTTCGCCGGCCTTCTTGAACGACCGGAGCGATTCATACCGGTTGAACCCGTACAGCAGATTCAGCCCCTGGTTGAAGTAGTTTTGCGCTTGTGGCGAGCGCGTCCGGATCGGAAGCGTGTGCGCTCCCATTCCCGGCAGCAGCGTGACAGGTTTCTCCGCGGCGGGCGCGTGCGCGTGCTGCGCAGCCGCCGCCATAACAAACAGGCCCAGTAGTCCCAGCAGTCGCATCTCGTTACTATACGCGCAGCCGCCGGCTTTTACGGCTCAACGCTTCGGCCGGAAAATCGCTATCTCGCTGTCCCGCGGCCGTGGTAACCTCACACGACCTGTTAAGATAAGAAGAATTCCGTGTCGCAGCAACAGGCCCAACGTGTAGTCGCCATCTATCCGGGCTCGTTCGATCCGATTACTTATGGGCACCTGGATCTTATCAGGCGCTCGTCCGGTCTATTCGACCGGTTGATTGTTTCTATCCTTCGTAACGAAGCCAAGCAGCCCCTGTTTTCATTGGAAGAGCGCACCGACATGCTGCGCGAAGTGGCGACTGGCTTTCCAAACGTTGAGGTCGATTCCTTCGATGGATTGCTGGTCGACTACGCGCGCCGGCGGGGCGCCAAAGTGGTCCTGCGCGGAATTCGAGCGGTTTCCGATTATGAGTACGAGCTTCAGATGACGCATATGAACCGGCGGCTCAATCCTCAGATTGAGACGGTATTTCTCATGGCCAACGACGCTTATTCTTTCATCAGTTCCAAACTCGTGAAAGAGGTGTTTCGCCTCGGCGGAGATATATCGGAACTCGTACCGCCGGCTGTGCTCGACCGGATGCTCGGCATGGCAGCACACAGAGTGAGCGATTCGAGGTAGAACTTGAGCAACACTATTCAAAACGCAGCAGAACTGGCAGAACGTATCAGTACCATCAGCGTCTCCTCCACCATGAAGGTCGCTAGCGAAGCGGGACGCCTGAAGCGCGAAGGCGTGGACGTGGTCGATTTCGGAGCGGGCGAGCCCGACTTTCCGACACCCGACAACATCAAACGCGCCGCCGTCAAAGCGCTCGACGAGAATTTCACGAAGTACACGGCCGTCGACGGCATCGTCGATCTCAAGAAAGCCATTTGCGACCGGCACCAGTCCGATTTCGGCACCAGCTACGCCCCGAATGAGTGCGTCGTGACTGTCGGCGGCAAGCACGTCATCTTCAACCTCATGCAGGTGCTGGTGAACCCCGGCGACGAGGTGATCATCCCCGTTCCGTACTGGGTCACCTACAAAGATGTGGTCAATTACGCCGGCGGCAAGTGCGTCTTCGTGAATACCGACGAAAGCCAGGGCTTCGCTCTGACAGCCAGCATGATCGAGCGCCACATCACCCCCAAAACCAAGGTGGTGATGGTCAATTCGCCTTCCAACCCTTCGGGCGCAGTGCTCGACGACGAGGAATTCCGCAAGATCTATCAGGTCACCTCCAAACGCGGCATCTGGCTCATCACCGATGAGTGCTACTGCCACTTCCTCTATGGCGGCAAACCCTATTCCGTGGCTGCCGAACCGGGCGCGAAAGATACTGTCATCGTCGCCGGCTCGCTATCGAAAACCTATGCCATGACCGGCTGGCGCATCGGCTTCGGACTCGCTCCGAAAGCCGTCATCGACGGCATCATCAAGCTGCAAAGCCACATGACCTCCAACCCCACCTCAATCGCCCAAAAAGCAGCCGTCGAAGCGCTTCGCGGGCCACAGGAGTCGGTCCAGGAGATGCTGGCCGAATATACCCGCCGCCGCGCTTTTGTCATCGATCGGCTGCGCAAAATTCCCGGCTTCTCCGTGCAGGAACCCAAAGGTGCTTTCTACGCCTACCCCAACGCGGGCCAAGCCATGAAATCGCTCGGCATCGGGTCCGCCCTCGAACTCGCCGAACGGCTCCTCAAAGAAGCTCACGTCGCAGTAGTCCCCGGCGAAGCCTTTGGAACCGACGAACATATTCGTATTTCCTACGCTACTTCGATCGCGGAACTCGAGCGCGGGTTGGATCGCATCCATCGTTTCGTTCAGAGTGCATGAGTGCTCCCCGGACCATTGCGCCCCGTTTCGTTGAGCGGGTTTGGGGCACGTTCGACCTGAGCCCGCTTTTTGGCAAGCAAGACAAGCGGATCGGCGAAGTCTGGTACGACGCCGGTCCCCTGCTCATCAAATTCCTGTTCACCACCGCTGCCCTTTCTGTGCAGGTTCATCCGGACGACGGCTGGGCCGAGAAGCTCGAAGGCGTCCCTGTCGGCAAAACCGAGATGTGGTACGTTCTCCGGGCCGATCCAAACGCGCAAATCGCTCTCGGCTTCAAGGAACTGGTGTCGCCTGAGGCCGCACGCGCCGCCGCGCTCGACGGTGGCATCGAGCAGATGCTTGTCTGGTGGGATGCAAAGGCAGGCGATGCCTTCTTCACACCCGCTCGGACCGTCCACGCCTTGGGCGCCGGCCTGGTGATCCTCGAAATTCAGCAGCAAAGCGATTTGACGTATCGTCTCTTCGACTATGGCCGCCCCCGCGAGTTGCACTTAGACAAGGGGTTCGCCGTCGCCGACCTCTGCCCTCACCCCGGTAAGTCAATCCCGCTGCCCATCGGCAACGGTGGTCTTGAACTCGTCCGCTGCCCTTATTTCGTCGCCGAACGCTGGCATACCAATGCTCCGCTGCGGTCAAACTGCGATTCCGTTGTTATCGTGTTGGAAGGGGATTCAGAATTTGGTGGCCCTGGTACGGTGTGTGTGGTGGGGAAAGGCGAGCAGATCCGGCCTGCGGGACCCGCGGTTTTTCTGCGGACTTACGTTCCTCCCGCTTAGCTCTCAGTTCCAGCCTGGCTTTTACCCGGCCTCCGGAGTTCACCCGACGCCCAACTCGTCAGAACTCTCGAGCGCTGTCCCACAGTCGCGGCAAATCAGCGAACCGCAATCGCCGCAAGCGAGCGGCTCCGTCACGGGTTTCCGGCAATGAGAACAATAAAAGGTTGGAACCGCCGGTTGTGGCTGTTGAGCGTCGTCCACCTTTTCATTATCGTCGCGAGCGGCGGCTGCGGCGGCGGAAAACCGCGCACTCCCGCCATCGGCGAAGCCTATGTCGCTCCCATGACGCTCAATCTGCGCCAGGAGCTTTCGATCCGCGCTCCCGTCATCGCCACCGTGAAACACGGCGACCGTCTCGAAATCCTCGAACGCCGCCGCCGCTTCGTCAAAGTTCGAACCGACAAAGAGGAAGAAGGCTGGACCGATAGCCGCCAACTGCTTTCCCCCCAGGGCATGTCCCGCCTTCGCAGTGCCACCGCCCACGCAGCCAGGCTGCCGTCCCAAGGCAAAGTCAGCCCCTTCGATAAGTTGAACGTACATATCGAAGCCAACCGCCAGTCCCCCAGTTTTTACCAGTTGCCCGAAAAGGAATGGGCCGACATGGTGAACCGGGCCGTCACGCCCCGCGTCGCCTACGCGCCAGACCCGAAACCGGAAACAAAGAAGGAGCCGCCAAAACCCGAGACCAGGAAGGAAGGCGCCAAACACACCGCCGGCCAGGAACCCGTCGAACCGTTGCTCAAAGACGACTGGACCCTGGTCCGGCTCAAAGACGGGCGCAGCGGCTGGGTCCTCTCCCGGATGCTGATGCTAGGCTTGCCCGACGAAGTTACCCAGTACGCCGAAGGGCATCGGATTACGTCGTTTTTCCCCGTCGGTGAAGTGGAGCAACACGGACAGAAGAAGCATCACTGGCTCTGGACGACAATCTCAGTCCCGCCCGAGAAGTTCCAGTTCGACAGCGTACGGCTCTTCGTTTGGAGTACGCGCCGCCACCGCTACGAAACCGCCTACCGCGAGAGCCGCCTGCAAGGCTACTTCCCCACCACCGTCGAGCCAACCGAATCCGGCGCCCGCTTCTCGATTATCGCCGCGGGAAAAGACGGCGTCGTCATGCGCCGCACCTACGAATTCAACGGCGCCCAGGTAAAAATCGTGGCCCGCGAGCCCTATACCATCCCGTCCCTAGGTGACAATTCGTCCGCAGAAGCGCTACCCCCAACCCCACAGCCTACTCGCCAGGAGCTGTCCCGGTGGGAGTCGATGAAGCATTGGGTCCGGCGAAAATGGGGTGGCGGCAAGTCTGACTAGGCAGCGTTAGCGCTTTTGTTACTCCCATCAATGACACGCTGGATAAATCGCCGGCAGTCGCGTACGGTATCGTATTACTCTGATGCCCGTCGGCTTGAATACTGGGCTCTATTTTGGAAAAGATAGATAAGGACAATCATGATGAAATCGTCGAGAACCGCCCTGCTTCTGGCCTTGGCAGCCACCGCTTGGGCTCAGACTAATGTGGGCGAACAAAAGGCGGAACCAACACAGCCCTTTCACCTCACCACAACCTCTACCTTCGAGCTGCCCTGGCGCATTGCCTTCCTGCCGGACGGGCGGATGTTGATTACTGAAAAGATCGGGCCTATTTGGCTGGTTTCGTCCAAGGGTGAGAAGATCGCTCCCCTAGCCAATACGCCACCTGTTTACTGGCAGGGCCAAAACGGTATGCTGGGCGTGTTCCTCTCGCCGCATTACGCAGCCGACCAGAATGTCTACATCACCTACATCGAACCGGGTGATTACGGTGGGGGCCAGGCTTTAGCGCGCGCCAAGCTCAACCTCGGCCGCAACCCGCGTCTCGAGAACTTCGAAGTAATCTGGCGCCAGATGCCTCGCGGCAAAGGTGGCCAGGCCGGCGGTCAGATCGCCTTTTCCCCTGATGGCCAATATCTGTTCATGACTGTCGGCGACCGTCAGCGGATGACTCCGGCGCAGGACCCCAACCAGCCGGTCGGCAAGATTCTACGCCTGACACTCGACGGCAAGCCCGCTCCCGGCAATCCGAACTTCGGCAAGACCGGCGCTTCGACTATCCCTTTGATCGACCCGCCCCGCAACACGGAACTGGCGAAGAATGCCCCGACGGTCAGCACCTACACCTTCCCGAATGGCAATCAAACGCCGTCTGAAACCTGGGCCGGCGGCTTCCGCGCACCCTATGGCTTAGCCTTCTCCCCCACGGGAGAACTGTGGGAAGTCGAGCATGGCCCCAAGGGCGGCGACGAACTCAATCTGATCGAGAAGGGAAAGAACTACGGCTGGCCCGTAGTGTCTTTCGGCAGAAACTACGACGACGTTCCGATCCCCAGCCATGACTCCCGTCCCGAATTCGCCAAACCAGTCCTCTACTGGGTGCCCGTCATCGCGCCCGGCAACCTCATGTTCTACCGCGGCAAGAACACCTTTCCTCAGTGGGACGGCAGCGGGTTCGTCAGCGGCCTCGGCAGTAAAGCGATTGTTCGCATTCTCTTCGACGGCAAAGGCGGAGCCAAGACCGCCGAGCGGTGGGATATTGGCAAACGAATTCGCGATATCGAAGAGGCTCCGGACGGCTCACTCTGGATGCTCGAAGACGCAAACCCCGGCGCGCTGATTCACGTCACCCCGAAGTGATGGCGCCGAGTATCGCATCAAATCTCCACCCGGTCCATCGCCAGGAACTCGCGGATGTGCGGGTGCTCCGCTTGGTCCATCGTCGCGACGGGACCGAAGTAGATGACTTTGCCGTCATGCAGGAAAACGACACGATCGGCCACCAGTCGCATCAAGTCGAGGTCGTGCGTGACAACCACCGACGTCAAACTCAGCTGACGTTTGAGCCGCAACATCAGATGCCCTAAATGGTCCGACATTATCGGATCCACCATCGTCGTCGGCTCATCATAGAGTATGCACTCGGGTTGGGCGGCCAAAGCACGGGCGATAGCCACCGCTCGCTTATACCCCGTCGACAGATCCGTGGGATAGGCGTCGTAGTACTCGCCGAGGTCAACCAGGTCGAGTAGTCCGCGCACGATGGTCTCACGGTTGTCGGCGTTGTAGTCCTCTCGCAACTCCAGCGAGAACAGGATGTTCTCAGCCACCGTGAGCGAGTCGAACAAGGCGCCGGACTGGAACACCATCGTAACCTTCTTCCGGATCCGCCGGTATTCCGTTTCCGGGGCATTCGTGACATCCGTATGGGCGACGATGATCTGGCCTGAGTCTGGTCGCAAGAACCCCATGATGTGCCCCAGCGTCACAGACTTGCCCACGCCAGACCGTCCGATGATCGCGACCGTCTCCCCCGGGCGGACATGGAAATTGACGTCGACTAAAACGGGCCGGTCAAACGTCTTATAGACATTGCGAAATTCGATGTAGTAGGGGAAATGCTCAGCCACGCCGTGCTTCCAGGTAAGCCAACCAGTCTTCCGGGGAGTTGAGGTTGACCGTCTCTCTTTTATCTTCTATTGCGAAATGAACAACTTGCAAGGTTTTGAGGACATCTCTGATCTTTCGTGTGCCCGCGGCGAGCGCGGAACGGATTGCCGGCAGGCAGGACAGCCGGTAGACGGCACAGAGCGGTTCCTGACGGCCGTCGGGAGAGACGGACAACAGGCAATCGGCCGTGGACTGTCCAGCGGCATCCAGCAATCGCCGCAAGAAAGCTGCCGAAACATTCGGCATATCACACGCGACAACCAGGTTGTTCTCCGCCCGTCCCAACGTCAGGGCGGTTTCGATTCCGGCCAACGGTCCCTGCCCCGGTTTGAGGTCGCTGACAACCTCAAACCCGAGCGATTCGTAAGTGTCCGGAGGAGCGATGATCGTGACGCCGCCGGCCGCGTCGGCCACTCGCGAGGCGATTACGCGCAGCATCGGAGCGTCGTCGAGCGGCAGAAAAGCCTTATCGCGGCCCATCCGCGAAGACCGTCCGCCGGCCAGGACGAATCCATGGTACCGGGCGCCATCTGTCGGGACCATACCGGAACTGTACCATGGCGGCCTTGTGCGACAATAAATCTTTCGTTTGCAGCAATAAAGCAGTTGGAATCTAAAGTATTGCCGGGTATAATTGAGGAAAACAAAAGGCCGGAAGTCTGTTTTGGAGGAACCGGCAGGATTAGCATGGTTCCCGGTTTCTTGGGTCTCGCATTGGCGATTATGTTCACCGGCGCACCGGTGGTGGCCGAAGCCAGCCTGGATTCTGTTACGTCAACGGTTCGTGTCGATCAGCGCTCCGGCAAGCTGGTGAGGCGTGTTGTCGTTCCGGAAAAAGTGATCACGGCCAAGCTGGTAGAAGCGCAGACTCTGAAACCTGGGGAGACGGTGAATAAGAACGTCGGCACGAAGGTCGACACCATTGTCGACGAGGTCTCAAGCCTTTACTCCATCGATCCCCTGCTGGTTCACGCGATCATTCACGTCGAAAGCCGCTACAACCCCTTCGCGATCTCACCAAAGGGCGCCGAAGGCCTCATGCAATTGCTGCCCGGCACAGCCAGGCGGCTCGGGGTCAATAACAGTTTCGATTCACGTCAGAACATCGAGGGCGGCATCAAGTATCTGCGCAAGCTGCAGGAGCGCTTCGATGATCTGCGGTTGGTGCTCGCCGCTTACAATGCGGGTGAGGAAGCGGTTTCACGTTATCGGGGTATCCCCCCTTACGCGGAAACCCAGGAATATGTCTATCAGGTAGGCCGCAAGTACGGTGAGCTGCGGCGGTCGCAGAAGGTGACGACGGCCAAGGCGAACCCACCGAACGCCAGCCCTCCGGCGGAACCGGAACACCGGCCGCTGGAAACGTACGTGGATGATCAGGGTCGACTACACCTGAGAACGAGGTGAAAACGCGCTATGGCTTCCTTCCGCGCCTGGTTTGGACTCGGCGCCTCTCCTGGTCTGGTAGCCTGCTTGCCGTTGCTCGTGGCGTCCATCCCGGTTTGGGGACAAAACGCCAGCGTATTGCAGGAAGTCCGGTTCTGGACGCAACCCGGGACGACACGAGTCGCCCTCCAGACTTCTGAAGAAGTACAGTTCACCGACGGTCGGGTGCAGGGTCCCGAACGTGTCTTTGTCGATTTGATTGACACGCGGCCCAATCGCGAATTCCGCGGGCTGGCCTACTCGATCCCTGTCAACGATGAACGCGTCAAACAGATCCGAGTCGCGCTGAATACCCGCGGCACAACCCGCGTGGTACTCGATTTGGTAGATCCGGCCGCTGAGTACACGCTTAGCCGCTTGACGACGCCCGATCGCGTGGTCGTCGAAGTCCGTGCGAAAGCCGCCGCTCGGCCTTCAACCGCGCTGGGCCCGTCGACAGTTTCAAAGAAGCAGGCGCCGAAGCCGTTTGTCGCTCCCCCGCCGCGCAAACCGGACCCGGCGGACGCTGAGCCCGTGATCCTCGTCGAGGACAACATTCCCAGACTATCGAGCGCGGGTCCCCGCGTCCCGCAAGGCGCGCCTAAGTCGATCCCCGATGTCACCAAGACCGTTATCCAGGCTCCTGCTCCGCAACCGCGAATTGAGCGGGAAAAGGAAAGAGAGAAGGTGGTTGCGGGTAACCGGGTCACACCAGCCCCGGCAACTGCTCGGTCAACCCAGCCGAGGGCGGAAGAGGCCGACCTCACGCCTACACCGGCCCAGCGCGACCGCGCGGGAAACCGCTCGCTGACCCGTGTTCTTGGCTTGAAGCTCAGCCGTATCGTCATCGATCCAGGCCACGGTGGCTTCGACCATGGCACAACCGGCAAGAATGGCCTAATCGAGAAGGAAGTGGTGCTCGATGTATCTTTGCGCCTGGGCAAGTTGCTCGAAGAGCAACTGGGCACGGAGGTCATCTACACCCGCAGCGACGACACCTACATTCCGCTCGAAAAGCGCACACATATTGCCAACGACAAGCACGCCGACCTCTTTCTTTCCATTCACGCCAACTCCTCGCCTTACCCGGCGATCGCTGGGGTTGAGACCTACTACTTGAGCTTGACTGCCCCGCGCGAAGACCTCGAGGTCGCGGCGCGCGAGAACTCCGCCTCGCAGCGGACCATCGGTGAGTTGAATGAGGTCCTGCGCAAGATTGCGTTAGCCAATAAGATCGACGAATCGCGGGAATTCGCATCTCGCGTCCAGGGTTCGTCGCACGACTTGTTCGCCAAGGTCAACGGTCGCCAAGTCCGCAACCGCGGCATCAAGAAAGCTCCGTTTGTCGTACTGATCGGGGCGGAGATGCCGTCGGTGCTGACGGAAATCGGGTTCCTCACCAACGCCCGCGAAGAAGGCCTGTTGAAGAAGTCCGAACATCGGCAGAAGATCGCCGAGGCTTTGTTCAAAGGAATCGTGCAATACGGCGAATCGCTCAGCCACTTCCGCGTCGCCCAACGCAATACCGAAGATTAAAGTAAGGATGGCGGGGCGGCGGCGTACATCGCAAACGGCAGTTGCACGCAGCGGTTGCGCCCCTGCTGCTTTGCCTGGTACAAAGCTTCGTCCGCTACCCGGATGACTGTTTCAGAAGCTGCTGCGGTTCCCCTCGGCAACGAGGTCACACCAAACGATGCGGTCACGCGCAAAGACAGATCGCCCACCCGGACAGGAGTCTGTCGAATCGCCTCGCGCATCCGCTCGGCCGTCTGCAGGCAGGCTTCTTCATCGCAGCCCGGCAGCATCAGCAGGAACTCTTCTCCGCCATACCGCCCGGCCGCATCGTACGCACGAATGGATGCCGCAATTCTCCGCGCCACTTCTCGCAACACGATGTCGCCGGCGATGTGGCCGTAGGTGTCGTTGACAAGTTTAAACCGGTCGAGATCGGCCATCATGATGCCGAGCGGAATGTTCTCGCGTTGCGAACGCGCCAGCTCGCGCGCCAGGATTTCCCCAATCGCATGCCGGTTCCAAAGCTTAGTGAGCGCATCGCGAGTGGCTTGTTCGCGTAACTGCTCCTGCGCGACCAATAGTTCCTGCTGGAGTTGAATGATCCGCCGCCCGGGACCCAGCCGAACCTTCAGTTCATTGTTGTCGAAAGGCTTTACAAGATAATCGTCGGCGCCCGATTCCATCCCGGCGATCAGGTCGTCTTTCTCGTTTCGAGCTGTCAACAGAATGATGTAGGTGTAGTGAGGCCGGTTTTGCGCGCGGACCAGGCGGCACACCTCCGGACCGCTTAGTCCCGGCATCATCCAATCGAGAATTGCGATGCGTGGCGCCGACTCCCGCTGCAGTATCTCCCAGGCCGTAGCTCCATCGCTAACCGCAATAACGGAGTAGCCCCACTTATTCAACACTGCTTCGAGCAGCCGCCGTGAGAGCGCGCTGTCGTCTGCAATGAGAATCGGGGTTCCTTCGAGTCCTGAACGGTACGTTTCAGAAGGCTGCATGGAGCTGTGCCCGTACTCCTCCTGTATGCGGCATCGATTGCGGACATCCTTCCGACCAATGTCCAGCTATCATACGGCTGCCAGTGGTCTTGTCTGTCCTTTTCATCGAAGTTGCAAGCCTGCGGGAATTATAGCGCGATGGACTGTACCTACACATCTACGCTTGCCCGGAGCAAAAGCCCGGCGCAAAAGCGGTAACCTGATGGTGACAGCGGATAGTAAGTATGATTATCTATAGTGGAACGTGTCCTATGAGATGTAGTACTTGAAAGCTGGTGGATTTGGCGAGTCGAGAACATCTTGATGAACGTCCGGTCATGAAGTGAAATGGAAATCCTTTCATCATTGATGCAGGCGACGGGGCCGAAGTGAGGACGATGGGGCGCTTTTTCTGCTTCCGTACTGGATGAGGCGCTACGAAAAGCGGATCATGAAGCAGATTTCGACACGATGATGGAAAATATCTGTTTTCAGTCATTGATTTTTTGAGATAATGAACTCGTTAACTCGATGGCCGGAAAACGGGTTATTGTGTCGAGACTACAGGGGAGCAGATTACGATGATCTATTCGCGTTCAGCGGAGTATGCGATTCGCGCATTCGTCTACCTCGCTCAGGTCGAGCAGGGTAAGTTCGTGATGGCCAAACAGATTGCGGCCGACACCGAGATACCAGGGCATTTCCTGGCGAAGATCCTGCAGCAACTGGCGCGCAAAGGGTTTTTGAAGTCGAGCAAGGGGCCGACAGGCGGTTTCAGCATGAAACGGAGCCCCGACGAGGTGTCCCTTTTCGACGTAGTGGAAGCGGTGGACGGCACCACGGACTACGAGCGGTGCATCGGCGGCCAAGCCGAATGCAACGACCAGGCGCCCTGCGGCCTGCACGAGAGTTGGAAGAGGCTTCGCGGCGATATCGTAAAGTATCTAGAAGAGACTTCGATCGCCGACGTAGCCAGCTCCATGGAACAGAAGGTGAAGGCACTGTCGCGCGTGAAGAAGCGGAAAGTGGCGGCCAAAAAGTAACGCCGCCGGCAAAGGAGTGCCGATTACGTGAGCAATATCGTAGTGCCCCAGAGTTCCGTCCTCGTCCCCATGGTGGTGGAACAGACGGCGCGTGGGGAGCGGGCGTTTGATATTTACTCGCGGCTGCTCAAGGAGAACATTATTTTCCTTGGGACGCCGATCGACGACCAGGTGGCAAACCTGATCATTGCCCAGATGCTGTTTCTTGCTGCCGAGGACCCGGAGAAGGACATTTCGCTGTACATCAATTCGCCGGGTGGTTCGATCACGGCAGGTCTGGCGATTCTCGACACCATGAATCTGGTGGAGCCGGATATCACCACCTATTGCGTGGGTCAGGCGGCGTCGATGGCAGCGGTGCTGCTTGCCTGTGGTAAGAAAGGTAAGCGGTTCGCTTTACCTCATGCCCGCATCCTGATCCATCAGCCCTCCATGAGCGGTCTGGCGGGCCAGGCGTCCGACATCGACATCTACGCCAAAGAGATCCTCCGGATGCGCGAGGTGCTGAATGCCATTCTGGCTAACGCCGCCGGCCAGCCGGTGGAACGAATCGCCCGCGATGTCGATCGCGACTACATCATGGAGGCGGATCAAGCGCTGGAGTACGGCATTATCGACCGCGTGGTTGCCACGCGCGAACAGCAGAAGTAATACCGAATCGTCTGAATGGAAGTAGCCGGGCCAGGCGCCCGGCTGCTTTTGTTTATAGGTGGACGGTGTCTTGATCAGGACGCGAAGGAGGGAGCGCTCAGTCTCAGTCGGCTTCGTTTGAATTGAGCCAATCGCGCAGGCTGGCGGTCCGCACGACGACATCGCGACGCGTGTAATCAATCAAACCCTGGCGGCGGAACAGATTCATCATGTTTGTGACCGCTTCGCGGGTGGTGCCGACATACTGCGCGAGCATCAAATGGGGCAGGGGCGGCAGACGGTGAACCTCAGGTGTTGTCTCGTCGTGCTTGCCGAGTTGCATACTGAGTGAGATCAGCGCCTTCGCCAAACGGCGGATGGCGGAATCGGCGCAGAGGGTGGCAATCCGATCCTGGAGGGAGACGCATCGTACAGCCAGGCGCTGCAACAGCGCCGAGGCGAGTTCGGGGTGTTGCGCGGCCAGTGCGCTTACCGTGTCGGCCGTCCAACTCATTATCGTGGTGTCTTCGAGGGCCACGGCACGCTCGCCGGCCATTCCGGCCAGAGCCCGCTCCCCGAACAACTCCTCGGCATGGAACAGGTTTAAAACAACAGCGGCGTCGCTGGTGTGTTGCACGATCTTCACAGCGCCTTTGAGAATCAGGTGCAGGTGCCGGTTAGGACTTGTCTCATCGTAGATGGCTTGGCCCTTTTTGAAGTTCGCGACCGTTGATCGTGGCAAATAAGGCAGCGGATCGGCTGCTGTTTGAGTACTGGCATCCATCTTCGAAAGAATTACCTCGTTTTAATAGACACAAAACGCGGCCTAATTGTGAAGTGGAATTTACGCTCCTGACAATACATCTGTATATTACTTCACGAAAACCGCTGGTTCGTCTAGTTCCGAACGCAGTAGAGGTGGGAGTCTGTGCGGTAGATGAGCTCGTCGCCCGAGATAGCCGGTGAAGCCGTGATACGCTCGCCGAGGGAGTTGGTGCTCAGTAATTCGAACGTGCGGCCGGCTTTCACGACAAAGGTTTGACCATCGTTATTGCTGAAATAAATGCGACCGGCGGCGCCAACCGGAGATGAATTGCAGGACGCGCCACCGAGGCGCTGGCGATAGACTTCCTTGCCGGTATTGGCGTCAAAGACGACGAGGATACCGTTGTCCATCAGCGAGTACAAAAGACCTTCGTAGTAGACGGGGGAGGGTTCCTGCGGACCCGGCTTTTCGCTGACCCACACGCGTTCGGGCGGCTCGCCGTTCGACTTAAGGCGAAGAGCGTGGATCTGGCTTTGACGCCACAACTGCGTGAAGACTATGCCATTCGCATAGACCGGACTGACAATGATTTCGCCGTTGAACGGCCCTTCGCCTTCGCCGTATTGCCAAATCTGCTTGTGCGTCGCGGCGTCATACGCGGTGAGGCGGTTCTTGCCCGAAACGAGAATATCGGTCTGGTTGTGATGGTCGACCACAAGGGGAGTGGAATGAGCGGTACCGATAGGGCGTTCGTTCTTCCAGACGATCTCGCCGGTGCGTTTATCGAGGCCGATGAGATAGCACGGGCCTTTGTGATGGTCCCAGGGGAAGAGAATGGAGTCTTTGAGGACAACAGGACTTACACCATAGCCCCAGGCCATCTTGGGATCGCCGAAGATCGACATGTAACGGGTGACCCAAACGAGTTTGCCGTCGTGGGTGTAGCGAGCGATGTCGGCGTTTCCGAAGGCGACATAGACGGCGTCGGGCGTAACGACGGGAGTGTTGACGGCGAGGTTCGACTTTTGGTGCGCACGCTGGTCGACACCGAGCCCGAAATCGTGCCGCCAGATTTCCTTGCCATTGTCGCGGCGGAAACATAAGGTCAGCAATGATTTCTTACCGTCACTGCCGACGGCTTGAGAGGTAACGTAGACGCGATCGTCGAAGACGACGGGGGAACTGGTGCCCCAGCCGGGGAGTTCGACAGACCAGCGGATGTTGTCGGTTTGGGACCAGCGGAGGGGGAGTTTCGAGAAGGGAGAGAGTCCGGCGGCGTTAGGTCCACGCCACTGCGGCCAGTCGGTGCGGTTGAGCCGGGCGGCGGAAAGACTGAGGACGGCGATGACAACGATAACCGAAAAAGAGAGAAAAGACCGCATGTGTTTTTAGCTTACTAATGTAGTGGCGTTGCCGGGCGGGCGAGCCGATCGCCGGGGGGAGTTCGTGATGGACGGCTGGAATTCCGGCCCGGCAAGCTGAAGCTTCCGCCAACTACCATGCGCTACCTACCTTGCGCTACCTACCAGATGTAGTCTTTTGCCGACTTTCGCCGTTCGTAACCATCCAGTACGTGCACGACGCGCAGCTTTTTCAACTTAGGCGAACCTAACTGGCCGATGGGGATATAGACGATCTTACGGTTCATGTGCGCGGCGACGGAGCGGAAGATGGACCTTGGCGGGCGGGCGGCGACGTAGACGATGTGCCGTTCGCGGGAGTAATCCAGCGCGGCGAGCAACAGCCGTTCGGGTTTGGAATCGGCATAGTCGTAGTCGGGGTCTGACCAAACGTCCATCATGCGCCGGGGCGGCCGTGTCATCAGGAACCCGCCATACTCGCCGCGGCCGATACCTGGGCCCACCATGTTGGCGAACGGGTCGGTGGCATAGAAGGCCATGTCGGATTCGTTCTGGTGCTCGCCGAGCCAGGTGGTCATGTACGGGTAGCGGTTGTCGTGGTCGGGGTCGAAGATGACGATTACCGCCCCGACATCGCCCGACAACCGCTCCAGGTGCTTGACATAAATCTTGCCTAAGTGCCAGTTGCGGACGGTCTCGCGCACGTCGATTCCGTCCATCAACGAGGCCAGAAAAGGTTCGATGCGCTGGCGCTCTTCGGTCAGCATCGTTTTTGCCTTTTGCTTGAGAAAGCTGCCGTAATCTTCAACGATCAGATCTTCCGGCGGGTACGAACAAATGGAATTGCCGTCTAACTGTTCGGCCCATTCGCCGGGCCGTGACTCCTTTTGGTGCTGCTTGAGCGACCGGGGCATCAGCCGTTGCTTGGGGCGGGGCAGCCGGCGCCGGATCTTCATTTTCTTGGTGCGGATCCAGACCTCTTCGCCGCTGATCCTGACGGTTTCCAGTTCGGAGACCTCGCGCTGGAAGGGGTAGCGGTTGGCCATATCCCACACTTCCCAGGCATAGTTGTCGTCGACAATCGAGCGTGCGGCGGTGGTGATATCAAAGAGCGAAGCCACTAAGTCGCCGGATAAGTGTGCCAGGTTGCGGGTGTAGCGTGCCAGTAACTTTCGTTGCCAGTGGACCACTTTGTCGCCGGTGTTTTTTTCGTAGACAGCTTCGGCTTCCTTGAACAGCGCCAGTTGCGCCCGTGGACGGTCTACCAGCTTTTCGTCGCAGAAATAGGTGCGGTAACGTTCGTAGCGTTCCTGGAGGAACGGGTACTCCATGGTGATCTCAGCTAGGCATGCCGGATGGGCATTGACTAAGTCCACCATTCGGCTCTTACGCCGGCGAGGCTCATCCTGCGGCGTCTCCATGGCATCCAACACGGCATCGAGCAGGTTCAGCGATACTACGGCCAGCGTTGGCGCGAACGGATCGGTCCCCTGTAACTTCCAGGCCATGCCGGCGGCATGGGCGGCGATTTCGTCGGTGCGCGGAACGGGATGGACACGGTAGGCCTCGACATAGCGGTCGAGCCCGATATGTTGGATGGCGTAGGGGTCCGGATAGACTTCGGGTAAGTGAGGGCGCTCGGCGATGTCGGGTTCTAAGAAGACGATCTCCGCGCCGACTTCGATGGCGCTTCGGATGGCTTCCGTAAACGGGTCGGCCGGTTCGATCGGGACATAGACGCCCGCCTCATCGTCGTCGTCCTTCGGATAGACGAGGATGGATATCTCAGGGAGGCGCCGCACCGCTTCCAAGTAGTGCCGTTCGAGGGAGACGGGTAACTCGACAGCCACCACGCGCGGGCGTTCGTGAATAATATGGCGACGGACGGCCATGGCGAACTCGAGCCGTCCGGGCGCCACGGGCAGGTAAGTGATGTGCCCACGGACCAGGCTTGCGAAATCGGGGACAGCGTCAAACTCGCGGGACATACCGCAGGGCCTCGCCGCCGAGAGTTTCGAGGATGGCGGTGTGCAAGGCTTCGCGGACCGGCATTGGCCGGTCGTACGCTGCTCGCAGTTTCATCGCATACCGCGCGATGTTGATGCCGTCGCGTGCGGAATAGCGCTCTTCGTTGGCGTGCGCCATCTGCAGAAAGTCGGTGACATACTGCAGGATTTCGTCTTCCCCAAACGGCAGATTTTCTTTGAGGATTTCGTGCTCTTCGTCGCGGTCGGGGAAATCGATAAGGATTTGGGGCTGCAAGCGCGACTGAATGTATTCGGGCAAGTCGAAGGTGGAGGCGTCGTCGTTCATGGTGGCGACGAGGCGGAAGTTGGGATGGGCTTTGATCTTGATGCCGGCGGCGATGGACTCGACATAGCGCCGGTTGTCGAGCAGCGGCGCGAGCGAGGCCCAAGACTTTTCGGACATGCGGTTGCCCTCGTCGACGATAGCCACGCCGCCCTTGAGCATGGCGGTGACCAGCGGCGAGGCGACATAGCGGAGTTTGCGTTCGCCTTCGATGACGGGGGTGACGATGAGATCCTCCGGCCGCGTGTCGACGGTGGCCTGCATGATGTAGATTTCGCGGCCTAAGCGGGCGGCAGCCGCATACGCGAGCGTCGTTTTGCCGACGCCGGGTTTGCCGATCAGGCGCGGGTTCATGGGCAGGTCGGCCGGATCGAGCACCAGCCACGCGGCCAGCAACTGCCGCATCACTTCTTCCTGCCCCACCCAGCGCGCCGGCAACTCGTCGGCATGCGCCAGGTGCAGTGGGACGCCTTCGATTTCAACGATCATTCCCTACTATTGTCGTTCACTACTCCGCCACTTTGGCTGTGAGGACGAGGAAAAGGGGTTCGGCGGAGGGGCCGAGGGAGGCTTTGGGAACGGTTCGTCGCACCTTCATACGGGGGGCCGAAAGCGCTCCGTCCTACACGCGTTCCGGCACTACATACGGCGCCCGGTAATGGCGCGTCAGCATGGCGTTCGCTTCGGCGTCTTTCACGAACTTACCCGCTTTGCTGTCTACCGGCAGCATCCGCCTCAGCCTGTAGCTGATGTTCGCCAAGTGGCACAGTTTGGCCGACGTGATTCCGGTGGCGACTTCGGCGTTCAGCGATTCCCGGTTGCGCGATTTCACCGCATCGAGGAAGTTCTTCATGTGATTGCCATCGCCGCCGCGGCCGGGGTTTTCTTCCATCGCCAACTCGCCCTTTTCGCCCTTGTAGACCTGGAACGCGCCGCCGTTCAAAACCATGTAGCCGTCAGATCCATAGAAGAGGTTCCCGACCTTGACGCCCTTTTCGGCGCCCTCTGATCCGGTCAGCAGTCCGCGCACCTCAAACACCAATTCGCGCGGGCCGTAATCGAAGGTCGCAATCTGCGTGTTCGGCGTTTCCTGGTCGTCGTCGTAAACATACTTGCCGCCCGTCGACACCACAGAGTTCGGCAGTTCATTCACGCCGAGGCCCCACAGGGCGATGTCCATCTGGTGGACTCCCTGGTTACCGAGGTCGCCGTTGCCGGTGTCCCAGAACCAGTGCCAGTTGTACTTGAAGCGGTTCTCGTTGAACGGCCGCATGGGCGCCGGGCCGAGGAACTTATCCCAATCGATACCCGGCGGCACCGGCATGTCGGGCTTTTTGCCGATGCTGACGCGGCGCTTAAAGCAGAGCCCCTTCGCCATGTACACTTTGCCGATTACCCCCTGCTGCAGCAGTTCCATGGCCTTGCGGATATTGGGTGAAGAGCGCGATTGCGTGCCGATCTGGACCATCCGGTTGTACTTTCGCGCCGCGTCCACCATCCGGTCCGCCTCAAAGCAGTTATGAGAGGCCGGCTTCTCGACATAGACATCTTTGCCGGCCTGGCAGGCCCAAACGGTGCCGAGCGCGTGCCAGTGATTCGGCGTCGCCATCGAAACGGCATCCACCGACTTGTCGGCAAACACCTCGCGCATGTCGTTATACTCTTTCGGCTTCGGCGCGCCGCTCGACGTCACCAGCGCCGAAGCCCGTTCGCGCGCCGCCTGATTCACGTCGCAAACGCCGACGATATTACAGGAATCCTTCAGCCCGTTATAGGACCGGACATGCGCTGTCCCGCGCCCGCCCACACCGATCACCACTAGATTGACGCGCTCGTTTGCGCCCAAAATGCGACCCGAGGCAGCCGCCGCGGCCGCTGCCGACATGAAGACACGCCGTGTTCCGTTCATGAGCCTTATGATATGCCGAATCGTTAGCTGCCGAAAACCTGTAGCGTGATATCACGCAGAACTGAGCGCCCCTTTGCAAACCCTCCGCAGTAGAATCGGGAAATGCCTTTCCCCCGCATGACCCGCCGTGGTCTGCTATCTACAGCCGCCACACCGCTCCTTTCCGCCTTCGCCGGCGGGCCGAAGCGTGTCGCGGCGCTGATCAGCGAGTACCGCCCCGGTTCCCATGCGGACGCGATCGTCGGCAAGGTCCTGAACGGGTATTACTGGAACGGCGAACCGCGGCCGTCGCGCCTCAAACTCGCCACCATGTATACGGACCAGGTGCCGGACGAGGATATGAGCCGCGACCTCGCCGCGAAACACGGTTTCCGCATTGTCCCCAGTATTCGGGAAGCCCTTACCCTCGTCTCTAACACCTCCATCGGCGCGCGGCAGTTGGCCGTCGACGGCATCTTTCTCATCTGCGAACACGGCGCTTATCCGTACAACGCCCTCGGTCAAAAACTATACCCGCGCTATGAGTTTTTCAAACAAGTAATCGACGTCTTCCGCGAAACCGGACAGGTCTGCCCCGTCTTCATCGACAAACATTTCTCCTACGACTGGGATAAAGCGAAGTGGATGTACGATCAGACCAAAGCTCTCAACGTTCCGTTGATGGCTGGGAGCGTCGAACCCATCTCGCGCGCGGCGAATATCCAACTCGACCCCACCCTCCCTCTCGAACGCGTCGTCACAACCTGGTCCGCCGACTTCTTCGATAGCAAGGATTCCTACGGCTTCCACGCGCTCGAAAGCATGCAAAGCCTCATCGAGCGCCGGCCCGGTGGTGAAACCGGCATCGCCGCCGTCCAGTGCTTCGAACGCAACGCCGTTTGGGATTGGGTGGCCGCCACCGATTGGTCCGCTCACCTGCTGGCCACGGCCGCCGCGACGAACATCGATTCTCTAAAAGCAAAAGCCGAAGATCCGATCGCCTTCGTCCTTGAATACATCAGCGGACTCCAGGTTGCCGTCTTCCGCCTCAACGGATCCATCAAAGGCCGCGCCCTCGCCGCCCAGGTCAAAGGCGGATCGGACCCTGTAGTGCTCCCGTCGTATTGGACTCCGAGCGATGCCGTCCGCGTTCCCCAGGAACTGCGCCGCCGCTATCCTTATAACCACTTCGCCGCGACGGTTCATCACTTTGAAGACCTGGTTTTGAACCACCGCGACGCCCACCCCGTGGAACGCACGCTGCTCACCTCCGGTGCGCTCGCCGCCCTTCACCTATCCTCCTACCAACCCGCCGCCATGTACGGCAAAAGCCTCCAGCACGGCCGCCATCTCAACAAAGGCCGCCGCATCGAAACGCCGCACCTCAAGATCGCGTACACCTTCCGGCCGCCCGCCGACTATGGTCCGGTCTCGTGGGTGCCTAAGTTCGACGACCAGTTAGCCGCGAAAGGATGGAAGTTAGGAACCTTCGATAGCAAGTTAGCCGGAACGAAAGCCGGTTACTTCTACTATTTGCCGCCAGGGTACGAGAAAGGTAAGTCGCGGTATCCCGTGGTTTACTGGCTCCACGGCTTCGGTGGCGGACCTGCCGGCGCCACCCCAGTGATGGAACGATTGGACAAGGCCATTCGCAACGGCCAGGCGCCGCCGTTTATCCTGATCGCCTGTACCGACCCCATTAAGGTCAGCCAGTGGACCGATTCCAAGGACGGCAAGTACCCCATTGAATCCGTAATCGTCAAAGAACTGATCCCGCACGTCGATTCCAGGTTCCGCACCATCGCCAAACGCGAAATGCGCGGCATCGAAGGCTATTCGATGGGCGGTTACGGCGCGGCTTACATCGGCTTCCGCAACCTCGATCAGTTCGGCTCCATCTCCGCGCTCGCCGGCGGCATGCTTACCGCCGAACGCATGTGCACCGTCCGCGACGGCGTCATCTTCGAAAAGGTCTACAATCACGACCGCCAGTACGCCGAAGACCACTCCATCTGGACTGTCACCCGCACAGCCGCCCCCGGCCTGAACAAGTGGAAACCCCTGCTCCGCGTGCATGTGGGCACCGACGACGTCAGCCGTAAGCAAAGTGAGGATTTCCACCTGCTGCTCGCTGAATTGCAGGTCCCCCACGAATTCGGCATGTCCCCGAAGGCTCCCCACAATACCGCCGTGACGTTCGATAATTGGGTTGGCAATCCGTTCGATTTCTGGCGGAGAGCGTTCCCGGCCGCGTCTAAGAAATAGGACGCGTCCAGATTCATTAAGTGGCACCCGACGTGCTCCGATAGTCCGGCAGAGGGAGAGAGAGCTTCTTCAGTGCAGCGATACATATGCGTGCATGGGCACTTCTATCAGCCCCCGCGCGAGAACCCCTGGCTTGAGTTCATTGAACTGCAGGATTCCGCGTATCCTTATCACGATTGGAATGAACGGATTACGGCGGAGTGCTACGCACCCAACGCCGCTTCGCGAATACTCGACGGCGAACAGCGGATTCTGCATGTCGTGAATAACTATTCACGAATTAGTTTCAACTTTGGACCCACTCTTCTCGCCTGGCTCGAATGGGCCAGCCCGGAAACCTACGGTGCGATTCTTGCCGCCGACAAGGCCAGCCGCGCCCGATTCTCCGGCCACGGCTCCGCGATTGCGCAGGGCTACAATCACATCATCCTGCCGTTGGCGAACTCCCGCGATAAGCGGACCCAGATTGTCTGGGGCATTCGTGATTTTCAGCACCGCTTCGGGCGCGACCCGGAAGGTATGTGGTTGCCCGAAACGGCCGTCGACCTCGAAACGCTCGACATTCTCACCGAGTTCGGTGTCAAGTTCACGGTCCTGTCGCCCTACCAGGCGAAATGTGTTCGCGGCGCTGATGGAGAGTGGTACGACGTAAGCGACGCTCGCGTCGATCCGTCTATGCCCTACTGGGTCGCGTTGCCTTCGGGCCGGCGCATCGCCGTGTTTTTCTATGACGGACCGATTTCCCGGGGCATCGCGTTTGAAGACCTGCTCACGCGCGGCGAAGACCTTGCCCACCGGCTGGCCGGCGCGTTTAACGACACACGCCCCTGGAGTCAACTCGTGCACATCGCCACGGATGGCGAAACCTACGGGCACCACCGCAAGCTTGGCGACATGGGACTCGCCTATTGCCTCCACCACATTGAGGAATCGAACCTCGCGCGGCTCACCAACTACGGCGAGTTTCTTGAATTGCACCCGCCCACGGCGGAGGCGCAGATCTTCGAGAACAGCTCCTGGAGCTGCATTCACGGGGTAGAGCGGTGGCGGTCGAACTGTGGTTGCAACTCCGGCATGAAGCCCGGCTGGAATCAGGACTGGCGCAAGCCCTTACGTGAAGCGCTCGACTGGCTGCGCGACGATCTGGCCGTCTGGTACGACCGTAAAGCCCCCGCGCTCCTCAAAGATCCCTGGGGCGCACGCGACGAATACATCAACGTCATCCTCGATCGATCCGAAGAAAACCTCAACCGCTTCTTCGACACATACGGCGTCGGCCCGCTCAGCAAGGTGCAGCGCAGCGTCGCCCTGCAACTTCTAGAGCTGCAGCGCCACGCCATGCTGATGTACACCAGCTGCGGCTGGTTCTTCGACGACCTTTCGGGGATCGAAACTGTCCAGGTGATGCAGTACGCGGGGCGTGCCATTCAATTAGCGCAGCGTGTGTTTCGCAAAGGCATCGAAGAGGAATTTCTGTCGCGTCTCGAACAGGCTTCGAGCAATGTCGCCGAGCAGGGCAACGGACGCCTGATCTACGACCGTTATGTCCGCCCCGCCATGGTCGACCTGGGCAAAGTCGGGGCGCACTACGCCATCAGTTCGCTGTTTGAGGACTACAGCAAGAACAGCGATATCTACGGTCACATGGTCACGCAGGAAGACGCCGCCGTGTTACAGGGCGGCAAGACCAAGTTATCGCTTGGCCGTGTCCGCGTCGAATCGCGGATCACCGGACAGCACGCCACGTTCAGCTATGGAGTGCTTCACCTGGGCGATCAAAATATTTTTGGCGGGATCCGGGAATTTCAGGGTCACCACGCCTATGAACGTCTCCACGATGAGTTCGACGATATTCTCCATCGCGGCGACATCCCGGAACTGATCCGCTCCGTCGACAAGCATTTCGGTCATGGCACGTTCTCGCTCCGGCTGCTGTTCCGCGACGAACAGCGGCGAGTGGTGAACCGCATCCTCGCCTCCGCCGACCATGAAGCCGCCTGGAAAATGCGCGAACTGCACCGCGAGCATTCCACCCTGGCGCGCTTTGTCGGCGACCTCGATATCCCGTTGCCGCCCCGCCTGGTCGCCGCAATCGGGTTCACCCTGAACGAGGACCTGCTCGTCGAGCTGTCCAAGCCCGATGCCGACCTCATCCGCATCCAGGAGATCCTGGACGAAGCCAAGCATTCGGAAGTCGAAATCGACGGCGTAACCGCCGAATTCCGGTTCCGGCGGACGCTGGAGGCAGTTGCTGAAAAGCTGGTTAAGGACCCTGACAATCTGGAAGTGCTCGCGCAACTCGATAACCTGACGGATATCTGCCACGCACTGCCGTTCCCGATGAACCTATGGCAGGTGCAGAACCGGTTCTGGCAGGTGGTCCACGGCGCCTACGCGCGCTACCGCGCGGAGGCCGAGCAAGGCGCGGCAAGGGCCGTCGAATGGTATCAGCGCGTGTTGGGTTTAGCCGACAAGCTACGCATTCGCCTGCCCGCGTCAGGCAATGGACCGCTATAACGCCGACCCTGTTACCTGCAGATCCTTGACATCTTCGCTCAGCATTGCCGGCCGGCCGTCGGGCGCCGCTGTCCGCACCTGCACATGGCGCATCTGCACACGCTTTGCATGGCGCAGATAGAATCCGTAAGCCGGCAATGTGCCGAACATATGATGCTCAGGATACTTATCCGCATTCTCCGGCACCTCGCCATGCTTAAAAGCCGGCTTGCCGCCGCCGGCAAATTCCAGGCGAATGTTGTCGAACGTAATGTCTTCGAGCGGATGCCCGGGCAAGCCGGCGATGGCGCAACCGGTGGCGCCGGCGCGCACCGCCTCGATATCCCGAATCATTACTCGCCGCAACTTGCCAACCGGCTGCTTCGGGCCGCCCGCCTCAAACGGCCGGCCCCGGTCGCCCAACCGGATAAAGATGGGTGCACCCACGCCGTCCATTGTGATGTTCGAGAACTGGACGCGTTCGAGCAATCCGCCATCGACACACTCAATTGCGATCCCAGACAGGCGTGTGTCGTAGATGGTGCAATTCGAGACGGCAATATTCTCGAACCCGCCATTCGATTCCGTACCCAACTTCAGCGCGTTGCAATGGGTACTTAGAACGCAGTTAGTAACTACAACGTTCTTCGCCGGCCGCAACAGCGTGCTCTTGATGACAATCGCATCGTCGCCGGAGCTGATGTCGCAGTCCGAAATCCGCACCCGGTCGCAACCGTCGATATCGATGCCGTCGTTATTCGCGTTCACGCGGCTATGCACCGTAATCCCGCGGATCGCGACGTCCTCACAAGCCATGTAGTGCTGCACCCACATGGGCGAATCCTTGATGGCGACGCCGGTCACCGTGATGCGCTTTGAGGAGATGAGGCGGACCATGTAGGGCCGCACCTTGTACGGCCCGTTGAACGCCTTCCCCGACCCGTCCAGCGTGCCCGCGCCTTCGATCGCGACGTTCTCGAGTCCCTCTCCGTAGAGCAGACTCTTTTCCGTGTAGTTATCGGTGTACGACCGCACGCCGGCCACCGCCGACGGGTAATCCGCCAGGTTCGGGCTGCCCACAATCGTTGCGCCGGCTGACAGGTGCAGCGTCACATTGCTCTTCAGCAACAACGTCCCCGTGACGTACCGGCCCGGCCGGATAACCACAGTTCCGCCGCCGGCCTGCGCCGTTTTATCAATCGACGCCTGCAGGTCTTGCGTTGCCAGGCGGCCATCCGCGGCAGCGGGGGCGATCAGCGCTCCACCTAACGACTGCGCAACGAAGGCTCGGCGGGATGGGTGAAAACTCATAGTTAGCCGGGAACACTCGCAATTTACCCGCCACACTGAAGACTACGCCCAGTACCGAGCGTACGGCGGCGCTCCCGGCTGCACCGCGGCCTCGCGGTCGGCCTCGAGCGAGTCCGCCGTATCCGGACCGTCCGGATACCGGTAACGCGCCACAAACTCCTCTTCCATCTCCAGTCCCCAACCGGTCGACGGTAGCAGTTGATAGTGCCCGTCGCGAACCTGCAGCGGCTGCTTGAACACTCCGGCCTGTAGAAATTCCAGATACTCGAGCCACCGGCCTTCACTGCCGAACCAGGCCTGGTCAAATGCCGCTAGCGGGCCCACCAGTTGCCCCAGCCCGATGCCGCCGCTGTGCGGACACACAGGCACGCCGAACTTCGCCGCCATTCCGATGATGGCAAACAGTTCATTCACGCCGCCCACGCGCGCTCCGTCGATCTGGCAATGCGTCAACCCGCCGCCGGCCAGCAGTTGCTTAAAGGTCACCGCATCCGGCGCCTGCTCGCCACCTGCGACACCGATCCCAAGCGGCGCCAGCGCTTTCCGCAACTCGATATACCCCAGCACATCGTTGTAAGCGATGGCCTCTTCGATGAACATCGGCTGATATTTCGCCAGATCGGTCATATAGCCGGCCGCATTCCGCCAATCGCCCAAGTTCTGGTTGGCATCGGTCAGCAATCGCGCGTCCTCGCCCGTCGACTCGCGAATCGCGTCCAGCATCCGCCGGTCCTCGTCGAGTGCCCGCGACCGGTCGTACTGCTGCCCTCGACCCACCTTCGCCTTAAACGCCCGCGTTCCCTGCCGGTACAGCCCGTTGCACAACCGCCGCACCTCATCGAGCGGCCTGCCTGACCAGCCTGCCGTGCTGTACACCCTTACGCCCTGCCGCTCCAGCCGTTCGAGGTTCGCCTGCTTCGTGGGTTCGCGTTGCCGTAGCATCTCCAGCAGTTCGTCCTCAGTCAGCGCATCGCGCAAGTGATGGAAATCGATGCACTCGACGATCCGCTCCGGCGGCAAACTCGTTAGCAATCGCCACATTGACACGTCCTCTACCTTGGCCCATAGATCCCAAAGAGCGTTGATGATGCCGCCCACGGCCATGCGGTATGTCCCGAGCGCCAGCCACCGTAATTGGTGATGCTCCGCCAGCGCCTGCGCGAACAGCCCCGGCTCTGCGATGAAATCGCGCAGCTTCCGGCCCACCACAAAACGCCCGAGCGCCTCGATGGCCGTCTTCTGGATCTGCGTGCCGTCGCCGATGGTAAACACCAGCGCCCGCCCCTCCAGCCCTCCATCTGTGCGCAAAATAGGGATGGCGCAGGAATAGTTCGGCGCCAGATGACGCGGGTCCGATCCGGCCAGGCCTAGGCGCACGGTGGGATATCGTATATCCAGTACTTCGAGAGAAGTGATCGTCTGGTTGTGATTCACGGGTGTCCTAGCTAAGATAACCGGAAAGCTCGGTTCGAACCAGCCATGGAGTTTTTGAATGCCTGACAACAAACCTGAAACCGTTGAAACGAAATCGGCCGCGCCATCCCGGCGAGACCTCTTTGACATTGCCGGCGCACTCGCTGTGCCGGCCCTGATGGGCGTAGCCACCGAAGCCACAGCGGCAACAGTCGGGCCGTTGAAGGCTGGTCCCCAAATTTACCAATCGATCGGCGTCGAACCGGTCATCAACTGCCGCGGTACCTTCACCATCATCGGCGCCACCATCGAACTGCCGGAAGTCCGCGCCGCGATGGAAGCTGCCTCGCAGCACTACGCCCAACTCGATGAAGTGGCGATGGGCGTCGGCCAGCGCCTCGCCGACATCACCGGCGCCGAGTGGGGCATGGTCTCTGCCGGCTGCGCTGCCGGACTCAAGCACGTCACCGCCGCCTGTGTGTCCGGTGGCAACCCCGAAAAGCTGATCCGCATTCCTCATATCGAGAGTCTCGATAAGAACGAGGTCGTCATCCCCAGAAGTTCGCGCAGCGTGTACGATCACGCCGTCCGCAACATCGGCGTGAAAATCATCGTCGTCGACACTGCCGAACAGATGGAAAAAGCGCTTGGGCCACGCACCGCGATGATCTACCTCACCGCCGGCGGCCCGACGGTCAACGGTCCACTGAGCCTTGAAAACGTGGCTCGCATGGCGAAGCCGCTCAACATCCCGATTCTGGTGGACGCCGCGGCCGAGAACCTGACCATCCCGAACGTCCACCTGCAGCGCGGCGCAACCATCGTTGCTTACAGCGGCGGCAAGGCGATTCGCGGTCCGCAATGCGCGGGCCTGCTGCTCGGCAAAAAGGACCTTCTGATGGCCGCCTGGCAGGCGAGTTCTCCGCACCACGGGCCGGGCCGCGACAACAAGGTCGGCCGTGAAGAGACGCTCGGTATGCTGGCCGCGGTCGAAACCTGGGTGAAGCGCGACCATGAAGGCGAGTGGAAAACCTGGCTCGGCTACTGCGACACCATCGCCAAGAAAGTATCCACCATCCCCGGTGTCACGACCAGCGTTCGCGAACCCCAGGGCCTCTCCAACCGCAGCCCCATGCTCATCATCTCCTGGGACCCGGACAAGCTGAACGTCTCGGGCGAAGAGATCGCCGAAGAAGTAGCCCGCACCAAGCCCAGAATCGCCTTGGGTGCAGGGCCGGTGGGCAAGATGGGCCGCCGCGAGTATCAGGAAACCGGCACCTCCATCAACGTCACCCCCTGGCAGATGCAGCCCGGCGACGACAAAGTGGTGGCCGAGCGCCTTCACCAAGTGTTATCGAAGCAGCGGCCGCGCAAGGAAATTGCCTCGCCCGCGGCGAACCTCAGCGGGCGTTGGGACGTCCAGATCGACTATTTCTCGAGCACCAGCCATCACTCGCTGTTCATTGAGCAGGACGGCAATAAGATCCACGGTTCACATAAGACCGACTTCTCCGTGAACGAAATGGCCGGCCTCATCGATGGCAGCGACGTCAAAATGCGTAGCGCTTCCGTTGCCAAGGAAGGCGGCGACTTTGTACCGTTCCTGTTCGCGGGTACGGTTTCCGGCGACACCATCTCCGGGCCCGTCTACTTCGGCGAATACCTGAGCGCCCGGTTCACCGCCAAACGCCATAAGTACCCGCAGGCCGGCGCCGGCAAGATCGTCGTCCCCGGTGGTCCGCCGCTGGCTAACTAATCAGTTACACCAACATCTTAGACACAATGGCGCCGCGAACGTCCGTTAACCGGAAGTCGCGGCCCATGTGTCTGTAAGTCAGTTTCGTATGGTCCAGGCCCAGGCAATGCAGGATTGTCGCCTGTAAGTCGTTCACGTGCACCGGATCTTCAGTTATCGATAATCCTAAGTCGTCCGTCTTCCCGAGCGTCTGCCCGCCCTTGATTCCCGCCCCTGTCACCCACATGGTGAAGCAGTTCGCGTGATGGTCGCGCCCGGCGTTGTCCGCCTCTTCCGGCCGCCGGAACTGCCCCATCGGCGTTCGCCCGAACTCGCCTCCCCAAACCACTAACGTGCTATCCAGCAGTCCGCGCTGTTTGAGGTCGCGAATCAGCGCGGCAATCGGCGGGCCCGTAATATCGCAGTTCTCCTTCAAGTTCTTGTTCAGGTCGGAATGCTGGTCCCACGACGAGTGCGAGATCATCACAAACCGCACCCCCCGTTCCACCATGCGCCGCGCCAGCAGGCAGTTCGTTCCAAACGCCTTGGTCGGCTCCTTCTCCGTCCCGTACGACTCCCTGACATGCGCCGGTTCCTGCGAAAAGTCCAGTAACTCCGGCGTGCTCGCCTGCATCCGGAACGCCATCTCATACGATGAAATCCGCGAAGCGATCTCCATATCGCCCGTCTCTTCAAACCGCCGCCGGTTTAGCATGTTTACTAAGTCGAGATCGGCCTTCTGCTCCTCCTGTGTAATCCCTGCCGGATTCGACAGATAAAGCACCGGATCGCCCTTGCGCCGGAACATCACGCCCTGGTAAGCCGAGGGCAGAAACCCGCTGGTCCACTGCGCCGCCTGGCTCATGTTCGACTTACCCGTGCTGAGCACGACAAACCCCGGCAGGTTCTTCGACTCGCTGCCCAACCCGTACAACACCCACGACCCCATTGTCGGCCGCCCCGGCAGCATATGGCCCGCGAATAACATCAGGTCGGCCGGCTGATGGTTGAACGCATCGGTCTTCATCGATTTGATGAAGCACAGGTCATCCACAATCGGTTCCCATGCTTTGGCCAGATAGTCGCTCAACACCGCGCCGCTCTGTCCGTACTGCCCGAACGTCCGCGGACTGCCCAGAATGGTCGCCGTCGGCTTAATAAACGCTAGTTTCAGATCCTTGGTCATCGACGGCGGCAGCGGCTTGCCGTGCCACTTCTGTAACTCGGGCTTCGGATCGAATAAGTCGATCTGGCTCGGCGCTCCTTCCATATATAGGAAGATCACGTTCTTCGCTTTGGCCGCAAAGTGCGGCTTCTTCGGAGCAAACGGGTTCACCTGTGGAACCGTTCGCGGCGCTGCGTAGCCATCCTGCGCCAGCAGATCCGCCAGCGCCATCATGCCCACGCCGCCTGCCGCTTGTTGCAGGAACTGTCGCCGCCTGAGTGTTGCCCTTATATCGCGCATCCGTCTGCCTACTCCCTCGTGATGAACTCATCGGAGTTCATCAGCGCCCGCGCCACGCCGAACCACGCCGAGGCATCCACCTGATCCACTCCCTCAATATCGGCGAGGGGCATTGCTTCCGCGGTCTTACTATTCGCTTTCGTCAACTGCCGCCGGGTCTGCAGCCAACTGGCCACCATGTCGCGATCCTGCGGTGTCGCCGGCCGTCCATAACAAAGCGCGAACGCTCGCTCGATCCGCCCCGAGTCCGTCTGCGCCTCTTTGAGCAACCGTGCCGTCAACGCTTGCGCCGCTTCGGTAAACACCGGATCGTTCATCAGGTTCAACGCTTGTAACGGCGTGTTCGACGAATCTCGCCGCGCGCACGTCACCGTCCGGTCCGGCGCGTCGAAGTTGCCTAGCAGTGGATACAAGTTAGTCCGCTGCGTCTGTACATAAAGTCCGCGCCGGTACCGCCCACGCCCCGTCGTCTCCACCCATTTCAGGCTATAGGACAGGTCCGCGATCCCTTCCGGCTGCGGCGGCCGTACACTCTCACCTCCCACCGCATCGAGTAACAACCCGCTCACAGTTAGCGCCTCGTCACGAATCAACTCCGCCGGTAACCGCATCCGAGTCTGCCGGGCCAATAGCGTGTTCTGCGGATCGCGAACCGTAAGATCCTCGCGCGACTGCGACGCCTGACGGTAAGTGGACGACGTGACAATCAGCCGGTGCAACTTCTTCATGCTCCACCCGTTCGACCGGAACTCCGACGCCAGCCAATCCAGTAACTCCGGGTGCGTCGGCTTCTCGCCCTGTGTCCCAAAATCCTCCGAGGTGCGCACCAGCCCACGGCCGAACAACTCCTGCCACGACCGGTTTACTGCCACCCGTGCCGTGAGTGGATTCTCAGGCGCCACCAGCCACCGCGCCAGCGCCAACCGGTCTGCCGTGCCATCTGCCGGCAGCGCTCCCAGCGACTCAATCGTCCCCGGCGTTACCTCCACACCTAAGTCCTTGAAGTTACCCCGCAGCCGCACATACGACGGTTGCCGTTCTGTATCCTCAGCCAGTGTCATCGCGATACTCAGCGGCGGATACTTCTCGCGAAGCGCCGTGAACTTCTCGTTTGCCTCCTTCAGCTTCAACTCCGTATATCGCTTCTTGCCTACCGGTCCCTCGGCGTACCGCAAGAAGAACGCGGTAAATGCCTCCCGTTCCCGTTCCGTACGCAACGCCGGATCTTTCTTGAGCAGCTTCGGCCCGTGGTCGACATGCTTCGAGAACGAATCGTAGTACCCATCCCAATCGGTCCGCTTGCCCGGATTGTCCATCGCATCCGTCAAGTTCTTTTCCCACTCCGCCTGCAGTGGCGCGATGCCGTATTGCTCGAGCAGCTTCTGCCGCTCACGCCGGTACTCGCCGACCGTCTTTCGATAGGGTCCTAACTCGCCAGGCACGGGCGCTTCCATATCTAACTCGGCGCTATTTTCGAAGAACGCCATCAGCCGGTAGTAATCCTTCTGTGTAATCGGATCGTACTTATGGTCGTGACACTGCGAACAACCCACGGTTAGTCCCAACCAAGCGGTACCGACCGTGTTCGTACGGTCGACCAACTGGTCAAACCGCAATTGCTTCAAGTCGATTCCGCCTTCGCGGCTGGTCTGCGTATTGCGATGGAATCCGGTGGCCAACTTCTGATCAATGGTGGCGTTCGGCAGCAGATCGCCGGCCATTTGTTCGATGGTGAACCGGTCAAACGGCATATCGGCGTTCAACGCCTTGATCACCCAGTCGCGGTACCGCCACGCGTAAGGCCGGATATAGTCCTGCACACCGCCTTCGCTGTCGGCAAACCGTGCCAGATCTAACCACGGCCGTGCCCACTTTTCACCATAGTGTTCCGACTGCATCAGCCGGTCCACCAATCGTTCATATGCGCCCGGATCGGTGTCTGCGGCGAACGCCGCCACTTCGTCCGGCGTCGGCAACAGCCCAATCAGGTCGAGATAGACACGCCGCGCCAGCGTCCGTTTCGATGCTTCGCGCGACGGCTCGAAGCCCATGCTCTCTAACTTCGCCAGCACGAAGGCATCAACCGGATTCCGCACCCAACCGCTATTACGCACTGGCGGCACGGCAGGCCGCTGAACCGGTTCAAACGACCACGGCCGCTTGCGCGCCGCCGCCGGTTGTCCTGTCAGGCTGTCGGGCCACTGCGCGCCCTCGTCAATCCATCGTTTCAACAAGGCGATCTCGCCGGCCGTGAGCGGCGCACCGGGAGGCATCTTCACCGTCTTCCTATCGTGTGTGATACCCGTCGTGACCATGACGAACAGCCTGCTGGCGGCGCTGTCGCCCGGCTTGATCACGGCGCCCGAGTATCCGCCTCGCAGAGCATCGGCCCCACGGTCCAGCCGCAACCCGCTTGATTGCATCGCCGCTCCATGACACGCGACGCACTTCGCCATCAGGATCGGGCGGACTTCCCGCGTGAAATCCACGGGCTCCTGCCCCAGTAAATATCCGGCGAATAGAAACAGATACACTCCGCGCGCGAGTCCCAGTCTCACGCCTGGAATTCTATCAAGCTCCGCAAACGGCCGCGCGGCAGCGGACTTAATCTAACCGGGCCGCAACCGTAAGGGCGTGAGAATAATCTCCCGAATGCGATTTAGCACCGCGCCCGGGTCCGGTAAACCACTGCAAACACGCACTGCTCCGGAAACAGAACCGCAACCGTAAGGGCGCGGGCCGCATTCTTTCTCAATCCCGCCAGGGAGCGGTGTTCCGGATTTTTGCACACGCCCGAAACGGAGCGGGAGCGGCAGCGACCCGGTCGGCGCACCCAACCGCCCGAAGCGCACCGATCCAGTAACCTCCAGCCGAGCCGGAGGATGGCATTCTGGAATGGCGCTACCCCGTAACTCGACCGGCGAATACCGTCAGCCGCGCTTCAGACTTCTCGTTGCGCGGGCCTTCCGGTTCACCCACCAGCGCGGCAGCAGGCTTTCGCGGTAATCCGGCCAGTTCGATACGACAACGTAAAATCCAAACGTCAACGTCAATGCGGCGAAAAGCGTCACGAAAGTTATGGCCAGCCAGTGGATAGCCACGGGTTTATCGGGCTTGAAGAACAGGGCTTCAAAAGCGCCTTGGAAGTTCATGCCGAAAAATCCGGTCACCACCGCGCCCGCGCCTAAAATCAACGACAGCATCGCCAGGCGATTGATCGATTCCGTGTTCCGGAACTGATAGTAGCTGTGCAACGACTGGTTCAGTTTGTCCACCTCTTCCTCGATTTCGCGCTTCATCGAATCGATGTGGAACTCGCGCACCTGCATCAGGAAGTGCTCGTTCTCTTCGTCCTTATTAGCCAGTTCGTCGAAGTACCAGTAATTAGAGAAGTGCAGGAAATCCGCCCGCAGATCGTTGGCGAGGCGGATATTGTCGGTTGTTATGCGGCCCACCTGTTGATCCTGGAACAGCAAGCGCGAAACGAGCGCCGTGCGCTCGGCAAACTCCAGTAGCGTCGCCCGATAGAACAAGGTCACCACTGCCATCAGGAAATAACGGGTGGTGAACATCCGGTGCACCAGGAAGCCTTCTTTCAACTGATGCTCGTCGCAATCGAAGTGACCGATGCAACACGTGATATTTGAGTAACTCGTAAAACCGTAGTAAGTGCCCTGGTGCGCCCAACGCCGATACAACTGCCGGTACATCTCCGCTGCGGCAAAGGTCGAGTCGTACCGGTAGCCCTTACCTGCGCGATCGACATAGAGCAGCCGCGATAGCAGTATCCGGTAATCCTCAGAAGTAATAAACTCCGGCGCAACCGTCGCCGGATCGATGGCCGTATAGGAGTACACCAGCATGCGCTCGTCGAGCACCGGTTCATATTCCAGTTGCGAGTAATCGGCGAAGTACAGCAGCGCCTGAATAGTCCGCGCCAGCGGCGGCTGGAAGCCGATCATCGCGGCTCCTTCAAAGGCCTCCTCGGTCAGCACTTCCGGGCCCCCGGCCGTATCGATGGTGAGCGCCAGTCGCCGCGGTATGCGCCCTTCGCGTAATTGCCGCCGGCTCGAAGGGTAGATCTTGCGCAGCATTTCGTTGATCCACAGGCCTTCGGCCACCGTGATGTTCTCCGCCTCTACGCCGACCGCCAGAATGCCGATGCCGTTGGCGAACATCAGCAGCCGCAACTCCGTCACGCGCACCCTGGCATTACGTCCTTTTCCGTCTTCCGCTTCGAAAAACACCGCCTGATCCATCACCGCGATTTCATAAACATGAACCAGCGGATTCAAGTCCGGCGAATTACGCCAGCAATCCGCGGAATCGAAAAACACGCGGCGGACAAACGGGTGGAAGAACACCATGTCCTGGTACGCCGGACCGTCGATATCGAACCGCTTGTACGGAGTGCGTACCCAAGGGCCCAACTTATCCACAAGACACTTGCCAATCTCGTTCGGCTGACCGGCAAACCACTCATCCAACCCGTCGATCCAATGCGGCAGCTTCGCCCAGATCGAATGATGGTCCTGTGCCACCGCCTGCTTGTCCACTGAGAACGGGAACAGGAAATAGGTGTGGAGATGCTGAAAGGCGGGCTCCATGCGGTGCGCCCGCGATTATAGCTCAGCGGGCTTCAGCGGGTTCTCGGGCCATTTATGTTTGGGATAGCGCCGTCCCAATTCGCGCCGCAGTTGCGGATAAAGCCGCTCCCAGAAGCCCGCCAGGTCTTTTGTAGTCTGCACCGGGCGCTGGTTTGGGGCCAACAGATGCAATGTCAGCGGCGCCTGGCCGTTGGCGATCCGCGGCGTTTCGCGCATGCCGAAAAAGTCCTGCAGCCGGGATGCAATCCACGGGTCTTTGTCCGATGCGTAGAACACCTTCGTCTGCCTGCCCCCGGGCAGCCGGATCCGGTCCGGCGCGATCTGGTCGAGCAGTTGCCTCTGCTGCGGTGTGAACCGCGCCATGACGGCGCTGTGGAAGTCCACTTGTTCGAGTTCTGCAAAGCTGCGCAACCCCTCGCATGCCTGCTGGAGCACCAGCTCGATATCCACCGGGGGAAGGGAAGTGAACCGCGCCGCAAATGCACACCGCTCGATCAGGCGAGTTAACTCGTCGATATCGGTAAATCGCGCGACACCCACTTCGAGGGCCTTCTGTGCGAGTAACGAACTCGCCTCGGGAGTCGGCGTTGCGCCCGACCGTGTCTCTTCGATGACGATCCCGTCGTAAATGAGTGCGCTTCGCGCTTCGACACGTTCCGCCGTCCGGTTCCATTCCACGCTCGTCTGGTCCGTCACGCGTTCCGGGAACACGTCGAAGATCAACTCCGCCGAAACCGCTGTCGCCAACCTCACGAGCGGCAGGTTCGACTCGCGCCGCTGCTCCACGTCGATCGCCAGCAGCAACGGCTTGTCCTTCAAGGTGATCGCGCTCGGCGGCAGCGACACCGTGTGGGCGCGCACCACCCGATCGGGGAATGCCGTCAGCAGCCCGCGCCGCAGTTGTTCATCGGTCCCCTGTTCATCAGTCCCCTTGCGTGTGCGCACCTGCCGCCGTAGCATGTCGCGCAACCGCCGCGCCTGGTACGAAGGCTCGGCCTCGAGTAGTGAGAACACATCAGGCGACGGTGCTCGGTCACCCGCCGAAATCGCCGCTGCCACGGCGCACGCATCGTCTGTCGGACACTCGGCAACGAGCGTCGCCAGCCGCGGATGCAGCGGCAACCGCGCTAACTCCTTCCCACGCTGATAGGCGCCCAGGCGGTTTAGTAACTCATCGGCGGCCGCTAATGCCTGCTCGGGTGGCGGATCGAACCACGGCAGGTCCTGCGCCCTAACTCGCATCGCTGCCAGAGTAAGTAGCATTTGCGATAACTCCCGCCGCCGTATCTCCGGAGTTTCCGCCTCCGCTCGCCTGTTGAAATCTTCCTGGCTGAACAGCCTGACGGCAATGCCCGGCGCCGTGCGGCCGGCGCGCCCTGCCCGCTGCACCGCCGAAGCCTTCGATACCCTCGCCACCTCCAACGTAGGCAACCCGTTGTAAGGGTTGTCACGCGCAACGCGCGCCAGGCCCGAATCGATCACCGCCGTCACGCCCTCAATCGTTAGCGACGATTCCGCCACGTTGGTTGAAAACACGATCTTGCGTTGGCCGGCCGGAAGCACAGCCCGGTCCTGTTCGGCAGGCGCAAGATCGCCATAAAGCGGTAGTAACAGTAAGTTGTTCGGCCGGGCCAGGTCCTCACACGCCCGCATCGCCCGCCGGATCTCCGCCGCTCCCGGCAAAAACACGAGCGCGTCGCCCGTGTCCCGCCGCAGTATGCGATCCACCGCGCCGCGCACCTGCTCTTCTAGCGGCGCCGCGCTATGCGGCGTGTACTCGACGTCGATGGGGAACAACCGCCCCGCCGACCGTACGCGCGGGCACCCGTCCAAATAGTCCGCCACCGCCCCACCGTCGAGCGTCGCCGACATCACCACCAGCCGCAACTCCGGCCGCGAACGCTGCTGCAGGCGCCGTAGCAGCGCGAGCGCCAGGTCGCCCTCGAGGTGCCGTTCGTGAAACTCATCCAGCACCACACACCCCACGCCGCGTAGTTCCGGGTCGCTCAACAACCGCCGCGTCAGCACCCCTTCCGTCAAAAACCGCAACCGCGTCTTCGCCGAAGAGACTTCCTCAAACCGCACCTGATACCCCACGGTTTCGCCCAGCGGTTCGCCCAGTTCCTCCGCCACCCGCCGCGCCGCCATTCGCGCCGCCAATCGCCGCGGTTCGAGCACCAGCACCTCGCCCCCAAACCCGAGCAGCGCCGCCGGCACACGCGTCGTCTTGCCCGCTCCGGGCGGAGCTTCGATGACGAGGTTCGGCCGCGCGCGTAGCGAAGCCAAAATGTCGGCGATTAGCGGATCGATCGGAAGGGAAGTCAAACCGGCTCTCTGTTAGGTGTCTCCTATTAGCTTGCCGCATTTCCAAAGTTTCGCAAAAAGAACAGATGTCTGCTTAGGTGAAGCCCGTCCCTTACAATTCAACAATTTGCGAAACGAACTCCCCAATCCATACCCGCTACCTGACCGCCCTGCACGAATCCGTGCGGAACGAACCCAATTTCCGACATGGTTAAATTCCGCATTTCTGTGTCGCCCTCACCCGCCCGACGGAATACTATGGGTAGCAGACAAAAATGCGCATCTATCTGCTTTCCTCGATCGCACTCACTGTCTTCGCCGCGGATTGGCCGCAATTCCGGGGCCTGAACGGCTCAGGACTTTGCCCGGCGTGCGGGGAGTTTCCGGCTACGTTCGGTCCGGCGAAGAATGTGGTCTGGAAGACCGATCTGCCGGTCGGCAAGTCATCGCCGGTGTTGGTGGGCGACCGCATTTTGCTCACCGCGGCGGAAGGCGACAACCTGGTGACGATGAGCCTGAACCGGACGACGGGTAAGGTGGAATGGAAACGGTCGATCGCTGCGCCGAAGCGGGAAGCACAGCACCCGTTGAACCACCGCGCGGCGCCCACTCCGGTGAGCGACGGGAAGAACGTCTATGCGTTCTTCGCCGACTTCGGTCTGGTGGCTTACGACCTGGCGGGCAAGGAACTGTGGCGGCTTCCGCTGGGGCCTTTCAACAGCCAGCACGGAGTCGTCGGCTCGCCCGTTTATGCCGACGGCCGCGTGGTGCTGGTGTGCGACCAGGATACGGATGCGTTTATTATCGGAGTCGATGCGGCCACCGGCAAGGTGGCCTGGAAGAGCCCGCGCAATGTGATTAACGGGTACTCGACGCCATTGGTGTACCGCCCCGCGCGCGGACCGGCGCAAATCATCGCGCCCGGGTCGTATCAACTCACTGCCTATTCGGCAGTCGATGGCGAGCAGGTCTGGTTCGTCCGTGGGCTTACCTGCCAGCCGAAATCGGCGCCGACCATCGCGGACAATATCGTGTATTTCAGCGGCTGGACGACCGGCAACGATGCGGGTCAGCAAGTGGACCTGCCGCCGTTTGATGAAGTGATCGCCAAAGCCGATGCCAATCGCGACGGCAAACTGGCCCAACCGGAACTGCCGCAGCCATGGCAGCCTACGGGAAGCTGGCGTGCGATCGACCTCGATCGGGACGGGTTTCTCAACGAGCGCGAGTGGACCTTCTTCCGGACCCGCCGCGCCTCGCGAAACGGTCTGTTTGCCATTAAAATGGGCGGCACAGGGGACGTGACGGATTCGAATGTCTTATGGCGTTTCGAAAAGTCGCTGCCGGACGTGCCGTCACCGCTTGTTTATAACGATGTGGTCTATCTCATCCGCAACGGCGGCATCGCCACGGCGCTTGACGCGAAATCGGGGCGCGTGCTGAAACAGGCAAGGCTTACCGGGGCGCTTGAGGATTACTACGCCTCGCCAATCGGCGTCGACGGCAAGGTCTACATGGCCAGCGAGCATGGCAAAGTTGTGGTTTTGCGCGCCGGCGGCGATTGGGAGATTCTGGCGATCAACGACTTCGATTCCGATATCTATGCCACACCGGCCTTGGACCACGGCAGAATGTACGTGCGCACCCAGAATGCGCTCTATGCGATCGGCAAATAATCAAATCACAATGACAGCGTGAAACGGCCGCAACGGCTGCGACACTACTTACCGTAAGCGAGGCAGTTAGACCTCGATAACACGCGTTCCAAAGCGCCGTGGCTTGCGAAGTGTTTACTGCCGCGGTACGGGGGAATAAATATGGCCGTTGCACATCGCACCTCATCCGCGCCTGCCTCCGCCTCCCATGCGCCTTGCAGGGCCAACACACGAACGGTATACTACCGGGATCGTAGCAGCCGATCCCGATCCATGACCTTTCACTCTTTTGACCGGGATTATGTTGATAGCCTGATCGCCGGGAATCCCGATGTTGAGCAACACTTCACCGACTACTTCGGCGAACTGCTGTTCATTAAACTCCGGATGCGTGTTCGATCGCCGCAGATGCGGGAGGACGTCGTCCAGGAGACGTTTCTGCGCGTGCTCGCGTATCTGAGGAAGACCGGTGGCCTCGATCATCCCGAACGCCTGGGCGCTTTCGTCAACACTGTCTGTACCAACGTAGTTTTGGAGCATTTCCGAGCCGAATCGCGATCGGCGGAATTGCCTGAACATATGGCCGATCCGCCGGACTTCCGGCCGGACACGGAATCGCGGCTCGTTACGGAGGAGAGTCGGGTCGAGGTTCGCCGCGTCCTCGAAAGCCTCCCCCCTAAAGATCGCGACCTGCTGCGAAAGATCTTTCTCGAGGAGAGAGGGAAGGACGAAGTATGCAGCGAAATGAAAGTGGATCGGGATTACTTGCGTGTTCTTTTGCACCGGGCGAAAGCCCGGCTCAAGGAAGGGCTGTTGCGCAGCCGGACCGCGGGAGCGGCCTGATCATGCCTGTTGAAACGTTTAGCCGGTGAACGTCACTTTAAAGAGGGAACGGAATATGCGACACGAAGCAGCCAAGGAAATGCTCGCGTCAGAGAGGTATCTGCTGGGTGAACTGACCGCCGAAGAACGGGATCAGTTCGAAGAGCACTTCTTCACCTGCGCGGAATGCGCGGCGGATGTGCGCGCAGGTGCGATGCTTTTCGACAACCTGAAAGCGGAGTTGGACCTGTCGGCGCCTGCCAGGGTGGCGGAACCGGAGTGCAAGGTGAGCCTGTGGGACCGGATTGCATCGTGGTTTATTCCGCAATCGCTCGTTCCTGTGGGAGCGGCGCTGGCCCTGGCCGTAGTGGCGGGATATCAGCAGGTCGTAATCATTCCGGGCCTGCAGCGAGCGCTAGGGCCCACCGCCGCGGCCACCATCAACATCGCGCCGGAAACCCGCGGCGACGTGCCGGCGGTGGCGATTGCGCGGAGTGCCCGAACGATGGCGATCGACCTCGAGATCACCGTGCCGGTGTCCGGTTCGCTCTATTGGACGGTGCTCGACGACAAAGGTGGAGTCCTGTTTCAGTTGACAAGTTCAGCCGGACCCAACGTGACATTGCGGTTGCCAACAGATAAACTGCCGGATGGCCGTTACCAGATTGTAGCGGCTGCCGGTGACGGTCGCGTGCTGGAGCGATACCGGTTCGACTTAAAGCGGCACGACGACTGGGAACACTAGAGAAATGGCTGACCGCAAACGACTGATCCACTATTTCACAGGCTACGCCGGCGGTGTTTCACTCAATATGCGCCGCGATGGCGATCGAATTCTGACTACTGACGACGAGAGACTGCTGCCTACCAAGGCACCGGTCTCTTTGTCGTCTATGGGCGGCTGGTCGCGCGCCGAGACAGGCGATGTCGGTTTTGAGGACTTGCTTTCGGTCCTCTATGTACTGAGTGAGGCCCGCGGCGATTTTCAACCCGTGAAGAGCGCCGCACGCTACACGCGGGGCAACTGGAAAGAAAACCAATTGCCGGCGGTTACCACGGTGACGAGTACGGTCCAAGGAGTTGTCATTCGCAACGGCGAGCGCAAGGTCGAACTCGACACCGTCTATTTCAAACTGACCGGGACCACCCGGGCGGAAAACGGCGATGTGCCCGGAATCAGCGCGGAGGTGAAGATTGAAGGCTTCCGCATTGATGGAGCCCCGCTTCGCGTAAAGTTTGCATCGCGTGAGTTTCTGCAAATCCCCGATTTCGATGCGTTCCGGCAGCGATGCAATGCCGACCCGGAATTCCTTGAACGCTACGGCAGTCTTCTGATACCGCCCGATTCCTTCCATACCCCGGAAGCCCCGCCTAAGCGATTGCCTAACACCCGATATGCCGTTTGTACTGTGGTAGACAGTATCAAGTGGGATACGAACGAACATCCCGGCGACATTCAGTGGTTGGGCCGCAACCGGTTGTACATACCGGGATGGGGAACTCTCATAGTGGGCGAGTTGCGGATGCACAGTGGGCTGAAGCAGATTGCGATGGTGAGGGCGGAACTGGGCTCGCCCTGGGGCGGGGACCTGGAGATCGCCTTTGGCGGCGAGAATGGCTCGGGCTGGCCGCCGTAAACTGGCTGGCGGGATGCCGCACCACCGATTACGAAGAAATCTATAAGCGCGGTTGGCAGAAGTTCCGGTTAGGGGACTGGTCGACCGCGCTTTCTATTTTGAAAGAGCACACCCCCTCGAAAGAGCCCTGGGCCTCGCAGTTCCGCCTGCTGGAAGCGGAAATCCTCCTCTACCAGGGCGATCGCGGCAAAGCGGCAGTCCTTTTGCAGTCTGCCGTGCCCGGCGAGTTACGAGCGCGCAAGCTGGTTCTCGAAGGTTGGGTTGACCGTCAGTCCGGCCGGCGCGACCAGGCCTTTCAAAAGTTCGGACAGGCCGTCGAGCTGGCCCGCGAGCGCCGGGACAAGGACTTAGAGGCGGAAGCTCTGGTGCAGCAGGCCCGCGTTCGTCAGGATGCGAGCCGCTGGGACGAAGCAGAGCAGATCCTGACGCAGGTTGAGGCTACCGGCAGCGATTATTGGATTAGCACCGTATGGATCAATCGGGGGCTGAAACTGCTTCAGACGGCTCAATACGATCCCGCCATGAAAATGCTGGAAAAGGCCGAGGCGTTAACCCGTGCCGCAGGCAGCGAGGCCGCCCATTCCGCGGTGATCCTGAACCTGGCGATTTGCCGTGAGCGCCTCGGCGATTACGAGCAGGCCGAGACCATGCTGCGGCAGTCGCTTGCGCTTCATGAAAAACTGAAAGCGCAGTTACTGATCATGCGTACGGCCGGCTCGCTCGGCCGGCTGGAACAGGACCTTGGCCGGCTCGACCAGGCGATTGCCAACTACCGCCGTGCGACTGAAATTGCGCAACGCATCAGCGACGAATCCTTTGCGCACTGGAGCGGCTGGATGGCCTCTGCGCTCATCGAAGCCAAAAACATCGCGGAGGCCGAGCAGTGGAACCGCAATGCGTTGCAGCCCAAGCAAAACATCAACGCGGGATTGATCGCCGGCGCGCGCGGCCGTTGGGATGATGCCGCACGGCTGTTGGAACTCGCGCTCGGGGAATCGGAAGATGCGGAAGATCGTTGGACCTGCCTCGCTTATCTCGCCACCGCCCAGCGCAACCGCGGGCGGCGCGACCTGATGCATCGTGCGTACCGCCAGGCGATCGGCGCCATTGCCCAAAAGCGGGCTCAATTAAGCAAGCCCGACTACCAGCTTTCATTTCTGTCGCGGTTGATTCGCAACTACCAGGATTACGTCGCGGTACTGCTGGAGGAAAAGCAAATCGATCAGGCTTTAAGTGTGGAAGAGAGCAGCCGCGCGCAATTGATCGAGCGGCGCACCGGTCGGCGGGAAGCATCGGGCAACACCATCAGCCGGAACGTGCTCCATCAGCTCACGGCGGGTTCAAGAGCTTCGCTGCTAGGGTTCTGGCTATCGCCGCAAGGCTCGCATGTATGGGTGGCGAACGGCGGCAAAGTTGACCTGGTCGATCTGAACGTATCGCCGCAGCGTGTCGCCGAGTTAGTGGCCGATCATAATCGCACGATCGTCGAAAAACGCCGCGACGTCCGCAACCAGCCGGCCAGTGCGGCCGCCGAACTCTGGCGCGTGCTGCTCAAACCGGCGGCCCATCTGGTAAGGGGCGAACGCTTGGTTGTGGTGCCGGACGGCGCGATGCACGAGCTGAACCTTGAGACGCTCATCGATGAACAGGGCAACTACCTGATCGACAGCAAGATTGTGGTCAGCGCGCCCTCGTTTGCGGTACTGAGTTCGGCGAGCGAAGCGTCCGCGAGAGCTAACGACGCACTGATCGTCGGCGACCCGCTGCAGGTCGATCCCGATTTTCCACGGCTCACCTACGCCGGCCAGGAACTTGGAGCCTTACGCCGCATTTTCGATAATCGGTGCCGGGTGCTTGCCGGAGCGCAGGCGACGCCCGATGCATTTCTCGAGGCGCACGCAGGCGAGTTCGGCTACATCCATTTCGCCGCCCACGCGAAGGCCAATCGCGAGTCTCCACTCGATTCCTCCGTGCTGCTGTCGAACGGTAAGAACGGTTATAAGCTTTATGCCCGCGATGTCATGAATCTGCAACTCCGCGCCCGGCTGGTAACCATTTCTGCCTGCCGCGGGGCCGGCGTTCGTAACTACTCGGGCGAAGGCTTGGTGGGTTTCTCGTGGGCATTTCTCCGGGCCGGTGCAAGGCATGTCATCGCGGGACTTTGGGATGTGGCGGATGCTTCAACGGCAATGCTGATGGAACAGCTCTATTCCTATCTTTCGAAAGGCCACCCGCCCGCCGCCGCTCTGCGCGCGGCTAAGCGGCGCCTGCTAGCGGGTGGCGGCAATCTGAACCGTCCTTATTATTGGGCGCCCTTCCAGATCTACACTCGCGAAAAAATCTGAAACAGTTTGAAACGAGCGCATACCCATGTGTCTCTATGCTTCAGACGCGCCGGTTGAGATCGGCTGCCATTCATTTCGGAGGCGGATGGCAGCCTGACTGCCGGTCGAGGCGGGTGCCACACGGAGGGCATCCGCCTCTTTCATTTGTGCGATATCATGAGCGGCATCGACATGCGGCCTGGGCTTTGTCTCTTACTGCTCCCCGTGGTTTTACTAGCTGAACCGGCCGACCGCAAGGCGGCTGAGTTCACGCTCGCAATGGGCGGCCGCGTCAAGCTCATCGGCGACGCGCGGCGAATCACCGACGTCTCCCAACTCCCCTCGGGCGACTTTCGCGTGGAGATTCTCGACTGGGTCGGCATGAACGTCGATCCGCCCGATCTTGAACGGCTATCCGTGCTGCCGGCGCTCCGCGAGTTGCACCTGCCCGGTCCGATCTGGAATCAGAATGCCGATAGCGGTCGCGACGGTTCCGTCGATTTCAAATACCTCGCCGGCATCCAATCCCTCGAGAGCATCACGTTCAGCTATCACTTTCTCGACAGCATTCGCTTTCGCGACCAGGGGATTGCCGCGCTCGCGCCGCTCAAGAACTTGAAGGAACTGGTAGTCCGCCAGAGCGCCGTCAAGGGGCATCCTCTGGAACCGCTGCACAGCCTGGAAGCGCTCGACGTCACGCTGTGTCCGTTCGACGATGAAGGCTTGCGCCACGTCAAAGGCATGCCGAAAATGAAACGCCTGCTGATTGGCGACACGGTCGTCACCGACGCCGGTATGGAAGCCCTGCGCGGGCTCACCGAACTCGAACAACTCGACATCCATGGCACGCCCATTACCGACGCTGGGCTTGCCAATATAGCCGGGTTGAAAAAACTGAAAAAGCTGAACCTGATGGGCACTGCGATTTCTGACGCCTCCATCGCAGTCCTCACTGAACTCCCCCAACTGGAAGAACTGAACCTGTATCGAACCAAGATCTCCAACACCGGGCTCACCGCGTTGAAACGGCTGCAAGCGCTTGGCGAAATCGATGTCCGCTACTCGCGTGTCACGCAGGGCGGCGTGGACGAGCTGCGGGCGGCGCTGCCGAACACGCGTATAGTCTTCCTTCAGACTTCGGCCCGTGCTCCGGTGCGGGCCGATGCCGCCAACCTCACGTTGGCCGAGTGGGTCCGGAAACTAGGTGGCGCGCTGCGTTCCGAAAACGGCGCCGTCACTGAAGTTTCGCTCGCCGGTACTGCTGTTACCGATACGCAACTTGCGAAGCTGGCCTCCGCCAAAACGCTCCGCAAGCTGTCGCTCGAAGGCACCGAAATCGGCGACGCCGGGTTGCAGTCTCTTCGCGAACTCGCCGGGTTGAGGGAGCTGAACATTTCAAGCACCTCCGTCACCGACGCCGGTCTGCAGCATCTCAGCCGGTTACCGCTCCGCAAGCTCTCGCTCGCCAATACATATGTCGAAGGGGCTGGCCTGAAGCACGTGTCGGCCGTGGAAGACCTCGATCTGCATGCGTCGCCGATCGGCAACGGAGCCCTACCCGAACTGGGCTTTTTCCCGAACCTGCGGCGGTTGTCGCTTGCTGCAACCGACATCTCAGACGGCGCGGCACTGGAGAAACTCACCAAGGTGGAGATACTCGACCTTGGCGCAACCGATCTTACCGACGCCGGCCTCAAGCCGCTTGCCCAGTTGCCTGCGCTGCGCACTTTGATCCTGCGCGATTCCCGCTTCACCGATGCCGGGCTGGAGCACCTCGCCGCCATCGCCAACCTCCGTCAACTGGACCTCACCCGCAACCGTATTTCCGACAAAGGCATGCCGGCCCTCGCGCGGATGACTCAACTCGAAAGCCTCACCATCGACTATGGGGAAATCAATGACAAGGGCTTTAACCAGTTATCAAATCTGCATGCGTTGCAAGCGCTCAGCGTCGACAGCACTCATATCACCGACGCAGCCGTGGCAACACTCACGCAGTTCACCGCACTCCGCGAACTGAACCTCTATCACACACACGTTACCAAGGAAGCGCTCGAACGTTTGCGGTCGGCCTTGCCCAACTGCCGCATTGTCTGGGATGCGAAATCCAATCTGCCCAGCCGCCGGAGGAGTTAGCGCGTGTTTCTACTGCCATTCGCCCTCCTGCTTGCTTCGCCCAATGCCGTCGACCTGAGTTACACCTGGATAACCGATGCCGACCTCGCGCGTGTCGCCGAACGGCAGCCTTCGATCCAATCGCTCGACCTGTCGCACACCAAGATCACTGACGTCGGGCTGCAGTACCTTAAGCCGCTGAAACATGTCCGCGAGTTGAGCCTCTACTATGCCGAATACATTACCGAGGACGGCTTGGCGCATCTGCGCGATTGGAAGGAACTGGAGGTTCTGAACCTTCGCGGAACGCGTGTCACCAGCAAGGTTTTCGACCACCTGATTCATCTCACCGGGCTGCGGGAACTCGATTTGGCATTTACCCAGGTGGACGACGAAGGCTGGGAACAACTGGCTTCGCTGCCGAAACTCCAACACCTCGCGATTGGCGGCAATCGCCTGACCGGAGCGTCACTGCCGTTATTGAAGCTGATTCCAACCTTGACCGGCTTGGACGCCGGAGGCATCCAGCGGGTCGATTCCGGCCTCTGGGGATTGCCCCTAAGCCGGCAGAACCTCGAACGGCTCGGAGAACTGAAACAGCTTCGCCGCTTGAACCTCTCCGGAGCATTCTTAAACGACCGCGGTACCGACCGTCCCGGTCACCCCGACGCGCTCCGCAAAGACTTGCGCGATCTTTCCCCGTTGCGCAAGCTCGAGAATCTGGAATACCTGGACCTGACGCGCCAGCCCATAACACCGGAAACGCTCGCAACTCTCCAAGGAATGCGAAACCTGAAAGAGTTACGCTTGGGCATGGTGCCCAAGCTGACCCCGGAGAGTACCTCGGTGCTGCCTGACCTGAAGGTAATCTACCTGAATGGATCCTGGATCAGGCGGTAACTTCCCGCGCATATTGAGCAAGCTCGCCGTGCGCCACCCCGCCACTCACCTGAGACATCCGTCTCATACAAGCGTAAACAAACTGTCACAAGACTCAGTTATCCTATTCGTAGTGAGGTTCCTCCCCCCTCAGGTCAATCAATGTTTTTCGATAAGAGGTGAACATCGGAATGCGCAAGGCCTTCGCGCTATTGCTTTTCCTCCTCGCCTGCTCCATCTCGCTTTGGGCGCAGGCAAATGCTAACAAGGGTGAAATTACAGGTACCGTGTACGATGCCAATCAGGCTGTCGTCCCGAACGCATCTGTAGTCATTCGAAACGTCGCAACGGGTTTGGAGCGCAGTCTGCAAACGAACGAAGCAGGCCAATACCGCGCTGTATCGCTCGACCCCGGCACCTATTCAATCACAGCAACATCTTCGGGCTTCGCTCCGGCGAAGGTCGAAAACGCGGTTCTCTCCGTGGGAGCATCGCTCGGCGTGAACATCACGCTGCAAATTCAATCCACCACCACCACCATCGAAGTGGGCGAGACGCTGATTAACGTCGCGCTGCCCGCTCCGGCCACAACCATTGACAACCGGTCGATTGAATCGCTGCCGATCAACGGGCGCCGGTTCCAGGACTTCGCCGTTCTCACGCCCACCGTCCAAATCGATCCCCAGCGCCAGCAGTTGACCTTCGCGGGCCAGCGCGGCATCTACAGCAACATCATGCTGGACGGCGCGGATTATAACCAGCCGTTCTTTGGTGGCATCCGCGGTGGTGAGCGATCGAACCTGATCATCACGGTTCCGCAGGCGGCGGTCCAGGAGTTCCAGGTCGTCACCACGGGCTATTCGGCTGAGTATGGCCGGTCCACCGGCGGTATCCTGAACACCATTACCCGTTCCGGCGGCAACGATTATCACGGCCAGGCGTTCTACCTGCTTCGTCACAAGGAATTGGGAAAGAAAGACCCCGTGCAGAACATCGCCTCCCTTGAAACGCTGCAGCAGTTTGGCGGCGGTATCGGCGGTCCCATCAAGAAAGATAAGCTGTTCTTCTTTGGCGCCTTTGAGGCTCAGCGGTCCAAAACTCCCCGTCGGGTGTTCTTCGCCCAGTTGGTTGGCCGCACACCCACGGCCGCCACGCAGGAAGCTTTCAACTATCTGAAAGGGCTGGAGGCTCCCTTCGGCCAGACAAACAATGCATCGGGCCTCACGGCTAAGACGGACTACCAGACGGCCAAGGGCCACCGCCTGACCTGGCGCTACAACTTCTCAGACGCGAGCGGCGAAAACGCGGTGTCGGCCGGCACGGCGCTCGATCCGTTCACCAACCGCGCCCTTTCGAACGACGGTATTGAGAAGGACCGCATCCACAACGGAGCCTTCCAGTTCACGCAAGTGCTATCGCCGACAATCATCAACGACATCCGCTTCAACGGATCGTATGAAGTCCGGCCGCGGTTGGCCAACTCAGCGACACCCCAGGTGCAGATTACGCCGATCGGCTACTTCGGCGCGCGCAACTTTCTGCCCACTACTCAGGATGATAAGCGCTTCCAGTTGGCCGAAGCCTTGAGCATTACGCGCAGCAAGCACACCTTCAAGCTCGGTTACGATCTGAACTTCCTCAAAGCCGCGCAGGTGTTCGGGTTCAACCAATTTGGCGGTTTTGTCGTGGCGTCTTCGAACGTCGACACCATCCTCGACATCCTCGGAACCGGCGGCAGCATTGCCAATCGTTTCGACGACCGGGCAGTTACCTACGACCGGCAGATCGGCAACCTTCAGGCCAGCATGAGCATGCAGCAACTGGCGGCATTCGCCCAGGATTCCTGGCGCGTGACGAACAACCTCACGCTCGACTTCGGCTTCCGCTGGGAGGGTCAAAAGAACCCCTCCATCGAACGCAGCAATACCTCGGTGTTGAGCCGGTTGGATGGGTACCGGTTCCCGAACGGCGCTGTGGTCTCGGGACTGATCCCCGACCGCATGGCCCAATTCATGCCACGCTTTGGCTTCGCCTGGAGCCCGTTCGGATCTTCCGGCAAGCGAACCGTGGTCCGCGGCCACACCGGCATCTTCTATGCGTCCACCCCGCTGATCGTGTTTGCCGACGCTACCAACAACCTGCGGCTGCCACCCGGCAACGTGTCCATCCGGCTCTCGCCCACGGCAACCCAAACGGTGTTTCAGCAGTTGCAGGCGGTCGGCGTGAACCTCAACCAGAGTTCGCTCGATAATCTGCCGGTCCTTCCGATTGAGACCGTGCAACGAGCTTCGGCGCTCGCGCTCGGCGGAAGCGGCGTGGATCCGTTCGCGGGGGCCGCGATCTCCACGGTTGCCAGCGATTTCCGTAATCCACGCTCGTACCAGGCCGGTCTCGGTGTGGAACGCGAGGTGGCCCACAACCTGGTAGCGGGAATTCAGTTCAACTATGTGAACACGGTCAACCTGCTACGGAATCGGGATTACAACCTGCCCATCCCGACCGTCCGCGCCGGCGACGAGCGTCCGTTCTACGGCCTGCGCAGCGGCCGCACTCGCCCGATCACGTCGCTCTCTTCCGTCACCCTGCGCGAAAGCTCCGCCCGCTCGATGTACCGCGGCCTCACCTTCTCCGCTCAGTATCGCGCCAAGCGCCTCAACTTCGGCGCCTTCTACACCTGGAGCGAGTTGTTCGACGACGATACGTCGGAGCGCGATAGCGGCGGCTTCGGTTACGACAACTCGTTCAATCTGAAGAAGGAATACGCCTACTCCCGCAACGACATGCGCCACCAGTTGGCCTCGTACGCGACGGTCAATCTTCCTCTCGGTTTCGAACTCGGTATGATCTTCCGCGCCCGCAGCGGCGTGCCAATCAATCCGGTGACGGGAGCCGATACCAACGAAGATCTGAATACAAACAACGCCGACCGTCCGTATACTGCTCCTGGCGTGGTGATGGAACGGAACTCGTTCCGGAACCGCAAGGTGATCAACGACGATCTGCGTGTGATGAAGAACTTCCGCATTGGCTCGTCCGATATCCGGAAACTACAGTTCTCCGTCGAGTTCTTCAACCTGTTCAACCTCGATAACGTCGTCTACTCCGGCGCCAACGGCAGCCAGATCAGCGGCGGTATCTACGGCTTGGGCATCGATGCGCAGGGCCGTTCGGTTCCGGTGGATCCGCGCTTCATGCGCCTCCGCCTGCCCGATGGCACTTACGACCGTAACAATGCCCAGGCGGGCTCGCCTCTCCAGGTTCAGTTAGGCTTGCGCTTCTACTTCTGATCTGCGGGCGCGGCCCCAGTGCCACGCGCTTTCCGATACGGCTCCGTCGCGGATATGTCAGTCCACGACGGAGCCGTTTCCGTATCTGCCAGCATCAGCGTCGAAGCGGTTACCAGTCGTGCAATCGCCGCCATCTGCGGATAATCCAGCCGGTCCCACTCGTCCTTCAACCCGTGATAGTCCGGATAGATGTAGCCCGTTGAGATCGTCACCGCCGGTACACCCTTCGAGGCCAGCGAGATGTTGTCGCTCCGCGAAAAGAACGCATCGGTATTCTTCGGCTCGCCCATCACCTTCACGCCCGTTACGTTGCCCGCCCGTTCCAGAATCCCGGCCAGGCTCGAATATTCCATCCCCGTAAGAGTGGCCGCGCCCGCTACCGCCTGCTCCGCATCCAGCCGCCCGGTCACTTCCAAATTGAAATTTGCCACAATCTTCTCGGGCGCAAACAAACCCGAATTGGCAAACTCCCGCGACCCGTGCAGCCCCTGCTCTTCACCCGCAAACGTCACGAACACAATCGACCGTTTCGGATGCACCGGCATCTTCGACATCGACTCCGCAATCTCCAGCACATCCGCCACTCCCGAAGCATCGTCGTTTGCCCCGTTGAAAACCTTGTCATCGCCCCCGGCGCCCATGCCCACGTGATCGTGATGCGCCGAGATCACAATGTAGGTATCCCGCAAAACGGGGTCTGTCCCCGGTAAAACTCCCACCACGTTCCGCATCGGGAACTCCCGCGTTGTGTTGGCAGGCGCTTGGAACGAGACCCTCAGCGGCTCACCGGCTTTCGCGCGAATCGCTTCGGCTACCTTCTGGCTATACACGAACGCCGTCGCCGTCGTGCTGCTCTGCTTCGAGTCCAGCTTGTACGGCCGCGGGATTCCGGCCGACGACCGCATGATGCTCTTCGGATCCACGATCACCATCCGTTTCGCCTTCGCTCGATTCGCTGCCCGCAGGAAGCCCATCGCCTCCCCCATCAGTTCCTCGGGCGCGCTGTCCGGAACCACGAACACCGCCACTTTATTCTCGAGGTCGGGCTTCTTATCGCTGGTCCAAACCACTGCCTCCGCGTCAGTCACCTCGACGTCTTCGCGCGTGAACACATCGAACTCCGACGGGTCCACCTTCAAATCCCCCAGCATCAGCGGACCGCTCGCCCGCGACGGTTGCGGCGCCGCCCACGCGTTGTCCTGGAAATACCCGTTATTGCCCGCGGCCTTCAGCCCGAACCGCCGGAACTGCGCCGCGATGTAAGCGGTAGCCAGGTCCTGCCCCCGCGACGGCGTGCCGCGCCCTTCCAACAAATCCGACGCCAGAAACGACACGTGGCCTTTCATCGACTCGGCGCTAATGCGGTTGATCGCGCCGCGCCACTCCATCGGGATCGCCTCCGGTCCTTCCGCTAGCGCCCACAGGCTCGCCGCCAGACCCACCACCAGAACTCGCATTGCCGTAATGATTACCTCAGCTTCTTAGACGCAGGAAAAACCAGCCCAGCCCCACCATAAACAACACTCCCGACAGCACCCGCACCGGCTGTAGCGATTTTAATGGCCGCAGCAGCCGCGGCCAGATCGCCGCCAGCACCCCAATGACGGCGATTTCCGCAACCGCCACGCCCGTCAATACCCAGCCCGCACTGTAGTTAGACGATTCCAGGAACAAAAGAAAGTACAGCCCATGAAAGATCCCCAGCACGCCCACCACCGCCCAGCGCTGTCCAGCCTCAGGCAGCAAAAGAAGTTCGATGGCCAGGTAAGCGATCGTTAATGCGGCCGCCGCTTCCACGAATCGCGGCGCCGGGCGCCAGCTCGTCATCGGCACGGCGAAACATACCAGTGCTTCGCCAACGATGAACATGGCCGTCAGCAGCAGTAACTCGCGTCTCGACCGCGCAGCCATCACCAGCGCACCCAAAAACAGCCACTGTGCCGCCCCGCCGATAGCCCGCAAAGCGCCGCCTACCGACTCTTTTGTCGCGGTCTCGAGCGCCGTCGGCGGCCGAAACCGAAGCTCCGCCTGTGGAAACGACAGGTCGAGCACCGCTTGATCGGACTTGCCGTCCATCACCGCCCGCAGCAGGTGGACGTGGTTCGGAACGGTCAGCGTGTGGAACGTCGAACGCGCCGCCAATATCTCCACCGGTTGCGCGAACTCATACTCCGCCGTGCAAATCAGGGCGTTCTCGCTGTCGTCCTTCCGGCAGCCGAACGACTTCTGCCGCGCCTCTTGTCCGCCCGACGAAAACTGCACGGCATGGCGCAGCACCTTCTCCGGTTCCTGCACATGCGCGATCTCATAAAGCGGCATCCGAAACTCGTACTTCCCCCGCGTTCCGCTCAGCGTGATATCGCCGGTCGAGATAGACACCATGTGCCCCAGCGCCGGGCAGACGCCTGCGCACAGCAGAAGAAAGACACGCCTCATGCAGGTTCTACTGTAGCGTCAGCGCCCCGGCCGGCGCACCCAACCGCCCGAAGCGCAAGCACCGGGTGCGCGACACAGCGATGGAGAATCTGAGCTAGGTAACAATCGGCGTTGCCAGCCTGCGCCGGTACCGGACCACCAGAATCCGCAGCGTCGCCAGCACCGGTATCGAGAGAAAAATGCCGAACACGCCGCCCAGCGCCTCGCCCGCAATCGCGCCCAGTATCACCACCATCGGATGCAGTTCCACGCCCTGGCTCATCAGGTACGGCTGAATCAAGTTATCGAGCACTACCCGCGTGACGATCACCGCGATGATCAGCACCAGCATCTGCGGATACCCTGAAAACAGCGAGACCATAATCACCGTCACGGCCGATATCAGCGGCCCGATCACCGGGATGATCTCGATCACCGCAATGAACACCGAGAGCAGCAGTGCGTACGGCACGCCCAGCAAGTGCAGCAGAACGACGAAGGCCACAAACGCCGATAGCGACTGCAACAGGAGCGCCCGCATGTACTGCGCCAGCATTACGTGGATATCGGCCAGAATGCCCTCGATCAGTTCGCGGCGCTCCAACCGGTCGAACTGCTCGATGATTGCCGCGCGAATCGCATCGCCGTCCCGCAGCAGAAAGAAGCTCAGAATCGGCAGCATCACCAGGTAGATCGCGTTACCGAACAACGACAGCAACCCCCGCCCGGCGCGTGTCAGCGTCGGCAGTATCTGGTCTGTCTGCGCCTCAACCTGTTGCCGTACCCATTCGACGATCGCCCCGCGTTGCGCCTTGATCCACGATGGCAGCGGCAGTTTGTCGAACAAGCTCGGGTCCTGTATGTAGGCCGGCAACGCCTTCGCCAGCACAGTGGCTTCTTCGATCACCTGTGTAATGATCGCGCCAAGCGCCGTGCCGACTATCGCCAGCAGAGTCAGGTAAACCACTGCCAGCGTGAATGTTCGCGAGCGATGACTGCCGCCAGCGTACCGGTCCACAAAGTCCACCAGCGGCGACACCAGATACGCGATCAGCACCGCGATAATGAATAGCACCACCACTTGCCGGATCACGAACAGCGCCACCACCGCGGCACACACCAGAATGACCGTAAGTGTAGTTCTGGCCGCTTGTTTGTCCAGCAGTCCCATAAACCTATTTCTCAGTGTATAAGTCCGGCAGATCGTTCTCGAACAGCAGCACGTCGCCCGGCCGCAGCAGTTTCTGAAAAATCGCGGTCGCTTCCGAGAGGTCTTTCACAACCCGCAGGCTCTCTTCCGGAAAATTGCCGCGCTTCAGCCCATCCTGCAATGGCTTCGTCTGCTCCGGACCCACCAGAATCACGAAGTCCGCGCACTCGGAGGCCGTAAACCCCAGCTTCTCGTTCTCCTGATAGTGCAGTACGCCCAACTCGATCATCCCCGGCGTAACTAAGATCCGCCGGCCCGTCTTAAACTGCGACAGCACGTGCAGCGCTTCGCCCGCGCCGATCGGGTTCGAGTTATACGAATCGTCGATGATGATCGTGCCCCCGCCACCCTGCTTCACTTCCAACCGGTGCGGCGCCGGTTGCAACGCGCCAATGGCCGAAACGATCGATGCGAGCGGAACCTCCATCTCCAGTGCGATCCGCGCCGCGCCCAGGATGTTCAATACGTTATGCCGCCCCACAATGGCCGTGGTGACTGTTGCCCGCCGCCCATCCTTCAGCACTAACTCGAACTGCAGCCCTTGGCTCGTATGCTCCACATTCTCGGCCCAAAGGTCCAGATCGTCGCGCCGTGCCAGGCCGTACAGTGCAACTCGGGTATGTTTCGTCGCCCGCGCCAGCTTCACGCAATGTTCGTTCTCGCCGTTAAACACGCCCAGCCCGTCCGGCGGCAATGCCTCAATCACTTCATAGTTCGTCGCCTCGATGTTCTCCATCGAAAGAAACCGCTCGAAGTGTTCCGGACCGATCGACGTGATAATTCCGATCCGCGGATGCACCAAATCCGCAATCTCTTTCACTTCGCCGCGCTTGTACGCCCCCATCTCCGCGATCAGCAGCTTGTGCTCCGGCTGCAGCATGTCGTTCACCACGCGCGTAATGCCGAGCAGCGTATTGAAGTTACCCGGCGATTTCAGCACGTTATGCCGCTCGCGCAGCATTACATCCAGAAAGTACTTGGTCGAAGTCTTACCGTAACTGCCCGCTACCCCGATAACGACCGGCCGTAACTGCTGTAGTTTCTCGCCCGCCTGCCGGATGAAACGCTGGTTAACGGCTTTGCGCCACGGCGCCAGCAGCGTGTTCGCCAACAGCACCGTCCACGGCCCCATGTGCGCCAGCAGTGCCGCCAGCGGCATCCCCGCATCCGCAAACAAAACGGTACCGCCGAACAGCACCGCAAGCGCCGCTATCAGCAACCGTGCAACCAGCAGCGTCTTCTTCGCCCGCTCCGTCATGTCCAGCGGTTTCTTCGCCGGTTCCGTGTCTTTCTTGAACCATTGCCGGAGAGCCCAGCCGATCCACGGCACGCATACCGCCGCCGCCCCTGCCGGACCTATCGCGAACCGCGCGGCAATCCACACAGCAACAAGGGCGATCGCCACCACGTCGTAGTGCCGCTCCAGCGGCTTCGCGAATAGCCACTGAACATAGCGGGCATTGATGTAGCTGTCCATCTGCCACATGTGCAACGCGCGAACCGCCCGCCGCGACGCCAACAGCGCCGCCGCAACAACCGCGAGAAGCTGGACCGCTACCACGCCTATTCCCATCAGTCCTCTCGCAGAAACTTCAGCATTAGCAGGTTGAACTTATTCGTCTGGTCGAGATACGGAAAGTGGCCCGCTCCGGGAAACACCACTAATTCCGCATTCGGCATCTCCCGCTTCATCGTCTCGCCGCAATAAAGCGGCGTCTCACGATCCTGATCGCCCCAAACCAGCAGCGTCTTATGCGCAATCTTACTCAGCAGCGGTGTCAGATCTTCACTAACAACGTTTCTCAGCGTGGGCCGTAACTCGCCCGCATTCTGGTAATCCCGCGACGCAAGGTGCGGCAACAGTTTCTCCCGCACGTTTTCCGGCACTAGTGCCTTGAAGTTCGCCGCAAAGCGCTTCGCCTTCACCGATAGCGATGCCGGCGGTATCACCCCCGCGCCAGCCGTGAACAGCAACTTCCCAGCCCGTTGCGGATGCTCCGCCGCCATCTTGATCGTTACCCGCCCGCCGAACGAATGCGCCACGATATGCGGCCGCCGCAACCCCAACTGATCCATCACCCGCAGCGTGCAGTTCAGGAAATCGGATACGTGCCACGGCGCCGGCGGAAGCGCCGATTGCCCGTGCCCCGGAAAGTCGATCGCCGTCGTTCGAAACGTCGGGTTCAGCGCCTGTACTACCGGGTAAAAACTCTCAATCTGCCCGCCCCAGCCATGTAGAAGCAGAACATCCGGACCACTCCCGCCCCGCTGATACCGGAGGCGTTGTCCGTCCACCTCTACAAAGCCGGTCTGCATCAGCCACGCGCGCCGGCCAGCAGGTTCACGTTCATCACCCGCTCGGTGGCCTGCTGTTGTTTGTGCCGTTCCACCGCGCCCTCTACCAGCGTGGCCACCAGCTTATCGAATCCCAACCCGGATGCCTCCCACAAGTAATAGGACAACGAACCGGGCATCGTGTTGATCTCATTCAGGTACACGGTATGCCCATCGGCGTCAAGCAGAAAGTCCACTCGTGCGATTCCGTACCCCTGGATCGCCTCAAATCCCGCCACCGCCAAATCCTGAATTGTCGCCGTCAGGTCGTCGGAAATCGGCGCCGGAATCAAACGGTTCAGCGATGCCATACCCGCCGCGCTGATCCCGCCTTTCAACCCCGCGCTCTTTACGCCGCCTTTTACCCCACCGCGCCGGCCCATCTTGCCGCCCTTCGCCGGTTGCCCCGCGCGATACTTATCGTCGAACGTCAGCATCAACCCCGCCGTGTGCGGCATCTCGCAAACGCTCGCCCGGTTCGGCGGACCCAACACCGAGCAGTTCACCTCTCGAAAATTCTCCAGCGCCCGTTCCACCAGCACCGTGCTGTCGTAAGTCATCGCCGTATCGATGGCCTTCGTCAGTTCCGCGCTTGATGCGCACCGCGATATAGCGATTGACGACCCCAACGTCGCCGGCTTCGCAATCACCGGCCAACCGAACTTCTCTTCGACGATCTTGATAAACCGTGCCGGATCGATCTTCCATGCCCGCCGCGACACCGTCTCGCACGGCAGCACCGGAATACCCGCCGCCGCGAACCGCCGCTTGTGCTCCACCTTGTCCATCCCCATAGCTGACGCCAGAACGCCGCAGCCAACATAGGGAACGTCCGCCGTCTCGAACAATCCCTGCAGACAGCCATCTTCTCCAAACGCCCCGTGCAGCACCGGGAAGAACACATCCGCCCAAAGCATCGGCGCTTTATAGAAAAACCCCTTGCCGCCGTTGGGATGGAGAACCAGTTGCCGCACCGAAGGATCGGGCACCAGCATGACCCGGTGAGAATCCCTGAGCGACATCGGATCGAACGCAGGGTTCGAATATTGTTTCAGGTTGTAAAGGCTCTTCCCCGCATACCAGTGCCCCGCTTTCGTGATGTAGATCGGCAGCAACGGATACCCCGCAACGTCGAGCGCGTCCATCGCCTGGTGGGCGCTGATGATCGAAACTTCGTGCTCGACTGACCGTCCTCCAAACAGAACGGCCACGGTTTGTTTTGGCATATTGGGCAAGGCGCGGGCGCGCAAACCATTTATTGTAGCAACCGGCTCCCCGCTGCCTGCCCGTTCGAACGTCGTCGTTCGCGGCTGTTACCGAGTAAGCAAACTCTCGCCGCGTAGGCTGCCCAACCCCGCTCGAAACAAGAACGCCCGCCCGCGAAGAACTGCCTACAGCTTGATCCGGTCGTAGTCGAACGGTTCGTTCACCAGGTGATACTCCGGTTCACCCTCGCGCTTCAGGTAATAGGTCTTCATCGCCGTCCGCTGGAAGTCGGTCAACTTCCGCTGCACCGGACCTTCGTCCGTCCACTCATACACCGGCACCTCCCACGGATTGAACGTATCCGACAGACCGCGTTCCTTCGCGATCCGGTAGAAATGCACGTTCCCCGGTTCGTGTCCGCCCAGCCATAGCCCCACAATGTCCAACCGGAACGGGTCCTTTGCGAACATCACGAAATTCGGCAGGAACTCCTTCACCGGATCGGCCGGATCTTCGTTCTTCGCGTAGATCGCCTCCACCATGTGCAGGCCGAACTTCAAGGTGCTCAAGTTATCGCAGGTCTTGTGCGCCCAGATCTCTTGCCGGATCGGCCCCAGCGGAGCCGTGCTGTCGTACCGCGCGAACTTCATGCGCCGGTGGCTTTCGAAATACCGGTTCACCCGCTGCTCCACGTCTTTGCAAACGTGCGCCCGCATATGGTCCGGTGCGCCCGTCACCATCGCCCAACCCGGACAGAACCGCTGGAACGGCCACACGGTCAGCCCCTGCGCATTCTTGCAAGCCTGTGTAAGGCACATGCCGTGCGACCGCCACTTGGCAATGTTGATCATCCACGTGTCCGGCTCATGGATTGGCGGATAGTGCGGCACGTTCTGGTACACCACCGCGTCGTCCGGCCGGCTCCAGTTCATGCCCCATTCACGCTGATAATGCGCCGCGCGGCGGTTGAATTCGCCCACCTCTACGCCATATTTCTCGTGGATATCGTCGTACTGCCTGCTCCAGCGCGAGTGACGGTAATTCGCTTCGATGTAGAAGAACTTACGAAGCCCGACATCTCGCATGGCAATCAGCATGCCTTCGTAGAAGTTCGGATCGGTCCCCCAATTGACCCGCGTCCCATCCGCCGCGCGCGAGGTCAGCAGGTTCGGCTTCAGCACCACGCGGTGCGAAACCGGTATCCCGCCCGACTCTGCCGGACGGAACAACTGCCGTCCCAACGCCAACCCCTCCCGATGCATCCCCAAGGCATCCATCCGTCCGGCCACCTTCGTCCGGCGTATGAAAACCGCCTTGGGATTCTTCTCAATAAACGGATGTAGTTGGAACTGCCGTGGCGGCGCAGTCGCCGCAGCCCGGCCCAATCCGGCGTTCGCCGCCCAAAGGGCGCCCGCCTCGAGAAATCTCCTGCGTGAAAGGTCCATGCTCAGCCTCCAGCGTTATACGGTAATCATGTCGCAACCCGCGTGCGTCCGCAAGGTCGCCACGAATGCCGGCTCATCGAACCGCCCGAAGCGCAATCTTGATTAACGTTTAACGGAGTCGTAATTGGGTTCGTTCCGCACGGATTCCTGCAGGGCGGTCTGGTAGCCGATTTTGGCGTACTGGCTGATGAGGAAGTTGACGGAGATATCGAGGTTGGCCGCGTCGTCGCGGATTTCGGCGGCTACGGACGGGGGGAAGTGGGTGAGGATGTCGTCGGATGGCGCGGCGCTTTCTTGCGAGTGTGGGGAGAGATTGGGCCCGCGCTCTGACGGGATTGAGAAAAAATGCGGCCCGCGCCCTTACGGTTGCGGTTCTGTTTCCGGTGCAATGCGTGTTTGCAGTGGTTTACCGGACCCGGGGCGCGGTGCTAAATCGCATTCAGCGGATTTTTTCTCACGCCCTTACGGTTGCGGTTCTGTTTCCGGAGCAGTGCGTGTTTGCAATGGTTTACCGGACCCGGGGCGCGGTGCTAGATCGCATTCAGCGGATTTCTTCTCACGCCCTGACGGTTGCGGTTCCGTTTCGGGGGAGATGCGAGGTGAGGGAGTTCGTTTCGCAAAGTGATCAGGTCGAGGACACGGGATTGCGGCCACGTCCCCTCCCGAAAATCGCCTGAATCTGTAGAATATATCATCAAATATTCCGCAACCTCATTCCGCCCAACATGCCCGTAGTGTCTCCAACCTGTCCGCCTCCGGCTACCATAGAGGTTTGCTGTTGCATGGCTGAATTGAAAGTTCTCTCGACGGAGGTCCTCCTCCACATTGCCCAAACCTTGGGCGTTCCTCTCAAGAGCCTCGTTGCGACCATGGAGTTGCTCGACGAAGGTGGGACTGTCCCCTTCATCGCCCGCTACCGTAAGGAAGCCACGGGTAACCTCGACGAAGTGCAGATCCGGTCCATCGAAGAAAAGCTCCATTACTTCCGCGAACTCGAAGACCGTCGCGAAACCATCCTCAAGAGCATCGAGGAGCAAGGCAAGCTGACCGACGAGTTGAAGGCCCGCATCCTCGCCACCCTCGACAAGAGCGAACTCGAAGATCTCTACCTCCCCTATAAGCCCAAGCGCCGCACCAAGGCCACCATCGCCCGCGAAAAGGGTCTCGAACCCCTGGCCATGTACCTTTGGGACCAGCAGCCCGCCGAACTCCCCCTCGACCAGTTCGCCGCCACCTTCGTCTCCCCCGAGAAAGGCGTCGCCACCGCCGCCGAGGCCCTCGAAGGCGCGCGTCACATCATCGCGGAAATGATCAGCGAAAACGCCGACTTCCGCAAGGCCCTCCGCCAGATGATGCTCGACGAAGGTATCGTTGCCGCCCGCAAAGCGACCGACGCCCAGGATCCCGAAGAGAAGTTCAAGATGTACTACGACTATCGCGAGCCCGCCAAGACCATCCCGTCCCACCGCATGCTCGCCATCCGTCGCGGCGAAAACGAGAGCGTCCTCTTCTTCACCATCGAACTCGACGCCGAAAGGGCCCTCGTCCACCTCAAATCGTCCATCCTTAAAACCCAGGGCGACTGGACTCCCCACCTCGTCGAAGCCATCGAAGACTCCTGGAAGCGCCTCCTCAACACCTCCATCCAGACCGAAGTCCGCCTCGAACTCAAACAGCGCGCCGACGCCGAAGCCATCAAGGTCTTCCGCGAGAACCTCGAAAACCTACTCCTTGCGCCCCCGGCCGGCCACCTCAACGTCCTCGCCGTCGACCCCGGCATCCGCACCGGCTGCAAGCTCGCCGTCATCGACGAAACCGGCAAGCTCCTCGAACACTCCGTCATCTACCCGCACGAGCCCAAGAACGACCTGATCGGCTCTGCCCGCATCCTCAAAACCCTGATCGATAAGCACCACATCAAGGCCATCGCCATCGGCAACGGCACCGCCTCCCGCGAAACCGAATCCATGGTCCGGGCCTTCCTCAAAGAGCAGAACCTCACCGGCATCTTCACCGTTGTCGTCAACGAATCCGGCGCTTCCATCTACTCCGCCTCCGACATCGCCCGCCAGGAGTTCCCCGACCTCGACCTCACCGTTCGCGGCGCCATCTCCATCGGCCGCCGCCTCCAGGACCCTCTTGCCGAACTCGTCAAAATCGACCCCAAGTCCATCGGCGTCGGCCAGTATCAGCACGACGTCGATCAGCCCCAGCTCCACCAGTCTCTCGAACAGGTCATCGAGAGTTGCGTCAACCGCGTCGGCGTCGACCTCAACACCGCCTCTTGGGCCCTGCTCCGCTACGTCGCCGGCGTCAACCAGCGCACCGCGCAGAAGATCGTTGAGTTTCGGAATGAAAACGGCCGTTTCAAGTCGCGTGTTCAGTTGATGGCCGTCCCCGGCGTCGGCCCCAAGACCTTCGAACAGGCTGCCGGATTCCTGCGGATCCGCGGCGGCGACAACCCCCTCGATGCCACTGCCGTCCACCCGGAAACCTACCCCACCGTCGAGAAGATGGCCCAGCACCTCAACGTCGCCCTCGACCAGCTCATCAAGGACCCCTCTCTCGCCGACAAGCTCGAAAAGCAGGCCGCCGAGTTCGCCTCCGTCGGTGTCTACACCTTCAAAGACATCGTCGAAGAACTCCGCAAACCGGGCCGCGACCCCCGCGACAAGTTCGTCGCCCCCGCCTTCCGCGACGACGTCAAGGAAATCTCAGACCTTCAACCCGGCATGACCCTCGAAGGCGTGGTCACCAACGTCACCAAGTTCGGCGCCTTCGTCGACATCGGCGTCCATCAGGACGGATTGGTTCACATCTCCGAACTCTCAAATAGATACATTAAAGACCCCTCCGAGGTCGTCAAGGTCGGCCAGATCGTCAAAGTCCAGGTCCTCAATGCCGACCCTAAGGTCAAGCGCATCGCCCTTTCTATGAAGGCCCTCATGGGACCGCCGGCCCATCAACAGCAGCAGCAGCAGCGCCCCGCCGGGCCCCGCCCGCCCCAACAAACCGGCCAGCAGCCGCCCCAGCAACAGCGCCGGCCACCGGCCCAGCCCACCATGGAAGACAAATTAGCCGCGCTCGCCAACCGCTGGAAAACCCGTTAATACCGCCTTGGCAGGGCGGTCCGCCGCCCTTTCCCGGCACGACTACTAAAACTTCAGCCGCACCACCGCTTGGGCCGAGCGTGGCCCGCCGATTTGGAACATAGGAACGATGCCCGTGGCCGGGGTGCCGGTTCCTAGCATCAGGTTGAGCATGGAGGCAGGTTGGCCGAAAAGAGGGCTGGTCAGGAACCGGATCGGATCGGCCAGATTCGGGTGATTGAACAGGTTGAACGCTTCCACGCGGAATTGCAGCACCCAGCGGTCCCGCAAGGCGAAGTCGCGGCGTAGCGCCACATCCCACTGGTGCATACCGAAACCGCTCAAGGTGTTGCGCCCCAGGCTGCCCTGGCGGAGTTCGCCGCGCGGGCGGAAAGCGTCGGTATTGAGATAGCGTCCGCCCGGCATGTTGGAATTCCGGATCCACACGGGTTCGCCCGGAACCACGTCCGGGCGGAACACATTGGCGAAGATCAGGCCCATCGCGTATTCCGAATTCAGGACGTTTAGCGGAAAGCCGGTACGCGCGCGGAAGATCCCATCCAGCGCCCATTTCCTCCAGCTATATGTGAACGCGGCATTGACCGTGTGGCGGACATCGAAGTCGGAGGAGCCGCGGTCCGAGGCGGCGGTCAGCCCGGATCCCGTCCAGTGGAAAGCCGCGTCGGCCGAGGCGGTGTCGATCGAGTGCGACCACGAGTACGACGCGTTACCCTGGATCACCTTGCTGAACCTCCGGCGGTAGTGTGCCTGAAAGGAGTGATATGAAGAAGAGCCATTGTTGGTCGCGGTCGCCGCGCGGATCAGGTTGGGGCTCTCGGTTCCGCCGATTTCGCGCCGGATCAGGCGCATGCCGCCCGCACCGATATAGCCGGCGGAAACCACATCGCCGCTCGACAGGGAACGCTCAAGCGTCACGTTCCACTCGCGGACTAGCGGCAGCCGCAGCGTCGGGTCGAACGAATACGTAAGCAGCGTGCGCGACGCTCCGGTCACGTCCGGCGCCGGGCTGGCAAACTGCCACAGGTTCGCTGTCGAGGCAGTGATCAAGTCTGTCGCCAGGGCCAGAGATGAGTCGTAAAACAGACCAAAGCCCGAGCGCACGATAAAACGCCCGTCCCTGGTGAGGCGGTACGCGGCCCCCACACGCGGAGCGAAGTTGGTGTACCGCAGCTCCCAAAGGGGTTTTGCGGTGGGCGGCTGGCTCGGCAGGCCCGTCGGCGGAATCTTCGCGATGGGGGGCGGGTTCACCTCCCAGCGGAGGCCGAACGTGAAGGTCAGCCGCGGAGAGAGCCGCCACGTGTCCTGTGCGTAGAGCGATACCTCATGCAGGCTATTGCTCATCTGGGCAACGGGAGTCTGCGTGATCCAGAGGTTGCGCTTCGCCAGAAAGTCGCTCAGTGAATCGGCCAGAACGCTGAAATAGGTCTGGCTGCGGGTTCGGGCAGGTTCGAGGCGCCGGTAGTCGACGCCAAAGCGCAGTTGGTGGCTGCCGGCGCTGAGCGTCGTGTTGTCGACGATGTTCCACTGGTGCTGCCGGTTGTCGCTTTCAGGGCCGTAGAGCGACTGCCCGAGGCCCGCGATCGAAAACCGGTAGAACGCGTCGCAAGCGATGTTCTGGCTCTGGAACTGCGACGCGGCAAGTTCGGAAAGGAGGCAGTCGGGGAGGGGTCCGATATTGGCTTGGCGCCAGAACGAGCGGCCGAAGGCATCGGCTGCGGCGACACGGAAATCGTTCACGACTCCGGCGCCCAAGCTGAGGTTAAATCCGCCCGTAGCCGACCAGGAGCGGACGTCCAGCGCATTGATCTGGGAATAGCCGAATTCGGTGTTCGAGGGCGACAGGTTGTACCGACCGAAGGCGGTCAGCCGCGAGGTGATCGCCGCATCGAGCCGGCCGCTGAGAACATACAGCTTGGCCGGGCGTTGTCCCCGTCCGGTCCATTCGGCGAGATTGTTGCCAATCGACGCGCCGTTGGCTTCCGGGAAGAAATTCAGGACGGTCTGTGACCAGGCCGGCGCCGCGGCGCGTGTTGCCGGGTCGGGTACCGGAGTTCGGAGGGCGAAGGGTTGCAACAGACGTAGATACTCGGCCGTCGCGAAGAAGAACAGGCGGTTCTTCACCAGAGGCCCGCCCAGCGAGCCGCCAAAGTCGTTCAGCCGGAGCGGCGAGCGCGTCAGCCCGGCGCGATTCGCAAACCAGTCGTTGGCTTCGGTCTTCTCGTTGCGCAGGTAATGGAAAATCGACCCGTGAAATTCATTGGAACCGGAGCGGGACGAGAGACTAATCTGAGCGCCCGGCAAGCGGCCAAACTCGGGAATCGCCGAAGAAGTCTGCACCCGAAACTCGTCCAATGCCTCCAGCGGAACAAGGCCGTGGAAGCTCCCAAACGCGGTCATGCCAGGCAGTGAACCGCCGGTCGACTGCGCCGGCTGGCCGCCCCCGGAAACGCCGGAATTCACCGACACTCCGTCGACGGTAAAGTAATTGGAGTTCGGCCGCTGTCCGTTAACCGTGAACTGACCGGATTCGCCGCGCGTAGCGGGGGTGACTACGGAACCGGGTGTGATCTCGATCAGCGACAGCAGGTTGCGGCCGTTCAGAGGCAGCCGGTCGATCATGTCGCGCGAAACAAGAGTACCCACCGCGGCATTGTCCGAGTTCAGCAGCGGGGTAGTACCCTCGACGGTGATGGTTTCCTGCATCGCGCCCACGGGCAGGTTGAAGTCGACGCGGGCGGGTTGGGCAACTTCGAGTTTGACGCCGAAGCGGACAACCGTGCGGAAACCTTCCTTCCGCACCGTGATTTTGTAGACGCCAGGGTGGAGGGCGGGAATGAAATAACCGCCGTCTTGATTGGATTTGGCAGACCGGCGAAAGCCTGTCTCCTCATTCACGACGCCGATAGAAGCTTCAGGAACAGAAGATTCGGTCTGGTCTTTAACGAATCCGGTAAGGTAAGTGAGCTGTTGAGAAAGGACTACGGATGCGCCCGCAAGCAACAAGGCTATGCGGGCACACCACGAGACCATATCCCTATTGTGGAGGGGATGCGGCTGAAAAGTCAGCCGAATTCATGAGCTGGGTAAGGGCAAAGCGGAGGCGCACCGGCAGTTCCGCGACCGCTACATCGGTAGTAGCACCGGTCAGGACGGCGGCAAATAGCTGTTCAACCGTCCGGGCCGAGTCGAGCAGCTCGGCGGGCGTAGCGGCTCCGGTGCCGGCACTGACAGGCGGCGCTTTCAGCGTGGTGAGAACCGGATTGGTGAGCTGGTTCAACTGGCGCGCGCTCTGGGCCAATGCCGTCGCATGGTCGGCGTAGAGGTTCTGGAATTCGGCGCGGTCGTCGGATGGCAAAGTGGCCACCACCTGAGGCGGAAAGTGCTCAGTAAGACGTCGCAAGGCGTGGGCCCGAGCCACGGCACTGTCGATCAGCTCCAGAGTCTGATCGGTAAACCGGTCGACCGCCGCCCGCCCGCCAAAGTATTGATTCAAATCGCCTTCGAAGGGCGAGGTAACGGTGGAACGGCTCAGGTTGCGCCAGGTGGAAACGGTGGGAGGCGCCGGCAGTTCGGGGAAACGCAGGTCCACACGCGACAGGCTTGCCAGCCCCGACTGCAGTTGCTGGCGGCGGCTAGGATCGACGCCGAGCACCGTCACAACAACGGCATCGGCCGTCCGGCTGATCTCGATGGGTTCGCCAAGATCGGCGCCCAGCTTGCGGAGTGCTGCGAAAACCTTCAACTCGTCCGCGGGAGTTGTACCGGCGAGGGGTTTTACCTCGGTAAGCGGGGGCTGCACGCCGCGGCTCGGTTCCACTGGACCAGCGGAGTGCGCAATGGCAGCCTCGGCGGGTAATTCGGTGATGTCGATGCGGTCGTGATTGCGGAATTCGAGGGAAGTAGCCGTCGGAACGTAGTCCGCCGTGCGTAATTGGAGCGAAGCCTCTACGATTTCGGAAGCTTGGGAGCGAGTACTAACGGTGTAGTAGTTTGCAGTTGTGAAAACTGCGTCCTGCTTGTCGGCGAGCGAATCGTGCCACCGCGAAAACGACCGTGCCGAGAGGGGAGCGCTCCAATCGTAATTCGCCGCGACGGCTACCGTTTCGAGGCGCCGAATGGTGGCCGGGTCGGTCAGGCGCGCGCCACGAGACTTGATCTGGTAGCGGCGCAACTGTTGAGGCCGCGACTGTTCGGCGGCGACGGCTTTCTTCAACACTTCTGCCGCACTAACGGTGGGAAGTTCGCGATTGGTGTAAACGATAACCAGCAGGGCCGCAGCGGCCGCGGCAAGTGGAACCAGACGCACCGGCGTCAATATGCCGGCCAGACGAGATAGAAAGGAGGTTTGAGCAAGAGATGAATCGATCTCGGCAAAATGAGGTTGCAGGTCTTGCCAGGGCCGCGGAGGAGCCGGAAGGACATCGCGAAGAGCTTTGCGATAGCGCACACACTCACCGACGGCGCGGTGGATGTTGTCCAATTCGGCACGGCATTCCCAGCACGATTCCAGGTGCGCGCGGACGCGGGCCGCGTCTTTGGGGCCGAGTTCGCCATCGGCGTAGCGTACAATGCGCTCGTCGTCGACGTGTAGGCTATTCATGGGTCACCTTTTTGAGCCGCGCCAAACCGCGGCGGAGGAACTCACCAACAGTAGAGGCGGAGATACCGAGGGCGGCTCCGATTTCGGGATAACGAAGGCCTTCCATTCGCAGAAAAATGCAGCGGCGCTGCTGTTCGGAAAGCGATCCCAGCGCCTGATGCAGACGGACAATCCGCTCGCGCTCAAGCAACGACCGCTCGGGGTTGTCCGAACTGGTGAGCCGCATTTCGATTTCCGGGTCGTACGGCTGCGCGTTTTGGGAGGCACGAACTTTGGTTGCCAGATTGTGGGCCACCCGGAAGATCCAGGCGCGCGGCTCGCGAATATCCTCACCCTTGCGCATGGTGGTATAAAGCCGGAGAAAAACTTCCTGCGTCGCTTCCTGGGCTTGGGGAGGATGGAGACCTTGCAACAGAAGATAGCGGTAAACGTCGTCCCGGCTTTGCTCAAAAATCTCAGCCACCTGTGTTTGCAACGGGTTAGCGAAATCCTCCGCTGCGTTGGGGAACGCCTGCGTGAGTGGGAGGATGGCCATGGCTGTTGCGCTATTCCGAGGTCAGACGGCTGAGAAGCAGAAGGCGGCCCCGGCCTGAAACAGGCCGCGGGTGGGCCCGGCTTGGCACAAGGAGAAGACGCCGGGGCCGCACAAGAGACACAGGGACATGGACGCCTCTAAGACCCCTGCCCGGCCCGATCCAACTACAGGCAAAGTGGATTTTTTAGTTAAACTTTTTTAACTTCAACGCCCGTCATGCCTTCCAGCACCTTTATCGTCGAACAGAAGTCCTCTTCCCCGTACCCGCAGGCAATGGCGGCCCGGAACAACTGCTGCGTCAAAGCCGTCAGCGGCAGCGGCACATTGAGGTCGTTGGCAGACTCCAACATCAGCCCGATATCCTTATGCATCCACTTGACAGAGAAGTTGGTGGAAAAGTCGCGGCGCAGGATGTAAGGCGCCTTGAAACTGATGAGGCCGGATTTGGCGGCGGAGTTGTCGAGAATGTCGAGCATCAGTTCGGGGTCGACGCCGGCCTTGGTCGCAAGTACCATCCCCTCGTTGAATGCCTGTAAGATGTTCGAAAGAATCAGGTTCTGCGTGAGCTTGGCGTGCAGGCCCATGCCGGGTCCGCCGCAGTAGTACAGACGCTTACCCATGACTTCAAAGTACGGGCGGACGCGCTCGAACACCTCCTTCTCCCCACCGATCATGAACGTAAGGGTGCCCCCTTCGGCGCCGGGTTTGGAACCGGTGCAGGGTGCGCCCAGGAAGTGGATGCCCTTCTTAGTGAGCGCCTCGCCAACCTTGATGGACGAGGCCGGGGAGACAGTGGAGGTGTCGACGATGACAGTGCCCGGCTTAGCCGTTTGAGCCAGACCATTCAGGATGACATCTTCAGCCATCGCGTCGTCGCCCACGCAGAGGAAGATACATTCCGCGTCGTTGGCGACCTCGGCCGCGGTGGCACAGGCGGTGACGTTCGGCTCTTCGCCGGCGAGCTTGTCGCATTTCTCCTTGGTGTAAGACCAGACCGCGACTCGATTGCCCGCACGCGCCAGATTGCGGGCCATCGGATATCCCATGATGCCCAAGCCGCAGTAACCCAGATTAGCCATAGAAACAGTAAATCTCCTTGAGAAAGTGAATGGCTATTGTACTGCGCAGCGAGATCTAAAATGCAGCGCGTGTGGGAGCAGATGCACCTTGGGCGCTCGAGAGGATTACCTCAACCGCACCGATCTGTGTGGTATCGCCCGCGACGGGGAAACTGGCTTTGAGCGAGAACAGGCCGCCGAGTTGGGAGGCGCGGAAATACTGGGAGAAGGCGTCGGCAACGGCGGCGCGGATCGGGTCGGAATTGATCGCGCGACCGCTTTTGTCGTAGAAAACAAAAGAGATTTGGGATGCGGTACGCGTATTGTCGAACCCCGTGGCAATAACCTCAACGCTACCCGTGCCGCGGGTTGCTTTGACCGTATCGAGAGCCGGGAGCGCGGCCGCGATGGTGGCGGAAACCTCTTGAGTCTTGAAGCCGGCCTGGACCTTAAAGGTCAGTGTGCCGGCAGTGGTTCCGGTCTGAAAAACGATATCGGATTGTGTACCGATCTTCGCAATCGAGTCGCCTTCCGTTATGGATAGCGTAGCGATGCGCGAGGCGGGCGAGACGAAGAGGACTGCTGGATCGTCCGGCGCGCCGCCCAAAGGCGTGAAGGTCAAAGTGAGAGGGATAGACGTCGTGAGCGGCGAAGGGGAAGCCAGCGTAACCGTGAGCTTTGCCTGGCGACCGCTAACGAGCGGCTCTGCAGGCAGATTAATAGACATGTCGGGCACCGGCGGGTCGGTCGCGGTGACGTCGATTTTGAACTGCCGGCCATCGATCTCAAGCGTGCCGGAGAGAATGCCGGAGCGTGGCGGAGTAGCCGTGACTTCAAACGACGCCGCTTCTCCCGCGGCCATCGCGAGCGGCAGTGCAAAGCCGAGCTTCAACGCGAGGCCGAGACCGGAGATCCGTATGTCACGGGTGGTGAACGAGGCGCCGCCTTCGTTGCGCAGCAGCAGCCGGCGGGTGAGGCTCGTGTTCTTCTGAACCCGGCCGAAATCGATCGAGACGTTGGTGGCGACTGGCTCGAGCGTGCCGTCGCGGTCGAAGTACAGACGTGGCGCGGGAATGGCGATGCCGCGGAAGAACACCGAACGGTCGTTGGCCTGGAGAGTGGCGGAGTAACTGCCGGTATTAACAGGCAGAAAGCGGACCCGGAAGTCGATGTTGGTGCCGGGCGCCATCAGGTACGGCAGAGTTGGATTGCCTACGAGCGAGAATGCAACGCCTTGTACCCGGAGTGTAGTTACATTGATAGCCACGGTGCCGGGATTGCGGAGGCGAACGCGCGTATCGAGCAGGTCCCCGACCGGTGTAGTACCCACATCGACCAGACCCTCGACCGGCGATTCCGCGCCGTTGGTCGTAACCGTGTAAACGGCTATTTGCGCGCCGGCGGGCGCAGCAGCAAGCAGGAGACAGAGGGCGAGGGTTCTCATCGCTCTTCTCCCGCGTCCGGCGGAGTGGCTGGTAACGCGTAAGTCTCCGGTTTGCCGTTGCGTAGCGTGAGGGCGAAGGAGCCTTCGGCGGTCCGTAGGTGCAGCCAGCCGGGTCCGATTCGTTCTACGGAGAGGACCGGCGGCAGGTCGGGTAGCGACTCTTCGCACAGGGCGACTTTGCCTTGTTCGAGTCTGGCCGTGCAGGCGCCTAGTTTGGGGGCGGAACCGGACGCGGGCGTGCGGCGCGGACCCGGGGGGCCGCCCTCCTGTTCTATCCATTGCTTGCCGTCGAAGATAAATAGTTGATCTGCAACAAGAACCTTGCCGTCTGACTCGAATTCGACAATGGCATCCTCTGCCACGGCAACTCTGGCGATTTCGGCGCCGGATTGGTCGAACGCGACGAGTGCATCGGGCGTTTGGGCGGCGATGATCGTCTCCGAGCAAAAGAACGCGCGGACCTTCAAGGCGACCGGGGGTGAGAGGATGAACGACGCACGGACGCCGTAGACGATCCGTAGTTGGCTCTGGGAGTCGCGAATGCAGCCAAGACGGGGAAGGTCCACGGCGGGTTGGGCGAGGACAGGAGCCGCGACCAGGACGAGTAAGGCGAGGACGGGCAAGGCGAGGACGAGCGAGGACAGCTTCTTCATGGCTTTCCGACAGAAATAGTGGGGGAACCGATGCTGATGGTGGGAATGGGCGGTACATTGGAGCCACCCGAGGCGCTGGACGCAACCGCTCCGCCTTTTCCGGCAAGCACGGCAGCGGCGACGGCGCCCCCGGCGGCGACACCAACCAGGAGCCAACGGGTGTTGGTGCGGCGTTTGCCGGCGGCCACCGGCTTGGGCGCGGGGTCGATGACTGGAACGGCCGGCCGAATGCCGGTGGCGACAGTTCGTGTGGAATCGGGCGCCGGCGTTGACGCGACAGTGGGCGAAACCCCTGAGGGCTCATTGAGATATTGCGAGACGATTGTCCCGGCGCGGGCCACGTCTTTTGAGGCGGTCACGCGAATCTTAACCGGGCCGGGCGCCTTGCCCCAAACGATGCTCCACACGGTGGCGCGGCCATCGCGCCCGGTGATTTGCACGTCGGAACGGAGGCCCGTGTCGAAGAAGCCGGTGGCGCTCTCTTCGGGAAGTCGGAACGTAACCCCAGCACCTTCAACGGGTTTACCGGTTTCATCGGTCACTTGAACGGTGATCGGGCGAGAAGCCTTAGTACCCGCGGTGTGAATGGCTCCTTCGCCTTCGATGATTTGAAGCTGAATGAGCACGGTCTCGGCGAGGACCGTGAAGGGTGTAGCCAGTAGCAGGAACCACCCCACGACCAAACGGATCCTGAACATATGTCCGATGTGAAGCGGTTGTGGACGAATTGTGATACCGCTTCAATGAAGTAGTGGGGAGGAGGGCAGGAATTTCTGCGTTTATTTTGCGAACGCAAAAGTTGGTGGAATGATAGAGGTCGAGACGGCAAAGCAGATTAACCCGAATAGTTCCGAGGTAATGTCCGATAGGGTAAGGGAAGCGCTAGTGTGTGGAATGAAGTCAGTTACGGGATCTCAATAGCGTCGGGGCTGCTGGCGGTCGCGGCCTGGAGACAGGCGCGCCACTGGGCGCTGACGGCCAAGGCGGAGCAGGCGCAGGTACGGCAAACGGCGCGCATGATGCAGGAAGGGCGGCGCATCGCGGATATGATGAGCCGCGGGGCGCTGCTGCGGGAGGCGCTGGACTCGCTCACAACCGCAATTGAGGATATCGTGCGGGACTGCCGGTGCACGGTGCTGCTGCTCGATGAGGAGCGGCAGCAGTTAATGACGGGTTCCGGGGGCAGCTTGCCGGACGAGTACACAAAGGCGGTCGACCGGTTGCCGATCGGGCCGAACGTCGGAGCGTGCGGCGCGGCGGCTTACAGGAACGAGACGGTAGTGGTGACGGATATCGCGACAGACGAGAAGTTTGCCGGGGTAAGGGATTTCATCATGAGTTTCGGCCTGCGCTCGTGCTGGAGCGTGCCGATTCGCGACGTGAACAATCGCGTGCTTGGCACGTTTGCCATGTACCACCACCGGCCGGCAACACCGCGGGATCAGGATTTGCGGGTTGTGGAAGTCGGGGCCCACCTGGCCGGGATGGCCATCCAGACGCGGCGGGCGGCGGACCGGGTCCGCGAGAACGAAGACCGTGTGAAGCTGGCGGAGAAAGCGGCGTCGTTGGGAACGTGGGAGCTGGACGTAGGGACCAAGAGCCTGGTTCTCTCCGAAGGGCTGGCCGTGCAGTTGGGATTCGCGCGGTCGGCGATGCGGCTGGAATGGGAGGAAGTAAGCAGGCTGATTCACCCCGACGATTGGGCTCGCGTCGACCGGGAGCGGAAGTGGAGGCAACCGGAACAATGCGCCTTCGAAGAGGAATTCCGCGTGCTCCCGCGGAACGGGTCGGAACGCTGGCTGCGCTGTGAGGGCCGGGTGGAATGGGAAGGCGAGCAACCCAAACGGCTGGTGGGTGTGTCGATTGACGTGACTCGCGAGAAGGACATGATGGCCCGGCTCGAGCGGGCCATGCGTGCCAAAAGCGATTTTCTCGCCAACATGAGTCACGAGATCAGGACGCCGATGAACGGAATGACGGCCAGCGTAAGCCTGCTCCTCGACTCGGCGGTGAATGAAGAGCAACGCGAGCACCTCGAGACGATCCAAAGTTGTAACGATACGCTGCTGCGGCTGGTGAGCGACATCTTGGACCTGTCGAAAATTGAGGCCGGCAAACTGGTGCTGGAATGTGCGCCGTTTGCCGTGGATCAACTCGTTAGCGAGGTTGCGCGGCTCATGGCGCCGATGGCAACACAGAAAGGGCTGGAACTGAGGAAGGAGACGGCCGGCCTGCCGGCCGCGGTGGACGGAGACGCGCAGCGCCTGAAGCAGGTGCTGCTCAACCTGCTCTCCAATGCGGTGAAGTTCACACGGCAAGGCAGCGTCACGGTGGGCGTCACCGCCGTCGAGATGCGGGAAGGGCTGGCTCGGTTGCGATTCAGGGTGGAGGATACGGGGATTGGGATCGCCCCGAATGCGCGGAAAGCCATCTTCGATCCGTTCACGCAGGCCGACAGCTCGACCACGCGAAGGTACGGCGGGACCGGCCTGGGATTGACAATTTGCCGCGAACTGGTGGGAGCGATGGGCGGAGAGCTGGAATTGACGAGTGAAGAGGGACAGGGTAGCCGGTTCGAGTTTGTGTTACCGCTGCCGGTTTCAAAGCAAGTGCTGACGGTCCCGAGCGCGGTTGAGGCCAAAATTCCGCGGGCGCACGCCGCGGGCCGCATTCTGCTGGTCGAAGACAACCTGGTGAATCAGAAGGTGACGCTGCGGCTGCTCCGCAAGATGGGCCATCAGGTCGATCTTGCCGAAAACGGTATCGAGGCGGTGGTGGCGGCCGCGCGTAGCACCTACGATCTGATTCTGATGGATTGCCAGATGCCCGAGATGGACGGCTACGAAGCCGCCACTGCGATCCGGCGCGAGGAGAAAGGCCGGACGGTCCCGATTGTGGCCATGACGGCGAACGCGATGACGGAAGACCGCCAACGGTGCCTCGACGCCGGAATGACCGACTATCTCACCAAGCCGATTTCGGCCGAGCGGCTGCATGCGGCGGTGCAGCATAATCTGAGTCGCGCCGCGCTCTAGACATTGGAGTCTGTTTGACCGTTTCGCCCGTTTCCGGGACGAGGCGCCAAACCGCTTTTCGCTACCCCTTTTCTTCGGCGTTCAGTTTGCGTATACTCCCAAGCACCACCCAACTTGGGGGGATGCGAGGACGCAACCATGGCTATATCGGCGGCAACGTCAGCAGTCAGTCCTCGCGCAGATGCGTCGACGGACTTGCATTTCGAAGAGCCGACACGTCTTGCGCGCACTATCAACAACTTCAGCATTCAAATCGCGACGGTCAATGGTTCCGGCAGCCAGACGGCCAATAACGTCTTGATGCGCTCCATCTTTCAGATGGGCATTCCGGTATCGGGCAAGAACATGTTTCCTTCAAACATTGCCGGATTACCGACGTGGTTCACCATTCGCGCCAACAAAAACGGCTACATCGGCCGGAAGAAGGAAGTCGACTTTCTGGTGGCGATGAATCCGGAGACGGCGCGCGAAGATGTGCTGAAGCTGGAGCCCGGCGCGGCGGTGCTGTACGACGAACCGCTGAAGCTGAAGGATCTCCGGTCCGACCTGCACTTTTACGCGCCGCCGTTCGACAAGCTGGTCGGTCCCGTATGCCCGGAGGCGAAGCTGCGGAAGCTCGTGAAGAATATGCTCTACCCGGGCATGATGGCGTTCTTCCTGGGAATCGATTTGGAGGAGATGCGAAAGGCGCTGTTCAAGCAGTTCGGCGCGCGGAAGCAAAAGGCGGCGGAATTGAACTGGGGCGCGGTGCAGGCGGGGTTCAAGTATGCGTCGGAGAACCTGCCGAAGACCGATCCCTATCGCGTGGAGCGGATGAACCAGACGCAGGGCAAGCTCATCGTCGACGGCAATGCGGCGGCGGCGCTCGGTTGCGTATTCGCCGGATGCACCGTGCTGACGTGGTATCCCATTACGCCGTCGTCTTCGCTGGCCGAGGCGATGATCGGCTATTTGAACCGGCTGCGAGTCGACAAGGAGACAGGCCGCGCGACCTATGCCGTGATCCAAGCGGAGGATGAACTGGCCGCGGTGGGGATGGCGATCGGCGCAGGCTGGGCCGGCGCTCGATCCATGACGTGCACGTCCGGCCCCGGTATCTCGCTCATGTCGGAATTTGTCGGATTGGCCTATTACGTTGAGATTCCGGTGTTGATCATCGATGTGCAACGCGTAGGGCCGTCCACTGGACTTCCGACACGAACCGCCCAGGGCGACATTCTGAAGAACGCCATCCTGTCGCACGGCGATACCAAACATCCGGTGCTGTTTCCGTCGTCGCCCGAGGAATGCTTCACGATGCCCGGCATTGGGTTCGATTTGGCGGAACGGTTTCAGACGCCGGTGTTCATGAATACGGATCTCGATCTGGGGATGAACAACTGGATGTCAGAGCCGTTCCCGTATCCGGAAGGTCCAATCGATCGCGGCAAGGTGTTGTCGAAAGAGGACCTCGACCGGCTGGGCAGCTTCGCGCGATACAAGGACGTGGATGGAGACGGTGTCGGATATCGCACCGTGCCGGGGACAAATCATCCCGCCGCGGCGTGGTTTGCGCGCGGCAGCGGACATAACGAAAAGGCGCAGTACAGCGAGCGCGAAGACGACTACATGAACAACATGCGACGGCTGTCGCGCAAATTCGAATCCATGCGCACCGCGGTGCCGCGGCCGGAGATTACAACCCGGGAAGGCGCGCGGATCGGGATTGTGTGTTGCGGAACCTCGCGGTATGCGTGCGAAGAGTCGTGCGACCAATTGCGTGACGAGTTCAACATGCCCGTGAGCTATCTGCGGTTGAAGGCCTATCCGTTCACCACCGAGTTGGAGGAGTTCATCGACGAGCACCAACGGGTGTACGTGGTGGAGCAGAATCGCGACTCGCAGTTGTTGATGCTGATGCGAATGGAGATGACGGCCGACCGGATACGCAAGCTGCGAAGTGTGCTGCATTATTCGGGGCTGCCGATCGATGCGCGTAGTGTCACGGCTGAAATCGTTCGCCAGGAGGGGTTATGAGCGCACCAGCGGCGCCTGCTTCGAAGAAGACAAACCGCATTGGCCTGGACGTCCTGAACTATCGCGGCGGGAAGACCACACTGTGTGCCGGATGCGGCCACAATGCGATCACCGAGCGGCTGGTGGAGGTGTTCTGGGAAATGGGCGTCCAGCCATGGCAGGTGGCCAAGATCTCGGGCATCGGCTGCTCGTCGAAGACGCCGGCGTACTTCCTGGGACTGTCGCACGGGTTCAACGGCGTACACGGGCGTGCGCCGGCTTTGGCGACCGGAGCGCTGGCGGCGAATCACAAGCTGATCGGCGTGGTGGTAACCGGGGATGGCGATACGGTGTCGATCGGGTTGGGGCAGTTCATGCACATGCTGCGGCGCAACGTTCCGCTGATCTACGTCATCGAGAACAATGGCGTTTACGGGCTGACGAAGGGGCAGTTTTCGGCCACTGCGGATGTCGGGTCGAAGTTGAAAACGGGAGTTATCAATGAGATGCCCCCGGTCGACGTATGTCTGGCCGGATTGGAGCTGGGCGCGACGTTCGTGGCGCGGTCGTTCTCAGGAGACAAGAAGCAGTTGCAAGCGATCCTGAAGGCGGCGCTGTCGCACAAGGGGCTCGCTGTGATCGATGTGGTGTCGCCCTGCACCACGTTCAACGACCACGAAGGTTCCACCAAGAGCTACGAATACATGAAGGACCACGAAGAGCCGTTGCATGATATCGACTTTGTCCCTTCCTTTGAAGAAATAACGGTGGATTACGAAGAGGGCTCGGCCCGCGAGGTGGAGATGCACGATGGCTCGCGGCTGGTGCTGAAGAAACTGGAACGCGAATACGATCCGACTGACCGGTTGGCGGCCATTGAGTTGTTGCACCGTCCGCAGAAGCCGGGCGAGGTGGTGACGGGCATCATCTATGTGGACCGGCATACGCCCACAATGATTCAGCGGCTGAACATGGTGGATGAGCCGCTGGCGTCGTTGCCCATTGAGCGGGTGAGGCCATCGCGGCAAGCGCTCGAAATGATCGTGGAGGAGTTGCGCTGATTAGTGAGGCGGACGAATCCGGGATTCGAGTTCGAGGACGTGTTCTTCGAGGGTGGCGAGACGGATCTTCAGGTCGTTGTCGGTGGACTCGAGCGTGTGCATCCGGGCTTACAGTCCGCGCGAGTAGCGGTGAAACTCGGTCAGCAGGTGCGTCTCGATGTCCCGCATTGTTTCGATTACGCGGTCCATATCCTGCTTCAGTTCCAGGCGAACTTCATTTAGGTCTTGCCGAAGATCCTGCACGTCCTGTTTAGTGGCGTTTTCGTTCGCGTCCATGGGTAGCGGCCTCTCCTCGATTATCGCTCAAGTTTCAGCGGATCTACCGAAACACCACCAGATCTTCAATCGCGATGTCCGTACCCTTTGAAGCCCCGTAGGGTTCGCCTTTGACGACCAGGCGAATTTCGTGTGGGCCCGGCTTTAGGCGGAAGGCGTGCCAGACGGATTCGTCTCCTTTGCCCGCGTCTTCGTCGGGATAGACGTCGACGGTCCGGTTTAGCTTCCCGTCGAGGTAAACGTCTGCCTTGCCGCCCGTGGGCAGGTAGGGGCCGACGATCATGGCTCCGGCGCCCTCAAAGCGAATGGTGGCTTCGGCCCCTTTCGCGGATGCGGTGCGTGTGACCGGTTGGGCGCGGCCGCCTTTGCCTGATTTCCAGTCGCCGGTGAACTTCCAGCGCGCGTCGGTGGTGGCGATGCGTTCGACCGGGGAACCGTAATCGTCCCAAATCTCGAGCTTGGCGGGTTTCGCCTGCTGCAGTTTCACGGTGAGCGTGTCGCCGTTGCGTTTGCCGCCGGTTTGCTCCACCAGGGCGATGGCGCGTTTGAGGGTGCTGTCCGTGATGGTTTCAAAAGTAAAGTCGGTGTAGCGGAACTTCTCCTTCGAGATAGCGGGGATGCCGCCCTTCCACTTGTCGGGGATCTTGTTATACCCGAGGACGACGCCGAGAATGCCGCAGGCCGAAGCGGGATTACAGTCGGAGTCCTGGCCGGCGCGCGTGGAGATTTCGAGGGTCTGCCAAAAGTCGCCTTTGCCGTGGAGCAGGCCGAGGGCGATGTAGGCTCCGTTGAGGCGCGCGTCGATGTTGAAGGGGTGCAGCGCGCCGTTGGGGCAGGGTTCACGCTTGTTCCACTTGTCTTCGGTGAGGCGCCAGACTTTGCGCCAGTCGCCGGGGAACTGGCGCGACCACGCGAGCACGTCGGCAATGGTCATCGCGTAGGGGCTCTTGGGCGGGATGGTCTTGAGGCCCGCTTCGACGATCTTGACCGGGTCCGATTCGAAGAACGCAGCGGCGTACATGCCGGAAACGAACATGCCGCCGTAGATGCCGTCGCCATAGTTCATGACACGGCCGGCGCGGTAGCAGATGTCGTTGGAGGCTTGCGGCAGCCCAGGGGCCATGAGGCCGACGAAGTCCGCTTCGATCTGGAAATCGATGTCGTTGGCGTGGGCATTGTATTCGGGCAGGCCGGCCTTCGCGGCGGGTACACCGCGCTTAAGGGCGCGCCGGGAGGCGAGATTGGCGTGCCACAGGGCGTATTTGGCATCGCGGAACATGGCGCCGAAATCTTCGGTGGTAGCGTTCAGGCCTTTGTCGTCCAAGACCTTGGCAAAGGTCATGTCGACGTAAAGGTCGTCCTGGTTGAGCGAGTTGCGAACGCTGTTGAGCGTCCACTCAGGCAGTGGGCCTTCGTTGATCTTTTCGAGGAAGCGGAACTCGGTAGGCGCGCCAAAGCTGACGCCGATCATCTGTCCGGCCCAACCGCCGGCGATTTTGTCGCGAAGGACGGGCACGGCGATCTGGCGCGTTTGCGCCGCAGCGGCCCCCGTGAGAACGAAAGCGAGCAAAAGGACCCGAAACATGTCATTCACGATTATAGGGACCGTTTCGGGTTAACGTCTGCAATCCCTCACCGCCGAATCCATCCCCGCCGACCTCCGTCCTGTTTTCAACACTTTGCGAAACGAACTCCCCCACCACGCACCTCTCGGTCATCATCAGGACTTCGGTAAATATAATTGAACGCCCGCGTTGACTTTCCGGTCTTAGCTCGTGAAGATCAGGTTGCGAGATGGCCGGCGCCTCCGAACAGATCGCGTGCCAGGAGCCAGCATTGGCGAACCAAGACACTGCAGGGATACGCGAAGAACGATTTGCCGGCATCGTGAACCGCCACGCCCGATTCGTGTTTCGCGTCGCCTACTCGGTGCTGCGCAGCGTGCAGGATGCGGAGGATGTTGTGCAAGAGACGTTCTTAAAGGTGTACCGATCACCGCGGTGGGAACAGATTGCGGACGAACGGGCATTTCTCGCACGGACAGCGTGGCGGATCGCGGTCGACCATCGGAAGGGGAAGCCCGCCCCTGGTGTGGCAGATGAGGCGGAATGGGAAGGGTGCGACCCGGAAGAAGCGGCTATCGCCTCGAACTCGAATCAGGTGGTGCACCGCTTGATCGACGGACTACCGGAGGAGTTGCGGCAACCGCTGGCGCTGTCGAGCTTCGAAGAGTTTTCATCGAAGCAGATTGCCGAGGTGATGGGTATCCCGGAAGGGACGGTACGGACGCGGCTGATGCGGGCGCGGCAAATCTTAAGAGAGAAGCTGATGGCGGCTATGAGAGGTCGACCATGAAGGAAACAAATAGCGACCGGCTGGATGAATTGATCGACTCGGCGCTCGCGGAATACACGGATGCGGAACCGCTCACCGGGCTGGAACAGCGGATTCTGCGGCGGGTCGAAGCTGCCCGTCCGCGGCCGCACTCGCCCTTTTACCTCTCGCCGCGTTGGATTGTGGCGCTGGCATCCGTGCTCATCCTGATTGGCGTCGCAATCCGGTGGCGGCCGACACGCGCGGGGGCGCCGGTGGTCGAGAAGACGCAAGCGTCGGTACCGCGCCAGCCGGAGAGCGTCGCGCCGCAACAAACCGCGAAGGCGACGGAACCCGCGCGTTCGCCAGCGCCATCAGCCGTAAACGTTCGGCCGAAGGTGTCCGGCAAGTCAGTCTTGCCCAAGAAAGATCGCTTCCCGGCAGACTCGCCGCTTACACGCGAGGAGCGGGCGTTGCTGAAGTGGAGCACTCGCGCGCCGGAGCAGATGCGTCAGGTCCTGGCATCGATCGAGGAGGAGCGGGCTGGCCAACCTGTATCGATTGAACCGATTCGAATTGAGCCATTGCCGAGCGATGGCAATGAATAAGGAGAGAGCTATGCGAACGATTTTAATGACCGTACCCACCATGGCATTTCTGACGATGGCTTCCAGCGCCGGGCTGGCGCAGGCGCCGGAGAAGAGCGCTGAAGCACAGAAGTTCTACAAGCTGGAGTTCACGCTCAAGGAGGTGGATGCGGGCAAGGTCCTCAATGCCCGTTCGTACTCCGTAATAGCGGTGCAGGACCCGAAGAGCAATCGCGTTTCGATTCGAGCGGGTGCGAAGGTCCCGGTGAATGTTGGAGGGAATGTTAACTTTTGGGACGTGGGTGTGAACATCGATTGTTACGTGCTAGCTGAAGTAGATGGAAGGCTCTCGCTGTCGATAACTGCTGACGTCACCAGTACGCCGACAACGGCGGAATCCGCAGGGCAGGCGGGCGGTGGAACAAGCGGGCCTCCCACGATTCGCCAGAACAGATGGGTCTCCGTGGTGACAATTCCGTTGCGCAAGCCGACACTCGTGTTCGCATCGGACGATCTGGTATCCAAACGCCAAATGCAGATGGACATCACGGCTACGCCGATCGCCGGCAAGTAAACGAACGCGGGCGATCGAAGATAGAAAGGTAGATGAAGACGCTCGATCGGGTGCTGTCGAAGATGGGGTTGGGTTCGCGGACAGAGGCGCGTTCATGGATTGGCGAGGGGCGGGTCCGCGTGAACGGGAAGGTGGTGCGGACGCCGGACGCGTGGGTGAACCTCGAACGGGACAAGGTGAGCTTCGACGGCAAGCCGTTGCAGGCTGCGCAACCGGTGTATGTGCTGTTGTACAAGCCCAAGGGATACGTCACGACCTACAAAGATCCGGATGGGCGTCCGACGGTGTACGACTTGCTGACAGGCTTGGCCGCGTTTGTGGGAACGGTCGGCAGGCTGGACTTGGATACTTCCGGTCTGCTGTTGCTGACGAACGATCACGCGCTGGCGGACCGGATGACGTCGCCCGAGTATCACGTGGAGAAAGAGTACCTGCTGAAGGCGTCCCTGCTGCTGACGGAGGAACAACTGGACGAGATGCGGCAGTCGTCAGCCGGGGTGAAGAAGGTGGAGCGGGTGCGCGATTCGGAGAAGTACTCGCATGTGCGTGTGGTGCTGACGGAAGGCAAGAACCGGCAGGTGCGGAAGATGGTGGAGGACGTGGGGGCCATCGTTTTGAAACTGGTAAGGGTGCGGATCGGTCCGCTGGTGATTGGGGACCTGCCGATCGGCAAGTACCGGCTGCTAACGGTGAAAGAAGTGCAACAATTGAAGGTACTCACAAAACTCGATGCTGATCAACAATCCAAAAGGAAACTACGCCTTCATCAAGGGAATCGCGCCCTACTCGGGCGGAGTAGTCGCCGCAAGCGGCCATGAGATCGTTCACGCACGGTTCCTGCAGCCGGCGCCGCTGAAGACCGGTTTTGACCGGGTGCGTGCGCACCTGGAAGCCGAAAGGCGGCCAGTCGAGTCGCTGTGCGGGATGGAACTGCGGTCGCCGAAGCCGTTCACGTTTCAGGGCTTCAGCGATTTCAATGCGGGTTATGTCGGCGTGCTGCGGGATTGGGGCGTCTTCCTCGATGGCGTCAATCCGATAGCGCGGACCAACATCGCGCCTGAGGTGGGCGCACCGGCCGAGCCTTCGCTCTACGGGTTCAGCTATACGGTTCCTTCAACGCTATCCCGGAAGACGTTCGTTGTGGCCGGGGGCGGCGAGTTGCCGGAAGGCTCGCTCGATCCGCATGATGTCGTCCGCCGCGGCGAGACGTCGCTCGATGCTTTAAGGGAAAAGGCGCGGTTCGTGATGGGGTTGATGGCGGGCCGGATCAAGGAGTTGGGCGTTTCCTGGGACGAAGCGACCGTCACCGAGATCTACACCGTCTTCAATATCACGCCATTTCTGGCCACTGAGATCCTGAAGCCGATGGGGAAGGGCAGTATTCATGGCGTGGTGTGGCACTATTCGCGGCCGCCGATTGTTTCGATTGAGTACGAGATGGATTTGCGCGGAGTGGCGCGGGAAACTGTGATTTAGCCAGCGAACTATCGATGCCAGAGCCGGACAAATTGCTCTGCGCCGATATCAACATCCCGCAGGATGGCCCGAAGCGTTCCTATCTTCAACGCTTCGCTGCCGTGGACTGGTAGGGAGGTGCGCAAGTCCCCACGAAACATCACGTGATGGCTGCCGCGAATCGGAATCACGGCAAATCCACGGGATTGGAGAAACCTCACCATCTCCTCACCCGCAGGCCTTGGAAGCTTAGGCACGAACCAAATCTTCTAGCGCTAAGTCGAGTTCCTTAAGCACGACCGGCTGATTTAATCTTGTCCGGGCGTCCTCCAGTCCAAACGCCTCGACATATGCCATTAGTGCTTCCTTGAGGTCTGCGATTGCTTGGTCTTCGGTAGCGCCTTCACCATAAGCGGGAATATCAGGCACGCGCGCCGTGAACCCACCAAAATCCACGTCTGGAATGACCTCCACAGTCAGGCGCCTCATATCACCATTCTATCGTGCAAAGACTTTAGTGCAGGCGTCAGATCGCCACCCCGGCACGCCAAAGCAAGTAGGCGGCGGCCTGGCGGGCGTACTGCCACCATTGGCGCGAGGCTTCTTTGGGGGTGGTGGGGCGAGGTGAGCCGAAGGCTTGGATGCCGGACATTTGGAGCATGCGTTTGGCGCGGTAAACGTGGTAACCGTCGGTGACGACGATGCAGGAATTGAGGTTCATGCGGCGCAGGATCTCCCCTGTCGCGGCGATGCTATGGGACGTGCTGCTGCCTTCGTCTTCCACGATAACGGCCTCCGGCGGAACGCCGCGGCTGATGAGGTAGTCGCGGCCGACTTCTCCTTCGGTGAACACAGGATCGCCGCCAGAGCCGCCGGTGGTGAGGATGCGCGGAGCGAGGTGGCGGCGGTAGAGGTCTAAGCCGTGGTCCAGCCTTGCTTTGAGGACAGGCGAAGGCTTGCCGTGGTATTCAGCGGCGCCGAGGATCAGGATGGCGTCGGCCGGGCGCGCCTCGTCGAGCGTGGCCTGACGAGCCACACGAACGGTCACCGCACCGACGGCGACGATCGAGGCGACGATGGCAATCACCAGCCAGAGCCGCAGGCCTCTCCAAAGCATCTTGCGTTAAGATCAGTCTACGACGAGCCGATGTCGTTGATGACACAGCCCCGTAGCGAATTGATCACGAGCGCGAAGAATCCGTTGTTGCGCGAGGTGCGCCGTGCCGCGGCGCGCGGGGAACTGACGGTGGATGGATTTTGTGTTAGCGAATCGTTCCACCTGCTGGAAGAGGCCATCCGGTCACGCTGCCGGATCGAGGTGGTGCTGGCCGCGGAAGGCGTGCGGTCCACTGTCGAGACCCATGTCCGCGGGTTGCGCGGCACGCGGGTGGTTACCGTGACCGATAAGGCCTTCGCCGAAATCTCGAATACCGAGGCTTCGCAGGGCGTCATCGCGCTGGTTGAGCCGCCGAAGTGGACGTTGGAACAGTTGCTGCGGTCGCGGGCGATGGTGGTGCTGCTGGACGGTGTGCAAGACCCTGGGAACGCGGGTACGATTATCCGGTCGGCCGAGGCGTTCGGGGCAACAGGCGCGTTGTTTTTGAAGGGGACGGTATCGCCGTACAATCCAAAGACCTTGCGGGCATCCGCGGGGTCGCTGTTCCGGCTGCCGTTTGTGACAGGCATTGACGGGACGCTGGCGCGGACCGCGCTCGAGCAGAAACGGATTGAGATCTACGCGGCTCAACCTAAGGGCAAACTACTGCTGGCCGAGGCTGACCTGGGCCGCGGCTTCGCGCTGGTGATCGGGTCGGAAGGGCGGGGCGTCTCGGAGAAGTTGGCGAGCGGGGCGGTGGACTTGCGAATCCCGACGGTGGGTGTGGAATCACTGAACGCGGCAACGGCGGCGACGGTGATCCTGTACGAAGCCGCGCGGCAGCGGACGCGGCAATGAGCCTGTTCGACGCATTACCGGCGCCCGAGCCATCCGCTGAGGACAAGGCGTCGCGGCCGCTCGCGGAGCGTCTGCGGCCGGAGTCGCTTGAGGAGTATGTCGGTCAGGAGCACATCCTGGGCGAAGGTAGGCCGCTACGGCGGCAGATCGAGAAAGACCAACTCACTTCACTGATCCTGTGGGGACCGCCCGGCGTGGGCAAGACGACGCTGGCGCGGCTGCTGGCGAAACAGTCGCACGCGGATTTCGTTCCTTTTTCCGCTGTGCTGGCGGGGATCAAAGAAGTGAAAGAGGTGATGGCGGCGGCGGAGCGCAACCGGAAGCTGGGGCGGCGCACGGTGCTGTTCATCGACGAGATCCACCGGTTCAACAAAGCGCAGCAGGATGCCTTTCTGCCGTATGTCGAGCGGGGCGATGTGGTGCTGATCGGGGCGACCACTGAGAATCCGTCATTTGAGGTGAATTCAGCGCTGCTGTCGCGCACGCGTGTGTACGCATTGCGGCCGCTGACGACAGAAGAGTTGATGGTGCTGTTGCGGCGGGCGCTCGAGGAGTTGAAGCTGACCGCCTCCGATGAGTTGTTGGAACAGATGGCCGTGTATGCCAACGGCGACGCCAGGACGGCGTACAACCTGCTGGAGTTGACGTCGGCGGCGGCAGTGAACGGCGCGTTGACGGAGGAAGCCGCGGCGGATGCGATGCAGCGCAAGATGCTGCTCTACGACAAGTCGGGCGAAGAGCATTACAACCTGATTTCGGCGCTGCATAAGTCGGTGCGATCGTCGGATGTGGATGCGGCGCTGTACTGGCTGGCGCGGATGATGGAGTCCGGCGAAGACAGGATGTATATCGCACGGCGGCTGGTGCGGATGGCGATTGAGGACATCGGGCTGGCGGATCCGCGGGCGCTGGAGCAGGCCATCGCGGCGAAGGAGTGCGTGCACTTCCTGGGCATTCCCGAAGGCGATCAGGCGCTGGCGCAAGTGGCCATCTATCTCGCGATGGCGCCGAAGTCGGACGCGGCGTATAAGGCGCTCGGGATGGCGCAGCAGACGGTTCGGGAGCGTGTGGCAGAGCCGGTGCCGCTGCATTTGCGGAATGCGCCGACCCGGGCGATGAAGCAGTGGGGATACGGCAAGGGCTACCAGCACGCGCATCAGTTTGAGGACGCGGTGGTGGATATGGAGTGCCTGCCGGAATCGCTGATTGGAACGCGGTTCTATGAGCCGGCGGCGAGAGGCGTGGAGGCGCGGATCGCGGAGCGGTTGGCGGAAATCCGACGGAGGAAGGAAGAGAAGAAAGAAGGTGGCGGGGAGTAGGCCTTAACAAAGTATGATTTGAGTAGAGGCGACCAGCGGTGGCGAATCACGTTCAATCAATTCTCGAGGCCCTGCGCAAATTGAATGCCGATGAGCAGCGCGAACTTATGGCCGCTCTTGCATCAAGAGATATCCTGCCCAAAGTGTCTGGGCGGGCAGATCTCGTCAATTCTATTCGCGGGAAATATCGTCACGTTCCGACCTCAAGCGAAGCGTTCATGAAACGGAAGCGGGCTGAGATCTCACTGGAATCGCAGTGATTTTTGTCCTTGATGCTAGTGCGATGATAGCGTTCCTTCGCGACGAGTTCGGAGCCGGGTTCGTTGCGGATAGCCTTTTAGACACCGAGTCCCAGTGCTACGCCCATGCCATTAACCTCTGCGAGGTTTTCTACGATTTTCATCGAGCCTCCGGACAAAGAGAGGCGGCAGATGCGATCGCCGATTTAGCGAGGATAGGAGTAATAGAAGACGCGAGCCTCGCAACAGCGGTTTGGCAAAGCGTTGGAGTCCTGAAGGCGAATCTGCGCCGCGTTTCGCTGGCCGACTGTTTCGCAGTTGAACTGACGATGAGACTGCGAGGCACGTTGGTCACGGCTGACCGTCACGAGTTGAAACGGATAGCGGATGAAAACCTCTGTCCAGTTCTGTCCATCCGCTGATTAGCGCAAAGCCGCCAGCGCCTTCTCCGCGCGTGTGAAGAACTGCTGTTTTTTCGATGCATCCGGGAACACGATTCCGGCGGAGCGGAAGTAGTCGATTTCGGCTTGCCATTTGGCGGCCAGGGCGCGGCGGCTGGATTCTACGCGGACCGGTTTACCGTCTTTGAGCAGCCAGTACGGGTTGCTGTGCGCTTGAATGGGCGGTTCGTCCTTGAGCGTTTGGGCTTTGACGCGGGCGGCCAGCCAGCAGCTTTCGGCCTTCGATGCGGTTGCGGAGACGGTGAGGGTTTTGGCCTGTCCGCCTTGGGTTTGAGCAATCACTTCACCGTTGCGCACGATCTCGAGAGATTCGAGGGGCCGCCAGAACGAGGCGGTCGCGGTCACCTGACCCGACCCTTCATCGACTGTCATTTCTACGATGGGACCATTCGAGACGACCACTTTCCCTTCCTTCACACCCTTGGCCCAAGCTTCGAAGGAGTTATCGCCGGGCGCGGCTTTGACCATGGCGCGTTCGGGCCCTAACAGCGGGATCCATTCGGGCCAGGGCCGTTTGTTGTTGAGATACACAGGGAAGTCGCTGCCCGCAACTCCTGTGACTTTGAGCCCGGCATTGAGGAGTTCGTACCAGGGTTCGGTCTTGAGAACGCCGAACTGGAACACCTCAACGAAATCGATGTTGCCGAGTGCGGCGTCAAGATAAATGGACGAGTGTTGCGGCGGCTGAAAGAAGTGTGCGTAGCCGGTGAGGCCGCCCAGTTGACGGCCGCGCAGGAACCAGTCCGTTGGGGTCGGCCAGCTTTCGGGACTGTTGGCATACATCGATCCGGTGGACATGGGACGGATGAGTTCGCGGTGGCCGAGGATGTTCGTGTGCCCCCAAAACTCATTGCGCAGTTCCTGGCCGCTGCGGATAACGTAGCCGTTGCGGCGGGCTTCGCCGGGCTTGCCAAAGCCGTATTGGACGGCGGCATCCATCTGGCGCTGGAGTTGGAGGAAGTTGCCGACCGTAAGGTCCTCTGCCGCCAGCCAGTCGAGAAAGACGGGGTCCTCCTGCTTGTTGCGCGTGAGGTGGATGTGATCGTCCGCGGTGATCCACTCTTTGGGGTTCACGCCTTGCCACGGCTGCAGCTTCAGAACGATGCGCTTGTTGTCGTTCGCCGTTAGCGTGAACTTCTCGACGGCGGGCGTATAGAATAGGCCGCGATAGGCTTCGATGCGATACTCGCCGGGAGGCAGGAAGAAAGTGCCCTCGCCTTTGAGCAAAAGGTAGTGATACTGGTCGCGCGCGATCACTTCCATCACCTTGGGATTGGGGACGCGGGAGAAGAAGCGGTCGCGATAATAAGTGTCGGACCGGATGGGCAGGACGGCATCGACGGGCGCGAGCCGGAACGATGCATTGCCTTTCCACAGATAGAGCCGCGCCGGCATGCGGCCTTCGGTCACTATTTCGACGCGAGCCGAGTATTCGGGGGGCCACAGATCCTGCCACGCGGCGGCGGTCATGAGCATGCCGAACCCTAAAACGAGCACCGCACGGTTGACGGAGAGCATTCCGCGATTATAATGACCCGAGATGAAATCCACCGCTCTTTGCTTTCTCGCGCTGGCCAGTGTTGCCTTAGCGCAGGACTATGATCTGCTGCTTCAAGGCGGCCATGTCATCGACGCGAAAAACCAGATATCTGCGCGCCGCGACGTCGCCATAAAAGATGGAAAAATCGCTGAGATTGCCTCAAGCATCCCCGCGAGCAAAGCCAGGAGGACTGTCAATGTCACGGGCCTGTATGTGACCCCTGGATTGGTCGACCTGCACGTACACGTGTTTGCAGGCGATGGCCGCGAGTATATGGGACCGTCGTCCGTTTCCTCTGACGATCACACGTTCCGCGCGGGCGTCACCACCGTGGTTGACGCAGGTTCGTCGGGCTGGAAGAGTTTTCCGTATTTCAAGTATCGAAACATCGACCGGTCGCAAACGCGCGTGCTGGCGCTGTTGAACATCGTGGGCACCGGAATGGGCGGCGGGGCGGACGTCGAGCAGAACATCGACGATATGGACCCGAAGGCGACGGCTGCGCGCGTGAAGGAATACCGGCAGCACATCGTGGGCATCAAGACGGCACACTACGCGCATCCGGACTGGATCGCCGTGGACCGCGCCCTGGCCGCGGCGACAGAAGCCAATGTGCCGCTGATGGTCGATTTCGGCCGGTTCACGAACGAGCGCCCGTTTGAGCAGTTGGTAACCGAGAAATTGCGCCCCGGCGATATGTACACGCACATGTACCTGGCGGCGGTGCCGATGTTTGACGCAAATGGCAAAGTACGCGATTACCTGTTCCAGGCGCGGAAGCGCGGCGTGCTGTTCGATGTTGGCCACGGCGGTGGCAGCTTTGTGTTCCGCCATGCCGCGCCGGCGATGAAGCAGGGCTGGACGCCCGATTCGATCTCGACGGACCTGCACATCGGCTCGATGAACGCCGGCATGAAGGACATGCTGAACGTGATGTCGAAGTTCCTGAACATGGGCATGTCGATGGATGACGTGATTGCGAAATCGACGTGGGCCCCGGCGCGGCAGATCAAGCGCGAGGAACTGGGCAACCTGTCGGTAGGTTCGGGTGCGGATATCGCGGTGCTGTCGGTTGAGAAAGGCGACTTCGGCTTCATCGACGTGTTCGGGGCGAAGATGAAGGGCACCCAGCGGCTACGGGCCGAGATGACGCTACGCGATGGGCGGGTGGTGTGGGATCTGAACGGGCTGGCGGCGCCGGAATGGGAGAAGTTGCCGAAGGACTACACGTATCAAGGCCCGCGACGGCAGGGCGGCGGTGGATCGCGTGACCGGGTGCGCCGCACTCCGCGGGGGTTCTAGGAGCAGTGTGGGGGCGGGATGGCGGATGCGGTGCGTCTGCCACCCCGCCGCAGAGCGACACCTTCAGGAAGCGACACCTTCAGGAATTGACAGTTTATGAAGGTGCTGTTAGCCTGTGACCATGAGCAGCAGCATGACATCGTTGAACATCTCTCTGCCCAAGTCCATGAAAGATTTCGTCGAGGGTCAGGTCGAGTCTGCAGGCTTCAGTACGCCAAGCGAATATATACGGGCGCTCATCCGTGACGATCAGAAGCGCCGGACGGAGGAGAAGCTGGAGACGCTCCTGCTCGAAGGCCTGAATTCCGGCGAAGCAATTGAGATAACGCCAGAATATTGGGAGCGCAAGCGAACCCAACTCATCGAGCGTCACCGTAGGAAAACAGGTACGCAGAGGCGCGACAGTATCGAGTAGTCGCAACATAGAGCTTCATTCCTCCGCCCCCGCCTCCCGCTCAATCCCTTCCTCTTCCCCCTCCAACTCATCGGCCTGCCGCGAGTACCGCTTCAGCACCCGAATCGCATTGCCGGCCGAGAATCCGGCGTATCGCAGTTTGCGAAACACCGACGCCAGCTCGCGCTCGTCGTTCAGCATCTGCGGCAGGTTCTTGTTGCGATACTTGCGAGCGAGGAAATCTTCGATGAGCGCGACCTCATCGGTGCCGTCGTAGGCATTGGTGACGGCTTGCTCCGCCAGGCCCGGTGCGACGCGGCGGGCCCTCAGGTCGCGAACTACTCGCTGGCGGCCGAGGCCCCCCGAATGGAGCCGGGCCTCGGCGTAAGACTCGGCGAAGCGTGTATCGTCCAGGTACTTTGATTCTTTAAGCCGGGCTAAGATCGGGGGGATGTCGTCGCGGTTTTCGGCGCGGCGTTCGAGCTTTACACGCAACTCGCCGCTCGACAATGCCCGCCGCGACAGGGCGGACAGTGCATAGTCCCACAGCTCGGTTGAGGTCAGTTTCCGGGGCGGTCGGATCGGCATTCCGGTTCCAACCCCCAGGATACTGGAGTACACTCAAAACAGCGGCTGGATCATTCCCTCTAAGTTGCTGTTGGGGGAGTGTTTCAGCCCGGAAAGATCGGAGAAAACCATGGAAAACGACAACCGGCTTTCGTATTTTTTCCTCGGCCTGGGCATCGGAGTCGCCGTGGGCGTGCTGTTTGCGCCCAAGTCCGGCGAAGAAACCCGCGGGCTCATCAAGAGCAAAGCTACCGAAGGTGGCGAATACTTGAAGAGCAAGGCCAGTGAAAGCGGTGAATACCTGCGCCGGCGTGGAGAGGAACTCCGCGAAAGCGCCACAGATTATGTAGAGCGTGGACGCACGGCAATCAACCGCCAGCGTGACCAGATCTCGGCCGCGATGGAAGCGGGCAAAAACGCCTACCGCGACGTGGTCAACGAACAGCCGAAGGAACCCGGCACGGCCGAAGGCGTCTAATATTTCGAATAACTCTGACGGGATTGGGAGCGTGGGATGAACCCGGATCAACTTTTGATGGTGATGGCGGGCGCTGTGATTGTAGCGGCGGTCGCCATCGTATTTCAGGCATTGCTGCTGTTCGGCATGTTCCGCAGCATGAAGGCTTTGAAAGAACAGGTGATGGCGTTCATCCCCCAAGCCGAAGCTGTGTTGCACAGGGCAGACAAGGCCATTGAAGAGACCACGGCGCAGTGGAAAGATCTGTCGGGCAAAGCCGTGGGCGTGATCGACTCGGCGCAGAAGCAGCTCGTCCGCGTGGATGAAGTATTGAGTGAAGCCACCAGCCGGGCCAAGGTCCAGATGGAGCGGGTGGAAATGGTGTTAGACGACACCATCGGCCGCGTGCACAACACCGTGATGCAGTTGAACAACGGCGTTCTTAAACCCGTAAAGGAAATCAACGGTGTTGCCGCTGGGGTGCGGGCCGCATTCCAACAACTGCTGCGGAGCAAACGGCCATCGGTCGCTCAAGCCACTGCAGACGAGGAAATGTTCATCTGATAGACGTCCACTCGCACATCGTTTATGGGGTGGACGATGGCGCCAAGACGCTGGAGGACAGCGTGGCAATGCTCGCGATGGCACACGAGCACGGCACGACGGATATCGTCGCCAGTCCGCATGCGAGTCCGGAATTCAAATACGATCCGGAACTGATCGCAGCGCGTATTGCGGAGTTGCAGGCTGTCGCACCCCAAGGTCTACGCATCCACCGCGCGTGCGATTTTCACCTTTCCTTTGAGAATATTCAAGATGCGCTGGCCAACCCGCGCAAGTACACCATTGCGGGCAGGTGTTATCTGCTGGTGGAATTTCCGGATTTGGCGATCTTCCCCACCACCGGCGAGATCTTCGCTCGCTTGATGGACAACGGGATGATCCCGGTAATCACGCATCCGGAGCGCAACCGCCTGTTGCAGCAGAAACTCGAAGATCTACAGAAGTGGGTGGAACAAGGTGCGCTGATTCAGGTGACCTCCAACTCGTTCACCGGACGCTGGGGAGCCCACGCCAGGCAGTTCAGCGACACGCTAATGAAGCACAACCTGGTGCACTGTGTCGCGAGCGACGCGCACGATACCAAGCATCGGCCGCCCGTGCTCACGGAAGCCAGGGAATATGTTGTCAAGCACTGGGGAGAAGCTCGAGCAGAGTTGCTAACCGTCACCAATCCCAAAGCCATCATCGAAGGGCGCGAACTGGAGCGTGAGACGGCGCACACGTCGGAGAAGCCGTGGTGGCGGTTCTGGTGAGAAAAAACAACGCCTGTAAAGATCGCGAAACACGGCTATCTGTGTTCCACGCGCAGGTGTTCGGAGAACGATAGGGGTGCATTCGGAACTGCTCGCCGCCGCGGCAGACGGCGCTCACATCATCACTGCCAATGCTCGCCTGGCGCGTGCCGTTCGCGGGGCCTTCGCCGCGCAACAGACATCGGCGGCCTGGCTCGACCCCGACATTCTGCCCTGGAGCGCCTGGATCGAACGCGAATGGCGCGAACATCTCTATGCCGGCAACGCGCTGCCCTTGCTCGCGCCACGGCAGGAACTGGCGCTGTGGCAGAGCATCGTAACGCGCTATCCCGGGGCCGACGGACTGATCGACCCGATTGCCGCGGCGCAGTTGGCGCGCGAGGCGTGGCGGCTGGCGAACGAATGGCGGCTGCCGTGGAACTCCTCGGAATGGCAGGCGCAGGAAGATTCGGCCGTGTTCTGGGACTGGGCTGAGGTCTATCGCAAGCAGGTGGATGCGCTGGGCCGCCTGGACCCTGCCCGGCTGGATGATTTCGTAGCCGAGCGTTTGGACGTCTCTACCCCGCGCAATTACTGGATGGCCGGGTTTGAAGAGATCACCCCGCGACAGCGCGAGATCATAGCGCGGCTTGAATCGGCGGGCGGCACAGTGACGCTGGCGTTGCCGCCGCACGATCCTCCAGGCAACGCAATCCGCGTGGAGTTGCCGGCGATGGAAGCCGAAGTGGAAGCCGCGGCGCATTGGGCGCAGCGGCGCCTGAAGGCGCACCCCACGGCGGCCATCGGCGTGATTTTCACGCGGCTCGACCGGGTGCGTTCGACAGTCGACCGGCTGTTCCGCAGCGCCATTCCGGGCAATTTCCATATTTCGTTAGGTCCGCGGCTGCGCGAGCGCCCCCTGGTAAGCGCCGCGCTGAACCTGCTGGAACTGCTCGGCTCGCGCGTCCCGTTTGCCTCGCTCAGCAGCGCGTTGCTGTCGCCCTACGTTGGCGGGTATGCGGGTGAGTTCAGCCAACGGTCGTTGTGGGAAGCCGAGCTTCGCCGCCGCGGAATTACTTCGTTCACGCTCACGTCGCTGCTGCGGGACGAACAAGGGCCGGCTCTGTTCCGTCAGCGGCTGCGCGCAGTGTTGCCGCTCGGTGCGAAAGGCGGCGAGCGGTTGAAGGCGTCGTTGTGGGCGGCACGGTTCCGCGAGGTGCTCCGCGCCATGCGGTGGCCCGGCGAAGCCAGCCTCGCGAGCGACGAGTATCAGACGCTGCGCCGTTGGAACCTGCTGCTCAACGAGTTCGCCTCACTCGATCTTGTCTGGCCCGAACTGTCCGCTTCGGCCGCGTTGCGCGCGCTACGCGAGATGGCCGCAAGCGTTGAGTTTGAAACGGAGAATCGCGGTGAGCCGGTGCAGGTGATGGGTGTCCTCGAAGCCGCCGGCTCGCACTTCGATCATCTATGGATCGGCGGTATCGACGAGCCGTCGTGGCCTCCGTCCGGTACGGTGAATCCGTTTATCCCGCTGTCGCTCGCGCGCGAGCGGAAGATGCCCTATGCGGCCAATACGCGCACGCTCGACTATGCGCGCCAGGTGACGCGGCGTTTGCTCGCATCGTCGGCGGAAGTGGTGCTCAGCCACACGGCGCGGGATGGCGATCGCGATATCGCGGTCAGTCCGCTGGTTGCGCACGTGCCCTTGCGGGCCGAGCCACTTCGCTACGCACCGTGGCAACGGCAACAGGCGGCACTCGACGAGTTTGAAGACGTGATGGCGCCCGCTCTCATTCCGGGAGCATCCACGCCAGGCGGCGTGAACGCGATCAGGTTGCAGGCGCAGTGTCCGTTCCGCGCGTTTGCGGAAGTGCGGCTGGCGGCCCGGCCGCTCGAACGGCCGGATATGGGGCTCGACCCGCGCGCCCGCGGGAATTTGATTCACCAGGTGCTGGAAGCGTCCTGGCGGGAGTTGAAGACCTCGGAGCGGCTGAAGCAGATCGGCGGTTGGGAACTGACGGACGTGATTGCGCGCGCGGTGGAACAGGCGGTAAAAGCACTGCCGGTCGAAGAACGCTTGCAGTCGCTTGAACGCGAGCGGCTGGAGAAACTGACACGGTCGTGGCTTGAATTCGAGCGCGGCCGCGAGGCACCGTTTACCGTTGAGCATGCCGAGCAGCGGCGGCAGGTGGAACTGTCGGGATTGCGGCTCGACACGCGCGTGGACCGTGTGGACCGGTTAGCGGACGGTCCGCTGGTGCTGATCGATTACAAGACATCGGCTCCTGCGCCCGAACGATGGAAGGGCGACCGGCCCGACGATCCGCAGTTGCCGGTGTACGCGGTCGGCACGGAACAGCCGCTGGCGGGCGTCATGTTCGGACAGGTCCGTGCGGGCAATGTGAAGTTCGCCGGGTGGACCTCACGCAAGGATGTCGCGCCGGGTACGAAGACGCTGGGTAACTTCGCCGAAACGGTAGCCGCCTGGCGGCCAGTGCTCGAAAATCTCGCGCGTGACTTCATGCATGGCGAGTCCAAAGTAGACCCCAAAGATAAGGGCAAGACATGCCAGTGGTGTCATCTCGAAACGCTCTGCCGCCTGAACGAGAAGGCCATGCGGGAGGAAGAATGAGCCGTCCCGCCGGAGCGGCGCCCGTCGCGCCCGATCATCTGGTTCGCCGCCAGGCGCTCGACACGGCAAAGAGCTTTATTGTGCAGGCGCCGGCCGGGTCCGGTAAGACGGAGCTGCTCATCCAGCGCTTTCTCGCGCTGCTGGGCGCCGTGCGCCATCCGGAGTCGATCCTCGCCATTACATTCACCCGTAAGGCCGCCGGCGAGATGCGCGAACGTGTGTTGCACGCGCTCGATTCCGCGGCGCGCGGCGAGCCGGCTCGCGATGCGAATCACGGGTTCACCCTGCAACTGGCCATGCATGCCGGCGAGCAGGATGCGCGCTACGGGTGGCAGCTTCGGCACAATCCCGCGCGCCTGCGCATTCAAACCGTCGACGCGCTTTGTGCCGGCATCACCAGCCGCATGCCGTGGCTGTCGCGCTTCGGCGGGCAGCCGCAAGTTGTCGAAGATGCCACTGAGCTGTACGCCGAAGCGGCTACGCGAACCGTTGAACTGCTCGAAGACGAATCGGGCCTTTCCGAAGCCGTCGCCCAGCTTGGCCTTCACCTCGATAACGACCTGCGCCGCTTGCGCACCATGCTGCAGGTGCTGCTTGCCCGCCGCGACCAGTGGCTGCGGCACCTGGGCGGCGGCATCGATCGCGAGGAACTGCGCCCACAACTCAAGCGGACCATCGAACTGGCGATCGAACCCAAGCTCCGCGCCTTGCGCGCAGCCGTTCCCACGGACGTGGCGATCAGCCTCGCCAAGTCTTTCCAGTACGCGGGCGCCAACCTCGGCTGGCCTGAGTGTCATGGGCTGCCGGGAACATCGGCTGAGCACCTGCACCACTGGCACCGCATCGCGGACCTGCTGCTGACCGAGAAAGGCGAATGGCGCAAGAGCGTTACCGTCACGCACGGCTTCCCCGCCGGCGCGAAGGCCGAAAAGGGCGCGATGACGGTGCTGCTTGCGCGCTTGAGCCGCGAAGAGACGTTCCGCCAACTGCTATGCGCGGTTTGCGACCTGCCGTCGCCCACACTTCCCGAACGCCAGTGGGAAGCGCTCGAAGCGCTCTGCCTGATACTGCCGGCCGCCGCGGCGCAATTAAAGCTTGTGTTTCTCGATCGCCGGCAAGTGGACTTCATCGAAATTGCCGAAGCCGCCCGCCGCGCGCTGGGCACCCCGGAAGTGCCTACCGACCTCGCCCTCTACTTCGGCGAGCGGCTGCAGCACATCCTGCTCGATGAGGCGCAGGACACGTCGATTTCGCAGATGCAGTTGCTCGAGCGGCTGGTGGCCGGTTGGGACCTCAACGGCCAGCGCACGGTGTTTGTCGTGGGCGACCCGATGCAGTCCATTTACCGCTTCCGCGAAGCCGATGTCGGGCTGTTCCTGAAATTGCGTCGGCAAGGCGTCCGCGAACTGAAACTGGAGCCGCTTCAGTTGATCGCCAACTTCCGCACGCGGCCCTCGATAACAGAGTGGGTGAACCGGTCGTTCGACGCCATCTTCCCGGCCGAAGAGAACGTCGCGACCGGCGCGGTCGCTTATGCACCCAGCGAACCGACACGCGAGGCGGCGCGTACCGCGACGGTGGAGGTCCACCCGTTTTTTGATCCGGACATGGACCTCGAAGCCGTCGCCGTGGCGGACCTCGTGGAGCAGAGCCGCTCCGGCCGCACCGCCATCCTGGTCCGTGCGCGCACCCATGCCGTCGCGATCGTCGAAGAGTTGCAACGGCGCGGCCTGCCGTTCCGCGCCGTCGATCTCGATCCGCTCGATACGCGTCCGGTCGTAGGCGATTTGATTGCCCTCACCCGCGCGCTGCTCCATATCGCTGACCGCACGGCTTGGCTCGCAATTCTACGCGCGCCCTGGTGCGGGTTGCCGTTGCGCGACCTGCTGGAGATCTCGAATACGGCGGGCCGTGGCACGATACTCGATGCGCTCAGTACCGTTAGTTCACCCGCCGGCGCTTCACCAACGGGCACGCCCCCGTTACCGGGCCGCGACCGCGAGGGAGCGGTGTTCGATCTCTTCTCAAATACGCGAGCCGGTGCTATCACGCAACCGGAACGCATCGTGCACCTCCGCGACACCATGCTCCGCGGCCTGGCTCGAGTCCGCCGCGCTCCGCTCCGCGAAGTCGTCGAACAAACCTGGATGGAACTAGGTGGACCGTCCTGCCTGCGCGACGATGCATCGGCCGAAGATGCGCGCCGCTTGTTCTCGCTGCTCGAACGTCACGAGCAGGCAGGCGAACTGACCGACGTGACGATGCTCGAAACGCACGCCGCGAAACTGTTTGCGCAGCCCGATCCGAAGGCCGATGGATCGCTCGAGATCATGACGATTCACAAGGCGAAGGGACTGGAGTTCGACACCGTGATCGTGCCAGGCTTAGGCCGCGGTCCCGGGCGCGACCGCCGCCCGCTGCTGCGTTGGTGTGAGATCGAAACCGAAGAGGGGTCGCGCCTGTTGCTCGCACCTGTGGAAGCGATGGAAGACGATCGCGATCCGCTCTATGAATATTTGCGCAAGCTCGAAGCCGAAAAGGCCCGGCACGAGTCCGTCCGCCTACTCTATGTCGCGGCCACACGGGCAAGAGAGCGATTGCACCTGTTGGGCCATGTGCGACAGAAGGACGGCAAGATGTATAACCCGTTCTCCGGCAGCCTCCTCGAGCTGCTTTGGCCCGTGGTGCGTCCACAATTTGAATCGGAATTCGCGAACTTGAAGCCATCGCTCCAACTGGGGCTGCAGTTCACCGGACTGCGCCAAACCATGTGGCGTCTCGCTGCCGTTCCCCGCCCAAGTGCCGCTGCACCGGCTCCCGAGCCGGCAACACCCGATCCGTCACAAATAGCGGATCTGGAGCGCGCCATCGGCACGATTACACACGGATTTCTCGACCGTATGGCTCGCCAGGGCATAGGCTGGTGGCAGGCTATGGGTGGCGCGCAACGCAGCACGGTGATCGAGAGCGTCGCCCACGCACACGGTGTGCCCGAAGCCGACCTCGCGGCTGTCACCGCGCAGGTGAGCCGCATCCTTGACAGCGTTTGTCTCAGTCCGCGCGCGCAGTGGATTCTCGCTCCGCGCGATTCTGCCGCTACGGAACTCGCCCTTGGCGCAGGCGGCAACCGCCACGTAATCGACCGCACCTTCATCGAAGACGGCACTCGCTGGATTATCGACTATAAGACTGGTTCCGGCCTTGGCTATCGCGAGCAATTGGAACGCTACGGGCGCATCCTGTTCACCATGGAAGCCTTGCCCGTCCGCCTCGGCGTCTACTTTCCCGCTACCGACCAATGGGAAGAGTGGGCGCTCAACATATAGCTGGTACCATCCTCCTTATATGCGTGCCTGCCTCGCCCTATTTGTCTTATCAGCGGCGCTTTCCGCGCAGGGCATCGATTACATCAAGGCCCACTACACAAAGCACGAGTTCGAGATCCCGATGCGCGACGGCAAGAAGCTCTACACCGCCGTCTTCACGCCCAAGGACACTTCGCAGCGCTACCCCATCCTGTTGAACCGCACGCCCTACTCGCTTCGGCCCTACGGCGTCGACCAGTATCGCGCCTCCATCGGCCCTTCGGAGCACTTTGCGAAAGCCGGCTACATCATCGCCTATCAGGACGTGCGCGGACGCTGGGCATCGGAAGGCGAGTACCTGCACGTGCGCCCGCACAATCCCAACAAGCGCGGTCCGAACGACATCGACGAATCGAGCGACACCTACGACACCATCGACTGGCTGGTGAAGAACATCCCCAACAACAACGGCCGCGCCGGCATCTGGGGCATCTCCTATCCTGGCTTCTATGCGGCCATGGGCGCGATTGACGCACATCCGGCCATGAAGGCGTCCTCTCCCCAGGCGCCGGTGGCCGAATGGTTCATCGGCGACGACTTCCATCACAACGGCTGCTTGTTTCTGGCCCACGCCTTCAACTTCTTCATCCGCAACGACTGGATCCGGCCTGAGCCGACCAAGAAGGGTCCGGAGCCGTTCGACATGGGTACGCCCAACTCATACGACTTCTACCTGCGTATGGGACCGCTCACCAACGCCAACGAGAAGTTCTTCAAGAACAAATCGGTGTTCTGGAACGACATGATGAAGCACGCCGATTACGACGAGTTCTGGCAGGCGCGCTCAATGCCGAAGCATCTGAAACAGGTTAAGCCCGCCATGCTTACGGTCGGCGGCTGGTATGACGCGGAGGACGTGTACGGGCCGCTACGCGTCTTTGAGTCCACCGGCAAGAACGGCAATCCTCCGCAGAACACCATCGTGATGGGTCCCTGGTATCACGGGCAGTGGGCCGGCCATCCCGGCGACTACATGGGCAACGTGCGGTTCAACGCGAAGACCGCCGAGTTCTATCGCGAAAAGATCGAGTTCCCTTTCTTCGAGCATCACCTTAAGGGCAAGGAAGATCCCAAGCTTCCGAAGGCGTATATGTTCGCTGTCGGTTCAAACGAATGGCGGCGTCACGACACCTGGCCCCCCCGCGAAGGGCAAGAAGCGGCACTCTACTTCCACCCGAAAGGCAAGCTCGCGTGGGACCGTCCAACGGGCGCTGCCGCTTACGACGAGTACATTTCCGATCCCGCCAAGCCGGTCCCGTTCACAGACTACATCGCGCCCGCCATGACACGCGAGTACATGACCGACGACCAGCGCTTCGCCGCCTCCCGGCCCGATGTTCTCGTCTATCAAACCGGTTCGCTCACAGCCGACGTCACCCTCGCCGGTCCGTTCAAGGCGTCGCTCAATGTCGCGGTGACTGGGACCGATGCCGATTTCGTCGTGAAGCTCATCGACGTTTATCCGGATAACTTCCCCAACTACAGTCCGAATCCGAAAGAAATCCAAATGGGCGGGTATCAGGCGCTGGTCCGCGGCGAACCCTTCCGCGGACGTTACCGCAACGGCTTCAGCAAACCCGAGGCGTTCACGCCCAACCAGGTGACCAAGGTCGAATTCGAACTGCCCGACGTCTATCACACCTTCCGCCGTGAGCATCGCATCATGGTGCAGGTTCAAAGCAGTTGGTTCCCTTTGGTGGACCGCAATCCCCAGAAGTACGTCGACATCTATAACGCGCGCGAAGCCGATTTCCAGAAAGCCACCCACCGCGTGTATACCGGCGGCGACCGCGCCTCAAACATCAAAGTCCGTCTCTTGAAATAAGCCATGAGGAAGTACCTGTTTTTCATTGCCGCACTGCCGGTCGTGGCGGCGTCTCCGCTTACCGACGAAGAGATCGCACGCCGGGCCGAAGCGCTGAAACCCAAGCTGGTCGAGACGCGGCGCCACCTGCACATGTACCCCGAACTCTCAAATCGTGAGAAGGAGACCGGCAGGTACATCGCCGAACGCATGCGCCAGATTGGGTACGCGGATGTCCAGACCAACGTGGCGCTGACCGGTGTCGTAGCTACCTTAAAAGGCGGCAAACCAGGACCGGTGGTCGCCGTGCGCGCCGATATCGACGCTCTGCCGGTGACGGAATCGCTAAACGTCCCCTACAAGTCGAAGAACCCAGGCGTGAAGCACGCCTGTGGTCACGACATTCACATGACCGTGCAACTCGGCGTCGCGGAGTTGCTGTACTCCATTCGCGACCAGATCCCCGGCACGATCAAGTTCATTTTTCAGCCCGCCGAAGAGTCTGCTCCTCCGGGAGAAGAGGCCGGGGCGCTGCTGATGATCAAGCAGGGTGTGCTCGACAATCCCAAGCCGGCCGCGATTTTCGGACTGCACACCAATCCGAACCTCCGCGCCGGGCAGATCGGCTACAGTTCCGGACCAGCCATGGCTTCAGGCGACCGCTTCGCCATCAAGATCCGCGGCAAACAGGTCCACGCCGCGTGGCCGCACGACGGTATCGATGCGACAGTCATCGCATCGGAAGCCGTGCTGGCGTTGCAATCGATCCGATCGCGCAGGATCGACCCCTCCGAGCCGTTCGTCCTGACCATCGGCTCTATCCACGGCGGTCAGCGCTTCAATATCGTGGCGCCTGAGGTGGTCATGGAAGGGACCATCCGCACCTTGAATGAGGATGTCCGCCAGAAGAGCCATCGCCTGATGCGTGAAATCCTGGAAGGCGTAACGAAGGCGCATGGCGGCTCGTTCGATCTGACGTTCACAGAACCCGGCTATCCCGTCACCTTCAACGAACCCCAACTCACGGCCAAAACACTCTCCACCCTCCAGCGCGTGGTCACCGAACGTAACGTAGTCCAGCTAAAGCCCTCCATGGGTTCTGAAGATTTCGCCGAGTTCCAGAAGATCATCCCAGGCGTCTTCTACTGGCTCGGCGTAGGCAATCCCGATAAGGGAATCAACGGCGCCCTACACACACCGGAGTACGATGCCGATGAGGATTCGATCCCGGTCGGAGTCCGCGTAATGACAGCCGTTCTGCTCGATTACCTCGCGCGAGGCCAGTAGGACACCGACAGTCAGGTAGAATCAATTAATGTCGGGGCGTAGCGCAGCCTGGTAGCGCACCTGCCTTGGGCGCAGGGGGTCGGGCGTTCGAATCGCCCCGCCCCGACCAATTGATTCAGCAAGTTACGCGAGTTCTGATTGCCGCAATATTTGTGATGTAGTCGTTTTTGTAGCTGTGAGGAGCCAACGCGCTCATTATTTCGGGCACTCCACAATTGACGACAGAGACGGCGATTGTGGTCGAATGCCAGCTTCCCAAAGTGACATTCGATTGCAAATAAAGACGATAGCGTCGTTGCAAGCCTCTCTCTGGCGATTGAGTTCACCCAGTTTTCCCACTTGAGATTCCGGTCTTCCCGAATAGTCCTCAAATAGTCCTCGCGCGCTATCCCTTGCGGACGAAGCCCCAGGGGGTCACGTTGCAGTGTTCGAGCGTCTGCGTTCGACCGTCGATCTCGATCTTGAATTTCCTGCCGGAGTCTTCCGTCACGTCGTAGTGGAAGCCTGCAGGGATTTCGTAGCAGAACCGGAATGAGCGCTGGTTCTTGCGGTCCGCAGCTGACCGACCGTGCCTCGCTGGGTCAAAGCGATATCGTCGGTTGCTCGCATCCAACCACGAGCGGCTTCCCTGTCCGTCTGGGCGGCGGTGGTGACGATCGACGTCTTCCAAGAGCTTCTCGGCGGCTGGGAATCGCTCAGTCGCGTACGTGTCGCAGTGCCGCCAGTACTCCGCCGTTTCCCGATACGTCGTGAACACCCGGGGCGGCAGGAGCAATGGATGCCGCAGGTCTCGCGGGCAGAACTTCTCGAGCCACGTCTCGTCCATCGTCGTGATCGCATGCAGCGCCTCACGCAGGATGTCCCAGGTCAGGTCCCGCAAAGGTTCCCGTAGCCGTGCGAGGTGAATGCGGCAGTCGAACTGGAGGTGCTTGCGGATCACGTCCCAGTTGCGGTTGGCCGGGATCACGACATGGAGGAACCCTTCGTTGACGCCCCTGAAGAGTTCGTCGATCTCCGCCTGCTTGAATGGTCCTTTGTCGTTGGACTCGATAGGTGTCGCCCTGAACTCGTGTCCGTCCGGGACTGCGTTCGTCCAATTCTCCGATTCCTCTTTGAGCCGCCGGTGCAGGCTGATCGGGAGGCCGAACAGGTGCACCTTCATCGCTTGTCTCGGGTGACCTTCAGCACCCATTCGAGCGGGACGCGCAACTGCAGGAGGTCTTCGATCGGCACGTTGTCGAGGAAGTTGTACAACTCAGCTCGTTGACCGATGCTGTGCGTCTTCAGCGGCATAGGTTCCTTGGACGATCCATCCTCGGATCGCGACGTGCCGCTGCACCATCGCTCCTCAGGAACGCCGTTCGCCTGTGCCCACGCAGCGACGTGATCCGTGATCTGCTTCTGCAGGAAGCGATTCCACGCATGCATGACTGTCGGGTTCTCGCGCAGGCGACGCGCGAATTCGTTAAAGACCGAGGAGCCAGCACCGTCTAAGGAACCAAGCAGTGACCCTCTGACACTCTCCGGCTGTTCTTCAGCGAAGGCCCGCCGCCACGTGATCTGCGTTTCTCTCGAGATCGGCTCGATGATGATGCCCTTACGCGCCGTAGGCGATTGCTCCACCACGATCTTGTCCTCAACCGTGTCGTACAGACGGGTGGTTCCAGGGATAGGAAATTCGATGAACGCGCGCCAGAAGTCGCGACGCAAACGAGGCAAAGGACGAGCATAGGCAGACAAGAGGTCCCCGGCCGTCGCGGGAGCCAGGAGCATGTCGCTGCCGATCCGAATCTGGACGGCAATCGCGGGCACCGTCTTGACGAACTCGAGGAAGTTCTTCAGCCCGTACTCGCGCTCATTGAACGACGAGTCCCGCTTCTCTGCTTCCGAGACAAGTTGGGCTTTGACCAGCGCGCCGGGCACTGGGCTGTGACGCTTATCGTACAGTCCCTGAACAATACTGACAAGGAGAGCGCGTGCGTCCTCAAGAGGGAGAGGGGACACCCTGCCATCTTAACTAAAAAAGGGCCGCCTTAAAGCGACCCTTTTTCGGTGCATTGAAGTTATCAATCCACCACAGAAACTTATATGCTCGCCCTGACCTTTGCAGGAGGCTTTTCGCCTATTGTGAGATCTTGCAATTCGCTAGCGAGTCACGAATTGGAACCCCACCCCCACGTGATCCCTTCCGCGTGAGCGCATTAAGCACATCACCGGAATCACCTCCATGATGCCCTGGATCGACGCGCCTTGTCAACCCACAGAATCCTGCGCCAATCTTGAATATTCGCTTTTTATTCGTCTTTCAGCCGCACAGATGGGCACCAGAATTCGCATGTGCTGTTGTGTAGCAATTCGCTGGAGTTGCTCACTGCGACACCTGCAAGCGCTCGAGGAACAGTCACGTAACGTAACGTCACGTCACGAAATACCTCTTGTATTCCGCTGGCATTGCTGGTACACTTGACCCGTGGTCGTGGACGTGTGTCCACCCACCAAACTAATCAAAAAGGACCGCCATCGCGCGGTCTTTTTTTTTTGCACTACCTCAGGTCGCTGGCCGTCGCGCCCCCGACCCCTCGGCGTTAATCCGCGTTAATCGGCGGCCGATTTCAGAAACTTTCTCAAGAAGGAGTACTACTCAGATGTCTGCAAACCTCAGCACAGGCCCCCGCACCGAAGAAGGCAAAGCCAAATCCTCCCAAAATGCCAAAAAACACGGCCTCACCGCCGAGTCCATCCCCGCCGATCTCCGTCCTGTTTTCAACACTTTGCGAAACGAACTCCACGCCCAGTGCCGGCCCGATGGCCCCTTGGAAGAGATCTTCTTCGACAAACTCGTCACCGCCCGCTGGAACATGCTCCGTGCCCTGGATTTCCAAAACGAACTCTACGACCGCTCCGATGGCCGCGACCCCATCACCCACC
>JADLDI010000060.1 GCA_020846745.1 Bryobacterales bacterium | reverse complement strand
ACGGGACTGAGAAGAAATGCGGCCCGCGCCCTTACGGTTGCGGTTCTGTTTCCGGAGCAGTGCGTGTTTGCAGTGGTTTACCGGACCCGGGGCGCGGTGCTAAATCGCATTCAGCGGATTTTTTCTCGCGCCCTTACGCTCGGGCTCAGGGCCGGGAGTGGTGCGACAGTGGATATAGGTGGCATGGTCGATCCGGCTAGACTAGGTACCCGTGAAGGTACAATTCCCTAGAGGAGCTACACGATGCACAGACGATCGCTTTTGACTCTGGCGGGTATCGCGGCGGCGGGCATTGCCGCGACGCTGGTGTTTACGGCACAGGCGCAGCAGCCGCCCCGGAAGAGTCCGCACGAAACGTCCACCTTCGTTTTGGGCGGCAAGAAGATCACCATCACCTACGGACGTCCTTATAAAAAAGGCCGCGAGATCTTTGGCGGACTGGAACCGCTCGGGAAGGTTTGGCGGACCGGGGCGGACGAGGCCACTGTGCTGACGACCGAAGGCGACCTGATGCTTGGACCGCTGCACGTGGTGGCGGGTTCTTACAGCCTTTTCACGATTCCCGAGAAGGGCAAGTGGACCATCATCCTGAACAAGACCGTCAAGCAGTGGGGCGCGTTCAAGTATGACCAGGCGCAGGATTACGGCCGGGCGGAAATGAAGGTGACCAAAGCCCCGAGCACGGTGGAGCAACTGACGATCGACATCGAAAAGAAGGGCGCCGAGAACGGCAACCTACGCATTCTGTGGGACGACACGGTGGCGTCGATTCCGGTGATGATGCACTAAGCGAGAGTAAACTCTAGAGCGTGCGGTTGAGCTGGGCTAACTCGGCCAGGCTCAGCCGCCCGGTATAGATTGCCATTCCCAGCGCGCAGTGGATGCCCATTGCAGATAACTGGCGCACATCGTCCATTGTCGTGATGCCACCGGCCGCGGTGATCTCCCGTGTGGTGGCCGCGCGTAACCTGGCGAACCAGTCGATATCGGTCCCCTGCAGCATGCCTTCCTTATCGACGTACGTACATAAGAACCCGCCACAGTAGGGCTCGAGTTCGCGGATCACTTCTTCGGCCGAGAACTTGAGGGACTCGCGCCAGCCTTTGACGACCACCTTGCCGCCCTTGGAATCGAGCGCGATCACGACGCGTTCACGGCCGATGGCATCGACCAACGAATGAAGGAACAGGGCGTTCAGGCCGTTGTAGGAGAACGCGGAGGTCCCAACGATGATACGGTAGGCGCCTTGCTGAAGGAGGGCCTGTGCACGTTCGACGGTGCGGACGCCGCCGCCGACACGGCAGCGGGCCCGGGCACAGAGGAACTCTACCAAGTCGTCGTTTGCGCCGCGACCGATCGCGGCGTCGAGGTCGATCACCTGAATTTCGGGGAAATCGGCGAACTTGCGCAGCATCTCCTGCGGACTATCACCGACCAGAGCAAGTTCCTGACCTTGCACTAACTGGACCACTTGCCGGTTTTGGAGGTCGATGCAGGGGATGATCATACGGCCGCGTCCTGGTGCGGATGCACCGGATGTGGGGATGGGCGCACGGGTATACCGTGTTGTTCCAGATATCGTTTCAAATCACTCACCGTATAAGTTCCGTAGTGGAAGATCGAAGCGGCCAGTGCGGCATCTGCTTCACCTTCCGTCAGTACCTGCAAGAAATGCTCTGGTTTGCCGGCGCCGCCCGATGCGATCACCGGGATGTGGGTCGCGCGGGACACCTCGCGCGTCAGTTCGCAGTCGAAGCCGTCCTGTACGCCGTCGGTGTCCATGCAGGTCAGCAATATCTCGCCCGCGCCGAGGGCTTCGCCCCTAGCGGCCCATTCGACGGCGTCGACACCTTCATCGAAGCGGCCGCCTTTCGTGTAGACGGTCCAGCCCGCCGCGCCTTTGCGGCGGCGGGCGTCAATCGCTAGCACGACGGCCTGGCTGCCGAACTCCTGCGAGAGTTCCGTAATCACGTCCGGGCGGTGGACAGCCGCCGTGTTGACAGAGACCTTGTCCGCGCCGGCCATCAGGATCTTGCGGGCGTCCTTCACTGCACGAATGCCGCCGCCGACGGTAAGGGGAATGAAGACACGGCGCGCCGTGCGGAAAACAACGTCCACCATGGTGTCGCGCTGATCGGACGAGGCTGTGATGTCGAGGAACACTAACTCGTCCGCGCCTTGTAAGTTGTAACGGTCCGCGAGTTCCACAGGGTCGCCGGCGTCGCGCAGATTGACGAAGTTGATGCCCTTGACAACTCTACCGGCGGTGACATCGAGGCAAGGAAGGATCCGTTTGGCCAGCATTGTTGTTATAGCTCCGCGAAGTTCTTGACGATGCGCAAACCGAGTGGACCGGACTTTTCCGGGTGAAACTGCACGCCGTAGACATTGCCGGAAGCGAGCGCGGCCGTGTAGGGGACGGTGTACTCGCAGGAGGCGGCCGTAGCCGCTACGACGGGGGCGTAGTAACTATGGGCGAAGTAGAGATAGGGCTTGTCGCCGATGTTCTCCAACAAAGGCGAGTCCTTCAGCGGAACGATTTCGTTCCAGCCCATATGAGGCACGCGGGCATCGGGGGCAAACCGCTTTACCGTCTCGGGATAAAGCCCCAGACCGGCGACGTCGGGCGCTTCCTCGCTGGCTGTAAACAGGGCCTGCAGGCCCAGGCAGATTCCTAGAAAGGGGACGCCGGCGTGAATGCGGTCGAGCAGGACCGCGCGGACGCGCATGGCATCAAGGGCGCGCATCATCTGTCCGAAATGGCCGACACCCGGCAGGATGATTTTGGTGGCATGACGGAGACCTTCCGAATCGTCCACCAATTGATACGGCACGCCGATTTCGGCCAGCGTATTCTGGACGGACCGCAGATTGCCGGCGCCGTAATCGAAGATGCTGATCATAGCAGGCCTTTAGTAGAGGGCAACTGATCTTTCAGCCGCTCATCGGTCGAGCAGGCGTAGCGAAGCGCGCGAGCGAAGCATTTGAAGATAGCTTCGATTTTGTGATGGTTCGAACGGCCGTAGAGGACCTTTGCATGAAGGTTCGCGCCGGCGTGGGCGACGAAACCGGAGAAGAAGTCTTCGACGAGTTCGGTTTGCAAGTCGCCCACCAGCCGCACACGCACGAGATCTTTGTACACCAGCGCCGGACGTCCACCTAAGTCGAGCGCCACCACGGCGAGGGTTTCATCCATGGGCAGGACGAAGTAACCGGCCCGATTGATACCGCGGCGGTCACCGAGCGCTTTCGAAACCAGTTGGCCGAGGACGATGCCGACGTCTTCCACCGTATGATGCTGGTCGACGTCGAGGTCGCCTTTGGCATCGAGAGTCAGATCGAAGCCGCCATGCCTGGAGAACAGCTCGAGCATGTGATCGAAGAACCGGATGCCGGTGGCGATCTCGTATTTACCGCTGCCGTCAATGGCAAACGCACCCTTGATCTGGGTTTCTTTGGTGATTCTCTCGATGGTTGCTGTTCTCATACGGCCACCGTCAGTGCGTTGGGCAACTGGTTGATATCTTCGAGGATCGCGATGGCTTGCTCCTGCCGAAACAAGTCGAGCAAGACGCCGCGCTGCGAAACGTGCGGGTGCGCGATGCCGACAAACGGCACCCCGGCGGCACGAGAAGAGCGCGCATCGTCCACTGTGTCGCCAATGTAGACGAAGTTGGTGTTGGGGTATTGTGCGGCCAGTTTCAGCAGGCCTTCCGGATGGGGCTTTCCGTTCTCGACATCGTCCGCGCCGATCAATGCGGCAAAAGAGGCCGCATGACCAAAACGGCGGAGCGTGATCAGGGCTTCATCCCGCAGGCGGCCAGTGAAGATTGCGAGTTGATAGTGGACGGCCAGCTTCTCGAGAAAACCGCCTTGGGGAAGCCAGCGCTCGTGGCGCATGAGGCCGGTGGGAATGCCGGTCGAGAGGTCGCCGAAGAAGAGGTCGTTAAAGCGGTCGACTACGGTCTGATACTCGACCTCGACACCGAGGTCGCGGGCGATGGTTTGCGACAGCAGCCAGTCGTTGTTGAAACCGCCGCGGTTCTTATAAACCTGAACGAGTTCGCGGGTGATCGTCTTGCCGGTAAAGAAATGGACGGTCTGGCAAATGGTCTCGCGATAGGAGTCGGAGACGTCCACCAGAACTCCGTCCATGTCGAACACGATCATCGTTTTCATCGAAGCTGACCCTCCAAGGCTGTGAGGAACCGCTCGATTTGTTCCATGGTTCCAACAGTTACGCGGACGGTGTTTGGAATGTCATGGGAGCGGTCGCGCACGAGAATGCCCTGCTCGCGGAGAGCCGTGCACAGCGGCTTGGGCGGCCGAGGACTCACGAATAATACGAAGTTGCCCTCACTGCGCCAGTGCTTCACCGCCAGCCGCGCCAGGCCTTCATAGCAACGTTCGCGCGCGGCCAGCACCTGCCGCACATACGCGGCGACATACTCGGTGTCTTCCACGGCGGCGCGAACCGCGACCGCGGCAGGCATGTTTACGCTATAGGGGGACTGGGCCTTGTGCATCCAGGCTACGTTTTGCGCTTGCGAGAACAGGCAGCCGACGCGCATGGCTGCCATGCCGAATACCTTGGAGAAGGTCCGGCTGACGAACAGATTGGGGTACGTGCCGATGAGCGGCAATGCGGTGATTTGGCAGAACTCGAAATAGGCCTCATCGATGAGGACCGCCGCATGCGGGGCCGCCGCGAGCACCTGGTCGAAGCCACGAAAGGCCGTTCCGGTCGGGTTGTTGGGATTCGAAATCAGGATCGCCTTCGTGCGGGGCGTGATGGCCGCCAGCAACTCTTCCATGGGGAAGTCGAGCGAGCCCGCACGGTAGGAGACTTCCACGATGTTCGCGCCAGCCACTTCCGAATAGAAGCGGTACATGGCATAGGACGGGTGCAGGATGATGACGTCGTCGCCGTCATCGACGTAGGTATTCACGAGCACCTGGATGGCTTCGTCGGTTCCGTTGGTGAGGATGAACTCATCCGGCTGCACGCCGAAGAAGTTCGCCAGGACTGGTTTCGTTTCGGCGTATTCGGGGTAGACGGCCAGGGCATCGGCTTTGAGCGCACGTTCGAGGGCCGCGACAACCCTGGGCGAGGCGCCGAGGGTGTTCTCGTTGAAGTCGAGGCGTAGCTTGCCTGCGCGCCCCGATGACGGCGGCGAGTAAGCGGCCATGCGCTCGACGGCTGGGCGGGGAGCGAGTTGGTTACCGGCCATTCGTGCGAACCTCAACCGATCGCGCGTGTGCTTCCAAACCCTCTGCCCGGGCGAGAGTTGTGATGGCGGGGGCTAAGTGCTTGAGGCCGGCTTGGGACAACTGCTGGACGGAGATGACTTTGACGTAGTCGGCCGCGGAGAGTCCGCCACGGAAGCGGGCCACACCGCTGGTGGGCAGGACGTGGTTGGGGCCCGATGCATAGTCGCCGGCGGCTTCCGGGCTCATCGGACCTACGAACACGCTGCCCGCGTGCCGGATGCCTGGTAATAGCTTCGGATCGTGCAGGCTCAGGTGTTCCGGCGCAAAACGGTTGGACAGCGAGACAGCCTCTTCGCCGTTGCGGACGAGGATGATCGCGCTGTTCTTCTGAATGGCTTTACGAGCGACCGGCGCTGTCGGAAGGGTTTCTAACTGGCGATCGAGTTCGGCGGCGACGGCCTTGGCCAACGATTCATCGCGAGTGAGCAGGATAGCCGAAGCTTCCACATCATGTTCGGCTTGCGCGAGCATGTCGGCAGCGAGGTGAACGGGATTACCTTCGTTGGCGATGATCAGGATCTCAGTGGGTCCGGCGACGAAATCGATTCCCGTCTCGCCGGCCAGGATCTTCTTCGCCGCGGCCACCCAAATCGACCCGGGACCGACGATGCGGTCGGCACGCGGAACGGTGGCTGTGCCATAGGCGAAAGCGGCAATGGCATGGGCGCCACCCATTTGGTAGAAGTGGCTGACTTTTAGCAAACCCGCGGCGCCGAGGATGGCCGGGTCCGGTTTGGGCGACGCCGCACAGATCAGCGGGACGTTCGCCACCTGCGCGGGGATCACCGTCATCAACAGGGTTGAAGGAAGCGGGTACCGGCCAGACGGAATGTAGGCGGCAACGCAATCGAGCGGGCGCACGATTTGCGACAGCTTGATGCCTGGGGCAGGCGAAATCGTTTGGGGCTTTGGTAACTGGATGGCCGCAAACTCGCGGACATTCGCAGCCGCGGTCTTCAAGGCGGCCTTCAGCTTGGGATCGATGGCTTTGTAAGCCGATACGAGGTCGACATTGGCGAGCCGCAGCGGCCCACTGAGCCCGTCGAACTTGCGCGCGTACTCTACGACAGCCTTGTCACCGCGCTTGCGGACGGCTTCAAGGATCGGCCGGACGGTCTCTTCCGCCGACGCCATCTGTGCCGCCCGGCGCGTGAGTAATTTGCCGACTTGTTCGGAAACCAGTATGCGGATCATGGCTTACATCACGATTTTGTTGAGCGGATATTCGACGATGCCCTGCGCGCCCGCTTCTTTGAGACGCGGGATAATCATGCGCACGGTGGTCTCGTCGAGTATCGTGTTGACCGCGACCCAGCCGGCATCGCTCAACTGCGAAATGGTCGGGTTCTTGAGAGCGGGCAGCACGGAGAGGACGCGTTGCAGGTTGGCGGTTTCGACGTTCAGCATTAAGCCGACTTTGCCGAGAGCGTTGAGAGCGCCTTCGAGCAGCATCTTCATGTCTTCGAGTTTGCGGCGCTTCCAGCCGTCGTTCCAGGAATCGTTATTGGCGATCAACTGGGTGTTCGACTCAAGCACGGTTTCGACAATACGCAGCTTGTTTGCGCGCAGGGAGGAACCGGTTTCGGTTACCTCGACGATGGCGTCGGCGAGCACGGGCGGCTTCACTTCCGTAGCGCCCCATGAGAACTCGACCTTGGCCGTTACGCCGTTCGCGGCCAGGTAGCGCTTTGTTGCTCCGACAAGCTCAGTGGCGATGATCTTACCTTCAAGGTCCTTTACGGAGTGGATGGCGGAGGTTTCGGGCGCGGCGAGCACCCAGCGGACTTTGCCGAACGACTGCCGCGCATAGATCAAGTCCGCCACCACCTGCACGTGGGCATCGTTTTCCAGTACCCAGTCGCGACCGGTGAGGCCGGCGTCCAGAATGCCGTCTTCGACGTAGCGCGCCATCTCTTGCGCGCGGATGAGCATGCACTCTATTTCGGGATCGTCGATGGCGGGGAAGTACGAACGCGACGAGGTGGTAACGGTGAACCCGGCGCGGCGGAACAGGTCGACGGTCGCGTTTTCAAGCGAACCCTTAGGAATTCCAAGCTTCAGTTTCGCCATTTTGAATCAGCCCTTGTACACAGCTTTCGGATCGTAGGTTGGGGTGTCGGCGGTCTTCCATTCACCGTCATCGTAGCGGCGGAAGAAGCAGCTTTCGTAACCCTCGTGGCACACGCCGGGACCGAGTGCCTCCACGGTGATCAGGAGCGCATCCTGATCGCAGTCGGTGCGGATCTCTTTCACCAAGAGCTTATGGCCGGAGGTTTCGCCCTTCATCCACAGCTTGTTGCGAGAGCGCGAATAGAAGGTTACGGCGCCTGTTTCGAGGGTTTTGTGCCACGCTTCTTCGTTCATAAAGCCCACCATGAGAACTCGCCCGGTCTGGTGGTCGATGACAACCGCGGCGATTAATCCGTCCAGTTTTTTGAAGTCAAGGTTCATGTCGACAACACGCACAAATGAAAAAGCCCGCCGGCTTTGGTAGCGGCGGGGCTCGGTTTAGGTAATTTTCGAAGGAAAAGACGAAGGCCCGACGCTAAGACCAATGGCGCCGATGGTGATGATGATAGCGGGGCCAAATTGCCATGTGAAGGGATAGTATAGCAAGGCTGTGGTGGATGTCACGCGGCTGAGGAGCGATTGACCGCGATTGGCCCAGCGATGTCGACTTCCAGGTCGCGCACCCGGACGTCCCGTCCGGACTTGCGCCGTGCTTGCGATCGCGCCAAACTGGTTTCACCGTGGATCTGACAACTCTCGACGACATCGGCCCGTGGGATTGGCCGAGCACCACCCGGCAGGAATTGAAAGACGCTCTTCGCGATCGGACGCGGACGGTTGATGAGCGCTCGGTTGCCGCCACTCACGCCGGCAACATTGTCGTGATGGATGACGAAATGGCAGCCCTGCTGCTGGAAATTGTCGCATCTCGCGACGAACCAGACCGGCTTCGGGCCCGGGCGGCAGTTGCGCTGGGGCCCACGTTGCAACAGTGCGACGAGGATGGGTTTGACGAATCGCCTTACTCCGAGGAACTCGTTTCCGAGGACACCTTCAGCCGCATATGTGCAACGCTCGAAAACGTTTTCAACGACACGTCCAATCCTTCGATGGTCCGCCGGCGTGCGCTTGAGGCGGCGGTCCGCGCTCCCGCCGATTGGCACGCGAATGCGATCCGAAAGGCCTATTGGATGAAGGACGGCGACTGGAAACAGACTGCCGTCTTCTGTATGGGGTACATCCCCGGATTCGAGCAGGAGATTACGCAGGCCCTGCAATCCCGCCACGAAGATATGCAATTCGAGGCCATTCGCGCGGCCGGCGCTGCCGAAATCCAGTCGGCCTGGCCGTTAATTCGTGATATTCTCGAGAACCCCAAGACCGACAAAACGACGCTTCTCGCGGCTATCGAAGCGGCCGAAAGCCTTTGTCCGCGAGAAGATTCGGATGTGATTTACGAACTCACCGAGTCTAGAGATCCAGAGATCGCCGAAACGGCCGAGGAAGCTCTGACCTTCATCAATATCGACGATAGCGACTTCGGAGACGACGATGACTTTGGCGCCGAGTCCGATGACGAGGAGGACGAGGAGGACGAGGAGGACTTTGAGGACGACGACTTGGAGGACCACGAAACGGAGGACGATGAAGACGAGGATGATGAGGATGAGGAGGACGATGGTGGCGGCGAGGTAGAACAGGACAAATCGCCGGATAAAGGCGCCTGATTGTTTCAGCGATGTTTCGGATGGCGCGGCGCTCCCTGAGGGCGTGTGCAAGAAATCCGGAACACCGCTCCCTCGCGGTCGCGGTTATGGAACGCGGATGAACGCCGGTGGGGCCGGGAAGACGTTTTCACATCCTACAATGAGGATATGCGGGCGCTTGTCTGGGCATTATTGCTGCTGTGGCAGGCCGATCCTCTGGCCGACGGCGTCAAGGCCCTCGACGCGAAAGATTACCCGGCGGCGATCGCGGCTTTCGAAAAGGCGGCCACCGCCGACCCGAAAGACTATGCCGCCCAGTTCCATCTCGGCCTTGCGTATTCGCTGGCCGGGGACAAAGAAAAGGCGCTCGCCGCCTACCGCCAGGCGCTCGAATTAAAACCCGACCTCTACGAAGCGCAGATGAACACGGCCGCGCTGCTGATGGAAGCCGGCAAACCCGGGGAGGCCGTCCCGCTGCTGAAACGCGCTGTCGAGGCCAAACCCAAAGAGATACGGCCCAACTTCTTCCTCGGCCTCGCCTATCTGCGCGCGGGGCAACTCAGCGATGCCGATACGCAACTGAAGTCCGCCCGCCAGCTTGATCCGAAAGCCGAAGAGGTTTCGAGCGCTCTACTCGAACTTGCCTCGGCTTACGAGAAAGGCAAGCAACTTCCGCAGGCGATCGCCATTTATAACGAGTTTCCCGGCAATGTCGCCGCCCGTGAACGGAGCGGCGAACTGCTGCTCGAAGCGGGCAAACCGGAAGAGGCGGTTGCTCACCTGGAGGCGGCGGTGAAACTCTCGCCGAGCGGCGCCAATCGATACGCACTCGCTACGGCCTATCTGCGCTCGAAACAAACCGACAAAGCGACGCAGATGATGGAGCAGGCGATCGCGGCCGAAACGAACAACGTCGAGCTTCGCATTGCGTATGGCGGACTCTTGCGCGACCAGCGCAATTTCCAGGCGGCCGCCCAGCAATTCTGGGCCGCTACCAAGCTCAGGCCCGACTCTCGCGATGCGTGGTCCGGCCTGGCTACCATGCTGCTATCGCTCGAGAATTACGTGCAGGCCATCGCCGCTTTCGACAAACTCGAAGCGCTCGGAGATCCGAATCCAGGACTGCACTTTCTGCGGGCGCTCGCCTACGACAAAACCAAGCAGTACAAGCCGGCGTTAGCCAGCTACCAGAAATTCCTGTCCGTTGCGGGCGGCAAGTACCCCGACGAAGAGTTCAAGGCTCGCCAACGGGTGAAAGTAATTGAGAAGGAGTTGAGCCGCCGATGAGACTCGCGGTTCTGTCATTACTGTTGGCCGGCATTCTCCGCGCCGACCTCGACACGGCTCGCAGCGAACCGAACCTGGAAAAGCGTTCGGAAAAGGCCATGCTCAATGCCGAGGCCGCGCTCGACTCCGCCCGCAAAGCGTACGAAACCGGCGACATGAAAGCCGTTCGCGGCGCGCTTACGGAAATAGGCGATTCCATCGCACTCACCCGCGAATCGCTCGACAGCTCGGGTAAGAACGCACGAAAGAGTCCTAAGTACTTCAAGAAGGCGGAGCTTGCGCTTCGCAAGCTGATGCGGCGGCTCGACTCCTTCCGCCTCGAACTGGGCGTTGACGAGCGGCCGCCCGTCGAGACACTGCTCCAAAGCGCGCACTCTGCGCACGACCACATCCTTGCAGCGATCATGGGCACCAAGAAATGAAACTCTACGCGGCCAGTTTTGCTGTTTGCGGCGCGATTCTTCTTGCACAGGCGACCCGCGACTTTCTCACCGCGGACGAGGTTGACCAGATTCGCCTCACGGCCCAAGAACCGGTCGCGCGGCTTACGCTGTACTCCACCTTTGCGCGCCTCCGCGTGGACCTCATCAAGTCCGCCATCGAACAGAAGAAGCCCGGCCGCTCAGGCCTCATTCACGACACGCTTGAAGACTACACGAAGATCATCGAAGCGATCGATACCGTAACAGACGATGCGCTGAAACGCAATGCCAAGCTTGACGAAGCCATTCCTGTCGTGATCAAGGCCGAAGAGGAGACGCTCGCCGACCTGCAGAAAATCGAGGAAAGCGACCCGTCCGATTTGAATCGCTACAAGTTCGCTCTGGTTACCGCGATCGAAACCACTCAGGACTCGCTTGAGCTTTTCAAGGTGGACTTAGCCGAACGCCGCAAGAGCGTTGTCACTCGCGACGCCGAAGAAAAGAAACAGCGGGAAACGATGATGACGCCCGATGCAGCAAAGGCTCGCGCGGAAGAGGCAAAGAAGAAGGCCGACAGCGAAACCAAGCAGAAGCGTAAGGCGCCGACGCTCCGCCGCAAAGGCGAGCGTCCGCCCGAGCAACAGCCTTAGGGCCGGACATGCCGCCGGCCGCGTTTCTGTCTTACGCCCATGCCGATCAGCACCTCAAGACGGCCTTCCTTGATGCGCTGCAGCCATTGATCGCGCGCGGCCTCGTCACCGTCTGGCACGACCCGCAAATCCAGCCCGGCGACGAGTGGCCCGCCGAAATTCGCGATCAACTCGATCGCTCGCCGCTCGTGTTCGTTTTGCTGAGCGAAAACTACGCTGCATCTCCGCATTGCCGAGCCGAACTTGAGCGTGCACTCGCGCACCACCGCGCCGGAGCGGCCCGCATCTTTCCGATCCTGCTGGATAACGTTCGGACGGCACCCCTTCAACTCGACCTGATACAAGCGCTTCCACCGGGCGGTAAGCCGGTGGCCGCCTGGTCCGCTCCGGCGGAAGCGTTCGCCGCCGCCGCGGCAGCAATTCAAGGATGGATCACGAGTGCCGAAGGTTCGCCGATAGCCTCGCCCACGGCCCCGCTCGGCACAGCGTTTCCTTCGCTTTCGCCCTATCTGACGGGTCGCGACGCCCTGGTGAGCCAGCTCAAGTCGAAGCTCGATCAAACCCGTCGCGCCGCCCTGACCGGACTTCCAGGGGTGGGCAAAACGCAGGTGGCGCGCGCGCTTGTCGACGGCTCCACTTACTCGACAATCCTGTGGGCCAACGCCTCTTCACGTGAATCGCTCACCCGCGATTTCATCGCGTTCGCCTCCGGGCTTCGCCTGCCACAGGCTCTTAACCCAAATGCCGCCGCGCAGGCCGCCGCCGTACGCGAGTGGCTCGATGGTCATCACGGCTGGTTGCTGATCCTCGACAATGCCGATGAGCTTGACATAGTCCGCGACTTCCTCCCACGCTCGACAACCGCGGGCCACATTTTGCTCACCACGCGTGCACAGGCCACGGGCGATTTTGGCGAAGCGATCGAAGTCAATACGCTCTCGGAACAGGACGCGGCCCTCCTACTGCTGCGCCGCGCGAAGCGCATCGAGGCTCGCGCCACATGGGACGATGTCACGCCACGCGACCGCATGGCGTCGCTCGGCATCGCGCGCGAACTGGGCTGCCTGCCCCTGGCGCTCGATCAGGCCGGGGCTTTCCTGAACGAATCGCAACGCTCCCCAGCCGAATTCCTCAATCTATACCGCGCGCAAGGCAAGAAACTAAGAGAACGCCGCGGCCGGACGGCGCTCGATCATGAGTCTGTCCACGTCACGTTCTCGTTGGCTATCGAACGCGTACGCAAGGAAAGGCGCGAGGCCGCTACATTGCTCATCGCTTGCTCGTTCCTCGCTCCCGACGCGATCCCCGAAGAGATGTTCCCGCCATCGGAAACCGATCCGCTTGCCTGGACAGATGTCCTCGACGTCCTCGGGCGCTACTCGCTCCTCCGCCGCGATCCCGACCGCCGTACGCTGCACATCCACCGCATCACCCAAGCCGTCGTCCAGGATACGCTTACGGCCGAGGAGAAAGCGGCGCACGCCAAGCAGATCGTGAACACCGTGGCCGCGAAATCGAAGCGGCCGAGCTTTGAAACATGGCCGCAATCGGAGCGTTTGCTCGCCCAGCAACTCGCTGTTGTGCCGCTGATCGAGCAGGGCATGGTTGCGGATGCAAACGCCGCGTGGATCGTTTCCACTGCCGGCAATTACCTGGCCGAGCGCTCCGACTTCAAGGGCGCCGAGCCTCTGCTGCAACTTGCCCTGAAACTTCATCAGCAGATCTACGAACCCAACCACAACGCCATTCGCCAGTCTCTCAACGACCTTGGCGTGCTTTACAACGAGACCGACCCGAAACGCGCGCTCCCGTTCTACGAAGGCGCGCTACGGCTCACAAAAGACGACCCGGCGGCACAAGCCGTGGTGCTCCACAACATCGCGCGAATCCACCTCCACACTCGCGCCCCGTTGGACGCGCTGAAGCGCCTGCGCGAGAGCCTCAAGATCCTGCGTGACCTTAAACGTCCGCTCGATGCCGCCCAGGTTCTGCACTCGATCGGCGAAACAGAGTCGGACCTGGAACATCCGGTGAACGCCCGCTGGAACCTGCTGCGCGCGCTCGCGATCCGCTGCCGTGCTCTTGGCGAGTACCATCGGGACACGCTGAACACCCTGAACAGCTACGCGATTCACGTGGCAAAGTCGGGAGATCGCGCGCGTGCGGCCACACTCTATGAACGTGTGCTCGACGGCCGAAGAAAAGCATTGGGTGAGGATCACCTCGAAGTAGCCAACAGCCTCACGAGTCTCGGTGTCAGTTACTGCGAACTGAACCGTAACAGCGAAGCCGAACCACTGCTCCGTCGCGCTCTCCAGATCCTCAATACGCGCTACGGCCCCGATCATCGGATCACGAAGGCCGTGGCCGCTTATCTCGCCAGAATCCCGCATTAGGTGAAACGATAAAACAGTCTTTGATACCTGTTTTTGCCCTGCTGCCCGCTCTGCCTCTCGCAGCCGGCGCCGCCTCGCCTGACTTCTTACCCCATGGCTGTCTGGTACGGCGGCGGTAAAGGCGGGTGCGCCCATGCTGGAATCCGACGCCGGATAGAATTAAGAGTTGCCGCTCGTCACCGTTGTCGTCCCTACGCTGGCCGCCGACGACGCATGGAAGAAGTGCCTGGAGTCGTTGGAAGGGCAGACGTTCCGGGATTTCGAAGCCTTGATTGTGGATAACTCGGAGCGCGGCCGTGTGGTTTCCGGCGAGTTGCCGGGTTGGGCCAGGGTACTCGCGCCCGCCCGTAACGTGGGATTTGGCGAAGCGATCAACTTGGGGGCACGCCGGTCGCAGTCGGCGCTCATCGCGACGCTAAACGATGACGCGGTGGCGGAACCGGGCTGGTTGGCCGCCATGGTGGAGTCGGCATGGGCGCATCCCCAAGCCGGGATGTTTGCGTCGCAAGTACGATTGTCTGAAACGGAGTTGGATTCGGCAGGTATGTTGTTGTGCGCGGACGGATCTTCCAAACAGCGGGGACACCTGCGTCCGCCCGCCGCGTTCGCACAAAGCGGACCGACCTTGTTTCCCAGCGGATCTGCCGCCATGTACCGCCGCGAGTTATTCGACAAACTCGGTGGCTTTGAAGGTTCGTATTTCTTGTACTGCGAAGATACCGACTTAGGCTTGCGCGCACGATGGGCCGGTTGGGATTGCCGGTATGTGGCCGAAGCCGTCGTCTATCACCGGTATTCCTATTCGGCGGGGCGCGTATCGCCGCTCAAAGCCTACCTTGTGGAACGCAATCGCCTGTTCACCGTTTTACGCACGTTTCCGTTACGAATGCTGCTCGCCGCACCGTTTTTCAGCCTGGCGCGATACGTATGGCACGTGGTCAGCCTCGTTACCGGCAAAGGCGCAGCCGGCGAGTTCCGTAAGCAGGGCAAAAATCCGCTTTGGCTCGCGTGGTTCGTCGTGAAATCGCGTTTGTCTCTCATTGCTAATCTGCCGGAACTGCTGGCGGCACGCCAGGCGATCCGCCGGTCGGCACGAGTCTCCCCCCGCGAGTGGGTGGATCAGGTCCGCCGGCATGCGATCTCGGTGAGGGAGGTTGCCTCGCTGTGAAGAACCTGCTCGTGCTCGTGCCGGCGTTCAACGAATCGGCATCGATCCGCTTTGTCGTCGACGAGGTGCGCCAGGTGCTCGGCGATGTGCAGGTGCTGGTGGTGGACGATGCGTCCACCGACTCTACCGCCGGGTTCGCGAAACTGGCCGGAGCGCAAGTGCTCTCGCTGCCCCACCACTTGGGCCTCGGCGGCGCGGTGCAGGCCGGTTACCGCCTCGCCTTTGAACTTGGATACCAGCACGTGGTCCGCATGGACGGCGACGGCCAAATGGACCCGCGCGACATCCCTCGCATGCTCGATAAGTTACGCGAATCCGGCGTCCAGATGGTGATCGGCTCGCGCTACCTCGACGGCGGAGAACCGTTCACCTCGTTCACACGCGGCCTCGGCATTCGGTTCTTCCGGCTGATGCTCCGTCCCATTCTCGGCAGACCGGTTCGCGACCCCACCTCCGGATTTGTCGCCGTCAACCGCGAAGCCCTGGAAGTGTTTTCGCGCAGTTTCCCGCTCGAATACCCGGAAATCGAGGCACTGGTGGTGCTGCGGCGCCGGGCCTTCCACTTTGTGGAGGTGCCCTGCAAAATGCGCGGACGGCGCGCCGGGCGGAGCACCATTACGCCGGGCAAATCGCTCTACTATATAGTCCACGTGCTCTTGGGAGTGCTGGTGAATATCCTGAAATTTGAACGGCGGTTGTGGAGATAGCTCTCTATGGAACGATTGCTGACTGTATCGACGCTGCTGAGCGCGGGGCTGATTCTCGTGATTCTGCACTCGCTCCGGCGTTCTCATATCCGGGTGGAATATTCGGTAAGCTGGCTGGCCGCGGGCTTTGCCGTTCTGCTGCTGTCGCGTTGGGAAGGCGCCCTCGAATGGCTGGGAGCCACGCTCGGCATTTCTTATCCCCCGGCTGTATTGTTGGGAATTCTGATAGGCATTTTCCTATTCGTGCTCTACCGTATCTCGATGATCGTTTCCACGCTGCGCGACAACAATATCGCGCTTGCCCAGAAGGTCGCGATTCTCGAGTTCGAACTCAAACATCTGCAGGCTCATCGTGAAGCAGCGCCGAACCAATAAACAAGCTCCATCCGTAGCCGGCCGAGCGGCGGCATCCACCTTTCCCTGGCCGGCGATGGGGTTCGCCGCCGCCGCTCTGCTTGCCGCATTCATCGCGTACGGCCCAGCGCTCGACGGTCCGTTTCTCTTGGACGACCTTTACCTTCCATTCGGCCGGCCACACGCCGGGCGCTATACGAGCGAAGTCTGGCTCGCACAGCGTCCCGTCTTGGGCCTGACCTTCTGGGCCAACTACGTCTTGTCCGGTACAAGCACGTTTCCGTATCACGCCGTCAACCTGCTGCTGCATTTCTGTGTGGCCGCTCTGGTCTTTCTGATCGTGAAACCGGCGCTGCGCCAGTTCGCGCCCCAAGAGCGACGGCGCGACCTGTTGGCCGCGCTCGCCGCCGGATTCTTTCTTCTTCATCCGATCCACACCGAAGCCGTCGCCTATATCGCATCCCGGTCCGATGTGCTCTCGACGCTTTTCTGTTACGCGGCTCTGGCCGTCTTTTTGTGGAAACGGGAAGCGACGCTTACGATCGCGACCATCGCCGCCATTCTCGTGCTGTTCGGCCTGGGCCTGCTTTCCAAAGAGCAGGCCGCCGCGCTGCCGGCGGCTTTCTTGCTTATCGATCTATTGGCCCCCGACGGCAAGCGCAACTGGCGCCTGCACCTGCCGATCTTCGGTACCGGACTGCTGGGCGCCGCTTACGTCTTTTACAAGCTCGCGCAGTCTGACTCCGCCGGGTTCAAAACGCAAGGCATCGCCTGGTACGAGTACCTCTTCACCGAATGGCGCGCCTTCTGGTACTACATCCGCCTCACCGTTGTTCCGGCCGGCCAGAACGTGGATCACGATTTCGCCATATCGCGATCGCCCGCCGATCATCTGGCCATTGCCGGCCTGGTTGCCTTGCTGGCCATTGTGGGCATTGCCGTCTGGAAGCGCCGCACCGCGCCGCTCGCGGCCGCTGGAGTGCTCATCCTCATCGCCCTGCTCGCGCCCACTTCGTCGTTCATCCCCATTCAGGACGTCGTCGCCGAACGCCGGATGTACTTCCCGTTCATCGGCATAGTCTTTATCGGCGTTGACCTACTGCGCCGCTGGCAGGCCCCCGCGCGCCTTGTCGCCTATGCCGGCGCCGCCGTGCTGCTGTTACTTGCCGCATTGACGTACAGCCGCGCTGCCGTCTGGGGCAGCGAACTCGCCCTGTGGGAAGACTCTGTCAGGAAATCGCCCAACAAATGGCGCCCGAGATTTCAATACGCTTACGCCCTTTTCGAATCCAATCGCTGCGACGAAGCCAATCGCGAATTTGCCGTAGCCGCGCCGCTCGCCGCGCCCGATCCGCGATTGTTGCTCGATTGGGGACTCTCGCTCGATTGCGCCGGCAAGCCTGACGAAGCGATCGCGAAGATCAGCGAGGCGACGCAACTCGAAAACACCGCCCATGCGCAAGCCACGATCGGCATGCTCCACGGCAAGCAGGGCCATGCCGAACCCGCGCTGAAGGCCCTGGCTGAAGCCGAGCGCATCAATCCACAGTTTGCGATGACCTACGTTTACCGCGGCAACGTCTACGCTTCGCAGAACCGTTGGAAAGACGCGTTGCCCGAATATGAAAAGGCCGTGCGGTTGGAGCCTGACAACGCCGTCGCCATACAGGCCCTCGCCCTGGCGCGGCGCCACGCCGGCCCTCGGCAGTAGCCATGCGCATCGGCGTCAACGCGCTTTATCTCATCCCCGGCGGCGTTGGCGGCACCGAGATCTATCTGCGCGCACTGCTGGCGGCGCTCGCCGAAGTCGACACTGCAAACGAGTATTTCGTCTTCACCAATCGCGAAACCGGCCCTGACCTCGTCCCCGCCGCGCCGAACTTCCACTACTCCCCTCAACCGGTCAACGCCCTGAATCGTCCGGCACGCCTGCTATACGAACAGTTCCGGCTGCCGCGGCAGGCCCGCGTCGACGTGCTCTTCAACCCCGGTTTCACGGCGCCCATCGTGCCCGGGCGCCCGCAAGTAACGGTCTTTCACGACCTGCAGCACAAACGCCATCCCGAGCATTTCCGCTGGTTCGACCTGCCGGCCTGGAATTTCTTCCTGTGGGCCGCTGTGAAGCGGTCCACCAGGTTGATCTCAGTATCGGAAGCAACCCGGAGCGACCTCCTGCGCTACTACAACGCCGGCTCGACCGTGATTCACCACGGTGTCGACCAGCGCTTCTTCGACATCTCCTCCGCACGCGCCGGCGCTACGCCAGACCCGATCCTGCTCTGCGTCTCAACGCTCCATCCACACAAGAATCACGAGCGGCTGCTCAACGTATTCGCACGCATTCGCGGGAATTTTCCGAACGTGACACTCGTTCTCACCGGTGTTAGCGGATTTCGCGCCCAGGCTGTCTCCGCACGCATTGAAGCGCTCCACCTTGGCGGTTCCGTGTGTGTCACCGGTTGGGTGCCGCGCGAAGAACTGTACCACCTGTTCCAACGGGCGCGCGCCTTCGTCTATCCCTCGACGTTTGAGGGCTTCGGCATGCCGGTCGTCGAAGCGCTAGCCGCCGGTGTGCCCACAGCGTGTTCGAACATCGAACCCCTGAAAACCCTGGCCGGCGATGCGGCCTGGCTGTTTCCCCCGGATAACGAATCATTGATGGCGGAAGCGATTACGAAGCTGTTGCGCGGTGAGTTTCCGCCCGAGGCGGGTCCGACGCGGGCATCACGATTCTCGTGGACCGCCGCCGCGCGCGCCACTCTTGCGGTTCTTGAAGCGGCGGCAAACGCCGCCTAAGCTAACAGAGCAGCGCTGCCACCGGGCGCCTGGGTGTAGCCTTCGCATGGAAGGCATACCCGAGCCGAAGCACCAGTTGAGGCGTCCCCTGAAGATTCGCGGCTGCGGCCAGTTCTCCCCGCAGTTCCTGCACCTGCACCGGCTGGTTGAGAAACGACGCTCGCACACCTTCCGCGCACGCCCGCAACAGCACGCGCTCAAGTGCCTGACCCGCCGCGAGCCATGCCGCCGGACGGTCTTCCGCCGTACTTAAAATGGCGAGCGCCGGTGCAGCCGCCGCCATTTCCGCCATCTCACGGCCTGCCCACTTGCCCCAGTTGAACGAGCGCAGAACAATCGGCGCAACCGCCGACGCGACATAGCTTTTCATGCCGAACGCGTAAGCAGGCATGCCATCCTCCACTTCACTCCAGTTCGGATGTACCCAATCCGCCAGTTCCCGCCGGAACTCGGGGTCTTCCGTTTGCCGTTCGCAGCCGGAGGCAATCAAGGCCGCCACACGGTTCCGCATCTCGCCCGCGGCGACGAAGGTGAGGATGGAGCCTTCCTTGGCAGCTTCCTGCTGCAACTCCGTTATCAGGTGTTGCGGAATATTCCAGTCCTGAAACGGCGACCGGTCGGTATGCCGCCACACGATGTTCCGGAACAACAGCCGGTCTGCCGCGTCGCCCAACGCCCGATATCCCCAATCCACGCGCGCCAACAGATCGGGCTCATCCTCATCCGGCATGAGTGTTGTATAAACTCGCGGACCGAAATACTCCATGGCCAGGCGCAGGTTCAGTAAGGCGGCGCCGCAACTTAGCAGCATTTCGCGCCGGTCCGGGTCTGCGACCCGCAAGCCGCGCGTCGAGTCGCAGTAAAGCTCAACGCCCTCACCGGCATGTAAGATTCGGAATTTCCACGGTTGGGTGTTGTGTGAAGAGGGAGCCAGCGCCGCGTAATGCAAGATGAAGCGGAGTTGCTCCCAGCGAGTGGCATCCGCAGGGAAATCCTGCTCGCGGATGCTCCACGGGTCAGACGATACCATCCATTTCCTCGACGAAGTATCTAAATATGCAATCGAGTTTCCACGCGCGCGGGACGATCTCTCAACTACTTACAGGCGAGCAATGCGTGCTAACGCCCACCCGCTTCCAGTAAGGTAAGAGAAATGCCCCGTTTCCCCGGTGTCACCGACTGTCTGCGTGCGATCAAGGAGCGCGATCCCGAAATCCATGCTTGGGTATCGATTGCCCCACAACCACGCTCGGGCGACGGGCCGCTCAACGATATTCCTTTCGGAATAAAAGACATTTTCGACGTGGCAGGATTTCCCACCCGAAACGGGTCTCCAGTTTACGACCATGCCCCGGCGGCTGCGAAGGATTCCGGGTTAGCGGGTTTACTGCGGCAAAAAGGGGCCGTTATTGTCGGTAAAACGCATACTGCCGCCTTCGCCTATTTCGACCACGCGCCTACACGCAACCCGCATAACCGGGAACACACTCCAGGAGGTTCCTCCAGTGGATCGGCAGCGGCAGTCGGCAGCGGGATGATTCCCTTCGCCACGGGTTCTCAAACACAGGGTTCCATCGTCCGTCCCGCCTCGTTTTGCGGTTGCGTCGGCTTCAAGCCCACGCATGGACTGTTGCCGCTAACAGGATGTCTCGAATTCGCCGCTACGCTCGACACCGCCGGATTCTTTTCCCGCAACGTCGGCGACATGACTTGGCTATGGCGGTCTATCGGATACGCCAACAGCGGCCATTGGGAACGTGCGCGCGTCGCCGCCTTCCCCGCCGAGGCTGCCGTGGAACCAACTATGCGCAAAGCGTACGATGCCGCCGTGGCGAAGCTGGGCGTGAAAACCATCCAGCCTCCGCCGACGTTTCCGCAATTGTTCCCCGCCGTCAAACTGATTCAGGACACGGAAGGGGGCCGTACGCTCAAGCCGGTGTATGAGAAGTTCGGCAAAAAGGTTGGCGCGAAGCTGGCGGAAATGATCGAGCGCGGTCTTGCGAATTCCGAATTTGATTACCAGGCCGCTCTGCGAGTGGTGGAAGACGGCCGCCGCGACATGGCACAGTTGTTCAATCAATGGGATGTCATTTTGACGCCTTCCGCCGTCGGACCGGCTCCCGAGGGCTTCGCCACCACCGGCGACCCGCGGATGAACGCGCCCTGGACCGGACTCGGCACTCCTTCCGCCGGCATCCCAATGCCCGTTGCGAACGGCGCCCTGCCGCTCGGCCTGCAAATCGCGTCCGCGCGCGGCAAAGACACGGAACTGCTGGCCGCCGCCTTGGAGATCGAAGCAGCACTCGCAAGCTGACTAGATCGCAGACGATCTCGTAAACTCCAATTAGGATGAAGATCCTTGTCGCCATGAAACAGGTGCCCGCCCGCGATTCGGCTTTAAAGCCCAACGCAGCCGCGCGCTGGATTGAAACCGCCGACCTCAACCACGAAATCAACGAACCCGACGCGTACGCGCTCGAAGCCGCGCTGCAATTGAAAGAGCAGCACGGCGGCGAAGTGGTCGCGCTCTGTGCCGGACCCGCTTCCGCCGCCACACAGATCCGCGAAGCCCTCGCCAAAGGCGCCGACCGCGCCATCCACATCGAAGAAGAGGACCTCACGCAGTACGACACGCTGTCGCTCGGCCGCTTGCTTGCTGCCGCGGTAAAGGCCGAATCGCCTGACCTGCTGTTGACCGGCCTCCAATCCGACGACTTCGGCTACGGGCAAACCGGCGTGATCGTGGCCGAACTGCTCGGCCTGCCGCACGCGACCATCATCATGCAGGTCGAAAAAGCAGAGGGCGGCATCCGCGTTAAGCGGGAGCTCGAGAACGGCTGGTTCCAATGGATCGCCCTTCCGGCCCCCGCGGTGCTTACCATCCAATCGGGTATCAACAAACTCCGCTACGCCACGCTGATGGGCATCAAGAAGGCCAAGACCAAAGAAGTCCGGCGCATCACTGCAGCCGACCTCGGCGTCACGCCTTCCCAGGGGATCGTCCTTGAAAAACTGTACGCGCCCCAGCGCTCCAAACAGACCACATTGATCGAAGGCGACGCCCGCCGGCAGGCCGCGCGATTGGCCGAAATCCTGAAGCGGGAGGTACGCGTTATATGAGCATCCTGGTGATTTGGGAGCACGAGCGTGCCTTGTCGCGTGAAGCGGTAGTTGCCGCAGCGGAATTGGGCCAACCGGTTTCGGTGGCCGCTTTTGGGAAAGCTCCGGCCGAGATCCCGGCGGCAGTCGAGAAGGTCTACGTCATCGAACATCCGCTGCTCGCGCACTACACCGCCGATGGCTACACCGCCGCGCTGGAACAACTGATCGCGAAGACAGCCCCGTCCGTGGTGCTGTTTCCGCATACTTATCAGGTGCGCGACTACGCTCCCAAGCTGGCGGCGCGCCTGGGCAAGCCGCTGGTAAGCGATGCCATCAAGATGCGCGCCGAAGGCGATAGTCTGGTCTGTACCCGCCAGTTGTTCCAAGGCAAGATCAATGCCGATTACAAGGCCTCGGGCGTGGGTCCGCACTTCGTTTCCATTCAGGCCGGCGCTTATCGCGGTGACGGCGCCGCGGTCGCATCGGGCGCGGTGGAAACGTTCTCGCCCACCCTGGAGGCGGGCGCCATTCGTGCCAAGCCCGAGGAACCGTTCCGCGAGTCCGCCCGTGCGGTGGACCTTACCGCCGCCGATGTGATCGTCTCCGTCGGCCGCGGGATCAAAGAAAAAGACAACATCGCGATCATCGAACAGCTGGCCGCCGCCATGGGCGCCGAAATCGCCGCCTCGCGACCTATTTGCGACAACGGTTGGCTGCCCATGGAACGACAGGTCGGTTCATCCGGCCAAACCGTGGCTCCGAAGCTTTACCTGGCCGTCGGCATCTCCGGAGCCATTCAGCATTTAGTCGGCATGAAAGGCGCGCGCACGGTGGTGGCCATCAACCGCGATCCCGACGCCCCGATCTTCGAAATCGCGGACTACGGCGTTGTGGGTGACCTGTTCGAGGTGGTGCCGGCGCTGACGGACGAAGTGAAGAAGTTGCGGTGAGACATCGCTACAATGTCCGTAGGAGGCAACGTTGAGCAAGACGGTTGAATTGCCTGACGACCTGCTGGCGGCGGTGAGCGATTTAGCTCTGCAGCAAGGTACCACTTCCGAACAGATCATCGAAGAAGCGACTCGGCGCCACATAGCGTTGAAGAGATTCGATTCATTCGTGCGCGCGAACGAGGAGCAGGCTCGCTCACTCGGCATCGAAGAGAGTCACGTTCCCGGCCTCGTTAACCAGTATCGGCGGGAACAGCGCAACAGATCGTGATCGTTTTAGACTCCAACGTCTACGTCTCCGCCCTGTACTTCAGAAAAGGCAACCCATTCGAGATTGTCGTTCGTGCTCTATCAGGGCGTTTGAAGGTTGCCATTTCGGAGGTAATCCTCGCCGAGACACTGGGCGTGTTGCGTGCTAAGTTCAATGCCACCTCGTGGCAGTTGGCCGAAGCCGAACAGACTATCCGTGCGTGCACTCACTTCGTGACGCCATCTCAAAAACTCCACGTTATTGCAGAGGACCCGGATGATGATCGGATACTGGAGTGCGCGATTACTGCCGGTGCAACAGTGATTGTAACAGGAGACAAAGACCTTCTTCGCCTTCGACAATACGGGGGAATCAAAATCATGACTCCGGCGCAGTTCCTGCAAACGGCTCAACCGTTATAGGTTCTACTTCACCAAGAACCGCCGGATTCTCCCCAACGCCTCCATCAAATTCTCATACGAGTTCGCGTACGAAAACCGCAGGTATCCCTCGCCGTACTTCCCGAACGACGCTCCGTTCAGGCACGCCACACCGGCCTCCTGGAGCAGCCGCTCCGCCAGTTCTTTCGACGAATATCCAGTTCCCTCGATGTTCGGGAACGCATAGAACGCACCCTGCGGAATGGCGCACCGGACACCGGGAATCTCGTTCAGCCCGTGGCAGAACGCGTCGCGCCGGCGGCGGAATTCGGCCACCATCGCCTCGACATCGTTCTGCGGACCTTCTATCGCCGAAATCCCCGCACGCTGTGTGAAACTCGCCGTACACGAGTTCGAATTCACCATCAGCTTGCAAACCGCATCCACCAGCCACGGCGGCATGACGCCGTAGCCCATGCGCCACCCGGTCATCGCATAGGTCTTCGAGAACCCGTCGAGGATGATCGTTTTCTCCTGCATGCCCGGGAATGTGGCAATCGATACCGGCTTTTCGTCGTAGACGATGCGCGAATAGATCTCATCGGAAAGCACCATCACGTCGTGGTCGCGCAGCATCTCCGCGATCGCTTTGATATCCTCGCCCGGAATCACGCCGCCCGTCGGATTCTGCGGCGAATTCAATACCACCATCTTCGTCTTTGGGGAGAGCTTCGAGGCGAACAGGTCCAGGTCGAACGAGAAGCCCCGGCTTTCCACCAGAGGCATCGGGACCGGCGTCGCCCCGAGAAACTGGATCATCGACTCATAAATCGGGAACCCCGGATTGGGGTAAATCACTTCATCTCCGGGTTCAAGCAGCGCGAGCATCGGGAAAAAGATAATCGGTTTCCCGCCTGGCACTACCGTCACATTCTCCGGACCTACCTTGATTCCACGGGTCCGCGAAACGTAGCTTGCGATCGTCTCACGGAAGTCGGGATACCCCTGCGTCGGCCCGTAGTGGGTCCACCCTTTATCCAACGCTTCCTTTGCCGCATCAACAACATGGCGGGGGGTGTTGAAATCCGGTTCACCGATTTCCAGGTGAATCACCGATCGCCCTTGCGCTTCCAAGGCGCGGGCCTTTACTAAAACCTCGAACGCGGTCTCGATGAGAATCCGGTTCATTCGTTCCGCAAGTTTCATGATTAGTCCTATGGCGGACAACGGAACGTAAGTACCCGTTGCCGCATACTAGTAGAAGGATAGCCTGTGGCAGCGTCGCCGGGCGTTGCACGTTTTTCCAAACGTAACGTCATAGCTACTAGAGCATGCCCGTCGCTATTCGGCGCGTAGAGGATCGGATGAACGAGGCTTTAAAGCCGACGGTAGAGTCGACTGCCGACTGGCAGAACCGTCTGATCGCCGAAAACATGCGGCGTATCTTTCTACAGGTGTACCGCATTGTCGGCAATACCGACGATGCGCAGGACCTGACGCAGGAGGTGTTTATCAAGGCCCTCCAGCGCACCGATCAACTGCGCGAGGGCGACAAGGCGGCTCACTGGCTCTCGCGTATCGCCACCAACACCGCGATTGATTTTCTGCGCCGTCAGAATCGCGTCAGTTTCTCGGATATCGATGAGGTTCCGGAACCGATTAAGGTTTCGCGCGAAGAGAGCCCTGAACAGGCCCTGCTGCGGAACGAACAGCGCGTCCGCCTGGAAGGCGGGCTCGAGGAATTAAGTGAACGGGAACGTTTGGCGCTTCTGCTGCGGGATGTCGAAGGCCTGCCCGCGGAAGAAGTGGCCCAGCACTTGGGTTGTTCGAAGGCGACGGTCCGGTCGCATATCGCGAATGCGCGTGTGAAGTTCCGCCGCTATCTGGAAAGGTTGCGGGGATGAGGAAACACCCGGAAGTTCGCGACCTGGCCTTGTACGCGGGCGGTGAACTGCCCGTTTGGAAGCGCGTGTGGATGCGCCGTCACGTGGAGCATTGCTCCGCCTGCACGGCCGAAGTGAGCGCTTTCCGCGAAGCCCAACTTGAGTTGCAATACACGGCTGACGATCTGCCGTCCAATCTCAATTGGAATCGACTGGCCGCTGAGATGAAAGCCAATATCCGCGTCGGCCTCGCCGCCGGCGAGTGTGTCCGGTCCATCGAACCCGCTCAGCACCGGCATCGTCCCGAAACCTGGCGCTTCGCCAGTGCCGCTGCGGCCATCGCGTTAATGGTGATGGGTGGATGGTGGTGGCGCGTATCGCAGCCGGACACTGCTACCCCGCACACTGCAACCGTTACCCAGCAGCAAGCTAAGGCGCCCATCGAACAATCGGAAATCGTTCTCAAAGCAACCATGGGCGGTATCGGTCTGGAACGGGGCGGGTCCGGTTTCGCCCTCGCTCCCGGCCGCGGCGAATCCTTCGCCGTCTCCGCCGAAACCAAGGGTGTCCTCAAAGCAAGCTACGTGGACGAAGAGTCCGGACAGGTGACGATTCATCATGTGTACGCGGAGTAGTCTCGTCGTGGCGGCGCTGCTGGCGGCCGCCGGATTCGCCTTCGGCCAGACCTCACGCAGCAGCGTCAAGGTCAACCTCCCCGCCGACTCTCCGGTCGCCCTTGTTTCCGCCGATTGGGGCGAGTCGCGAACCTCGGAACGCGGCAGCGCCTTGGTCCTCAACCTCAACACCGCGCTGTCGCTCAAGAACACCAGCCAGCGGCACATTCGTGCGATCACATGGCTGGTCCTGTCGCAGGAGGCGACTCCCGGTGGGCGAGCCTCGGTCACCAAAGCCAGCCTCGACATCGGCCCCGGCGAAACATTCCCCTTGCGCATCGACCTGCGCCTGCTGCGCCCGATCGGCCGCGGCATCACCCCTGGCGTCGAGATGTCGCTCGACGGCATCCTGTTCCACGACCTTTCGTTTTACGGCCCGAACCGTCTCGACTCGCGGCGCGCGATGCTCGCGTTCGAACTCGAAGCACAGCGGGACCGTAAATACTTTCAGCAGGTGTTGCAGGCGAGCGGCGCCGAGGGGCTGCGTCACGAATGCTTGAGTTCGCTGGCCCGGCAGGCCGATCTGCCCAAGGTGGACGTCCAATGGGCTCGCGGCGGCCGCACCACAACCGCGGACGCCGAGCGGACCCTGCAGTTCGCATTCCTCCACTTTCCCGACGCACCGATTGAGCCGATGGCCGGCATGGCGCATGTGAGTCAATCGAGAGCGCGGGCCCCGCAGATGGAGATCCGGAACAAGGCCAACCAGCCCGTCCGTTACCTCGAAATGGGCTGGCTGATGAAAGACAGCCGCGGCCGCGAATTCCTGGCCGGCTCCGTGCCGTCCAAAACCGCGCTAGCCCCCGGCCAAAAAAGCCAGATCGTCGACGATTCGATCCTCCGGTTTACCGACCAGCAAGGCGGCGCCGTTGCCATCGAAAGCATGACCGGCTTCGTCTCCCAAGTGGAGTTCGCCGACGGCTCCGTTTGGATTCCCACGCGTAGCTCGCTGGGCGACCCACGACTGCAGAAGGCCATCGGCCCCTCTGGCGAAGAGATCCGTCTCACCAGCATTTACCGCAACAAGGGTCTGTCCGCGCTGGTCGAAGAACTCAAGAAGTTCAATCGTTAGCCCGAGTCTCTTCGCTCTTCAGGGGGGCCTTCGGGCAATAATGGAGAATTCCGTGCGAAGATCGGAAATCACGGACTTCTCTTCCCCATGAACCGACGTAGCTTTATGACGATCAGTGGCGCAAGCGCCGCGGCCGGCGTATCTGCCCCGGCGAAAGCCGAAACTAGCGGACCCATGACCCGCGAGACCTACCGCGGGTTGTTCGCCTACCCTCCCACCCCTTTTACTCCCGATCTGGCCCTCGACGAAGAGGCCTTACGGTCGAACTGCAGGAAGCTGATCCGCATAGGCGTCGATGGCATCGTTGTGGGCGGGACCACCGGCGAGTTCTACACGCTCACGGAAAAGGAACACCATCGCATCGCCGAGATCGTGCGCGAAGAAACGCGCGGCACCGGCGTTGCCGGCGTGATCGGCGCCACCGGTCTGAACACGCCCGAGGTCATCCGCCGCGTCAGCGCCGCCATGGAACTGAGGTTGAACGCCGCGCTCACCATGCAGCCGTTCTACTCCACGCTCACGAAAAAGGAATTGCTGGAGTTCTGGCGTCAGGTTTCCACCGCCTGCCCCAAGATTGGGCTGATCGTCTATCACTTCGAAGGCGTCAAGCAGGAGTACACTCCCGATATCTTCCGCCAGCTCGCTTCATTGCCGAACGTACTCGGCAGCAAGGAGGGTCACTTCAACTACAAGGCTTGGCTCGCGCTGCAAACCGCCAGTCCGCTCGTCCACATGAGCGCCACCGATGCCGGATGGCTGGTGGCCCTGCACCGTGCAAAAGCTCCGGGTGTCGGCAGCGTGAACCTGACGCTGATGCCGCATGTCATGCGCCGGACCCTGGCATTGTGTGGGGAAGGCAAGTACGAAGAAGCCGAACGAGCCTTTGAGCGCTTCACCGAATTCTGCGTGAAAGTCCGCTCCGGCACAGGCCGGCCATTTCTGTTTCCCCAGGAACTCGGCAATTGGGAGGAGTACGGCGGCGCCGCGCGCGGAAAGGCTCTCGCCGAAGCGTTCGGTTTCCTGAAGGTGGGTCCGCCCCGTCCGCCTTCTATCCCCGTGCCCGCTGAAATGCAAAAGCGACTGCGCGGCTACATCGAGCGTGTGTACCCCGACCTTATCCCGCCAACCGATTTTGCAGAACAGGTACCAGCGGGCACACGCCTCTGGCCGCGCGTCCGGCCGTAAGGCGACTCGGAGCGGCCCTGAATCCCCCGGCGCGGGTGTGACCGCCTCAAGCCAAGCAATTACAACGGCGATGAATCCCGCTGCAACACCAAATCGACCTCTTCCTGAATCCCCACCAGCGCCACGCGAGTCTCACGCACCAGCAATACGCAACCCGTAACCAGTCCGGCCACAGCAAAAACCCCCGCCGCCAAACCGACGATCGCCGCCATGCGGAACGCCAATCCCTGGCCGTAGAACGCCAGCCCCGACCCGATAACCGAAATCAGCGCCGACGCCGCAAACGAGCCAAGCGAGGCATAGAGAATACGTAGAGCCTTCAGTAGCAGTGTCCCGCGAATCCGCTGCCGGCCTAACATCTGTACTCTGGTGCTGTACTCACGTTCGTCCGGCTTAAGGTGTGCGAGTTCGGTGGTGATGGCCCGTGTGCGGTCCACCACGCGTGCGATCCGGTTGCTGGTTCCCAATGCCAGCACGGTGCAGGCGTTGGTCAGCACAGCCGGAGCGACGATCGCGGTCAGGACCGCAAACGGATTCTCTATCTCCATGCCACCAGCTTACAGACCACCGCGCAGGTAAGCGATCACGTCTGCCATCCCCTGTTTCGATAGCGCCTTTTCCAAGTCCTCGGGCATCAGGGAAATCGACGACGCGCGAATCTCCGCGATGTTCGACCGCAAAATCGTCACATCCTCTTCCGACCCGCCCCGCAGCGTGATCGCGCCCGGCGTTTCGTTCGCCAGCACGCCATCGTACATGCGGCCGTCTTTTGTGGTCACCAGGTAATTCACAAACCGCGCTTCGATCGCCGCGCTTGGATCGAGGATCGCCGTCAGCAACTCTTCCTTGCTCTTCATGTTGATGCCCGACAGGTCGGGACCGACGCGGCCACCCACCTTTCGCGGCAGATGACACTTTGCGCAGGCATCTTCGAACAACTGCTTGCCGTGATTGACGTCGCCCTTCAGGTTGACGACATCCTTGTAGGCCGCCACGACCTTGGCCCGATCGCTCCCGGCCGCATTCTGGAAGATCTTCTTGGCCCGGTCGGCAATCTTTGGGTCGTTGAACTCCAGCAGCCGGTTCCTCGCGCCGATCTCTACGGCGGCCAACTCAACCTGATTTTCCTCGAGCGCATCGAGCAGCACCGGTACGCGATTCCTCTGCGCGAGCATCGCGCCGATCACCTTCGTCCGCGCCTCGGGGCTGTACGATTTCCAATGCTTCAGCAGCGCCGGCGCCACCTGCGCATCTTCAAACGACGACAGCGTCAACACCGAAGCCGCCTGCACATTTGCCGGCGGATTCGACGCGAGCACCCGATCGATCACCTGCTGTGCCTTCACAAAGTCGGCGCCGCGCAAAGCCATTACGGCTGCCGCGCGCTTCTCCGGCGTCGTCTGTGCCGCCACGGCCTGCTGCGCCGCGCGCTCCACCAGTCCGCGCAATTCGAAGTACCGCGCGACATCCCACGCCGCTTCCACGCCGTTGTTCAGATACTGCGACAACGCTGCCTCGATGCCAGGGGCTTTCAACTTCCGCGCACCCGCCAGCTTCAACCCGCGAGCCACGCCAGCCAATCCCGCTTCCGCATCTTTGGTCTTGCCCAGCGCCGTCACGTATGCCTGGATTTCGGCCGGCTCGTGACGCGTGCCGATCAGCGCGCCGACACGGGAAACGTAGTCCTTGTGAACCGGACCTTTCGCCATCAGCGCCGTGAAGAACGTACCCGGCGCATCAGCCACAGAGGTCAGCACCGCGGTCCGGATCCACTGGTCTTCCATGTTGCGCTGCGCAAGGCCGAGCAGCGCCGCCTTGGCCGCGGGCGACTTGAAGTTGCCGAGCGAGAATGCCAACTGCAACTGAATGCGCGGAGTCTTGTCGCCCGCAAGCGCCAGCACCGGTTTCTCGAGCGTAGGGAACGCCTCCGCCAGCCGGATGGCATGTTCGCGGATCTCCGGTTGCGCATCCTTCAACGCCGCCTCCACCGTCGCCGCATCCAGCGCACCCACGCCTTCCAGCACATAGAGCGCCCGCAGGCGCCCAGCCGGCAGCGAACCTTTCAAAGCGACTTCTTTCAATTGCGGCACGACGCTCTTGTCCTGCCGTTCATAGAGCAGCCGATGAGCCGTCTCGCGATGCCAGCCATTGGCGTTCTGGAGCAGCTTTACCAGTTCGGCTGACGGTTGGTCTCCTAAGTTCACCTGCAGTCCGCGCTTGGTCCGCGGCTGGTTCGACACGATCCGGTAAATACGGCCAATGTTGTCGCCCTTCAGGAAGTCCAGCTTCTTGCGCAGTTCTTCGGGAATCGAAACCGGCGTCTCGATGATCTCGCGCTGCATGTCCATCATGTAGAGGTTGCCGTCGGGCGCGTTGGCGAAGTTCGTCGGACGGAACCACTGGTCCGTCGACGCCAAAAACTCCACCTTGCCGCTTGCGGTTTTCGGCGCCGGCCGAGCCTTAAAGGTGACGCCGTCAGGTTCAACGATGTCCCGGCGTACCAGGTTGCCGCTCACGTCGCCCGTGAAGATCGAGTTCTTGTAATCCTCAGGCCAGGCGTCGCCCGAATAGAACATGCTGCCCGTTGCGCCCGTAAAGTAGCCGGCAAGGTGCTCCACCCGGCCCGACTTCAGTTCGTCATATCGCTGCTGGCGCATTTGCGTGCGGATCTTCCGCCACTCCTGCGGCTCTGTCAGCGGATACATGCGGCGCTCGATCTTTCCATAGGGGTCGACCATCGGGCTGGAAACTTCGAGCAGCGGCGCCCGCGCCAGATAGGTGCGCGGCAGCACAACGGTGCGCAGATGCGTCGTATTCTGCGAGATAAAACGGTTACCCCAATCGTCCATCGTCAAACCGTACTGCGCCGTTCCCGTCGTTGGCTCGAACCGGCCGCGAACCGGGTCGTACCGGAAATCGAAACCGCGCACCTCAACCGGCGGCTGGTTCGGATGCTTAGGCGACTTGATCAAACCCGCGTTGCCGGTATTTGAGAAGTAAATCCAGTTGTCGACCCCAAACCGCGGGTTCGAAATCTGCGCTTCCGGATTGCCGTGGAAAAAGCCCGTGAACAGGACTTCTTTGATATCCGCCTTCCCGTCGCCGTTGGTATCTTTCATGTAGTAGATCTCGGGCGACGACGGCACGATCAGGCCCCCTTTCCACGGGATCAACCCCGAGCACTGCAGCACGTTCTCGGCAAAGATGGTCGACTTGTCGGCCTTCCCATCCCCGTCTGTATCCTGCAGCATGACAATGCGGCCGCGTGGCTTCTTACCGGTCGGCGGATCGTCCGGTAGATCGAGCATATCCGCGACGTAGGCGCGTCCGTATTCGTCGAAAGCGACGTCCACCGGGTCCACTACGTCGGGTTCCGAGGCGAATAGCTCGACGTGGAAGTCCTCGGCTAACTTGAACGATTTCAACGCCTCCTGCGGCGACAGCGCCCCCTGGTTCTTTTCCCGGCCGCAACCGGCCAGGACGAGAGCAAGCACACTAACGACGAACACGCGACTCATGCGTTTATAAATCCTTTTGGAGGAGCGTTTGAACCTTTTACTGTATCGCAGCAGTGCCAGGGATGGCCCCGGCACTCATGGTAACCTGAAAAATGGCATTGGCTGCGGTACGTTACGTGTGCCTTGCCGCCGCCACCTTCAGAGGTAAGTCCCTTGGATAGAGTCACGCGCCACGATCTAAAGACCGATAAGTTCGCCACTGAGGTCGGACATTCGGTCGAATACGTTTCCGCACATCGCTCCCAGTTAGTCCGCTATGGAGCCGCTGCGATCGGCATCCTTCTATTAATCGCAGGCATCACCTATTACCGCCGTTCCGCACACCAGGGCCGGCAAGCTGAACTGGCCCAGGCGCTTCGGCTGAAGGAGGGTGTGGTTGGCGCGGCCGCGCAACCCGGCGATCCTCGGCCGTCCTTCGGCAGCCAGACCGAAAAGGACAACGCCGTTAAGAAAGCCTTCAACGATGTCATCGCCAAGTATGGCGGCTCCGACGAAGCCTCGATCGCTCACTACGAACTCGGTTCCCTTGCCGCCGACGGTGGCCAGATCTCCGAGGCCGAAAAGCACTTCCGAGCCGCTGCCGAAGCGGGCGACGCCAACTATCAAAGTGTGGCTAAACTCTCGTTGGCGCAGGTCCTGAACAACCAGGGCAAGACCGCCGATGCCGAAAAGATCCTCCGCGACCTCATCGCCAGCCCGACCCCCCTTGTATCCAAGGAACAGGCCACGTTCACCCTCGTCCGCATATTGGCGCAGAAGAACCCTGCCGAGGCCCGCAAACTTCTCGCTCCTTACGAGAAGGACTCGCGCGTGACCATTGCCCGTAGCGCAGCGGCGCTCTCTTCCGAACTGCCCCAGGCCGCCGGCGGCAAGTAATCATGACCGCCGTCCTCCAGCGGCTCCGCTTCCCCGTTGCGGAATCGCGTGGGCGCCGGTACCCGGAAGCTCCTCATCCTTACCGGAACGACTTTCAGCGCGATCGGGACCGTATCGTCCACGCGCGTGCCTTTCGCCGTCTGGAGCACAAAACACAAGTCTTCTCCGACCCCGTTTCGGACCACTTCCGTAACCGGCTCACGCATACGATCGAGGTGGCGCAAATCGCCCGGACCGTAGCGGCCGGGCTGGGTCTCGATGAGGATCTCACGGAAGCGCTGGCGCTCGCTCACGACTTCGGTCATCCCCCTTTCGCCCACGCAGGTGAAGCCGAGCTTAACCGCCACATGGCCCGGTTTGGCGACCGGTTCGACCATAATCTCCATGCGCTCCGCCTCGTCGAAAGCTTCGAGCAGCGTTACGCCCGTTTCCCCGGCCTGAACCTCACCTTCGAAGTCCGCGAAGGCATGGTCAAACACTCCCGCGATTTCGGTCCCGGCGAGTTTCCCGAACTCGACGCCTATCTGCCGGGCCTCAGGCCGCCTCTCGAAGCACAATTGATCGACCTCGCCGACGAGATCGCCTACAGTACTGCGGACCTCGACGATGCCTTCGATGCCGGCATGCTGACACTTGACGACATTGTCAGCGCCATCCCCAAGTACGCCGAGATCCAGGAAGCGATCGACACTCAGTTCCCCGGCGCTCCCCCGCGCATCCAGTTCCTTGAAGGCCTGCGCCTGCTCATCGATTGGCTCGTAACCGGATTGATTCAGGGAACGCTTGCAGCCGTGGACGAAACGACATTGCACTCGGTGGACGACGTCCGCCGGTATCCCTATCGCCTGGCCCGCCTCACGCCCGGACCAGCCGAAACCAGCGCCGAACTCAAACGCTTCCTTTACGCCACCGTCTACAACGCCCCCGCCCTTCAGCAGGAACGCGAACACTCCACCGCTCAGGTGGCAGGGCTGTTCAACTACTACCTGGAAAACCCCACCCAGATGCCGGAACCCTACGCCACCCTCGCGTCGGAACAGCCCACCCATCGCGTCGTGTGCGACTACATTGCCGGCATGACGGACGGCTTCCTCCGCCGTACGGTCCGGCAACTGCGATTGCCGGCTAATAGCTGTAGCTAGAACGTGGCGAACAGGTTGATTGAGACGACACTGCCCATACGCAAAACGGACGGCACATCGCCCCGCGACGCACCGTCCGTTCTGACCTTAAACTGAATGAACCGGCCTTAGCCCTCGCGCCGCACCATCGGGACGTAATCCCGTTCACGCGCCCCGAGATAGATCTGCCGCGGCCGGCCGATCTTCTGCTCGTTGTCGTTCACCAGTTCTTCCCACTGCGCCAGCCAGCCGATGGTCCGCGGAATCGCGAACAACACCGTGAACATTTCCGTCGGGAAGCCCATCGCCTGATAGATGATCCCCGAGTAGAAGTCCACATTCGGATATAGCTTGCGTTTGACGAAGTATTCGTCTTCAAGCGCGATCCGTTCCAACTCCACCGCGATGTCGATCAGCGGATTCTTTCCCACCGATTCGAACACCTGGTCCGCCGTCCGCTTGATGATCTTCGCCCGTGGATCGTAATTTTTGTAAACGCGGTGGCCGAAGCCCATCAGCCGGCCTTCGCCCGCTTTCACCTTCTTGATGAACTCAGGGATGCGATCCTTTGAGCCGATCTCTTTGAGCATCGTCAGCACCGCTTCGTTTGCGCCGCCGTGCAGCGGGCCATACAGGGCCGAAGCCGCGGCCGCCAGCGCCGAATACGGATCGGCGTGCGAGCTGCCCACCATCCGCATCGTCGACGTCGAGCAGTTCTGCTCGTGATCGGCGTGCAGAATGAACAGAATGTCGAGCGCCCGCTCGAGCACCGGGTTCGGCCGGTAGCGCGGCTCCGCCACCCTCCGGAACAGCATATTCAGAAAATTGCCGGTGTAAGAGAGATCATTATCCGGATATACGTAAGGACGGCCCAACAGGTGCCTGTAGGCGAACGCCGCCAGTGTGGGCGCCTTCGCTACCAGCCGCCGGATTTGCTTGTGCCGGTTGTCTTTATCCGTGATGGTCTTGGCTTCCGGATAGAACGCCGACAGCGCCGCCACCGTCGACACGAACATGCTCATCGGATGAGCGTCATACCGGAAACCGTCAATGAATTTTTTGACGTTCTCGTGGAGTATCGTGTGCCACGTGATCTTGTTCGTCCACTCTTCCAATTGCGACCGGTTCGGCAGTTCCCCGTATAAGAGCAGATAAGCGACCTCTATGAACGTCGACTGCTCCGCCAGTTGATCGATCGGATATCCGCGGTATTCGAGGATCCCTTGGTCTCCATCGATATACGTGATGCGGCTTCGGCAGGAGGCCGTATTCATATAACCCGGATCATAGGGCATCAACCCAAAATCGTCCGCTCCCACTTTGATCTGTCGCAGATCCGTCGCGCGGATTGTCCCGTCTGAAATCGGGACTTCGTAGGTTTTTCCTGTCCGGTTATCGGTTATCGTGAGCGTGTCGCTCGGCATTCACTGCTCCTCGGGTGCTTTTTTGGGGCGCGGACGAGCGTCCGTCTTCCAGTTTAACCCACGCTTAGTGCTTCTCGATTCGATAAAGCGATGTGTCGGTACGAATTATCAGCGCCTTTTCAGCAACCGCGGGTGTAGCCATCGTCTGGCCGTCCAATCGATTCTTCGCTAGAACCCTGAATTCGCGACCCGGTGCGATCACCGTCGCTTCACCTTCCTCGTTCCATAAGTATAGTCGACCATCTGCATACAATGGTGATGCCGAGTAGTTTCCCCCTACCCTTTCCTGGTAGAGAATACGGCCGGTCTTCGCCTCCACCGCGGTGAAGATCCCGTTGTCGGACACCATATAAAACAAATCCTCGACGATAATTGGCGAAGGCGTTAAGGGAACTTGCCGGTTTACTCGCCACAATACGTGTGTCTTCGTAATGTCTCCCGTTCCATCCGGCCGCACCGCCAGCACTTCAGGCTTATAAAAGCCCGTGCACAGATAAACCAGACCGTGCGCGTACACCGGCCGCGGCACGTTTGAGAAGCCGTCCCCATACTGCACCACCCACAACTCTTTCCCCGTCAGCGGATCGTAAGCTACTGCCGAGTGTCCGCCCACGCTCACCACCTGATCCCCTTTCGGTGTCTCGATCACCAGCGGAGTCGAAAAGGCCATCTGACCACCCTTCGGCCGCTCTGTCTTCCACCGCACCTCCCCGGTCCGTTTATCCAACCCGACAACAAATTGGACGTCCGCCCCGTCACAACTGAAAATAAGCACATCCCGGTACAGTACGGGCGACCCGCCGTTGCCATGGATCCAGTTGTATGCCATCTTTTGAGTCCATACGACTTCGCCGGTTGTCTTGACACCCGCAGTCGCCAGTCCGAAGTGGACGTACACCATATCCCCGTCCAAGATCGGCGTCGGCGAAGCGTAGCTGTTCTTCTTGTGCTGCTTTGGTGAATCTGCCAGCTCGACAACTTCTTTGTCCAACAACTGGCCGCCCGATTTCAGATCGTAGGCGAGCAATCGCAGGCTCTGCCCGCCCCGCTGCTCCACCGCGCTCGTTACCCAAATCCGCCCGTCTTTCACCACCGGCGACGACCATCCACGCCCCGGCACCGGCACCTTCCACGTCACGTTCTGCGTTTCGCTCCACTCCATTGCAAGGTCCGTCGCTTTCGCATGCCCCTGTCCCGTCGGACCGCGAAACTCCGGCCAATCCTCGGCCCGCAGCACCATCACCGCCCAGATAACAAATGCAATCACCCTCATCTGAGTGCCAGCATATCAGCCCGTCTGCCTACCCCCTATGTTCATGAATGCTACGATGAAACGCGGTGAACTATCTTACGTACTCCGGCAACCGGATCGTAAACGTCGAACTCCCGTCGAATTCCACGGTCATTTACGCGCCCCCAGCCCTGCCCGGCTTCAAACGCCAGCAGTATCCCGACGCGGTGACCAAGGCGTTTGAGAACCCGCTCGGCATGCCGCCCCTCAAGGCGCTCGTCGACGGCAACTCCAAGATCCTGATCGCCTTTGACGACAACTGCCAGCCGTTCCCGCCTACCTCGAAGCCCGACTTCCGCCAGATTGTCCTCGAGACCCTCATCCCCCTGCTCTACAGCTACGGTGTCGAGAAGAAAAACCTCCACCTCATCTGCGCCGTCGCCCTCCACCGCAAGATGAAGGAGCACGAACTCCGCTTCATGGTCGGCGACAAGATCATGAGCGAGTTCTATCCCAACCAGCTCACCAACTTCGATGCCGAAGCGCCCGACGAAATGGCCAACCTCGGCAAAACGGAAAAGGACGAAGAGGTAGAGATCTCCCGCTTTGCCGTCGAAGCCGACCTCGTCATCTACGTCGACTCGGTCCAGATCCCGTTGAACGGCGGCCACAAGTCCGTTGGCGTCGGCCTCGCCGGCTACAAGACCATCGCCTGCCATCACTCGCCCCACTGCACCGCCGAGTCGCCCCACGTCATGCAGCCCCATGGGTCCGAGATGCACAACTCGATCGAGCGCATCTCCCGCGTCGTCCAGAAACACTGCAAAATCATGGTGCTCGAGTTCGCCATGAACAACGCCACCTACCCGGGGCACTCCGCCTATCTCGGCAAATCCGCTGACCGGTGTAACCTCATCGAGCGCGTCATCAAGGGCACTACGCCCACCACCTTCAAACTGCTGCCGGAACCTGCCGCCCGCAAGGTGCTCCGCGCGGTTCCGGGCGCTTACGAGCCGCTTGCCATCACCGCAGGCTCCATTGACGGCGTCCACCCCGTTACCCTCGCCAAGCTCAAGGAACAGTTGATGATCGCCGTGCCTCGCCAATACGAAACGCTCGTCTTCGGCCTCCCCGACCTTTCCCCCTACGCCATCGACGCCCGCGTTAACCCCGTCCTCGTCGTCAGCGACGTCCTCGGCTACGTCTTCAACTGGTTCTACAACAAGCCCCTCGTGAAAAAGGGCGGCACCGTCATCATCGTCAACCCCGTCGACGAGGTCTTTCACCCCGAATATCACGTGGCGTATCGCCTCTTCTATGACGAAGTGTTAGCTGCCACACAGAACCCTTTCGAAATGCAGAAGCGGTTCCAGCAGAAGTACGCCTACGATCCCCACCTCCGCGACTGCTACCGCAACCGCTACGCCCACCACGGCTTCCACCCCTTCACCGTCTGGTATTGGGCCACCTACCCGCTCACGCGCTACCTCTCTCAGGTCATCATCGTCGGTCCTAAAGACGACCGCTCCGCTCGCCGCCTCGGCGTCTCCTGGGCTCCGAGTATGCCCGAAGCCTTAGCCATGGCCCGCCGCAACAACTCCGGCGACGACGTAGCCGCCCTAACCATCCCTCCCTTCATGTACGTCAACGTCACCGGCTAAAAATCACCCTTCAGCAGTCGCCCGACCCGAGCCGCCTCTGTAAAGAGGCGGGTTTCCAGATCTGCCAATCTCGCCCCCAGCCCTTCCCAGTACGCTCAAAGCGCTCACCCACTCGCAAATAGTGGTTACAAAACAGACCTTTTCGTGATAATCTGACCCCACTCCGATTACTATCGTCGGACACAATTCGCCCAAAGGAACCTTTTACTCATGCTCAAAGAATTTCGCGAGTTTGCCGTTAAGGGCAACGTCATGGACCTCGCGGTTGGCGTAATCATTGGCGGTGCATTTGGAGGGATCGTCAATTCACTCGTCAACGATGTTGTCATGCCGCCAATCGGCCTGTTGCTCGGCGGTCTCGACTTCAAAGACTACTTCATCCAACTGCATGGCGCTGCCGTCACGTCTCTCGATGCCGCTAAGAAAGCAGGAGTTCCAGTCATCGCCTACGGCCAGTTCCTCACCGTGTTGCTCAACTTCATCATCCTCGCCTTCGTGATCTTTTTGATGGTGAAGTGGATCAACTCCCTCAAGAAGGAAGAAGCCGTCGCCCCCGCCGCCCCCGCACCGCCCACGCGCTCCGAAGTGTTGCTTGAAGAAATTCGCGACACCCTGCGCAGGCGCTAATTTAGCCGGCCGTTTCACCAAACTAAAACAAGGCCCGCCGGTCGACTTCCATTGTCGCCCCGGCGGGCTTTTCTCCATTCCGATTTCTAGAGGCGGGTTCTGCCACCTCGCGGCCCCGCGTTCTACTTCTTACCCGCAGCCGGCTTAGCCGGAGGCGCTGCCGGACCCGTTACAGGCTTCGCCCCACCGCCCGCCGGCAGGTCCTTCACCAACGCCGTCACTTCCGTCAGCAGCGGTTCCAACGCCTCAAAATACTTCTCCATCCCCGGACCATACACAAAGTCGTTCCGGATCCACCCATTCCCATCAATCAGGAAGAGGTGTGGAAAGGTCGCCTGCGGTTTCTGCGGCGTCAACTTCAGATAAGCGCCCACCATCTGTCCGCAATCGAACAGAATCGGTGTCTTCACGCCGAAGCTCTGCATGAACTGCCGCACCGTGTTCTGATTGTCCGGCGGTACGACTACACTGAGAATCTGCACCTTGTCCGGAAACTTCTGCCGGATCGTCTCCAGAATCCGCTGCGACGATCCGCACACCGGGCACGACGTCTGCAGGATGTCCAGCATCACCACCTTGCCGCGGTAATCGGCCAGATCGTGATAGTTCACGTTCACATCCGGCAACGCAAAACCAGGCGCCCGGCGATTCGATAGCTCACCCGCCGAAAATGCAGGTAAACTCAGTGCTGCCAATAAGAAAGCGGTAACGATACAACGCATCTTTTCTAGGCTATCACGCTGACTGGTGAGAATCCTTAATCGAAATCGCCACTTCCTCTTTGGATGGCTGTCCGCGACCCACTGCTGGTCCCCCTCGCCGCCATCGTCGGCGGCATCGTGTTTTCACGCGCCCTACAGGTCGATCTGCGTCCCGCCACCCTCGCATTCTTGCTGCTTATTTGTCTGATATTTGTATCCGTCCGGTGGATCTCCCGTTACGCCGCCATCTTCTGTGTCTGCGCTGCCATCTTCTTCACCGGCGTAATCACCGAAATCATCCACCGTCCCCAACCGCCCCCAATCATTGACTTCCAACCCGGCGAATCCCTCATCCTGTCCGGCTGCGTCATTGAACCGCCCGCCCTTAGTCCCGACCGTGAGCAGTTCGTCCTCGAACTCGAAAGTCACGCCCGCGTCCGTATCAACTGGTATGTAAAGGATGGTGAAACCCCGCCCGCGCTCCGCTACGGCCAACGCATCGAAACGGAAGCCCGTCTCCGCAACCCGCGCAACTTCGGCAATCCCGGTGCATTCGACTTCATCGCCTGGCTCGCCCGCCGCGACATCTACTGGCTCGGCTCCGCCAACGCCAAAAGCCGCCTCGAAATCCTGCCCGGCGCCTGCGGGTCGCTCCCCATGCGCACCATCTACTACCTCCGCGAGCGTTCCGTCGCCCGACTCGACCAGATGTTCGCCGCCGACGCCTACGCCCTCGGCATGAGCCGCGCCGTCCTCCTCGGCGATTCCGCCCGTCTCGAACGCATCTGGGCCGACGATTACCGCCGCACCGGCACCTACCACGCTATCGTCATCTCCGGCATCCACCTCACCGTGCTCGCCGCCTGCTTCTCCCTGTTGTTCCGCCTCTTCGGCATGACCGGTCTCGGCGCGCTCACCGCCACCGCGGGCCTCTGCTGGATCTACGCCCTCATGACCGGTTCCGGCGCGCCCGTCATCCGCTCCGCCGCCGGACTCACCCTCTTCCTCGGCGCCCATCTCTTCTACCGCCGCGCCCGCATCATCAACATCCTCGCCGCCGTCGCCATCGGCTTCCTGATCTTTGACCCTGACCAGCTATTCGACCCCAGCTTCCAGCTCTCATTTCTCTCCGTCGCCCTCATCGGAGCGCTCGCCGCGCCATTCCTCGCGGCCACAACCGACCCGTTTGCCGACGGACTACGGCAACTATCCAACCCCCGCCGCGACACGCAACTCGAACCCCGCATCGCCGAATTGCGAGTCGAACTCCGCCTCATCGCCGAAACCATCGAACACCGCTCGCGCATCCCCGTGCGCTACACCCAACAAGTTTTTTCCGCACTCGCAACCATCCTCAACTTCGCCTGGACCATGTTCGCCGTCTCCGCCATCATCCAAATCGGCATGCTCCTGCCGATGATCGTCTACTTCCACCGCTTCTCCATCACCGGCGTCACCGCCAACCTGCTCATCATTCCCGCCATGAATGCCCTCGTTCCCGTCGGCTTTCTGGCCATCCTCACCGGGTGGGGCATCTTTGCCCGAATCGCCTCGCTCTTGCTCGCTCTCTCGCGCGTCGTCACCGAATGGCACGCCCGTTGGGAATCCGACTGGCGCATCCCCGACCCGCCCGGCTGGGTCGCCCTGCTCTTCCTCGTCACCCTGCTCGCCCTGCCGATTGCCGCCCACTACGGCCGCCGTCCACGCCGCATCGCCCTCGCCGCGTTCCTTTCCGCCGCCGTGCTCCTCGTCAGCCACCCGTTCCGCCCCCAACTCGATCGCGGACTCCTCGAAGTCACCATGATCGACGTCGGCCAGGGCGATTCCCTCCTCATCGCGTCGCCGGAAGGGAAGCTCATGCTGTTCGATACCGGCGGCTTCCCGCCCTTAGGCAAAGCTCGTAAGCCCTCCATGGACATCGGTGAAGATGTGATCTCGCCCTACCTGTTCACTCGATCCGTCAAGCGCATTGATGTCATCGCGATTTCCCACGCACACGAAGACCACATCGGCGGGCTCCGCGCTCTTGTCCGCAACTTCCGGCCCCAGGAACTTTGGATCGGCGCCTTTCCTCCTGCCCCCGCCTGGCTCGCCCTTCGCGCCGAAGTCGAAAAGTACGGAACCCGGATCGTCAGCCCCAAAGCCGGCGAAAAGCGCACGTGGGGCGGCCTCCGCATCGATATCGTCTCTCCCCCGGAAGACTACGCACCCGCCAAGACCCCCAAAAACAACGACAGCCTCGCCTTCACCGTGCGCTTCCGCGAGCGTTCCATCCTCTTCACCGGCGATGTCGAACGCCAGATGGAAGCTCGCATGATTGCCGATGAACGCATCCGCCGCGTCGACGTCCTCAAAGTAGCCCACCACGGCAGCAAAACCTCCACCTCACAGGATTTCCTCGACTCGTCCCAACCCGTCTGGGCCCTCATCTCCGCCGGCGAAGGCAACCTCTTCCACCACCCCCACACCGAAGTTGTAAAGCGCCTCGCCCGCGCCAAAGTCCAGATGCTTCGCACCGACAAACAAGGCCAAATCCGCCTCTTCACCGACGGCCATCGCTGGGAGATCGCCCCCTACTGGCTGCAAGGCAACGCCACGCCGGCCCCGCTCCGGCCCATGGTTTATTAACTGCGTTCGTCACCAAACACGCCAGTTCCACGCGCAAATCCGCCCACTTTTCCCCGTAAAGCACCCTGCTACAATGGCGGCGAATGCCTGGCCGCCCAGCCAATCCGAACCCGAAGCCTGTCATTCCGGCGCCGCAAGCGCCCACCCTGGATAAACTCATCCACGAACGCGTCCGCCTCGCCGTCATGAGCACGCTCGCCACCCATCCGGTGCTTTCGTTCTCGGAATTGAAGCAGGCGCTCACCGTTACCGACGGCAACTTATCGATTCATACCCGCCGCCTCGAAGAGGCCGGGTATATCGATTGCAAAAAGAGTTTTGAGGGCCGCACACCGCGGACCGAGTACAGGTTGACCGCCGCCGGGCGCCGCGCATATACCAAGTACCTGTCGCAAATGGAGGCGCTCATCCATGCCACTCGCCCCAAGTAAGGTGAACCGCAGAATGTTTTTCTCAACCCTCGGCGCTGCCGGACTCCTGCCCGGCGCCGCGATCCCCAAAGGATCCATCATCGAGTTGCGCTACTACCAGCTACGCAACTCGAACGACAAACAAATGGACCGCATCTCCGAGTTCATCGAAAAGCACGCCATGCCCGCCGCCAAACGGGCCGGCAGCAAGGTCGCCGGCGTCTTCGCCAACCTCGTCGCGCCCAACGGACCCTTCGTGATGATGGTGAACTCCTATTCCTCGCTCCGCGCCATGGAGGAAGAACAGGTCCAACTCGCCGGCGATGCGCAATTCACAAAAGCGCTTGATGCCTATTACAACGGCGGCGGCCTCGTCTATCAGCGTGTCGAAGTCACTCTGCTTCGCGCCTTCGACGGTGTGCCCCAAATCGAGTACCCGCCCATCGAGTCCGGCAAGCCGCCCCGCGTCTTCGAGCTGCGCACCTATGAATCCAACAACGCTTCTACTTTGCGCCGCAAAGTCAAAATGTTCGAAGAAGGCGAAATCGGTATATTTCGCCGCCTGGGTATGAAGGTCGTCTTCTTCGGCACCACCATCGCCGGAACCAACATGCCAAACCTCACGTATATGTTGGGGTACGACGATCTCTCCCATCGCGACAAGGTGTGGAAAGCCTTCGGCGCCGACCCCGAATGGCAGAAAATGCGCGCGACGCCGGGTTACGCCGACATTGAGATCGTCTCCAATATTTCCAATATCCTGTTGCGTCCGCTTCCGTTTTCGAATCTCCGCTGATCATGATCCGCACGACTCGCCGCCGGTTGCTCGTCACACTGCCGCTGGCGAGTCGTGTCTTAGCCGCAGCCCCTGGCAGCGCGCTACCTGCTGCCCGCCAGCAGGACATCGAGAAATTCATCGCGTCCGAGATGTCCCGTTACAACGTCCCGGGCATCTCCGCCGCCCTCGCCGTCGGCGGCGAACTCGTCTCAAGCAATGGCTTCGGCTTCGCTGACGTCGAAAACAACGTCCCGGCGAAAGGCCTCACCGTCTATCGCACCGCATCCATCGCCAAGGTCATGACCGCCGTTGCCGTCATGCAGTTGGCGGAAGCAGGCAAGATCGATCTCGACGCTCCTGTCCAGCGGTATGTTCCCGCCTTCCCTGTCAAGCCATGGCCCGTCACCGTGCGCCACTTACTGTGTCACCAAAGCGGCATACGCCACTACCGGAACCAGCAGGAAATCGATTCCACCCGCCACTTCACCGACATTCCCGCCACGCTGAAAGCATTCGCGAACGACGGCCTGATCGGCGAACCCGGCACGCTCGTCCGCTATTCGACCTATGCCTACGTCCTGCTCGGCGCTGTGATCGAGGCTGCCTCCTCCATGCGCTACATGCAGTATCTGCGCGACAAGATCTTCGCGCCCGCCGGCATGGAACGCACCCGCCAGGACCATCACTATTCCCTCGTCCCCAACCGCGCCCACGGCTACAGCCTCTCCGCCGGCGGCCAGTTGCAGAACTCCGCCCTCGCCGACACCAGCAACAAAGTGTCCGGCGGCGGACTGCTCTCCACCGCGGAAGACCTCGTACGCTTCGCCCTGGCCTTTCGCCGTGGCGCTCTCCTGCGCCAGGCGTACGTAGACATGATGCTGTTGCCCGCGCGTCTCAAAGACGGGCGCAAAACCAATTTCGGGCTCGGCTGGAAACTCACCTCCGTCGATGGCCGCAAAGCCATTTGGCACGATGGCGGACAGCAAGGCGTCTCCACCATGCTGCTCATGCTCCCCCACGAAGGCATCGTTGTTTCACTCATGTGCAACCTCGAACGCGTGCCCCTCCCCGATACTGCCGCGCGCATCGCCCACATGCTCGAAGATGTCCACCCCCAACACGACACCAGCCGCGTCAGGCAGTAAAACGAACCCAATGAAGAAAGCAGTAGTGCTGCTCAGCGGCGGCTTAGATTCCGCTACCACCCTTGCCATCGCCCGCCACGAAGGTTTCGAGTGCTACGCACTGTCGTTCGCCTACGGCCAGCGCCATGCCATCGAACTCGAGGCCGCCGCCCGCTTGGCCCAAGCCCTAGGCGCAGCCGGCCACCGCGTCGCCCACATCGACCTACGCATCTTCGGCGGCTCCGCCCTCACCGCCGACATTGCCGTCCCCAAGCATCGCGGCAACACCGAAATCGGCACGGGCATCCCCATCACCTACGTCCCCGCCCGCAACACCATCTTCCTCTCGTTCGCCCTGGCCTGGGCCGAAGTCCTGGGCGCCGCCGACATCTTCCTCGGCGTCAACGCCCTCGACTACTCCGGCTATCCCGACTGCCGCCCCGAATTCATAGAAGCCTTTACCCGCATGGCCAATTTAGGCACCAAAGTGGGCGTAGAAGACACCGCTCACTGGCATATCCACACCCCGCTCATCCAAATGACCAAAGCCGAAATCGTCAAACGTGGCATCGAGCTAGGCGTAGATTACAGCCTGACCACCAGTTGCTACGACCCCACCCCACAAGGCCTCGCCTGCGGCGCCTGCGACTCATGCCACCTCCGCCGCAAAGGTTTCGCCGAAGCCGCCGTCCCGGACCCAACCCGATACGCGTAGTAGCTCCTGCATCACCGGAACCCTCCGCCCGTTATCGCAGGAAAGCCTCAGTCAATCCGCCGTCCACCGGAATCACATGACCCGTAGTCCGCGAACTCCGCTCACTTGCCAGCCAAAGAATGGCCTCCGCGCAATCCTGCGGGCGCACGGCCAGCCTGGTCAATGTCCGCGACGCATAGAACGCCGCCAGCCGCTCGCGCAGCACCTCGGTTGACTCGTCATCGCCCGCCGGCAACCCATATTTGCGCAACGAGAACACCACACGGTCGTGCGGGAACATCTCGCTTCCCTCCACCACCGTCGCCGGAGCCACGCCGTTCACACGAACCAGCGGAGCGAACCCAATCGCCAGTTCGCGGATCAGGTGGTTCACCCCTGCCTTCGAGATGTCGTAGCTTTCGCTGCCCGATTTCGACACCACCGCGTTCGCCGAACTCGTCAACACGATCGCTGCAGGCAAGTCCTGCTTCAGGAACACCGGCTTCATCACATCGGCCAGCACGAAATTGCTGGTCAGGTTCACCTCCAGCATCGTGCGCCAGTGGTCTTCCGGTAGTTGCCCCGCCTTCAACGGGCCCAGCGACAACGCCGCCGTGTTGATCACGCCGTCAATCCCGCCAAATTGCCGGACGGTCGCCTCCAAGGCTTTACGCAGCGAATCGCGATTGGTCAAGTCGGCGTAGCAGGATGCGGCCGCCTCCTTCCCCGCACTCGCCGCGGTAGCCGATTGCACGGCACGTGCCGACTCTTCGTTCCGGTCCGCCACCATGATGTGCGCTTCCAGGTGGGCCAACTTGTGGCACACCGCACGGCCGATGCCGCTGCCGCCGCCGATTACCAGGAAGATCCGCCGGGCGAAATCCTTCTCCGCCGGCATGCGCCGCAGTTTCGCTTCCTCAAGTGCCCAATACTCGATGCGGAACGCTTCTCTCGGCGGAAGCGCGACATAGTTGTGGAAACGCGTGAATTCGATCGACCGCTCCGGTTGCCGCGCCTGCGGAACCACCGAATCGTCCGAGTTACCGTCCTCGAGCGCCGTCGCTCCCGCCATCACGTGGATCGCGTTCACGTAGAACTCGCCCGAAATCCGGGCTTCTTTCTTACTCCGCCCGAAGCTGAACATCCCGACGCCCGGAATCAGAACGACGCTTGGATTCGGGTCGCGCAATGCCGGAGAGCCCGGCTCGCGGTTCGCTTCGTAATACTGCGTGTACCGCTCGGTGTAGCTGACCAGACCGTCTTCGATCGCTGTCTCTAACTCCGCTTCGGAGCCCGATGCCGGGTCCCACTCGACATACAGCGGTGCGATCCGCGTCCGGATAAAGTGATCCGGACACGACGTACCCAATGCCGCCAGTTCCGGCGCCCAGCGCGAGTTGATAAACTCCAGCACCTCGTCGGACCCGGTGTAGTGGCCGATCGACCGCCGATGCGTTGCGAGAGCGCCCCGCAGAAACGGCGCCATGCGCAGCGCCAGGTCCCTGGCATCGCGCCGCGCCGAATATCGCGGACCGCCGAACGCGTTGCCCAACCGCGCCTGGTGCTCCGTAATGAACTCGCCCAGTTCGTTGATGATCGCGACGGAGTTTTCGTAGCACTGCTTCTGTGTGTCGCCCCAGGTGAACAACCCATGCGACCCGAGCACGATACCTTCACACCCCGGTTCCTGCGCCGCCTTCGACAGCATCAACGCCAGTTCGAAACCCGGCCGCTGCCACGACAGCCACACCAGTTTGCGGCCGTACCGGCGGTTGAACTCCTCCAACTTCTGCTTGCCGTTCGCCGACGCCGCCAGCGCTATCGCCCAATCGGGATGCAGATGGTCGACGTGGGCGTATGGAATGAAAGCATGCAGCGGAGTGTCGATCGAAGCCGGTACCGTGTTGCCGGCAAACGCACACGACGGGTAGAAGCCCACCATATCGTCTTCATGCGCCTCGCCGCGGTAGATGCCCTGCAGCGCCTCGAGTTCCCCCAGATACAGAATCGCGAAACCGGATTCTTTGATCGACCCCAAGTCGCCGCCGGACCCTTTCACGGCCATCACCCTCACCGGGCGGCCTGACTTCGGATCGGCGGCTTCGTACTTGGAACTGGTATTGCCGCCCCCGAAGTTAGTAATCCGGAGGTCGGCGCCAAGAAGGTTGGAACGGTATCGCAGGATCGCAAGCGCGTCGCCGGAACGAACTTCCGCGGCGTTGTCATCCCACAAGGATGGTATTAGAGCTGTCTTTGTCGGCATTGATATCGATTAGGAGGGTAAGTACCTATTTTAGCGGTTCGCGGCCCGCCCGTTTGGAGCGACTACCGCCCGGCCCCGATGGGCCGTTGCGGCTGGCCGGAGTATTGGTCCAGCATCTCGTCCAACCGGCCGTGCATCCGCAGTTCCCCATGATCCAGCCAGAGGCCCACGTCGCAAATCCTTCTCAACACTTCCGGGGAGTGCGACACACACAGCAGGATTTTCCCGCGACGCTTCAGGTCGCGGAAAAACCCAAAGCACTTCTCCTGGAATTCCTGGTCGCCCACCACCAGCACTTCGTCAATCAGGAGGATATCCGGATCGGCATGCGCCACCACGGAAAAAGCCAGGCGCAGCACCATCCCCTGCGAATAGGTCCGGAGCGGTTCCTTGATGAAGTCCGCTAACCCGGCGAATTCGACGATGCTGTCGAATTGCTCTTTGACTTTCGCCCTACTCATGCCGAGAAGTGCTGCATTGATCTCAACGTTCTCGGCCCCGGTCAAATCGGGATGGAAACCGGACCCGAGTTCCATCATCGCGCAAACCCGGCCTTCTACTTCCACCTTCCCTTCTTCCGGAACGGTCAGGCCCGCCACCAGGTTGAGCAGCGTCGATTTGCCGGCGCCGTTATGTCCGATGACTCCGACGACTTCTCCCGGCTCGACCGAAAACGACACATTTCGCAAGGCGTAGTACGGAACCTGCTTCCGGCCGCCAAACGCTTCCAGCAGGAACCGCCACATAAACTCCCGCGACTGCCGGGAATAGGTTTTTGAAACTCTGTCGAATCGGATGAAGGGCAACGAACTCGCTCTTGAATCAGGATAACGTGATCTTACATATAATCCGCGAAACGGTGCTTCACGGCACGGAAGAATACCAGGCCCACCGCGAGCGTTCCCAACGACAGGATGGCGAGTTTGACTAGCGTTTCAGGCTCTACCCGAGAATCCAGCAGGATATTGCGGCAGCACAGCACGACAGCCGCTATCGGGTTGTACCAGTAAACCCAATGCCACTGCTGCGGCACCTTGCCGTGGTCATAGAAGATCGGCACCAGCCAGAACAACAACATCGTCGAAGATTCAACAACATAGCGGACATCGCGAAAGTAGACGTCCAGTGCCGAAGTCACCAGGCTCAGCCCGCAGACGAGCGCCACTTCCAAGGCGAACACCACCGGCAGCCAGGCCCACATCAGGGTCGGCAGCCGTCCGCTCGCCAGCACCAGTCCAATCAGCAGCCCGATCTGGATCAGGAAGTGCATCCCGTTCGCCATCACCGTTGAAATCGGAACGATCTCCCGCTCGAGCGGTACACGCTTAATCAGTTGCGCGTTCGACAGCAGCGACACCGTGCCCGTCGACCATCCGAGCGAAAAGAAATTGAACGGCACCAGTCCGCACAGCACCAATAAGTGGTAATCCTTCGACCACGCTACCGGGAACACCCGCGTAAACACGAACCACAGCACGCCCATCATCACCAGCGGGTTTAACAAACTCCAGAACACGCCCAGCGACATGTTGCGGTACCGTATGCGGAAATCCCGCAAGACGAGTTGGCCGAGCATGAAGCGGTCGCGGCTGGTGAACACTTTTTCGATTGTACCGATCCTAAAGTGGCTAAGGTGTTTCGCCGATAAATGGCTAGGAGCTTTTACTCGATGCTGCTCGCCGCGCTTCCTCTCCTCTTCTTCGCCAATTCCGATGGGTCCTTCTCGGTCGACACGCCGGACTACAATGCCCGGTTCACTCCCGAAAAGATCTTCTTCTCAAAAGACAAGTCGATGATTTCGCTCGACTTTCCCGGCGCCGGCCGTCCGTCCATCGAACGTGTGGCAGGCCTGACGTTTCGGGCCAATTTCCTGACGGGAGAGAACCGCCTGCAGACGACAATCCCCACCGCGCTTGCCTATCGGGGTATCTACCCCGGAATTGACGCGATCTGGCGCGGCGCCGGCCGCACGTTGAAGTCGGAGTTCGTTGTGGCCCCTCACGCCAATGCCATGGCCTTGCGGATGAGGTACTCAGGAGCGCGTAAAGTGTCGCTGTCTCCGGCAGGCGCGCTGCAGGTGGTCACCGCCGCCGGCACCCTCGAAGAGAGTGCGCCCGTCCTCTACCAGGTCGGTATGAGCGGCCGCAAGTTGCCGGTCTCGGGTTCATTCCGTCTGTCGGCGAACGGCACCGTCCGATTCGACATCGGCCCCTACGACCGTGCACTCGCTCTCTACATCGATCCGGCGATTTCCTATTCAAGCTACCTGGGCGGATCCAAGTCGGAAACCGCGAACGCCGTAGCGGCCGACCTCGCCGGCAACATCTACATCGCCGGCTGGACCGATTCATCCAGTTTTCCCACCAAGAGTCCGTTGCGAACCTTCGCCGGCAGTACCGACGCGTTCGTCGCCAAACTCGACCCAACCGGAACCCAAGTCATCTGGGCCACATTTCTGGGCGGCAGCGCGGACGACCGTGCGCTCGGTTTGGCCGTCAGCCCCACCGGCGATGTGTGGGTGGTCGGATCCACCACTTCAGCCAATTTCCCGCTAACGCGTGCGCTGCAATCCAAACGATCGGGAGCCCGCGATGCGTTTATCGCCTGCATCAACTCGGCCGGCAATCACCTTCTGTTCAGCACCTATTTCGGCGGAACGGGCAGCGAGTCGGCGAACGCCGTGGCCGTAGACGCGGCCGGTCTGGCGTATGTCGCCGGCGAGACCGATTCCACCAACTTCCAGGTCCGCCTGCCGGCGCAGTTGCGTTCAGGGGGTAAGAAGGACGCGTTTCTTCTAAAGCTGAACGCGCTGTACGCACTGGAGTACAGCACCTATTTAGGCGGCAGCGCTGACGACCGGGCCACTGCGCTCGCCGTCTCCGCCGATGGCACGCCGTTTCTCGCCGGCTGCACCGCATCCGCCAACTTCCCCCTCGCCATCCCTGTCCAGAATTCGTTGTCCGGCAGGCAGAATGTGTTCGTAACGCGCTTCGCCCCCCTGGGCAGTACGCTCTTCTACAGCACCTACTTGGGCGGAACGAACAGCAACGACTGTGCGGCCGCCATTGCGGTAGACAACTCACTGTCCGCGTATGTCGCCGGTTCCACCGCATCCACCGCGTTCCCCACCCTGGGCGCCTATCAGACAGCGCATGCCGGCGGCGGTCTCGACGCGTTCGTTACCAAATTGACCGCAAGCGGTATCCCAGCCTACTCCACCTACCTTGGCGGGAAGAGCGTCGATATGGCCAGTGGTGTCGCCGTCGACTCTACCGGGCGCGCCTACGTTGCCGGCTACACCGCGAGCGTCAACTTCCCCACCAGCAGCCCCACCCAGTCCACCTTCGGTGGTGTGTACGATGGCTTCGTAACACGGCTGAACGCTTCAGGCGCCGTCAGCCTGTACTCAACATATCTCGGCGGCAGCGGTAGCGATACTCCCGCCGCCATTGCCCTCAACGCGGCCGGTGATGCAATCGTGGTCGGCACAACCACCTCCACGCAGTTCCCCACCGCCAACCCGTTGCAGAACCAGAAGTCCGGCCCGGCCGATGCGTTCGTTGTGAAGATTGGCGGAGCCGGCAACTAATCTGGCTAGCTGGTCCGCTTGCCGTACGATTTCGAGACTTTATTGCGTTCGTTCTCGACCTTGAAGCGGCCGTCCTTCTCGACCGACACCTTCAACCCGAGCCCCTGGCACTTCTCGTCGACGTTGGCGATGTGATCCTCCGCCACGTTCTGCGCATTGGGTGCGACAGCACGGTGAACCTGCCAGAAGTCTTCCAGGCCGGGCGCGGACTTGATCACCTGCCACGCCGCAGGCGCTCCACCTTTCTTCGGACCGTTGTTCATGATCGCAACCCTGGGCCGAATGGCGTTCACTAACGCCGGCGCGTTTGAGATGTCCATGCCATGGTGAGTGGTCAGGTAAACATCGATCGGTCCGATTATGTTGTCCGGGCAAACCAGCTCCAACTCCTTGTTCCAGGTAAGGTCGCCCAGATCGAGGAAGCGGAACTTGCCGTATTCCAAAACGAAACCCGTCGACCGGGCATTCTCAGATGGATCGTCCTTTTGTTTCTGGACATTGCCGCACGACCGGTTGTCGGCCCCGCCCGTCAGTCTGGTCTTCAGCGTCTCTCCGCGCGCGGTCACAACGCGGATAGTGGCCCCTTTTAACGGAATCGTGTCGCCCGGCTTCACCACCAGATGTTTGCCCTTGGCCAAAGCTCGCGCGTATGACTGGTTCAGTTTCTCGGCGCCCGCTCCTTGTTCCGTATTCGGGCCGTGATCGACAAAAGTGCCAACCGGGATCAATCCCGTCAGTTGTTCGACCCCGCCCACATGATCGAGATGGTGGTGGGTTACCACCAGATAGTCGATCTTCGATAAACCCGCCCTCTTCGCGGCAGCGGCAATCCGTTGCGCGTCGCGCTTGTCCGCGGTTGGAAAGCCCGCGTCAACCAACAACGACTCGCCTTGCGGCGTCACGATCAAAGTGGCTTGACCTCCCTCGACATCGACAAAATAGATATCCAGGGTCTTGGCGCCAAACGCGAGTCCGCAGACAAGCATGAGATACAGGACAGTTCGAGCGATCATCGCCGAAATCGTACCACGCTGCCAGGTTGCCTGAACAGTGTTGCCTGAACAGGTTGCCTGAACATACCGCCCTCGCATAACGTATTGAATATTAGAAAGGTCGAGACCATGCCCTACTGCACACAATGCGGTCAACAGGTTGCTCCCACGGCCCGCTTCTGCGCGAAATGCGGCGCAGCGCAGCCGGTTGCGGCCTCGGCGCCCGCGCAGTCGCATAGCTGGCTCGACACGGTTGACAGCCGCACCGCTTCCATCCTCTGCTATATCCCTGTTTTAGGTGTGGTGGCGTGTGTCGTCGTGCTGGCGGCGCACCGCTTCCGCGGCGACCGGGAGGCGCGATTCCATGCATCTCAAGGGCTTTATCTGTTTGTCGGGTGGCTCATCCTGGACTGGGGCCTGAAGCCGTTTCTCGCCATGCTGCCCTTTGCCGGTTTCTATGCCTTGGTTTTGCGATCGTTGAAGGCTTTGCTCGTTGTCACCTGGATATTCATGATTGTGAAGGCTTCTCAGCGCGAAGCATACCGCCTGCCCATCATCGGCGACCTGGCGGAGCGTTCCATGGCGGAACAGCAGTAATCGGCTCCGAAAGTTAGTACTTGAAGTACGGCTGTACTTGGTCCAGTACTGCAGAAAGTACCTTGCTGTGTATCAGTGTGCCCTATCATACTGAATGGGAACCGACCCATGCAGGGATCACCCCAGGAGCTGTGGAGCACCCGTGAGATAGCTCGTCTGCTTTCGCTCGTTGAGAGCGAGCGTCGTTATTTCCAGGAAATAGTCGCGAGTTTACCGGTCGCCGTTGCCTTGGTGCGTCCGGATTTAGGTTTAGCTTCCGTGAACCAAGCTTTTCGCGACATGTTTGGGTTGCCTCTCACCGTCAAGTTGGAAGAGCAGGCTCTCGACCGCGTGGTGGCTTTAGATGAATTGCGCAGCCACAGTCTGGGCGTCCTCCAAACGGGCCAGGCTTTCACCGTGGTCTACCCGCGTGTGGCGACTTCTCACGGCGTGCGCCCCGTCCGGCTTAGTTTACGTCCCCTTCGCAACTGGGAAAATCCCGCTTTTTCCGAACTCCTGGTGGTCGTTGAGAATCTCTCGAATCCCTATGTCGACAACCTGATCGCCACCTCGCATATCCAGCACGTACCCGTTATCTTTTGGACGGTGGACCCGGCCCGCATGGTATTCCTCACCGTCGGCGGACCGGGACTTGCCACGATACCCGTGCCTCGCGATGTCTGGACCCCGGATGCCTGCTTCTGGTCGGGCCGCGTAGCCGGAGCCGATATGCAGGATGTCAGAAACTGCTACCAGATGGCCCTGGCGGGCGGCGTCATCCGATCGTGCGATTACCGGGCGGTATCCACCGGCGGAGAGGTGCTTTGGCTCCGCGACGTCATCGGCATCGAACGATCGGCCGAGGGCAACCCCGCACGGATCTACGGCGTAACTTTCGATGTCACCTGTTCGCGGCGCCGCGAAGATTCCGCGGCGCAGCATCACAAGGTTGCGGCCCTGTCTCGCCTCGCTTCGCTTGTCGCCCACGAATGCAACAACCTGCTGATGATCATGGGCGGCTATGGCGAAGAGCTGACCAATGGATTGAACGCAGACGATCCGTTGCGCAGCAACGTCCAGGAGATTCTCTACGCCGGCGACCGGCTCTCGGCCCTGACAAGGCAACTGACTGATTTCGTCCGCCGCCCCTCGGCCGACTTGAAGTCGATGCCCGTCGACGCCTGGTTGGCAGACCTCCATTGGCACCTGCGCCAGGAAGTTCCGCGCTCCATCGAATTGCTGATGTCACTCAAGAGCGCCGGCGCGACGGCCGTGTTCGACCCCGACGTTCTCGCACAAGTCCTGCAGCAAATCGCCCAACGCGCCGTCGAATCAATGGCCTCCGGCGGCACACTCACCATTGAAACAAAGCCTTTCGACCTCCCGGACGTCATCACCGGCAACCGCTCGCCTGTGCCGGCCGGGGCTTACGTCCAATTGGCGATCCACGATACCGGACCCGTTATTCCACCGAACAACTTTCTTAAGCTCTTTGAACCTAGCGTGAACGGAGAAGGGACCCGGCACAACTTCGGAGGCTTATACGCGGCCGTGCGCGAGATGCGCGGCGACATTACGGTCACCTCCGACGCCGAACACGGAACGACTTTCTGCATCCTGCTGCCGCGCGCATCCACCGACACGCCGAGCCCCGAAACGAAAATGGTGGAAGCGCAGCCTGTCCCTGCTCCCGCCACGGTGATGGTGGTAGAAGACGAGCGGCGTATCCGGACCCTCATCTGTAAGATTTTGTCTCGTTACGGCTACCGTACGATCGAAGCCGGCGATGGCCGCGAGGGCCTGGAATTGGCACGTTCGCATACCGAAACGATTGAACTGCTCTTAACAGATGTCGTGATGCCGGGGATCGGCGGCGTGGAGTTGGCGAAGGCCTTGCGCGAGATCCGGCCCGAAATGAAGGTGCTGTTTATCTCCGGCTACCCGGGTGCAACGGGAGCCCCGGAATCGCAAGTGCCGTCCGCGGCTTTCCTGCAGAAGCCGTTCACTCTGCAGTCGTTAGTGGCGAAAGTAAGGGAAACGCTCGGAGCGGCCCGGTCCGGTTCCGCCGCCGCCGATTAGTCCCTTCCGGTTCGGCAGCCTTCATTTCCTTAACCCCCGTAACCTTTCCAGCAGACGATGCGCCTTTCTACGCGATAGCTAAAAGTGTATCCTTTGAGGTAGCGTCTCAACATGTCGGCGATCACTAATCCTCGTCCCCACCCGCCGGCGCCCGTCAAACCGGTGCCGGTCGTCTCGCCGGAACCGCAACCGCCGCAGCCTGGCCGGCGATGGATCTGGATTGCCGGGTTACTGCTCCTTGTCGGCGCCGCGGCCGGATATTTCGGTTGGTACAAACCTCGGCAGGAGCAAGCCGAAAAGGCCGCGGGCGCGGTCACCATTAAGACCGCCCGCGTGACCACCGGGACTGTCCTCCGCACCTTACGTTTGGCCGGCACCACCGCTTCCAGGGAATACGTCAACGTCACCGCTCCCATCCCGCGCGGCCCCGAATCCGGACGCGAGATGATTCTGCTCTTTCTCGTCCCCAATGGCTCCCGCGTGAAGAAGGGGCAGTTGCTGGCCGAGATCGACTCGAAGTCGGTAGAAGACCATATCGACGATATTGGTGACGACATTGAGAAATCGGACGCGGACATTCGTAAGCGCAAGGCGGAACAGTCCATCGACCTCGAAAATCTGAACCAGACGTTACGTGTAGCTAAAGCTGAGTGGGACAAGGCAAAACTCGACGCCAAAGCTTCCGAAGTGCGTACCGTGATCGACCAGGAACTGCTGAAACTCGCCGCGGAAGAGGCGGAGGCACGCTACAAACAGGCAACCGCCGATGTCAAATATAAGCAGGCCGGATACGCTGCTGAGCTCCGGATTTTGGAGATTACCAAGATCCGCCACCTCCGCCACAAGGCCCGCCACCAGAATGACCTCGTGAAGTTCAAGATCTTCTCCCCCATGGAGGGCTTAGCGGTTGCCCAGATGATCTGGCGCGGCTCGGAGTACGCTACTTACCAGCAGGGCGACCAGGTGCAGGCCGGCTCTCTCTTCCTCAAGATCGTGAATCCGGCCAAAATGCAGGTGGATGCGAACGTCAACCAGTCCGAAAGCTCGCAGATCAGGATTAGCCAGAAGGCCAACATCCACTTTGATGCTTTCGCCGGCATGACGCTACCCGGCCACGTCTATTCAATCGGCGCGATTGCCGCCGGTGGCTGGCGTCAGCAGTTCTATATCCGCAATGTGCCGGTCAAGATCGCCGTCGACGGCGCCGATCCGCGGCTCATTCCGGACCTCTCTGTGGGTGCGGACGTTGAACTGGAACGGGTGGAAAACGCGATTCGCGTGCCGCTGGGAGCGATCTTTAAGGACAAGGATCAGGATGTGGTCTTCGTGCGCAACGGTGCGAAGTTCGAGCCCCGTCCGATCAAGACCGGTCTCGCGTCCAACACCCTCGTCGCGGTGACGAGCGGTGTTAAAGACGGCGAAGAGATCGCGCTCGAACGGCCGCAAGGCCTCTAGTTTCCGGGCGCGGCTGCCGCAATCTCAGGCGCGATGGCTCCAAACTTCTCGAAGTTCTTCCGGAACCGCGACGCCAACGCCTTGGCAGCCTCAATGTAGGCGGCCTCGTCTTTCCACAGCTGAGCGGCGTTCAACACTTCGGCCGGTACGCCAGGGCACTTCGTGGGCACCAGCACATGGAAGATGGGATGCGCCTCCATCGGCACTCCGTCCAGCTTCCCCTCAATCGCGGCGTTCACCATCGCACGCGTGTAAGGTAGCGAGATACGCTCGCCCACTCCGAACGGCCCGCCCACCCAACCCGTGTTCACGAGCCAGCAGCGCACGTTGTGGCGGCGCATCTTCTCGCCCAACATCCGCGCGTAAACCTGCGGCGCGCGGGGCAGAAACGGTTCGCCAAAGCAGGCGCTGAACGTGGCCGACGGCTCTTTTCCCAACCCTCGCTCGGTGCCCGCCAGCTTCGCCGTGTAGCCGCTTAGAAAGTGGTACATCGCCTGTTCCGGCGTCAATCGGGAGATGGGAGGAAGCACGCCAAACGCGTCGGCGGTCAGGAAGACGATGTTCTCCGGATGGCCGCCAACGGAGGGCAATACGGTATTGTCGATGAAATCGATCCGGTAGGCCGCGCGAGTGTTCTCCGTCAGTTCCTCGGAATCGAAGTTGAGGGCGCGGGTGTCGGGTTCGATGAGAACGTTTTCGAGTACCGTGCCGAACCGGATCGCATCCCAAATCTGCGGCTCATTCTTCCGCGACAAACGGATGCACTTGGCATAGCAGCCGCCCTCGAAGTTGAACACCCCATGGTCGCTCCAGCCATGCTCGTCGTCGCCGATCAGACCGCGGTTGGGGTCGGCTGACAGCGTCGTTTTGCCCGTCCCGGACAGTCCGAAGAAGAGCGCTGTCTTACCGTCCGAGCCCACATTGGCGGAGCAGTGCATCGGCAGTACACCTTGATCCGGGAGCAGGTAGTTGAGAATCGTGAAGACAGACTTCTTCAACTCGCCGGCATAACTGGTGCCGAGGATCAAAACCAGCTTTCGCGCGAAGTTGATCACAATGCAGGTGGATGACTTGGTGCCGTCCTCTTCCGGGTTGGCCTGGAAGTAGGGGGCGAATATCAGGGTGAACGCCGGGTTATGATCTTCCAGGTTCTCGTACGCCTGCCGCAGGAACAACTGCCGTCCGAACAGGGCGTGCCAGGCCCGGCGGGTGACCACACGGACCGGCATCTGATATTGGGTATCCGCGCCCGCCAGCAGGTCCTGTACGAAGATCTCCTGCCCCTGAAAGTGGGCTAAAACTTTGCGGTATAGCAGGTCGAAGTTGGCCGCCGACATCGGTTGGTTCACCGATCCCCAATTCACCGTCTTATCCGTAGTCTCGTCCCGAACGACAAACTTGTCCTTGGGTGACCGTCCGGTGAAGTGGCCGGTGCGAACCACCAGGGCGCCGTTGCCGGCAAGAACCCCCTCGTGGCGCTGAATCGCGGCCTCTACTAACTTGGCTGTTCCAAGGTTCCAATAGGCGATGTCCCAGTTGGTGAAACCGTGCAGTTCCAATCCGTACTTACTGGGTCGAACCCCTGCATTTTGCATAGACTAATTGGAGTCCAGTCTATCATGGAGGGTATGCCAATCGGCCGGTGGGCGGCGTTCGCATTCTGGACTTTTGCCTCCTGTTTGCCCCTCCTGCGTGGCCAAGTCATCGAATTCGAATCGGGTGGCTTAAAGTACCTCACCCAGACCAAAAGTGGCGTCACCGTCATGTTCGCCCCCCTCCCGCTCCAGATCAGGGAATACGCGGTCATCCAAGTGGCGATTTCCAATGGGTCGCCTCTGTCGTGGACCTTCCGGCCGGAAGATTTCCGATTGGTCCGCCAAGCGGATCCGGAGCCTCTGGTGGGGATTCCGGCCGGCCGGGTCGTGGCGGAATTTCTGCACCGTGGTGGTCGCGAGGACGTCATCAAGCTCGTCACGGCATATGAGAACGGCCTGTATGGCATGGTGCGGGTCAAATCCACAAACGGCTACGAGGCCCGGCTCGAGTCTGCAATGGCCGCTCTAACCAACGCGCGTTTCCGGGCGGCCGCCGCTGCTTCCGCCATTGTCCTGGCTCCGATCAAGCTGAAGCCCGGCGAGTCGACGGACGGTGCTGTATTCTTCGCCACTTCCGGGAAACCGCTGGACGGCAAGCTGGTCGTCCAAGTGGCCGGCATCCTCTTTGAATTCCCGACACCGGCACCCCGGGTACAAAGCAAGAAGCAGTAGGGCGGTCGCGCCTGGGGCGGGAGTTCGTTTCGCAAATTGTTGATTCTACAAAGCTGTGAAAATAGTATTGACAGGGATGTCTCGGCTGGGCTAAATTTTGAACATGTTCAAAAGAGAAACCCCTAAGGCTGCTGCCACCGCGCACCGCATCCTCGAGGCCGCTCTCGACCGCTTCCGCTCCCATTCCTTCGATTCGACCAGCATGCGCGATATCGCCAAGGCCGCCGGTGTCGCCACAGGGGCTGCATATTACTACTACGAGTCCAAAGAGGCGCTCGTGATGGCCTTCTACCAGGCGGCGTCAAACGAAATGCAGCCGCTGATCCAGGCTGCTCTCAACCAGCAGGGTTCCTTTGAGGATCGGTTGCGCCGCCTCATTGAGGCGAAACTCAACTATTTCGAACCGAACCGGGGCGTGCTGCGGGCCCTCCTCCGCAGCGGGATTGACCCGAAGCACCCCCTGTCACCCTTTAGTGACGAAACGAAGCCAATTCGCGATACGGACCTGAGGTGGTTCGAGAAGTTGATCGAAACGTCAGACCTTACGGTTCCCGCAGACCTCCGGCCGGAACTCCCGGGCCTTCTCTGGATGTTCCAAATGGGGGTGATCTACCTGTGGGTGACCGATGAATCGCCCGGCCAGCGCCGGACCCGGCTCGTCCTCGAATTAGGCGCCAAGGCGGTAACGGGTCTGCTGCGGATATCGAATCTGCCCTTTACGGGCAGTCTGCGGCGCCAGGCGCTGGACCTGATTCAAGCGGTGAAGGGAGTTGAGTGATGACGCGATTGACGGCTGTCGGGATAGCTGCCGGTGTGCTGGGGTTATCCGGTTGGGCATTGATGACGCGGGGCATCTACGGGTGGACCTTGTTCGCCTCCATCCCTTTTGTGCTTGGCGGACTCGGCGGAGCGCTCAGCAAGGCTGGTGGTTACAGAGGAGCAGCCAAGCGGGGAGCGCTGGCCAACTGCCTGGCCGCGGCCTGTCTGCTGGTGTTCGCGTTTGAGGGGCTGATCTGTATCGGGATGGCATTGCCGCTGGCCGCATTATGTGGGGCTGCCGGCGGTGTGGTGGCCCACCGTTTGCTCAACGTACAGGTCTCAAGGGGAGCGACCGCGGCTGTAATGCTACCGCTCGGGTTCGCTACTCTCGGATACGACTTTACGGCCCGGCCGCCAACCTTCGCGGTGACCACCTCTGTGGAAGTGGCTGCTCCGGCTCAAACGGTGTGGCGCAATGTCATCTCATTCGGCGACCTGCCGCAACCCGAGGAGTGGTATTTCCGAACCGGACTCGCCTATCCGTTACGTGCGCGATTAGAGGGAACGGGCGCCGGCGCCGTGCGATATTGCGAATTCTCGACCGGACCGTTCGTCGAACCCATCGATGTGTGGGAGGAGCCCCGGCGCTTGAGTTTTCGCGTAACGTCGAACCCGCAACCGATGCGTGAGTGGAGCCCTTACGGCGCCTTGACTGCTACCCATCTCGACGGCTACATGATTTCAAAGCGCGGCGAGTTCCGGCTGATCCCCCTTGATGGTAATCGGACCCGGTTAGTGGGCACGACCTGGTATCAGCACGGCTTGTGGCCCACTGAGTACTGGCGGCTGTGGTCGGACGCAATCATCCATCGCATACACCTGCGGGTACTCCGCCACATAAAGAAACTCTCAGAGTCTTAAACGCTCGGTTCCGGTTATACTCACTGGAACGGAGACTCGATCGAATCGTGACTGACTGGATTTACGCACAGACCGACAAACACGAACAACTCGCCCGGCTGCACCATTTCTCGTATACAAAGCATCAGGCGTCCGGCCCGGTGGAGTTCGTTATCACCGTCAAAGAGTTCGCGTCACCCGAAACCGGCGATATGCAGTTCTTCGCGCAGGCGGACAAGGAAACGAATCAGAAGTCGGTTCCCTTCCGCCCGTGCGGATGGCACAAAACACTGCTCGGTGCGCTGACATCGTGCATCGCGAATATTCAGCGGTTCGATTTCCACGGTTAAATATCGTAGTAAAGCGCGAACTCGTAGGGATGCGGCCGCAAGCGGACGGCATCCGCTTCGGCCTTCTTCTTATAGCCGATATAGGTCTCGATCAGTTCTTCGGTGAACACTTCACCCTTCAACAAAAACGAGTGATCGTTCTCCAGGCACGTGAGCGCTTCTTCGAGCGATCCGGGCATGGACGGAACGTTCTTCATCTCCTCGGGCGAAAGATCGTAAATATCCTTGTCGAGCGATTCACCGGGATCGATCTTGTTGATGACACCATCGAGGCCGGCCATCAGCATGGCCGCGAACGCGAGATAGGGATTGGCCGACGGATCGGGCGGACGGAATTCGACACGCTTCGCCTTGGGGCTCGACGAATACATCGGAATGCGAACGGCAGCCGAGCGGTTGCGCCGCGAATAGGCGAGGTTTACAGGCGCTTCATAACCTGGAACCAGGCGCTTGTAGCTGTTCGTGGTGGGTGCGATGATCGCCGATAGCGCTTGCGCATGGCGCAGCAGACCGCCAATGTAGTAGAGCGCCATTTGGCTGAGCCCGGCGTAGCCGTCGCCGGCGAACAGCGCCTTGCCTTCCTTCCACAGCGACTGGTGAACGTGCATGCCGCTGCCGTTATCGCCAAACAGCGGCTTGGGCATGAAGGTAACGCTCTTGCCGTATTGGTACGCGACGTTCTTAACCACGTACTTGTAAAGCATCATGTTGTCGGCCGATTTGACCAGCGTGTCAAAGCGCTGATCGATTTCGCACTGTCCGGCGGTGGCCACTTCGTGATGGTGGCACTCGATGTTCAGCCCGCATTGTATGAGCGTTTCGACCATCTCCGCGCGCAGGTCCTGGTAGTGATCCATCGGCGGGCAGGGGAAATATCCCTCTTTGTAGCGGGGCCGGTAGCCCAGGTTGTTTTCGCGGCGGCCGGAGTTCCAGCGGCCCTCTTCGGCGTCGATGAAGTAGTAGCCTTCATGCTGGTTCTGGTCGAACGAGATGTTGTCGAAAATGAAGAACTCGGCCTCAGCGCCGAAGAAAGCGGTATCGGCAACGCCGGTAGTATGCAGGTAGTTTTCCGCGCGTTTGGCGATCCAGCGAGGGTCGCGTTCATAGTGCTGGCGAGTGATCGGGTCAATCACTTCGCACACCATCACCAGCGTGGGCACGTCGGTAAACGGATCCATCATCACCGTGGTGGCATCCGGAATGAGCAGCATATCGGACTCGTTGATCGCGGCCCAACCGCGAATGCTTGAGCCATCGATGCCGAAGCCCTCTTCGAAAGACTCTTCTTTCAACTGCGTGATGGGGTAGGAGACGTGTTGCCAGAGGCCGGGGAGATCGGTGAAACGGAGGTCCAGTTGCCGGGCCTCGTTCTTCTTGGCGAAGTCGAGAACTTCACGTGGGGTCATTTGAGTGCCTCCAAACAGGTACCGGTTGCCGCGCCAAGCGGCAAAGTGTCAGGATAAAACTTCGACCGGAGGGGGTCAAATCGAATTCATTTATGGAACAGATCTCTTTCGACCTGTCTCCGCCGAGGCAGCAGTTCACCGTCAGTGAACTGAACGCTCGAGTGCGCAGCCTTCTGACAGGCACGTTCAGTAACATCTGGGTGCAGGGAGAGATCTCGGGCTGCAAAACATTCTCGTCCGGCCACTGCTACTTCACGATGAAAGACGCTCAGTCGCAGGTCCGGTGCGTGGCCTTTCGCGGCGATCTGCGATTCTTCCGGCTGAAGCCCGCCGATGGGATGGCGGTGCTGGCGCGCGGACGTCTCGATGTGTTCGAGCAGCGCGGTGAGTACCAACTGATTGTCGAAGCGATGGAGCCGTACGGCCGCGCCGATCTCTACCTGTCATTTGAGCAGTTGAAGAACCGCCTGGCGGCCGAGGGACTGTTTGAAAGCGATCGAAAGCGGCCGCTGCCCAGGTATCCGCGGCGGATCGGGATTGTGACGTCGCCGACCGGCGCGGTGATCCGCGACATGGTGAGCATACTAAGGCGGCGCTGGCCCGGTGTCCATATTAGGCTGTTCCCGGCGCAGGTGCAGGGCGCAGGGTCGGTGGAAGCGGTGGTGTCTGGCATCCGCTACTTCACACGCCACCCCTGGGCCGAAGTGCTGATCGTTGGGCGCGGCGGCGGGTCGCTCGAAGATCTCTGGACCTTCAACGAAGAGGCCGTCGCTCGTGCGATTGCGGGTTCCCAAGTACCCGTAATCTCCGCCGTGGGGCACGAAACCGACTTCACCATTGCGGACTTTGTGGCCGATTTGCGCGCGCCGACGCCTTCAGCCGCGGCGGAACTCGTGGTGCAGCGCAAGGACGAGTTGCTGCAGCGCGTCGAGTCGCTCGTGCAGCATATGCGGCGTGCGGCTCACCTGAAAATATCGCGGCGGGCGCAGCGGATCGATGAGTTGGACCGCTGTTTGCGCGGTCCACTGATTGCCGGCGTGAACAGCCGGCGCAGGAAGCTAGCGTCGTTTGTTCAGAGATTGCAGCGACAGGACCCCACGGTACGGCTGGGCGACGCGAGACGGCGGCTGATCGAGGCGGCGACGCAGTTGGCGCCGCTGGTGAACCAGGCGGTCGAAGGGGGGCGCCGGCGTCTGGAGAGCTCGGATCCGCGGCTGGAGCACGCCGTGACATTGCGGATAGAACGGTTGCGCCGAAGGCTGGAACCGCTGGCGAGCGCCTTGCATCAATTGAGCCCGGAACGTGTGCTGGACCGGGGATATTCCATTGTGCAAACGGCGGAAGGAAAAGTCGTGAGGGACGCCGCGAGAACCGAGATTGGGGATCGCTTGGCAGTGCGGCTGTCTAGGGGCAAGTTGGAAGTTGCAGTAGTTACTAAAACTGAGTGACCGCGGGCATACAATCAACGGCTGGACTGTTTCGTTCGTCAAAACAAATGAAGTGAATCGTATTGTTTTTGCCCTTGCGGCAGCGCTGATGGCCCTCGCGGCGGCGGTGATGGAGTGCGGAACGGCACTGGCGGCGGAACAGGTAGTGTTGACGAATGGATTTCGCATCCGGGCGGACCGGCATGAGAACGCGCCGGGCAAGGTAAAACTGTACACTTCTACCGGTGTGATCGAGTTAGCGTCCACCCAGGTGGCGGAAATTGAGCAGGAGGAGTATGTTCCACCTCCACCCGCTCCGGCGCCACCCCCTGCACCGGTTGTTACCGCTGCTTCGGCATCAATGGCCGCATCGGCGGGTCCAGTGCGACCGGAGGTATTGCTCAAGGAGGCAGCCGATAAGTACGGATTGCCCCCCGAGTTTCTGCATAGCGTGGCACGGGTTGAGTCTGGGCTGCAGGCTAATGCGGTCTCTCCCAAGGGCGCAATCGGACTCATGCAACTGATGCCCGGTACCGCCGCCCAACTAAAGGCAGACCCCAACGACCCCGCTCAAAACGTAGATGCAGGCGCGCGGCACTTGCGCGATCTGCTCGAGCAATATGGCGGGTCCACGCACAAAGCTTTGTCCGCGTATAACGCAGGCGCGGGAGCGGTGCAGAAGTACAATGGCGTGCCCCCATATGCGGAGACTCGGACGTACGTGGAGAAGGTGCTGCGCAATTACCAGAAGATGACGCAGACGGCGGGTGAGGCGGAGAAGGGTTCAGGGGTTTCGCAGTAGGGTTTGCAGTGATCGCTGATCACCCCACATCAGCGCATTTGAACGATTCCAACCAGACTTCAATCCTATGGAACTGGTGCGGGCTAAATAAGATGCAACTCCTCCGCTGCACAATCTATACAAAATGTATGTACTCCAATTGTGGCGTTCGAGTGGGACGCGCGCAAGAATGCGGCTAACCGGCGAAAACATGGGATTGACAAATCGATCGAGCATTAGACGGCGGCCAACGAAGAGCGATCAATCGAAGTCGGACTGGGAACGTTTGGAACGTCAAACAGATGCAGAAACTCGACAGGCGATTCAGGATGACCCGGACGCTGCTCCTGAGTTGGGCGCAGATTGGTTCGCATCGGCAAATATCGTCATGCCCACGGTAAAGGAGGCGATCTCACTCCGGCTGGATAGCGACGTGCTCAACTGGTTTCGACGGCAGGGCAGAGGATACCAGACCCGTATCAATGCCGTCTTGAGGAGCTACGTCAATTCGAAACGGTAACGGCATTACGAGTGAGTTTCGGCAGGACGAATCGGACCGGCCCGAACGGTTGGCCCGGATTTTCGTGGTAGCCAAGCGCTACCTCGGCGATGGGCACAACGCTGGCTGGAGCGGCCTAACCGTGCGTTGGGCAGTCGTACCCCGTTATCGATGCTCGACACGAAGGTTGGCGCGGAGACCGTCGAGACTGTGTTGGGGCGCATCGCTTAGCCCGCGGTCCGATTCTACTGCACCAGGTCGGGTGGCGCTACCTTGTTGGTGTGGACGTGTTCGGCGTGGTAGATCTTCACTAATTCGGCGAACGCTTCCTGGAGAACCGGGCCTTTCGGTTTACCGCCGGTTTTGCTTAGCTCGTTGTCGATCAATGCGCGTAGGTAGAAGATGCGCCAGCGCCAACTTTGGCGGGCTTGCGGGCTGAGTTTGGCGTCGGCGTTCCGCATCAACTCCAAGGCTTCCGCGGTGCGCTGCAGAGGTTTCTCGGGGCCACGGCGATTACGGCGGTGATTGGTTTCCATGATGTCGAATGCGGTTACCACTTCGCTCACCACCTTCGGCGAGAACTCTGAGGCGATGTACTCGCGGACGGTTTCATCCGCTGGGCGTTTGGGGTCCCAGTAGAACTGGCTGTAGATGATCTTGTTGAGATCCTCGTAGATACCTTCGGAATAGGGCAGGCCGCCGGTGACTTTATGAGAGACCTGATTCCACAGGTATTGCGAGTGCCTTGGCAACGGGTTGGCGCCGTAGCCGCCCCAGGGGGACATGCCCCACATGCTGATTTCGGGGAAGTTCACGAGCGGCAGTCCGCCGGGGACGCCCTGGTCGAGCGGGTAACGCGGGAAGTCTTCGTGGGCGTCGGCCATGATGTAGTCGAGCCACGACTTGTCCTCGTTTAATAGCTTAGAAAGCCCGTCCCATTCGCCGGCGGGCGGGGTGTCGTACATCCATGTGGACAGCACGATTTTGGTATTGGGGTTGCGTTCCCGCGCAACACGGGTGAAGTCGCGGCTCAGCTGGGCGTACCCGCGCGAGCCCCACGGCCAGCACTGCTCGCATCCGCAGCCGCCTTCGTCGTAAGGCCAGTAGACGGCGAAATCGATGCCGGTTTCGCGGTACTCGTCGAGAATGCCCCGCCACATGTTGAGCAAGTACTCGCGGCCTTTCGGAAGGCTGGGGCACATGTTGAAGCCGAGGTTGCCGCGGCGGTGCAGGTCGTCCGGATAAGGTTTGGCCAGCAGTTCCTTGGGCGCGGTCTTGAAAACCTGGTTGGGGGCGACCATTGCTCCCACCTGCATGCCGGCGCGTTTGGCCGCCTTCATCATGGCTCGGATGCGCACGAGGTTTGCTCGGGCGGCGGGATCGTCGAAGCCTGTGTACTGCCAGGTTGGGAAGGCAAAGCCGACGGCGTTGACGCCCCACAGCGCGAGGTCCTCGACGTAACGCTCCAGTTCTTCGCTTGAAGCAGCCTCGTAGTAGTTGCCGAAATGCGAGGCGAGATATATGCCGCGCAACGAACCCACCGGTTTCGACGAGCCGCGCCACGTGCCGGGGACGAATCGACCATCGTCGCAAGTGGAACTGCGGAACAGTTTGCCTAAACCGTAGAGAACGCCGCTATCGCCGTTGCCGGTGACACGGATGGCTCCGCGCCCGGCATTCGCGATGGAGTAGGCTTCCATGCCGATGCCGGGGGAAACACGCAGTTCCACGGTGACCGGTTTGCCGCCGGCTGCGCCGCACCGCTCATTGACGCGGCGCATGAAGATGGCCGCGGCCTTTTCGAGCATCGGCCCGTGCTGTTTCGGCAGAACCAAGCGGACGGGCTCGGCTGCTGATATAACAGAGATCGACAGAAACGAGACGGCGGCGATGAGATACTCCAGGCCGGGAGTTGGTCCCTGGAATCTCATTTTATTTCGCCGCCGCCTCCCTCAGAACGTTCCTGCTACAGCTCAACTGCCGTCGCGACCCACTGTCCGGCGCGGGCGCTTTCGAGCACGGCGTCGCAGACCTTCTGCGTCTGCAGCGCATTGCGGAAATCGGGTTGGACGGACTTGCCGGTTTCCAGTCCTTTCACAAAATCGGCGATGGCGTTGAGGAACGTATGTTCGTAGCCGACCACCAGGCCGGGAACCCAGTAGCGGTCCATATACGGATGCTCGCCGTTGGTGACGTGAATACGGCGCCAGCCGCGGACGTGCGAATCCTGCGCGTATTCGAAGTAATCGAGGTACTCCATTTCCTCGAGGTTGAACGCGAGCGACCCTTCCGCGCCATTGATTTCGAAAGTCTTGAGCGCCTTGTGGCCGCGGGCGTAGCGGGTAGATTCGAACAGGCCCAGCGAGCCGTTGGCGAACTCGGCGATGAAGAGGCAGGCATCGTCGATACCGACGGGTTCCTTCTTGCCTGTGAGTTGGTGCTTGCGCTCTTTGACGAACGTTTCGGTGCGTGCGACAACGCGCGTGATGGCGCCGTTCAGCCACATAGCTGTGTCGATGTTATGGGCCAGCAGGTCGCCGGTGACGCCCGAGCCCGCGGCTTGCACGTCGAGCCGCCAGAGGGCCGCGCCGCCTTGCGGAACGTCGGGCGAGATGGTCCAATCCTGCAGGAAGTTGGCGCGGAAGTGAAACACGCGGCCGATGCGGCCTTCGTCCATCAACTGCTTGGCGAGCGAGATAGCGGGAACCCGGCGGTAGTTGAACCACACCATGTTCGGGACACCGGCCGCTTCCACGGCCTTTACCATCGGCTCGGCTTCGGCAGTAGTGCGCGCCAGCGGCTTTTCGCACACGATCATTTTGCCGGCTTTGGCGGCGGCGATTGCGATTTCCTGGTGCGTGTCGTTTGGCGTACAGATGTCGATCAGGTCGACGTCGTCGGCTTCGACGACCTTGCGCCAGTCGGTTTCAACGCGGCTGTACCCCCAGGTATCGGCAAACGTTTCGGCCTTTTCGGCGTTGCGCGCGCAGGCCACTTGCAGCACCGGGCGGTGTTCGAGGGCGAAGAAGTCGTTCAACCTCTTATATGCATTGGAGTGAGCACGGCCCATGAAGCCGTAGCCGATCATCGCGACACGAAGCGGTTTCGACATCTTACGCCGACGCTCCGTTTCCGTACTTGGCCACGAGCACGTCGAGGTACTTCTTGCACTTCGCGGTGGCAGCCCAGGCGTCGGGCCAGAAGCAGAGGTCGATGGTCCACCAGTCGTGCGAGAGGCGGGCGGCCTTGTTGAGTGCGGGCACGATCTCGTCGAAGTTCAGAAGGCCGTCGCCGAAGGGCGGATGCGACGAGGTTTCGTCTTCGCCCTTGGCGTCTTTGTGGCAGGTGTTGTCGGAGTCGATCAGGTGGATGTGGTTGATACGGCCGTCGAGCATTCTGATGTACTCGACTTGCGAGGCAAACGTCTCTTTGCCGCCTTCGTGGCGCGCGCCGATAACGCTGACCATCTGGCCGTGGCAGGTATCGTACTGGATGCCGAAGTTGGGCTTGTCGACTGCATCATGGATGCGGACGGCATCGGAAGGCTTGTTGAACGCGAAGCCGGGTTCAACTTCCCAGGTGACATACTGGCCGGCGTCGGCGGCGATGTCGCAGCAGACTTTCCAGGTGCGGACGACGCGATCCATCGCGGTGTTGTAGTCGATCTCGCGGTGGATGGTGGGCGGCTGGACGCAGTCGACACGAACGCCTTGAATGCCGAGGTCCGTGCAGAACTCGGAGTTCTTGCGGAACTCGGCGATGTACTTCGTCTGGTCGTCAGTATTGATCAGCTTTTCACCCCAAAGGTTGGCGGCGATCCCGGAAAGGCCCAGGCCCTTCTCGGCGAGCTTGGCTCGCAGTTCCCGGCGCTGGGATTTCGAGGGCATCGCGCCCGGCCACGCATTATCGGGACCGTTAGGGTTGCCAGGATTCGGGTGTGGCGGAAAAGCACCGAGTTCGACCCCGTCAAACCCCAGGGCCTTCAGTTTGTCGACGACAGTATCGAAATCGATCGGATTGGAGGCGTAGGGCCCGATAGTGTAGGCCCACGAACCGATAGAAGTGCGCTTGCTCATTCGTGGCAGCTCCTTGCGAGATCAAAGACTTGAGCGTAGCTCTACGAAGACGTGAGGGTAACGCACTGTACGGTAGGGGCGCAAGGGGTGGGTATGCCGTGGATATCCACACTGGCGGTAACCGGAAGGTGTGAGTAATCGTTATATACTTCGATTAGTCAAACCCCTTAGGAGTTGTGTGCGCGTGCAGATTCGAGGATACTTTTCGCTTCTTCTTTCACTCTCTTTGCTAGCTCCATCGTTTGCCGCGGAAATGAAGAGCGACCGGTACACGCCTGTCGAGCGGAAGCACTGGGCCTTTCAAAAGCGTGCTGACATACAGCCTCCCGCCGTAGCCGGAGCCGCCAATCCGATTGACGCGTTCGTCCGCGTAAAGCTCGAGAAGGAAGGGTTGAAGCCTGCCGCGCAGGCCGACCGCGCGACGCTGGCCCGCCGTGTGTACTTCGACGTAACAGGTTTGCCGCCCACGCCTGAAGAGATTCAAGCCTTCGTCAACGACCGTTCTCCCAAAGCCTATGAGAGCCTGGTGGACCGGTTGCTGGCCACCCAGCAGTACGCCGAAAAGTGGGGCAACCAATGGCTGGACGTGGTGCGGTTTGCAGAAACCGACGGGTTTGAGTACGACTCGCACCGTAGCGACGCCTGGCGCTACCGCGACTACGTCATCAAGTCCTTCGCGCAGGATAAGCCTTACGACCAGTTCATTACGGAGCAACTGGCGGGCGACGAGATCGACCCGACGAATCACGAACTGCGTACCGCTTCCGGCCTGCAGCGGCTGGCGCCATTGCGCAAGAATGCCGGCAACCAGGAGGTCGCCTCCAGCCGCAACGAAGTGCTGACGGAGATGACCAATATTGTCGGCGCAGCGTTCCTGGGTGTGACGCTTGGTTGCGCGCGCTGCCACGACCATAAGTTCGACCCGATCCGCCACAAAGATTACTACCGCATGCAGGCGTTCTTCGCGCCGGTTCATGACAGCGATCTGGACCTCGCGAACGACCAGGAGAAGGAAGCTTACAAGCAGGCCAAGTCGGCTCACGATGCCGAGATCAAGACGCTACGCTCGAAGATGCGCGGATTGAAGGACGGCGTGGAACGCGGCAAGATGCTTGCGAAGATCCGGGAACTGGAAGAGACTTCGCCGCAGGCTCCGCCCGCGATCTTCTCGGTTCGCGACGATATGACCAAGGCTACGCCGATCCACGTGCTGGCCCGCGGCGATTATCAGAACAAAGGCGAGAAGGTGGGCATGCGGCCGCTTGGGGTTCTGTTGCCCGATGGCGCGCCGGAATTGCCCGCCGATACCAAGGCGCCGCGAATCGAATTGGCGAAGTTCATTACCGATCCTGAAAATCCGCTGACTGCGCGCGTGATGGTGAACCGCATCTGGCAGTATCACTTTGGCCGCGGCATTGTATCGACGCCGAACGATTTCGGCCGCATGGGCGGGCGCCCGTCTAATCGCGAACTGCTCGACTATCTGGCAAACCAGTTTGTCGCGGGCGGCTGGCGGATGAAGCCGATCCACAAGCTGATCATGATGAGCAAAGCTTACCAGCAGGCCTCGCGCAATCCGCTGATGGAAAAGATCGGGACGGAGAAAGATCCGGAGAACGCGCTGCTGTGGAAGTACAGCCGCCGGCGGCTGGCCGCGGAAGAGTTGCGCGACGCCATGCTGGCAGTTACGGGCCGGTTGAATGCGAAGGCGGGCGGACCGAGCGTGATCGTCCCAGTCGATCCGGATCTGGTGAACCTGCTCTACAAACCGTCGCAGTGGGCGGTGACAAAGGATGTGACCGAGCACGATCGCCGGTCGGTGTACCTGCTCCATAAGCGCAACCTGCGTTTGCCGATGATGGAGGTGTTCGATGCGCCCGATATGCAGACGTCGTGCCCGCGGCGCGAAACGTCTACGCACGCGCCGCAAGCGCTGGAATTGCTGAATGGCGACCTGGCGACCAACCTGTCGAAAGCGTTCGCCGCGCGGCTGGACAAAGAAGCCAAAACGCCCGATCAGGTGGTAACGCGAGCCTACTGGCTGGCCGCGGGACGTGCGCCGTCGGTAAAGGAAAAGGCGCTGGGCGTTGCGTTCCTGAAACGGAATCCGTTGAGCGAATTCGCACTGGCGGTCCTGAACCTGAACGCATTTCTGTACGTGAACTAGGGAGTTTTCGAAGATGGCCGAGCATGTCCGTTTCACACGCAATCGCCGCGAATTCTTGACCGACGCGTTCTGCGGTTTCGGGTCGCTGGCGTTTGCTTCGATGATGGCCGAAGAGAAGGCTCGCGCGGCGCGGGGCAATCCGCTCGAAGCCAAGCCGGCGCACTTTTCGGGCCGAGCCAAGAACGTGATCTTCCTGTTTATGGCGGGCGGTCCGTCGCATCTGGAAACGTTCGATCCAAAGCCGCTGTTAAACGAGTTGCACGGCCAGAAGCGCCCAAAGGAATTCGGCGAGGTGAAGTATCAGTTCGTCACCACCGAAGCGAAGATCCTGGGGACGAAGCGGACGTTCAAGAGATACGGCAAGTCGGGCATTGAAGTGTCCGATCTGTTCCCGCATCAGGCGCAGGTGGTGGACGAGTTGGCGATCCTGCGGTCGTGCCATGGGGACATGGTGGTCCACTCGGCGGCGCAGTATCAGTTGTTCACCGGACGCATTATTCCGGGGTTCCCGAGCATGGGTTCGTGGGTGGTGTACGGGTTGGGCAACGAGAGCCACTCGATGCCTTCGTATGTCGTGATGCCCGATCCGGATGGCGCGCTCGAAGCCGGGCAGCCGATGTACATGCACGGGTTCCTGCCCGCGGTGTACCAGCCGACGATGTTCCGGCCGGGCAAGAAGCCGATCCTGAACCTGGACCTGCCACCCGGCGTTTCGCACGATCAGAGGCAGAAGACGGTGAACCTGATCCGCGGATTGAATGAAGCGAACATGCTGCCGGATGACGATGAGTTCGCGGCGCGTGTGAGCGCGTACGACCTCGCGTTCAAGATGCAGACCGAGGCGCCGGAAGTGTTCGACCTGAAGAAAGAATCGCCGGGGACGCTGGAACTATATGGCGTGGGCAAAGAGCCGACGGACGATTACGGGCGGCGCTGTCTGCTGGCGCGGCGGTTGGTTGAGAAGGGCGTCCGCTTCATTACCGTTGTTTCGGGCGGTGGTCCTGGAAACTTGCAGTGGGACGCGCACGACGACATCGAAGAGAACCACATTCGCATGGCGGCGCAGACCGATCAACCGGTGGCGGCGCTGATCATGGACCTCAAACAGCGTGGTTTGTTGGATGAGACGCTGGTCGTCTGGGGCGGCGAATTCGGCCGGTCACCGGAAGCGCAGGGCGGCAGAGGCCGGGATCATCACAACACCGGATTCACGATGTGGATGGCGGGTGGCGGCGTGAAAGGCGGACAAGTGGTCGGGGCGACAGACGCGATCGGGCTACGCGCAGTCGAGAATCCGGTCCACTTCCGCGACGTCCACACCACGATTTTGAACCAATTGGGGTTGAATCAGGATGGCTTGTCGTTCATGCACCTGGGCCGCAAAGAGCGGCTGACTGAGGTGCAGGGACGGGTGATTAAAGAAATCGTTTAATCGAGCGCGCGATAGCTGCTGTCGAAGTACAACAGTGGGTTGCCATCGCTGCTGGTTGCCTGCACGGCTTCGCCGATGAAGATGGCGTGGTCGCCGGCTTCCACCACCTGCCGGATCTCACATTCCAAATGCGCCAGCGCTTCGGGAAGCAGCGGAACACCGGTATGGCCTGCAATCCACGTGATGCCGTCGAAGCGGTCCTGCCCGCGCGTGGCGAACTTGTTCGACAGTGCTTTCTGCGATTCGTTCAGGACACTGAGGCCGTAGTAGCGAGCGGCACGGAACATGGGCAGGAGGTTCGCCGAATAGTCGATACAGACGAGTACGAGGGGCGGCACCAGCGAAACGGAGGTGAAGGAGTTGACCGTCATGCCGTGCGGCGCTCCGGCTTCGTCTAGAACGGTGGCGATCGCGATACCGGTGGCGAAACGTGCGCACGTGCGGCGGAACGTGAGAGCGTCTACCAAATCCCCCCCTCGGCAGGCGCCCAAGGCGTCCGCTACTCTATTGACAGACAATTAAATTCAATATTATCATGGGGTTTGCGAGATTCTGAGGGGAGGCGGCGATGATCAAGCTTGACATCATCAATGAAGTTGTCAACCGGACGGGGATCACCAAGACCAAAGCCGAAATGGCCGTGGAAACCGTGTTTGAGAGCATGAAGCGCGCGCTCGGCCAGGGGGAGCGCATCGAACTGCGAGGCTTTGGCATCTTCAACGTGCGCCCGCGCAAGACCGGTATCGGCCGCAATCCGCGGACCGGCGCTGAGGTGGCCATTCCGCCGGGCAAGGCAGTTCGCTTTAAGCCCGGTAAGGAGTTGCAGGCACTCTAAACGCCTGGCCTCAGGTGTCTTCCACGGGTCCGTTCCCGGCTGAACCTAACGATCCATACGGCTCTGCGCAATCGGTCTCTATCTGGGGGTCAACCTACCGGAGGCCGCGTTACTGGCTGCATGCGCTGCTATTCCTGCTCACACTGCTCACCACCACCGCCATGGGTTCGCGGCTGTGGCTGAACTTTGCGGCCAATCAGCCCGCACTCAGTGACGACGATTTCGAGTTCTTCGAACGGCTGTACTACCACCCGGCGCTCCTGACCGCGGGCCTGCCGTTTTCTCTCACCCTGCTTACCATTCTGCTGGCGCATGAGATGGGACATTACCTCGCGTGCCGGTATTACCGAGTCGATGCGTCGTTACCGTACTTCCTTCCTGCCCCAAGTCTCATCGGAACGCTGGGGGCCTTCATCCGCATACGGTCGCCGATCTATGCCAAGCATGTGCTATTCGATATCGGGATTGCGGGGCCGATTGCCGGGTTCCTGTTTCTTGTGCCGGCACTCGCTATCGGGCTGGCGTATTCAAAGGCGCTGCCGGGCATTGCTGTGGAAGGCGACATTCAGTTCGGCGTGCCGTTGCTTGAACGGGTACTGTCGGCCGTGATTTTTCCGAACGTCCCTAAGGCGGACCTTTACCTGCACCCTATCGCGCGCGCGGCATGGGTGGGCATGCTGGCGACGGCGCTAAACTTGCTTCCGATCGGACAACTGGATGGCGGGCATGTTCTCTATTCGTTCGTGGGCGGACGATGGCACCGGCTGTTATCCCGCGCGTTTATCGGCGGGCTGGTGATCCTGGGCTTGACGTTTTCCTACAGCTGGCTGGTTTGGGCGCTGTTCCTGCTGATTTTCGGCATGCGGCACCCGATGATCTATGACGAATCGCGGCTCGGAAGGGGCAGGACTATACTCGGGTTTGCGGCGTTGGTGATCTTTATCCTGTGCTTTACGCCGGCTCCTGTGAAAATAGGAGAGTTCCTGCAGTGAAGATCTCAGCCACCATCATCGCGCTGAATGAGGAGCGCAACATCGCGCGCGCCATCGAAAGCCTGCGTTGCTGCGACGAGATCGTGGTGGTGGACAGCGGTTCAATCGACCGGACAGTGGAAATCGCGGAGAAGCTGGGTGCGCGGGTGATCGAGTCGCCTTGGCGCGGCTATGCGGGACAGAAGAACTACGCGACGGAACAGGCGGCGCACGATTGGGTGCTGTCGATCGACGCCGACGAATCGCTAAGCGAAGCGCTCGAAGCGGAAATCTGGCAAATCAAGAAGTCCGGGGCGCAGTATGACGCCTACACGATGCCGCGGCTGGCGCAATACCTGGGCCGGTGGATTCTCCATTCCGGCTGGTACCCAGACCGGAAGGTGCGCCTCTACAATCGTCGCAAGGCCCGCTGGTGCGGCGAATACGTGCACGAGTCGGTAAAGGTTAGCGGCTCAGTAGGCCACCTTGAGTCGAACCTGCTGCATTTCACGTGTAATTCGCTCACCGAACATCTGAAGACGATGGACCGTTACACGACGCTTGCGGCTGAACAACTGGTGGACCAGAAGCTGGTGATCCACTGGGGCCGCATCGTGTTCGATCCGCTTTGGACGTTCTTCCGTACTTACTTTCTCAAGCAGGGGTTTCGCGATGGTTTGGAAGGGCTGTGCATTGCCTACATGGCGGCGCTATATAACTTTTTGAAGTACGCCAAAGCGCGATTTATGCAAAGCGGGCGATAACTACTTAGACACAGGCCATGCGGATCCTACATTGGGACACGGGGCGCCACATGCGGGGCGGCCAGTGGCAGGTGCTATACCTTGTGCGCGGGCTGCGCGACCGCGGGCATACAGTGTCGTTGATTTGCCGTGGAGAGCTGGCCGAACAGGCGCAAGCCGAGGCCATTCCGATTGGAGCAATCGACAAACCCGATATCGTGCACGTGCACGACGCACGCGCCCACACGGCAGCCTGGTTGCGGCGCATGCGGCCGCTTGTGGTCTCGCGGCGGGTCGCCTTCCCGGTGAAGACGGGCATGCTGTCGCGATGGAAGTATGCTGCCGCCACACACTACGTTGCGATCTCCGAGTGCGTGCGCGAACAGCTGGCGTGGCCCGCGACCGTTGTGTACGACGGTGTGCCTGCCCTCGATTCAGCGCCGGGCGCGGATGACGTGCTGATCTACGACAAGCGCCGCGGGGACCGTTTCGATATCCGCGCCCTGCGGAGCGCACGTGTGTTTGTGTATTTGTCGGAGATGGACGGATTAGGGTCGGCTGCGCTGCTGGCCATGTCCGCGGGCATTCCCGTGATTGCCAGCAACGTCGGTGGACTGCCTGAGGTGGTCCTGCACGGCGAGACCGGGCTACTCGTCGATAACTCTAAAGGCTCAATTGAAGGCGCGATCAGCCGTCTCATCACCGACCGGGCGTATGCCGCGCAACTCGGCCGCAACGGCCGCTTGCGGTACGAACAGCTATTCACGGTCGACCACATGGTAGAAGGTACGCTGCGGGTGTATCGCCAGGTGCTCGAATGATCGTGGAAGCGGTGTTCGCGGCTATTTTCGGCTTGCTGTTCGGCAGCTTTCTGAACGTCTGCATCTACCGCTGGACGCGGGACCAATCTGTCGTGTGGCCGGGTTCTCACTGCGGCGCCTGCGGTCACCCCATCAACTGGTACGACAATATCCCCGTTGCCAGTTACATCGCCCTGGGTGCGCGCTGCCGGCACTGCCGCGCCGCGTTCTCGTGGCAGTATCCGTTGGTGGAACTGCTAACCAGCGCCGCCTTCTTCGCCGCGGTTTATCTCGAAGGCGCCACGTACCTGGCCGCCAAAATAGCCGTTTTCGCCTGGCTGCAGATTGGGCTTATCTTCGCCGACCTCGACACCCGCCTGTTGCCGGACCAGTTCACCAAAGGCGGCATCGCGCTGGGGCTTCTCATGGCCGTGCTCGCGCCCGGCCAGCAAGGGCTCTTCCGCTTGCTGTTCACCGAAGCCCAGCCATGGATCATGTCGTTGATGGACTCGATCTTCGCCGCCGTGTTTGTCTCGGGCGCCTTGTGGCTGATCGGGGTGCTCTATAGCAAGGTGCGTCACCGCGAAGGCTTAGGTTTTGGCGACGTGAAGATGGTGGCCATGATCGGCGCATTCCTCGGCTTCGCACCCACCTTAATCACGATTTTCGTCGGATCGATTCTCGGCACTGTGCTAGGCCTTGGCTACATTTACCTCACAAAGAAGGACCCCGCGACTTATCAGTTGCCGTTTGCGAGTTTCCTCGGCGCGGCTGCGCTAGCGGTCGGTTTCTGGCAACGTTAGCGGCGCGGTACAATCCATGCGATGAACCGTCGATCGTTTCTGGCGCTTGGCGCCTCTGCACCCGCATTCGCCCAAACCACGGGGCGGCCCGTTGAGCCCTTCGATGACCATGGTCCGCTGGTGATCGAGCGTAAGCGCGAGGGCAAACCGCGCGCCGGGCAAGTGGTTGCGGCCATCCAACCGCATTCGGACGACATCCCGATCTTCGCCGCCGGCACCTTCTTTAAGCTGATGGACGAGGGCGCCACAGGGTATCTCATACGGGTCACGAACGACGACATGGCGGGTCCGGGCTGGTATGCGGAAACGGTCTCTGCGAACGAACGCGACGAGAAAGCGGTCGCCCAGGTATTCGGCGTAAAGAAAGCCTTCGACCTTAATTACAACAATCACACAATGGATACGATCGCGCGCAGCGAGCTAAAGGCGCGGTTCATCTTTTTGTTCCGGTTGCTCAAAGTGAATACGGTGGTTTGCTATGACCCCTGGGGACACTATGAGGAAAATCCGGATCATTACATCACTGCGGCGTGTGTGGAAGCAGCGTGCTGGATGGCCGGCGGATCGAAGGATTATCCCGAGCACTTCGAAGCGGGCCTGAAGCCTCACGGCGTTCGCGAGAAATACTACTTTGCGCGCTTCCAGCAGCGCGTCAACCGCGTTGTAGATACAACGCCGTGGCTTGAAAAGAAGATCGATGTCAACGTGGAGAACAAGGCGCAGGGCCCTGCGGGCGAAAACGGCGCGCAGCTGAAGGCGCGGCTCGAAAAAGAAGGCAAGCGCCTGCCGCTGCTCGGCAACGATAACAATACCGCGAACCGCAATTACATCCGTGAGTTCGTATTAGCCCAGGACCGCGAGACCGGCAAGAAATACGGGCTCGAATATGCCGAACAGTTCCACTACATAGGGCCTGAAGCGAACCCCGTTCAGGAATATATACGCAAGAACGCTGTGTCGCGCTGATATACTGCTCCACCGTGCGGCCCTACGCGTTTCGATTGCTCTCGGCGCTGGTCTGGTTTCGGTGCGCAATGGCGGCGGAGATGCCGGAGTCGGCACGATTACGGCAGTTGATGGCGCAGACTGCAAAGTTGCCGCTGCGGCAAGCCGACGTGGCGCTGAAGCCGGCGCTGCCGGTCGAGATGGTATCGTCGGTGGCGGTCTCGACGGATGGTTTGATCTATATCCTGCAGCGCGGCCTACAATCGCCTCCGGTGATTGTGGCGAAGCCGGACGGTACAGTTGTCCGCAGTTGGGGTAAGGGGTTGTACACAATTCCGCATGCCATCCGGATCGATCCGCAGGGTAATGTTTGGACGGTCGACGCGGGCGATTCGACCATTCGCCGGTTTACCCCGACTGGCAAGGAAACGGCCAAGATAACGGTGGAGTTGCCCGCCAAACCAAACGGCCCCTTCTGCGGCGCAACCGACATCGCGTTCGCCCCGAACGGGCACATCTATGTTTCCGACGGGTATCAGAACACGCGAGTAATCGAGTTCGACGGCAACCTTAAGCGCCTCCGTGAATGGGGCAAGCCCGGCACCGGCAACGGAGAACTCGACCATCCCCACGGCATCGCTATCGCAAAGGACGGCACGGTGTATGTAGCCGACCGCGAGAACGGCCGCATCCAGCGCTTCTCGCCCGAGGGGCGCTTCATTGGCCTATGGGATCACTTAGGCAAGACATTCAGCTTAAAACTCACTGCGAAAGGGGAACTATGGATCGGCACCCAACCGCGCGATGTGCCCAATGGCGCGGAAGGGTGGCTGGTGAAAGTGGACCCTCAAACCGGCCGCGCGCTGGGGCGGCTTGATTCGTTCGGCCACTCCATAGAAGTAACGCCGGCAGGTGAGGTGCTCACGGGCCGGCGTCCGGATATGGTCGTTCGCTACGTGCCGTGATTAGAAGGTCAACCGTTCGAGCAGCGCGTTCAAGTCGCTCTCGGCCGCTGCCTTCTTGCGCCGCAATTCGGCCTGCCTATCACGCATCTGCGCCAGTTTGGACTCCTGCGCAGATAATTGGTTGGCGTACTTCTGCGCCTGTTCCTGCTGGCCGGCCACACGGCTGAGCGAGGTCATGTTCTCGCGGATGCGGCTCTGGTCCTGCACGAGTTCCTGGATTTCCTGCTCGGTGCGGCGCAGCTCGTTGTCGACTTGAGCGACTTCGCGCTTTTTGTCCAGGATCTGCTGCAAGCCCTGCCGAGCCGGTGCGGGCAAGCCTGAGGTGCCGATGAATGAGGCGATCAGGTCGGGCGTCATGTTCGTGATCGAATAGTTTTGCGACAAGATGCGTTCCTCTTCGATCGCGAACGTCTGCGCGCCGCCGGCGGCCAACTTCACTTCGAAACGGTAGGCTTTGGCTGTGGTTTCGAGCGGCTTCGGATTCAGCAGGGTGTAGCCGAATCGCACCGGGTGCTCGATGATCAGCGTCTTTGCTTTCTGGTCAACGTTGCGGGCAGTGTAGGTCTTAGTCTCGCGGACCGCGGAACGCGTTGTCAGGTATCCACGGTTGAAACTCGCCTCACGGATGACGCCAGACTTTGAATCGAACTTGGTGGTGATGCGTGTGCCGATATCGATACCGTACGAGATCAGGCGCTTGTCGCCCGTTTTCACCGTCTCAAATAGCGCCTCGCCGGCATATGCGCCGGAGTCATAAACGGTGATCGGCCCGCCATCCAACGTCTTTCCCGATGAGTTCGTGATCTCCGCGGCGTTCAACGGGTGCTGAGAGGACTCATCCGCATAGATCAGGAGCTTGCGCGCCGGGAGCTTCTGCTGCAGGAACGGCAGCATTGCGCTCTCGTTCTTCTTGACTGTTATGGGCTGCGAGAAGCGGTATTCGAACAGTTCGCCGAGTTCACGACCCTGCGAAGTCTGGGCAAACGTGGATTCTGTTTGGCCGCGATCAAACGAAATGCTTGGCGCCTTCTGCAGGCGGGCAAACTGTTGGGGGCGTTCAAACGGCCTTTCCTCGGCTTTTGGTGCCGGCGGTGGCAGTGGAGCCGCTGCGGCCACGCTGCCGATGATTCCTCCCACCACTCCCCCATGCACCACCGGCGCCTGCGCCCGGTCTTCCGGCAGTTCCGCCACTTGCCGCTCCACATACTTCGGCTCATACAGCCGGCTGATGAAGGAAATCGGCCGCCCGGAAACCAGCGCCAACCGGATGTTCGTCCAATCCTCACCCGTCGTGTTGTCTACGATCGCCCAGCCTTCCAGCAACGCATCGCCGGTGGCCGGGAACAGCAGGCGGTAGCTCGACTTCCAGACCGGCGTAGGCGTTATATAAGAAGCCGCGATCTGCCGCCGCCCCGCGTCGCTCGAGTCGATATAGACACTCCGCCGGTCCTTGGAGCGCGCCTGTGTGAGCGTGGCCAGGTATTCCTTTAACTGCAGTTGCAGCTTCGGGTCGAGGAACCGAATGGAACTCACGGCCCCCAAGTCGAACGTCTTTATCTCATCGCTGCCGAGCAGCAGCACCACCGCTTCGCGCTCCGGTTGGTTTTCCGAGCCTTTCACCACTCGGGCTGAGACGATGACGCCCTGTACGGTCTGTGTGCCGGAGAGCGTCAGTTCCAGTTGCGCGCCACGCATCTGGTCGAGCAGCGCCGATATCGGCTGCCCGGCGCCGATCTTGACGGGGAACTGCTCCAGCTTCCGTTCGAGCGGCTCCGCGGAATCGTATCGTAGGGCGGCGACGCCCGCCCCGCCCTTCACCTCCACCGTCAACGACTTAAGGACATCGTTCATGTCCTCTTCCTTAAAATCGAGCCTGGCCGACTCGCCCGCGCTCAACTCGCCGAACCGTTCGAAGTATCCGACCCCGTGTTTATAGAGGATGATGTTCCTGACGGGCAGCTCAGCGGCGCCCCCGATCATCCGCGCAGCCAGTAACAGTACTCCAAAGCGTTTCACGTTACTCTCCCATTACCTTACCTTATCGGTGATGTTGATGTAGGCGAAGCCCCGATTTCCAACACGCTTGACACTCCCGAGTGGTGGGCGTCAGACTTTGAAGCAGGAGTCGTGTCGGCGGCATCGTTTGCCCGTGGCGCGTCCGGATCGAGAATTGGAGGCGAGTTGAAGTATCGTTATTACGGCTGTTTAATCGCTTTACTTATCGGGTGCGGCAGTCAAGCGTGGGCGCAGCCCACTTTTCAAGGCCCGTCGATTCTGAGCCGCAGCACGCGCCCGATCGGATTCGGCGAAGGACGGCCCATACGGCTTCGGGGATACGCTTCGTTTAACACGGGATATATGGACGGCCTCGGTGCGCCGGGAACCGACGAGAACGGAAAGCCCTATGACTTTGCCGGCTACAACGGCACTGTCGGTTTCGGCGCGTACGCGTCCTATTCGCGGCCGCGCGACAGCTTTCAGTTCAGCTACGGTTCGGGTTTTACGGTATTCAGCAAGAACGCCAACTATTACTCCGGCATGAACCACAACCTGAGTTTGAGCTACTCCCGCCTGCTCACCAACCGGTGGAGTATGTTTGCGAGCGTTGGCGCGCACATTACGAATACGGTGCTGGGCGCGAATCGTCTAGGCACGCAGATCACGGCAGGGTACTTCAACGACCCCTTTCAACCGATGAACGAGATCTTCGACAACCGGATGTACGGGTTCAGTGCGGGGCTTGGCGCGTCGTACCGCGCGACGGGGCGCTGGACACTTTCAATGATGGGAACATCGGGCACAGTGATCCGGCGCTCGCAGGCGCTGGTGAGCTATGTCGCTTTTGCCACCGGTGGAGAAGCTTCGTACGCGCTCAACCGTGTCAGCAGTGCCGGCGTTTCCTACTCGTTCTCGAAGTTCGACCACCGGCGCGGGTTCGGCGACGCGGCCTCGATGTCGTGGATGGGCCTGTATAGCCGCCAACTGTCGCGCCAGTGGCGGTTCGGGGGCGGCGCGGGACTTTATCGCGCGGAGTTGAACCGGCTGCAAACCTTTCAGATCGATCCGTTTATCGCGGCGCTGATCGGCCAAACGACTTCTATTCAGCGCTTCTATGCCAAGCGGTACGGCTTGTCGGCGGCGGCCAATCTGGGCGCAACTTTCCGGAAGTCGAACGTCAATATCAACTACAACCGGGGCGTCAACCCAGGCAATGGCGTCCTGTTGACGGCGGAAGCGGAGACCGCGGGGGTGAGCTACGGCTACACCGGCTTCCGCCGCCTCGGGCTGTTCTCCAACGCTGGTTGGGGCCGCATGAAGGCGTTGCTGGAAACCACCAGCCAGATCCGCAATTTCGAATCGCTATTCGCAAGCGGCGGCGCATCGTATCAGATTGCCCCGTTTCTCCACTTCAACGCCGGCATAACCGCTCACCATGCGAAGATCGGGGGGCCGAACTATCTTCGCAACCGCTGGTCCGCGCAGATCGGCATTTCGTTGAGCCCCGGCGAAGTTCCACTTGTGTTGTGGTAGCCGGTCCAACCGGACAGGAATCTAAGATGAATCCGGAAGGCGGAAGCCGGATCTTGCTGGTGGAGGACGATCCTGTCCTGTCCAACCTGCTGAGCCGCAGCTTGACTCGCCACAAGTATCAGGTGGAAGCATTCGCGGCCGGCGCTCCGGCGGTAGCTCGATTCACGGCCGCCAATGCCGCATTTGCCGCGGTGGTTATCGACCTCACGTTGCCCGATGGGCGCGGCGAGGATTGGATTGAGCGGCTCCGTTCCGTTATGCCTGCGATTCCCGTGGTGGCCATGAGCGGCCTGCCTGGGATGTCGTTGCCCGCCGGTGCGGGGTTGTCGTTTCTGGCCAAGCCGTTCCAGACCGCGGAACTAGTGGGGCTGCTCGATCAATTGCTGCGGGAATCGGAGTCGGCGGCCAGCGCCGTCTGAAGGCGCTCGGCCAGGTTATCGCCGTCTTCCGACCACAGCAATCGCTTTTCGAGCGGCACGGCTTCCCCAACCTCTTCCGCGAACCGCAGCAGGCTTTGCAGGTTCGATTTCACGGCGCGCAGGGCCGGGGCATCCTCTTCGGGCGGCAGGAATTGGTCTTCCGCGCCGAAGTCGACCCGGAGTTGTTCTCCCATTTCGCTGGGAAACAAAGGCGCAAAGCAGGTGAGCAAGACCGTCGCCGGCGCCAGGGTCCATTCCTCGTCTTGATATCGCCAGAGTTCCCAATAGGCTTCCAGTTCGTAGGCGCAGTCGGAGTTTTGGAACTCGCGGCAGGAGTCGACGATATCGGCCGCCGTGACCTCGCCCTCAAATACGCGCTCATCGACCGGCGACTCGCTGTAATCGACGGCATAGATCGTCAGCCGCGCCGAGGGACGCAAGCGCGAGAACGGGAACCGCCACAGCATCTTTTCGAAGTTCGCCAGCATGTTCTGGGCTGTGTAGCCCCGAACCCAGCAGGAAAGTGTTACACGATCGGCCACAGCAATCTCCTCTTTTTAGCCGAGCGTTCTCGCCGCCTGGACGACCATGGCCAAACCCAATACGGTTACTACGCACGCACTGACGATCGGCAGGCGCTTCACCCATACCGAATCGCCGCCGACCTTTTTGACGACCGGTCCGGCCAAGACCATGGCGCAGCCGATCACAATCAGCACGGCCGCCAAGCCGAGGCTGAAGGCGGTGAGCAAGCCGAGGCCCATGGCAATGCGGCCCATCGATACGGAGAGCATGAGCACTACCAATGCTTCCGGACAAGGCACGAGGCCTCCGGAGATGCCCAGCGACAGCAGACCGCTTGTGCCATGCGCGTGGTTATGGTGGTGATGATTATGATCGTGACCGTGACCGTGATGGTGATGGTGAGGATGCCCGTCGTGCGAGTGTTCGTGTCCGCCACCCCAGCGGCGGAACACCAGCCACCCGCCGATCCCGGTGACCAATAATCCACTGGCCAGGGATAGCCAGGGGAAGATCTTGTCGGGCGCAAACTGCCGCGATGCGTAGAGCGTAATGAAGCCCAGGACGAAGACGCTGAAGGTATGGGTCAGCGTCACCACGCCGCCGAGGTAGAAGGCGTCGATCAACCGCCCGCGGCTACCGACCAGGTATGCGGCAACGATGGTCTTGCCGTGGCCCGGCGTGAGCGCATGCGCGGCGCCCAGGAAGAAGGCGACGGCCAGCGCCGAGAGTATAAACGCCGGGTCGCCGGACGATCGCGCCAGATAGTGCTCCAACCCCGAACCCGCCTGCATCAGGACGCGATCTCCTTTATGGCGGCGACGGTACGGTCCATCTCGTCGATGGTGTTGTAGATGTGCGGCGAGATGCGGAGACCGGCGGCATCGCCGGCGGGCGTGAGCGCGATCGAGATGCGGTGGCGTTCGTAGAGTGCGTCGTAAGCCGGCTTTAACGGCTTGTTCTTCAGGGTCAACTTCACCACGCCGCCCGACAGGGCCGGATCGAGGCTGGTTTTGAGTTGCACGCCAGGCATATCCCGTAGCTGCTCTTTGGTATGCGCGACCAGGGCACGCAACCGCGCGTCCACATGCTCCATGCCGATCAACTGCAGGAAGTCGAGCGCCGCTTCCATGGCCACGATGCGTGGATTGTCGCGCTGGCCGAACACTTCGAACTTGCGTGCGCCGGCCACTTTGTCCGACCATCCTGCGGTTACGACGTGGGGCCACACCTGGGGCACACGCGCGGCGCGCACGTACAGGAGACCGGCTTCAAGCGGCCCCATGAGCCACTTGTGTGCGCTGCCCGCGTAGGAGTCGCAATCGATGTCCCGCAAGTTGACATTCAAGGCGCCCAGCGTTTGGGCGCCGTCGAGATGGAACCAGATGCCCTGCTGGCGCGCGATGGCGGCAATCTCTTTGGCGGGATACAGGTTGCCGGTCGTGTTGGTGCAATGGGTGATGGTGATGACGCGTGTCTTGGGCGTCACCAGTTGCGCGATGCTGTCGATTAGCTGCTGCCGGCTTTGCGCCGGAATGGGTACGGCGGCCTCTTTCACGATTAACCCGTGCCGCCGGGCGCGGACTTTCCAGGAATCGTTGTTGGACGGATGGTTGTGCGAGGTGATGACGATCTCGTCGCCGGCCTTTAAATCGAGGCCATTCACAATCGTGTTCGTGCTTTCGCTCGTGTTCCGGGTGAGGGCGATCTCTTCCTTGTCGACGTTCAACAGAGCGGCGGCTTTGGCGCGCGCGCGCTCGGCCATGGGCTCGTACTTGAGGCGGTTCTGGAAGGAGGGGTTGGCCTGGAAGTCGCGGAGGAATTCGAGGTGGCGGTCGAGGACGCCGCGCGAGGCGGGACAGACGTTGGCCGCATTCAGGTAAATCAGGTTGTCGTTTAGCGGGAATTGCCGCTTCACCATGCGCCAGTAATCTTCGTTGGCAGGGCCCGGGTGAGTGGGCGCGGAAGTGAGTGCTTGAACCGTAGCCAGCCACGCCCCAGCATGGCGGAACAAATCGCGTCGCGACTGCGTCATGGCGCTATTGTAAACCGGGCCATACCCCGCGCCGTCACAGGATAATGGAATCAGTGCTGACGGATCTGGTACAAATCGCCCGGCTTGGTGAAAAGAATCGCGCAGAGAACGAAGCACTGCGGAAACACATGAAGCGGCACCACTTTGTGGAGAAGCGGCTGCGCCGGATCAGTGAAGATATTTACGACGCGATCGATTGCCGCGAGTGTGCGAATTGTTGCAAAGTGGCCACCACTCGACTGCTGCCGCGGGACGTTGAGCGCCTCGCCAAGTTCTTCCGGCTGCACCCCGACCGTTTCCTTCGCGACTACTGCGCGGAAAGCGAGGAAGAGGGCATCATCCTAAAGCGGACCGAGGAGCACGGGTGCATCTTTCTCGACGGCAATCTCTGCTCGGTCTACGAAGCGCGGCCGTCGACGTGCCAGGACTTTCCTCATCTGATCAACGGCGCGGGGAGCCTGGAATCGCGCATGTGGGAAATGATCGACCGGGCCTGCTACTGCCCGATCGTCTATAACGCTCTTGAAGCCTTTAAACCCGAGGTCGGGTTCAAGAAATAAAACAGGCCGGAGATTGCTCCCCAGCCTGTCTTTGTCACGAGCCGGCAGCCGTTGGCGCCTTACGGTTTGCCCAAGTCGGGCGACACGAAGGTTACTCCAACAGTGTTGGCCAACGCCTCCAGCTTCTCTACCGCGATCTTGCCGATTACGAGATTGCCCGGCTTAGCCGCCACCACCTCAAGCCCCAACTGCTTCAGTAGAGCCAGAGCCGCCGGTTTTGCCGCGTCGAGGTAGATCTTGACGTTGGCCTTGCCGCCGTTCACAAACGGGTAGCCGGCGATCGAAAGGGGCGGCACGCCGCTATGCAACTGCTGAACGATGGCGGCCAATTGTGGATCGAGGTTAGCGGCGGCCTGAGCCGGCTCCGCGGTCCGGAATGCGATGCCTGAAGGCTGGCGGCCGACCGTCGATGGGGGAACCGGGACCGAACGCAACGTATCGGCACGTCCCCACGGTGCGGCCTTGCGCAGGAACAAGGGTCCGGCGTCGAATTGCGGCGCTGACATGGCCATCTCAGCCTGCTTGCCATAGATGCCTTCGTGCGAGACACCGTGGGGCAGCTCAAGCGGGACATCAACACGCTTCATGACGCCCCCTTCGTTGACGACCTTTTCTTCAACAGCGACGAAGGAGGTGAACTGCGTCATCAGGCGGTACTTGAGGCCGAGGCGAGTGATCTCGGTGCGATCGGCTTCCGAGACGTTGGCGGAAACGAGGTGCTCTACTTTGGCGCGCGCCCATAGTGTGGCCAACGCGTCGTGCTTAGCCTCGTCGGCGGGGAAGTTGACCGGAATCTCGCGAACCACGTCGCGGCCGCGCATCTTACCCTTGAGCCGGATTGTCCCCTTGGCCGCCTTTGCATAGACGCCGGCGAGGACGACGGGCTTGGCATCGAAGAGGTCGCGCACGCGGTTCGGGAATACTTCATTGACCGGCAGGCCGTTCCAATCCACGCTGATGTCGGTCAGGAGCGGGTTTCGGACACGTTCCCAGAAGCGCCTGGCGGCGGCGGAACCGTCGTCGTCGAGGCCCACATATTCGACCTCGCCGCGGCCGGCGTCGGCCATCTTGTCGAGCAGAAAGCGGTTGACGGAACTGCCGATGCCGAACGAGAAGACGCGGGCGTTGGGGTAGTGTTTGATTTCGTCGACGATCTCGCGGTCGTTACCGACATAACCATCGGTCATGAAGCAGACGATGCGGATGTGGTCCTGGCTGCGCGTGGGTTCGAGCGCGGCCTTGATTGCCTTCATCATTTCAGTTCCGCCGGCGCCTTGCCGGCTGAGCAACATCTGCTGAGCCTTGAGAACGTTTTGGGGCGTTGCGGGAACAGGCTGGGGGAACAGAATGTGTGTGTCGCCGGAGAAGGTGATGAGGTTGAAGGTGTCGCGCGGGTGCAAGCCATCGAGCGCCATCTTGATTACCTCTTTCGATTTGTCCATGGGGAAACCTTGCATGGAGCCGGAGGTGTCGACGACGAACACGAGTTCCTTGGGGGTGACCTCTTCGGCGGCGGCGCGGTCTGGCGGTTGGAGGATGAGCGTGAAGAACCCGCCGCGGTTGTCGTGATGTGCAAGGACGGAGTCCTGAATGCCGCGTCCGCCGACCTTGTAACGCAGGATGAAGTCGCGGTTCGGGATTTCGTTCCGGTTGCGCAAGTGGACGGTGGCTCGCTTGGAGTCGGGCCGGGTGGTGTCGACTTCGTGTGCCGGCGCGGCGATGTTGACGATGGGCAGACCGGCGTCGACGTTGACGGCGACGGAGATATCGTGACCAGCCCGGGCGTTTGTGGCAGGCATCGGCGTTACCACCGGATTGCCGAAGCCCTGCGGGTTATACCGTGGACCCACTACCATCGGGAACACAAACTCATACGTTCCGGCCTCGTACTTCAGCATTTCGACATAACTGATGACGATGTCGACTTTGGCGCCCGGCGCGATATTGGCGACGGCTTGTGTGAAGACGTTGGGCCGTTCCTGGCTGAGGAGCGAGGCAACCTGGCCATGGCGGCGCGCTTCGTCATAGATCTGCTGGGCTTCCTCACGTTTCTTGATCAGCCCTTTGATCGTACGGTCGCCGACTTTCATGGTCATGTCGTCTACGGCCGCGCGATTGGGCAGCGGGAACACATAAACGGCTTCGATGGGTTCGTTGAGCGGATTGACGAATTGCTGGGTAACGGTGACGCGGGCAAGAAAGCCGGAGATGTCGGCTTTTACATCGGTGTGCTTGAGAGGGCAGGCTTGCCCCTCTTTGCCGGCGATCAGGAGCGAACCGGAGTCGGGCGCGGCAGGCTTGTCGGGCTGGCGGGCCGGCGGACCTGCATAGCCGACCATCGCCGCGGCCAGAGCGACTGCCCCCGCGATTCCCAACATTGTTGTATTGGTTTCCATCTTGTTCAGGACCTCCTTTGGGTGGCAGCCAGCGGCTGCTCAACCCGGAAATGGCGGGAGTAGAAAAGTCCTTTCAAAAAGTTTTTGGATGGGTGGAGGCAGACCACAGGCTCGGGTAGGACGGAGAGCGAGCGGGCGGTTATACCTAGCGGCGGTGCTGGTGTTCGGCTTGCCAGGCGTGGCGGGCCAGACGGATGAGGAATTCCGGGATGGCGCAGCCGATGTTGCGGGCCATTTTCTGGATTTCGTTACGGTCTGGTTCGGCGAAGACGGCCAGCATTTCGTCGGCGGTGATGCCGGCGGGCTTTTTGGGAGTTCGTTTCGCAAAACGTTGAATTTTCTGGAGTTCCGTGAGGGGCGGCAGCGTTTTCTGGTCGGTTTCGGGGTTCGCTTTGAGGGTTTCGACGGCGCGGTTGGTTTGGAAATCTTTGAGTTGTTTAAGGGCGCGGTTGTAGGAACCTTCAAAGCGGGTGTAGTAGCGGGAGAAGAGGTCTGCGAGGGGGCGGGTTTTGGGATTGGTGAGGGGGTCCTGGTCTTCTTCGCATTCAAAGAGGAGGTTGGCTTCGGCTTCCTGGGCGCGGAACATGTTCCAGCGGGCGGAGAGGACGCGTTCGAAGGCGGTGGTTTCGAGAACGCCTTCAGGGCGGCATTGGGCGAGGAGTTCGTTTCGCAAAGTGTTGAAATCGTTGAGTTGATGGGGGAGGACGATGTTGGACGTCAAGCCATGACGGCGGGCATTCTGGTTGCCTTGCTTAGAGGAGGAGAGGTTTTCGGACATTTGCTCGGACATTTTGGAGGGTTCCTTTCTGCGGCTGGCGCTTTCGGCGTGGACCCCTCCTTGACAGTCGGGGTTCGGGTCGGGCTTGGCAGGACGACCGGGGAGTTGGTGCTGGGTTGTCGTTTTTGTTTGGCTTAAAACAAAAAAGGAAAACCTGGCGTTACCTTATAAAAAGCGAAAAGCCCGCGGGTGGGCGGGCTTCCACAATCAGGGTAGCACGGCGTGTCAATAGGGAGGGGGGCTTTACGAAAGAGTGCAGATTTCGGTTTTGTTGATATTGAACGGGTTATTCGCGTGAAATTTATTTGAAATGGTTGTGAACGGGAGCGCGAACCTCATGCTTCCAGGAACATCTCGCCGCAGATCCGTTCCCAACTATCGGCCGGTAAGGCCTCTGTCAGGTCTTCCACCAACAGGCCGCCATCGGCCAAGGCTACTGCTCCCTCGGTACCGCTGGCCGCCATTTCCAGCCGTTGCAGTTCGTTGGCGAACCAGGCCCGGACTTCTCTGCCGCGCAGCAGGTGACGCGTGTCCAGCGGCAGCGCCGGTTTCAACCTGAGTGTCCAGGGTTGATCGGCCGCGGTATCGACCACTTCACCGTCGATCGGCGCGGGGATGCGTACTTCGGAGTTATTGCGTCGAATGGTCCATGCCGGCAGATTGGCGACTAACTGAGTGCCGGGGGCGGGCAGCTTTAACGAAGTCGGCCGGCCGACGAGGCGCCGGGCCAGGTCATCTAAGCCTACTAACACCGTGCCATCGTCCTGTGGCTGCACCCAGGTGTGGCCGCGATGATAGAACCGGTCTGCCGGGATGCTCAAGCCAGCGGGTTCGGGCATTTCGTGACCAGCTTCGTCCAGGAGGTCCCCTGGGACCCAGCGGAGCTCGTTTGCGGCAATGAGCCTGGCATGGGTGGCGCACTCGCGGCAATCGAAGCCGAGCGGACAAATCCGGCCCGGCATCTCACGAGTGAAGGCGTGCCGGCATTGGCGGGACGACGCGGGCAGTTCCGAAAACTCTTCGTGCCACACAATATGCGAGGCACGGCCGGAAGCAAGATCGCGACGGCCGCGGAAGATCGCGAGCAGGAGCGTGCCACCCACAACGAGCACCGCCGTGAAGAAGACGCCTAAGAAAATCAGGTGGCCGGCGGACCAATGAAAGCCGTAAACCCAGGGAAGCATATTTGTGTCCTTTCCGCCTTAACGGGCGATGTCCCGCTCTTGCGGGAATAGTCTGAGATATCGATAGGAGAAGGAATAGACCAGCACGCCGTAAGCCACGACGGCGAGGAAGGTCGCGGTTTCCTGCCAACTGGGCGTGTAACTCAGGAACTTATCGAAGGGGAGTGTGGGCAGAGCTAACGTCTGGATGGTGAGCACGAATCGGTTGAGCGTCACGCCGGCGCAAGCCAATATCGCCGCACCGATCAGCAGCGGCCGCTGCGCCCGCCACCGCGGAGTAACCAGCAGGATGGCCGGCAACAGCCCAAACACGGCTATTTCCGCAAACAGCATCCAGGTACCGAACGGCGGTGTCTCATAGAACCGGTGCGCGGGAAAGCCGCGAGCAGGCGCGGTGGAGTTAATCCAGATGAGTGTGTCGATGCCCTTGAGGGCCACATACACCAGCAACATCTTGCCCGAAATGCGCGCCAAGGTGTCGTACACGGCGGGCAAAACGAGCCGGCGCCGCGTGATCTTCTCCGCTATCCAGGTGGTGAGGGCAACGAACGAAGGCCCGACCGCGGCGGCCGACAGGACGAACAGGAAGAATGTCGAGGGCCAGATCGCCAGCCCTTCGCGGAAGGCAAACGGACGCCCGCGCAGCACGCCGTACAAACCACCGAGGGAACCCTGATGGAAGAAGGACAAGCAGGCGCCGAGCAGCGCAAACACCACCATCACTTTGTGTAACTCAAACTCAAATACGGCATAAGAAGGGATGCGCCGCAGCCGGCGATTCTTCAATAACACCGGCAGATACTCAATGGCCAGCACCGTCAGGTAGCAGGTGATGCAGAAGGTAACTTCCGTCAGCATCGAATGGACATTGGGATGCCAGAAGGTGAACCATGCGCGGAGGGGTTGGCCGACGTCGACGGCAAGCACGGCGACGGCGCCGCTGTAACATACCAACCCGATTACCACCGCGCTGTTAATAACTGCCTTGAGTTCCTTTTTCTTCAGTACATAGAGGAGAAAGCCGGTAAAGAACGCACCGGCGCCTAAGGCGATGACGGTGAGGTCCAGGAAAATCCACAAACCGAAGGCGAACCGGTTGTCCATGTTTGTATGGAACAACCCCTGGTATACGCAGAGCCACGCGGCGTAGGCACCGACGATGAACATGGCCACCCACGGCGCGAGCCACAGGAGAAATTGCGGAAACGAGCACCGGCGCACAGAGCGGTCGATAAAGGCCCGGTCGGCCTGGGCGAGCGTTGGAAACTGGATGGCGGATGTCATGACCTTTCCTCCTTCAGGGCTTTGCGAAGAGGCGTCTGGGCGGTGGTGTAGTAGACCTTGCTTCCGGTGTGCAGCGGTTCGAGAATGCGGAAGGCGCCGGGCGTGGCGGCCGCTTTCGCCACCGCCGATTGGGGCTGTTTGGCGTCGCCGAACGTGATGGCGTTCGCGCCGCACGCCTCGACGCAGGCGGGCACATAATCGGCCATATCGATTTCGCGCTTGCCCGCCGCCGCGGCCTTTTCTTTCGCCGCATGCCAGCGCCCGGCGCAGAAGCTGCATTTTTCCACGACGCCGCGCATTCTGGGCGCGACAGCCGGATTGAGCATCGTCTCGATGCCCTTGGGCCACGCCGGGTCGTGCCAGTTGAACACACGCGCATGATAGGGGCAGGCCGCCATGCAATAGCGGCAGCCGAGGCAGCGCTGAGCGATCTGCCCGACGACGCCGGTGGCCGGATCGAGTTCGACGGCATTCTGCGGACATACCGCCGCACAGGGTGTTTCGTGATCGCACTGCTGGCACATGATGGGGACAAAGGCCACGCGGCCATTCACTTCGACACGCTCGATGCGAAGCCACGCGACGGCGGTCCGCTCATTGACGTTGGGGGCCGAGGGCGGCAGGTTGTTTTCGACGGCGCAGGCAACGACGCACGCGCCGCATCCGGTGCACCGGTCTAAGTCGATCACCATGGCGTAGCGGGCGGCTTGATCGGGTTTTCCGTTTCGTAACATGGTTTCTCTCCTTAGGACAGGCGCTCGCCGGGCGACTTGCGTAAGCCGGATTCGCGCCAGAGTTTCGCGATGAGCGGAGACGCCGCAGCAGGGCGCCAGCCGGGATTACGAACCGGCCGGCTATCGCGCGTGGAAGTGAAGTCCGCCGGTGTTGCACCTTGCGGCACCAGGCGTGCAGCCGCGGGATACGGCGCCGGGGCGCTGTCCGTCCACGCAGCGCCTTCCTCTAAAGCGGTCCAGAACTCTTCGTCTTTTTTGAACGAGGCAACAGGCGCGGGCTCTACCTCGCCAACCTTAGTAACTGCTCCGCGGTTGGCCGTCCGAATCGCCGCGGCCCGTTCCTGGATGGCGGCGGTCAGGTTCGTGTCTTCGCCGGCAAGCCGGCCCACCAGCGCCACAGTATCCGTAGCCTCTTGCATAGGGGGCAGGAATGGGCGGGACACGGCGAACTGCGCCGCCGCGCTATCAACAGCGGGAGGGGCATCGTGCACGGCTTCGAGAAACACGGAACCGGGCACCTGGCAGGTGGCATGCCGGCAAGCGCCTTCCGCGGTCCAGGTTACTCCGACTACCAACGCATCGCTTGCCAGTTTCGGCCGGATCAGGTCCCAATTCACCGAACATCCCGGAACAGGCTCGTCGACGATCAGGGTTCGAATCGATTGGTTGGGAATCGCAGCAAACCCGGTCACGGGCACGGGCGTCCACTGCGCGGGAATCGGCGCTTCCGCGCGTGGCACAAACCCGCCCGGCAGGGGGCTGCCGAGCAACACGTTGATCGCCGCCGCCACAGCTACCGTAGCCTTATCGAGGGGACCGTTGGCCGGATCGCCATCGGCCAGAACCGCCGAAGGCCGGTTGGCGAGTAACAACTCCGCCACGCGTGCAGCCGCCGGATGAGCGGCCCCGGCGGAAACCGTCTTGAGTAACTCGAGGCCATTGATCGTGGACTTTGTGCGCTTTAATAACTCACCGGCCACGGCGAGTAAGAACGGCGTCTCCTGTCCGGCAGGAAGTTGAATCCACTCGGCAGCGATCTCGGCGGTGTGCGTTCGAACCGGCTCCACCTGCAATAAATGGAACTTCAATGGACCGGCATTTACAAACTTCGGTGAAGCCCAGCCTTCCATCACCGGGGTCCGCACGGACAAAAGCGTGCGAAGGTTCGCCAGATCGAGCGCGAGCGGCGCCGGCTTCGAGAGCAGACGCGAGACAGCCTGTGCGGTTGCACCTTCGATGGGCGCGGGCTCTGTGAAGATGGCGCCCGGCACCTTATTGAGTAAGTTCCGAACTGCATAGGAACTGGTGCGTCCCGGCGCTAAGTCGAGCACCGCCAGCCCTGCCCCGGACCGGCGCTTCAGCATCTTGACGATCTCCGGCAGGGGAGCGGACGGCTTGCGCAATCGCGCCGCGTGGTAACTAAAGTGGTGCGCGGCAAACCCAGCGGGGCACAGCGGCTGTCCGGCGGGCCACAACCCGGTCGGCAGGCCGCCGGCGCAATGGGCACGCACCGGGCAGGCGGCGCGGCACAGTGTGCAGCGCGTAGTTCGATCCGTCACCGGACCACGAGGCACCTTCGGCAACCACGACCAGTTTTGGGTCCACATGGCGGAGTCGCCCAGCAGCCGCCAGGGCACAGGCGTGAACATCAACCCCGCGGCAGCGCCTCCGGCTAACTTAAAGAAATCGCGGCGTAACGCACTCATCTTAGTGGTCCTTTCACCTGTGGCAATCGAGACAACTGTGCGACAGGTTATGTTTCTTATGGCAGGCGACGCAGTCGTCCATGCGCATACGCGTCATGACGGCGCGGCTGTATCCGCTAATGCGATTCACCTCGACGAGCGGGAGCGCCTGCGACTTACCTACCGCGCCATGGCACGTTTCACAGGCGAGTTTGCCGCGCTTCACATGGGCGGCATGCGGGAACCAGGCGTTATCGGGCTGGCGCGAGGCGACCATCCATTTTGGTTCACGGCCCGGTGTTACATAGTCTTTTACAAACACTGCCTCGTCTTGGGTTTTGCCCATGGGCGCGGTGTGGCAGGTTGCGCAGCTTGATAGGACCGGCAGGCCCGCAAACTTACCGTCGTCCTGGATGGCGTGACAGTCCTGGCAAGCCATCTTGTTATCGCCGCCGGTATGAACGGCGTGGCTGAACTGGAGCGGCTGGGGCACCGTCCGGTACGACCAGTTAGGCGCCACCAGCCACCCTAGCGCGAGCGATAACGAGAAGCCGGTTGCCACAATTAGTAATTCGCGCATAAGTCACGCATCTCCTTTAGCTTTATCCGGCAGCTTTATCCGGCAGGGCGGGCGAGCCGAATTCCTGGAACAGCGCCAAGGCGTCTTCGCGGCCTAACACCGAAAAGAGGCCCTGGGCAAACAAGCCGCCGTCAGCCGCCGCACCGGACAACTGCTGTACGTGTTCATTCACCTTGCGTGTTTCCCGCTCCATCCAAGCCCGGGCGGCATCGCCGGTGAGGCAGTCGCGACGCAACCGCGCCGCGGCGTCGGCCAGGAGCGTTCCTTCGAACAGCCAACCCTGCGTGTACGGTTCGGCCGCCAGGCGCGCCGGATTACTGCGCAGATACAGGTTGCAGCGGTTCAAGTGGACGCGCTCCGGAAAGGTTACCTGCCAGTCCGCACCGCCCGCCGTGACGGACGCGATCGGTTGCACCCAACCGGTTTTGGTGGCATAGTCGATCCGCGACGCTTCGCCCAGCAGGCGGGCCAGGAAGGCATCGATACCGACATGGCATGGACCATCCGCCGGCAGGTCCACCCACCAGTGGTTTCTGGTATAGAGCAGATCGGGCTCGATCGGAACGCCTTCGCACAGTGCCTGTGCGCCGGCATGAGTTAGTTCCAGGTATAAGTCGCAGTAGCGGAACGAACCGCTACCGCATTGCGAGATAGCCGCCTCGCTATAAGGTACAAACCGCGTAACTGAGCTGGCGGCGCAGAACTGCACCAGCGATTCGTGCAACAGCGGGCAGGGCGGCGCCTCAGCGGCACATTCGGTCTGGCCGCGATAGAGGCTGCATTGCACAAAATCGTGGGTGGAGCAGCGCTCTTCGTTCGCCGCCTCTGCCAGGTGCGGGATCAACTTCCGCTGCGAGGCCCGCCGGCAGTACCGGACGCGGGTTTCACGCAAGAAGGGGCAATTCATGACGCCTCCGTGGCCTTAGTGGCGGACCACTCAGCGGGTCTTCTTCGTGTTGGCGGGCTTCTTCTTCCGCGTTTCCGGCTCGCCGCCATCGGCCATCGTGAGCCCCAACTGCGGGTCGAAGTAGGTATGCGGGCTGGCCGCGGTTAACGCTTCGGTGACATCGGCAGAAGCCAGGCGCCGCCGCGCCATCCAATTGCGAACCGTCTCATACAAAACGCCCGAAACCAGGACGCCGATTGCCACGGCGACCACGAGCCCGAGCGCGAGGTTGGTGACGTTCAACCACAGCGTCTCCGAATTTCCCCAATCGATACCAAACATTGTGCACCTCGTCTGAACGGCAGTTCCGTTCACAGAGAAGTGGTGCAAGGCAGGGGCCAACTTTATGGCAATCTGTTTTCAACGACTTGCGGTAAGAAGCGGTTGGGCCGTGCCGGATATCCAGATTTTCCAGTCTTGAAATCCGACACGCCGACGGCGGGGCGTCTACCGGCTTTTGCCGATCTCCTGGTCTTTGTACTGCAACTGATACAGCTTCCAGTAGATACCGCGGTGCGCGAGCAACTGCTGGTGCGTACCGATCTCGCGCAACTCGCCTTTGTGCATGACCAGAATGCGGTCCGCACGCTGGATTGTCGAGAGGCGGTGGGCAATGACAATCGATGTGCGCCCCTCGAGCAACTGGTTAAGCGCCTCGCGAATCCGCTGTTCGGTTTCCGTATCGACCGACGATGTGGCCTCATCCAGAATCAGGAACTGCGGATCGTGCGCGAGGGCGCGCGCGAACGAAATCAACTGCTTTTGCCCGGTCGACAGTCCGGCGCCGCGTTCGCGCACTTTATGGGCGAACTTATCGGGCAGGCTATCAACGAAATCGAGCAGGTTGACACGCCGGGTAGCGTCGCGAAGCTGGTTTTCGGTGATCGTCTTGGTGCCCAATCGGATGTTCTGCGCGAGGTCGCCGGTGAACAGAAAGGGGTCCTGCAGGACGACAGCGAATCGCCGCCTTAACTCCAGTGGATCCAAGCGCCGGATATCTATGCCACCTACGCGGATGGTCCCTTTCTGAATGTCGTAGAAACGGAGCAGTAAGTTCGTCAGCGTGGTTTTGCCCGCTCCGGTATGGCCTACTACGGCCACGGTCTCTCCTGGTTCGATCCGGAACGACACATCGCGCAATACCCAGTCTTGGTCCTTATAGGCGAACCAGACGTTGTCGAACTCAATGGACATCGATTGCCCATGCCTGGCCGGCGGCAGCCCTAACCCGGTCTCAGGCTGGGCGATGCCCGGCTGCTGGTCAGCCAATTGGAACACGCGTTCTCCAGCCGCCATCGCCGCTTGCACGATGTTGTACTTTTCGGATAAGTCCTGAATCGGACGGAAGAATCGCAGCCCATACTGGAAGAAGGCCACTAAGACGCCTAAGGTAAGTTCGCCCCGCTCAATGCGCCACCCGCCGTAGGCGAGCAAAGCCGCCAGCGCCACCATACCGAGAAACTCCACCACCGGATAGAACCAGCCGTACGCGTTGATGGCCTGCTTATACGCTTCCATGTGGGCGCGATTAGCGTCGTCGAACTGGTTTCGCGCCGCCGCCTCGCGATTGAATAACTGCACCACGCTCATGCCCGTAATGTGTTCCTGCAGGAACGCATTGATCCGCGCGACCGCCGTTCGTATCTGCCGGTAACTCGACTGCACGGCCTTGCGGAACAGATAAGTGACGCCGATCACAAACGGCATGGCGGCTAAGATGAGGAGCGTCATCCCCACCGACAGCCGGAGCATCGCGAAGATGAGGAAGCTGAGCACGAGGATGTCGCCGACAATGGCTACCAGCCCCGACGAGAACAGCTCGTTGAGCGCATTGACGTCGGTGGTTACGCGCGTCACCAACCGCCCGACCGGATTGCGGTCGAAGTAGGCGATATCGAGCCTTTGCAGGTGGGCCATCAGTTGGCGCCGCAGATCGAACATCGCGCGCTGGCCCACCAGCATCATCAGGTAGCCTTCGCCGAACTGCGCAATCATGCCGGCGATCATCACGGCCAGGAATATCAGCGCAATCTGGGTCAGCCCGGTCCACGGGTCGTTCGACAAGTAAGGGTCAAGGTAGGTGGGAGTGCGATTGGCCGCGGGCGCGAGATACCGGTCGACCGCGATCTTGGTGAGTAGCGGACCCATCACCTGCCCCGCCGAGGCGATCAGCATCAGCACCAGCGCCGCTACCACCGACCGCCAGTACGGCCGCGCGTACGCGAGCAACCGCCGCATCAAATGCGCGTCGTATGGTTTGGAAAGAACCTCTTCTTCCACTCAGTTACCAGTGTAGCGGGGCGTTTTACTTCACCTGGATGTCTTCAATCCAGTACGATACCGCCGCTTCGACGTAACAAACCGTAGCGGTGATGTCCGCGCCTTCCCGCAGCTTCGCCCATTCCGTGTCCGACTTTACGGGGAATTCCATTGTCATCGCGTCCATGAAGCCGGGGATGTTCTCATGCTGAATCAGCGCGGTCCGCGTACCGGCGTTCAGCTTGATGACCTTCCCCTTGAGCGGAAACTTCTTCGGAGGCGGTGCACTGTTCCACCGCGAACACGAGCCGAAAACGCCAGTTAGCCCCGCAATTACGAACCGTCTTGTCACTGGACCACTTCCCAGGCGATCACTACCGCCTGCACCGGCCGCGAACCGCCGCGGATCACCAACCGCCGGAACGAGTTGCCCGGCGAAGGCGCCTCGGCCACCGCGAGGTCCTGCGCCCGTGCGGGGTCGTAGACGTACTTCGTGGCCATCCATCCGTTTTGGGCGCTGCGCGCCTCAGTGACGCCGCCGTTGGCATACCTCTGCGCCGCGCTATACACCGTCAATCCGCCAGCGGAAAACTCGGCCGGATAGGCCGCCACGCGCACATTGACGCCCGGCAATCCGCCGGAGAGCGTTCCCGCCGACGCTTTGCGACCGTCCACGGTCAAGGTGCCCCCCGCCGGCAACACGCCGGTCCAGATCATTCGTCCGGACATCGGACCGGTATACACCGGCGCGGTTGAAGCTGGTTCGGGCGGCGGCGGTGGCGGCAACTGTGCCGGCGTGACGGCAGTGGTGGGCGGTGCCGAATTCGCGGGCGGTGGCGAAACCGGCGCCTGCGGCGCGGCAGCCGTTGTACCGTTTGCAGGCTCAGCTTGCACACTGGCCGCGGGAGGCGGCGCCTTAGGCGTGGCCGCCTGTTGCGCTTTCGCTACCTGTTCCTGGAGGCGACCGTTCCGGGTTACGCGGTCCTGGAGTTCTGTCTGCAACCGTCCAATTTCGTCCTGTAATGCGCGCGCAGCCGACGGGTCAGTTGCCGGTTCTGGTTGTTTCGGCAGCCGTGCACTCACATATCGCGCCACCTCGACGAGCGGCTGCGCGGTTAGCGGTGAATCGACGTGCAACCGCACCACCAGGTCCGTTGGCGCCCGTGGTATGCCCCAGAAGCCGATCTGCAGCAATGCGGGATCGAGTGAAAACGATGCGGCATCCCGGCCTTCGCCAATCTCCAGTTTGGCGGTGCGTGCCTGACGCACTGCGCCGGAAGTCGCATTCCACACGACGCGCACCTGGCCCGATTGCTCCACAATGCGCAAGCCGAGGTCGGGCAAGGGCGGAGGCGTTTGGCGGCGTGTCATGTACCCGAGATAAGCACCGAGGGCCAGGATGGCAACCGCGAGGCCGGCCGCCATGATCTTTTTTTTGTTCGCGCCTGGTTGCGGCGAGACCATTAGTTCGGCCGGTAATTCCGCGGGCAATTTCGCCGGCGGCAGCGGAGTTCCCGGGGGAAATGGAGCCGGTCCCGACAGATCCGGATTGGATGAAGGCTCTGCCCCGACCGTGAACGGCAGCGGCGTCTTTCTCAAGACCGGACCTTCCGCTGGCCGCCAGAAGAACCCTGCTTGGACCGTCCCGCCGTCGCCGGGACGCATCACCAGCGTCACCTGCGATGGCTGCGGAAAGAACCGGTTCCACAGCAGGACATCGGTATCCGACAGTTCGAGTTCGCCCTTGGACCGCGACCGGAACCACCCCACCGGCGCCAACCCTTCCATGGTCCCGTCCCGCATGTAGGTGCTGAGCAGGTGCTGCATCGACGCTTCGTCCTGCGCCGATAACAGAAACTCCGGACCAAAGCGGTGTTCGCACGGAATGCGCCGCGCCCCGGTGATCCGGATCTCTTCTTCGTCGGCCGTCCCGAAAAGGATTCCCCCGATCTCGTATCCCGATGGGGAGAATGCTTGAAAACCTTCGAGCACCTCGGCCGCGAGTTCGCAAAGCAGCGCCTGCGAGTACACGATGACGGGCGAACGTCCGGGCACATGCCAGGAGCCGAACTCAGGCTGACGCCGAGCGCCCATTATCGTTGACACGCAACCTCCTAGAAACGCAGCCAATGCTAGAAACGCAGCCCCTGCCAAGAGCGGGTAGTTTGGCGAACAATAGTCAAAGCCCGAGTCCTATCCGCATGATACGGAAAGCACTCGGGTGAGTTCAAGCGCGCGGCTAAGCAGGTCTATTTGTCGCTATTTGTCGAAGTTCTGATACGCCATGCGCATGAACTTGCCTTGCACGTCCGTCCCGTTCGGATACATTTGGACCATCAGCACGAGCACCATCCGAGCCTCCGGGTCCACCTGTGCCGCTGTTCCATAAGCCCCTCCCGCAGCGAACGAGCCGGGGCTTGCCGTAGACAGTCCACCAACGCGTTCGACGGTTTGGAAGCCGCACCCGAAGCCTGTGCCGGCGGTCGAATACATAGTCCCGACCTGGTTGGTAGTCATTAACTTCACCGTGCGCGGCGCGAGGATACGAGCGTCTGCTAACTTCCCGCCGTTGCGCATTGCTTCGAGGAATAGTGCGTAGTCGCGCGCTGTCGATGTCAGTCCCGCCCCGCCCGAAAAGCACTTTCGGGGACCATCGACGAAGTGGCCTTGCCCGAGTTGTCCTTCCGGTGCGCGAAAAACCTTGCCGTCTGGACCTGTTCCATACACCACAGCCAGGCGATCGCGGTCATTGGGTGAAACGAAGAACTTAGTATCTTTCATTCCAAGTGGTGCCGTAATCCGGCTTTCAATAAACCGGTCGAGCGCCATTCCGGAGGCGCGTTCCACTACACAGCCCAGGATGTCGGTGTTATAGCCGTACACCCATGCCTCACCCGGTTGCGCCATAAACGGCAGTGCCGCCAGACGTTCCATAACTGCGCAAACCGGCTCGTCTTTGTCGGCCAGATAGAACCCGTGGCCCGCCGCCGGGCCCAGCCCTTTCGCCCGGTAAGTCATCCCGAGTTGTGTCTCGCGTCCATAGGGAACGCCGGCGGTGTGCGTCAACAGGTCGAAAATAGCGATCGGCCGTTTACCGGGCACGGTCTTGATCGCGTCCGATCCTTTCACCACGACCGATGTCTTCTCGAAGGCAGGAATAAAGTGCGAGACCGGTTCGTTCAACCCGATCTTCGAGTCCTCTACCAGCGAGAGTACTGCCGCGCTGGTGATTGGCTTTGTTTGAGAGGCGATCCGGAACAGGCTTTGCGTGGTCATTGGCCGCCGGGCTTCTTTGTCAACCCAACCGGCGGCCCGTTCGTATACGACTTTTCCATCGCGCATCACCACACCAACCGCACCGGCAATTTTCCCAGTGGCGATGTATTCGTTGAGCAGGCGGTCGATTTGAGGAGCCTCGCGCGAGGGCAGCGCCGGCGAACATCGCGGCGAATGTGGCCAACCTCACACGCATCAAAGCCATGGCGCCATCTTAGCTTCATCTCGACGGCTTCTGTCTGTTATGTTGCCAGTATTCTCCGGTTTCGCCCAGTCTGGAGGTTGAGTGCGAGGTCTTACAATTTGCAGCGGCCGCGCCGCCGATGTACGCGGGCTATGCGCGTTCGCGGGGGCTTGTACGCTCGCCTGGGGCCAGTTAGGGGCACCGGATCAGTTGTCTTTGCTCAATTGACATGAAGACGTTGCGCCCCATTTGCCCGAACGTTATGGCTGCACTGCTCCTGGCGGGTGGCGTCGCCTTTGCAGGATCGGCCACGGTGGGTGCGAAGTTTTTTGGCGAGCAGGCGGCGCAGGCACAATTAACCGAATACCAACTGAAAGCCGCTTTCCTGCTGAATTTCACCAAGTTCGTCGAATGGCCGGAAGGGGACCGGGCCGCGGCGCACTCGCCATTTGCGATCTGTATCTATGGCGACGATCCGTTCGGGGCCGCGCTCGATGAAATTGTCCAAGGCGAATTGGTGAACGGCCGCAGGCTGGTGGTCCGCCGCTTGGGGCGTTCCGCTCCGGAGTCCTGCCAAGTCCTGTTCTTCAGCAAGTCTGAGCCGAAGATTAGCCAAGTCCTGTCCGCGTTACCTACCGGAGTGCTGACGGTTGGCGACTCCGAACAGTTTCTCGCAGACGGGGGCACGATTGCGTTTATGGTTGAGAACCGGCGAGTGCGGTTCGGCATAAATCAGCGTCACGCCCGCAACGCTGGTCTGCGCATCAGTTCGAAATTGTTGAACGTGGCCAAGCTGGTGCAGCGATGAGCGCCATCCGGCATCCGTTGCGGCGTCTGCGGGACACACCGATTCAACGGAAGCTGATCGTCATTTTGATGATCACTACCACCGGCGCGCTGGCACTCGCCGGCGCCGGTGTCATGCTGGCCGACTCATACCTGTTCTATCGCCAACTGCAGCGTGACCTGTCGACGCTCGCGGAAATCGTGGCGGACAACACGACAGCCGCGCTGGCGTTTGACGATCCGGCCGCCGCCACGGAAACATTGCGCGCTCTTCGCGCCCGCCCGCATGTCATCACTGCGTGCATCTTCGACTCGAAGGGAAGCCTGTTTGCCCGCTACGCGCGCCCCGACGCTTCTGTCTCCTGCTCGCTAGAGGGGCCGCCGGGAGACAGGTCCGCCACCGCGTTGACGCTCCGCCGCTCAGTCTACCTCGCGCAACGCCACATCGGAACGCTGATCATGGTGTACGACCTCGGCGAGTTGCCGGAGCGCATGTGGCTATACGGGCTGACCGTTCTCGGTGTCCTAGTCCTTTCAACCGGAGCCGCTCTCGCGCTCTCATCGCGGCTGCGGGCTCTAATCGCAATCCCGATCGTCGACCTCTCCCGAATCGCCACTCTCATTTCGCGCACGCGGAATTTCGGGATTCGCGCGTCGCGCTACTCCGATGACGAACTCGGCACGCTGGTTGACGCCTTTAATGAGATGCTTTCGGCCATTCAGTCGCGCGACGAGGACCTCCGCAAAGCTCTCGCCGACCTGCAGAGCTCAAATGCCAATCTCGCGCGATCGAATGAAGATCTCTCGCGCTTCGCCTATATCGCTGCGCACGACCTTCAGGAACCGCTCAGAATGATTGCTGTTTATTCGCAACTCCTGATCTCGCGCTATCCGCCTGGGATGTCGACCGATGCGTCGATGTTTGTCGACCAGATCGTGGGCGGAACGAGACGCATGGGCGAGTTGCTGACGGACCTGCTCGCTTACATGCAGGTCGGCGCCGATACGGAGAGCCCCACCCAACCGGTTGATTTGAATGAGGTGCTCGCCAAGGTGCGCAAGAACCTGCAGATGGTTATCAAGGACTCCGGCGCCAGTATCGTATGCGACCCGTTGCCGGTGGTGAAGGTTTACGAGGCGCATTTCTCCACGCTCTTCCAGAACCTGCTCAGTAACGCGATCAAGTACCGCGCCGATCGTCCACTGCGCATCAGAATCGCGGCCCGGCCCTCCGGCGATTCGATTGAGTTCGCTTTTGCCGATAACGGTATGGGGATTGCCCCTGAGTATCACACCGTGATCTTTGCGGCCTTCAAGCGTCTTCATGGGAAGAGCATCCCCGGCACGGGAATCGGCCTGGCGATTTGCGAGCGGGTGATCGAACGCTACGGCGGACGTATTTGGGTGGAATCGACTGAGGGCTCTGGCGCGACTTTCCGGTTCACGCTGCCAAACTCGCTCGTGGTCGCACCGCTCGCTGTCCAAGAACAATAAAGGCGGAACGCCGCTATTCCGGCGACGCTCCGCGCTTTTTAAGGAAAGCCTGGTCAGGCTGCTTTCTTCAGGATTTCGCGAACACGCTTGGAGACGATTTCGGCTTCGCCGGGTTGCAGCATCCACACGGCGATGATCAGCCGGTCGACTGACCCGGGCGTGATCTCGATCGAAGGCGTGCCTTCGCGCAACTGCTTCACAACTTCCTTCGGCGAAATCTTCACGTCGGATTCGCTCCAGGTGACGTGAACGTGAGGAACGTGGTTGGCGATTTCGGGCATCTTGATCTCGGTCTTAACGCCCTTGACGCTCGACACGGAATCGATGATCTGCTTAGCGCGCTTTTCCCACTCTTTCCATTCGGCGGCGTGGTCGCGCTTCATGTGCGATTCAACGGCCACCATCATGCCAAGCAATTCTTCCTTGTTGACTTTCAAGCCGCGGCCGATCGAATCGGAGTAGGGCGAAGAATTCAGACGAGCGGCCTGGATGAGGTCTTTGCGGCCGAGCAGGAGGCCGGCGCTTTGGGGTCCGCGCAAGCCCTTGCCGCCGGAGAAGATCAACAGGTCGAAGCCGGCCTTCGTCAGCTTCTGGAACGCATCAAAGGGAGTGATATCGGCAGCGGCGTCGTTCAGCGACGGGATGTTGTGCTTTTTGCAGAGTTGGATGAACTGCTCAGTCCCGATTTTGCCGACATTGGCGTTCGCGTTGAAGAAAAGCGCCATGACGGTATTGGGGTTGACGGCTTTTTCGAACTCTTCCGCGGTCTCGACTTCGACGAACTTAATCCCGCAATTGCGCACGGCATGGTCGTACCCATAGCGGTGCGTCTTCTGGACAATCACTTCCGTCTTCATGCCGGTTGTATCGGGCAGTTGGCGGATCAGTTTCTCGTTGGCGCCGGTCATACACGCGGCGGTAGCGCAGGTGAGCGCGGCGGCTGCGCCGGAGGGAACCATGGCTGCCTCGACACCGATCAACTCGGCGATCTTCTTGCCTACGGCATCGTGGAGTTCAATCAGGCGCACATAGTTTTTCGATGAATAATCGATCGCCTGCACGACTTCCGGAAGCATTAACGATGCGGTAAGCGTCGTGTATGTTCCAGCGGCGTTGATAAACGTCCCCACACCCAACTCCTTGAAGTAGTCGCGCTTGGTAGCGGCGGCCTTCATGGAAGCCGGCAGCAAACTGCCGAGGACGGGCACGGTAGACAGGGACTGCAAGAAACTGCGGCGATCTGGCATGAAATCCTTATAACACGCCGGTTAGGCCGTTGTCGTCAGGTGTTTTTCGTCACCGGTTTGGACGGTAGATGCCGCCCCCCAACTCCCTCATAATCTTGCCCCAAAGCGCTTGACCGAGTTCCGCTGCATCCGCGTTGTCTACCGGGATTACCTGCAGGTGCAGCCCGGCCATTTCATCGGTCGAGTTGGCGCCCCAAACCACCCGTTGAGGGGGTACAAACGGGTTGCGCGGATTGTCAGGCGAATTGTCGTAGCGGAACTCCATCTCGTATTTCGTGCCGGCGGGGAGCACAAACGGTTTTTGATAGCGGAAATGCTGCTGCCAGTTAAAGTCCCAGTTCCGGATCGTGATCAGACCGATGCGTTCGCCGGAAGGCAGGGTCGCCCACCCGCGCATCTCTTTCGCTATGTAGTGGGCATGCGGGATGATGCCCGTCACCTCGACGTCCACGGGAATTGTAAAGTGATCGCGAACGATATACCGGGCATCGCCCGCCGGGATGTCGATATTGCGCGAACCGAGGGCGATGTCCATCATGCGCCGCTCGGGCTTCTGGTCGCCGAAATACAGAGCCACTTCCGACCGGTCTGCCGCCCGGACGCCGATCGGGTGATAGTGGATCTGCATGACGAGGCGCGCCCCTTGCGGGACCGTCACGGCTGTACCAGGGGGATACGGAGCGGGCTGAAAGCCGGGCGTCCAACCGCCGAGACTGCCCGAGGGCAGAAACCCTGGCAATCCAAAGCAGGGATACTCGGAATTCAAGCTTGGCAGCGTTGTTGTCGCCGCAATAAACAGCAGAGCATGATGGACTAAACGGCGGTTACCGGGCCTGAACTCAAATGCCCGCACGTACCTCGTCCGGCCGAAGTTGGCCGGTACGACGAAGCACTCGTACAGGTCGGGACCGTCCGCGGGAATCTCAAACTCACGGGACATCCCGACCACCGCATGCGGCTCACCGAGGCGCCATCGATCGGTGAACTTCGGCGGCGGGGCCAGCGCGCTCAGGTCCCCCGCGGGAGCGCCGGCGGCCGCCCAACGCGCCAGAATGTCTTTCTCACCGACGGAGAGCCGCCGTTCTCCTTGGAACCGGTGCCGTTGCGGGTCGGCGAGCCACGGCGGCATGACGCCCGCCGCAACCGCCTGCGCCATGGGCGTGGCCCTTACTCTGGCTTGCTCGTAGGTCTGCAAGGCGAAGGGACCAGACTGCCCCTCGCGATGGCATTCCACGCAGTGCCGGTTGAGGATCGGGGCAACGTCGAGGACATAGTTGGGCCGCGCCGCACCGGTCGTCTTCGTCGTGCTGATCGCACAGCCAACGGCCGTAGTTTCGGGCACGGTGACCGGCTTTCCGGCCAGAATCTCTTCGAGCGCAATCCGGAGATCGGCCCGCGTGGGCCCATTGGGCCGCATTACGCCCAGACTTGCCGCCCGGTCGTCGATCCGCCCGCGATACCGCACCTTGCCCCCGACGGTGACGACGGCCGAAGGGGTAACGGCAGCCCCCCAGGTACGCGGATCGGCATTCGAGTCAAATTGCACTTGGCGCGGAAGGAAATCTGTGCGGAGACGCTCGATTTCGGGACCGAACCGCTCCGATAGCGGACAGCCCTCAGCAAGAAACAGGTGGACGACAACGCGCTCAGGGGACTGTGCCGCCAGTGCGAACGCCAGTAAAATGAAGCGGATCTTCATCGGAGTGGTAAGCCTTACCAGGAAAATTTACAACCTATTCGCCATAACCGGCGTTTCCCGATAGTTTCGAGGGCACTTTCAGGATGGCACGGCAAATGCCTTTTTGAAGGACATGAGGTACCAGCTGCTAGGGGCGCTAATCGGAAGTATCATATGGGCCAGCGGGTGCGGAAAGACACAGACCGTCAACGCCAATTCGCCGAACCCCAAACCGGTAACATCAACCGCAGCCAATCAGCCGAAGACCTCAAGCACTCCCGCGGCGAGCGATAAGCCCAGTCCACTCGGCCGGAAGCGATACGCAGCGGCCAAACCGCCGGCAGCGCCTGACTCGGTCGCTTTACCTGCCGGCACCGTGTTGCGGGTACGCACAACGTCAACCATCTCGACCAAAACCGCCGACGTGGGGGACCGGTTTGTCGGGACGCTTGAGGTACCGCTGATCGTGGGTGGCACCGTGGTCGCATCCAAGCGTGCCGACGTAATGCTGGCTGTAGTGAATGCCGACGCCGGTGGCCGCGTGAAGGGGCGCGCCACCTTGACCGTCCGGCCGGTTCAGATCCGTGGGGCCCATGGAGGCATGATCCCGGTTACGGCTACGACGGAAACGCGAGTGGCGGAAGGCAGCAAGAAGAAGGACGCGGCTAAGGTGGGCGTGGTCGGCGGGATTGGAGCGGCCATCGGCGCCATTGCGGCGGGTGGAAAAGGGGCGGCGCTTGGCGCACTCTCCGGCGCCGGCGCAGGAACCGGATATGTGCTGGCGACGCGCGGCAAGCCGGCCGTTATTCCGGCGGAAACCTTATTGACTTTTCGCACCACAGCGCCGCTGACGGTACGTGCCGGCACGCGCTGACAAAACCTACTCCTCCTGGTGCAATAAAGCGGCTGTCTTCCCTCCGGCAGCCGCTTTCTTTTGGGCCGCGCAGAACGATTTGGGCTAGAATCCTTCGAGCAGATGCCCCATCTTCTCTTTTTTGGTGAGAAGGTACCTCGCGGCGCTTTCGACCGCAGGCTGGCACGGCACCCGTTCCACCACGCGGATGCCTGAATTTTCGAGGGCCAGAATCTTGTCCGGATTGTTGGAAAGCAGCCTCACGGCCTTGACCCCGAATTGGCGGAGGATGGCGGCCGGGATCTCATAATCGCGGAGATCCGCTTCGAAACCCAGGGCCTGGTTCGCTTCCACCGTGTCGTGACCCTGGTCTTGCAACTCATAGGCCCTGATCTTGTTAACCAGCCCGATGCCACGGCCTTCTTTGTTTTCGTAGATAACCAGACCGCGACCCTCTTCGGCGATCATGTCGAGCGACAATTCCAACTGCGCGCGGCAGTCGCAACGCAGGGAATGGAACACGTCGCCGGTCAGACATTGCGAGTGGATACGCACCAGGGGCGGCAAGCCATCCAGTTCGCCCATACGGATAGCTACCACTTCCTCAGCGCCGGCCCGGAAGCCAACGATGCGGAAATGACCAAAGCGGGTGGGGAAATCCGCCTCTGCGACTTTTATGACGGAGACTGCTTGGATCGACAACCGAATCCTTCATTATAAAGTGAAGGCTGATGGTGGAGCAGACCTTAGTCGTATTGCTGGTCAAACTGGCGGTGATTGCGTCACTGGCCAGCGCTTTGGTCCGCTTCGAGAGTTTTAAACGAACCCTGTTGCGGGAAGAGCGGACGCTGAATCAGCGTATCCTGCTCGCTGTTTCGATCGTCGCGCCGTTTACGGGGGCAGTCGCGGTCCGTGTGATCACGGGAACGTACAAGGCGGCCGACGTCGGTTTGGAGGGATGCCTGCTTGCCGGGTTCGTGGGCGGATACGTGTCGGGTCTGCTATCCGGCGTGCTGATTGCGGTGCCCGGCATGTTCCATGGCGAACTGCTCACGATGCCGCTGTACGGGGCGGTAGGCGTACTCGGGGGGCTGATTCGCGACGCGGCGCCCGACCCCGAGGAAATCTGGAGTTTTTCGCCGTTCCTCGACCTGAATATCTACCGGGTGTTTCGTTACTACTGGAACGATCCGCGCCGGGTGCTGTACCGGTCGCTGTTCCTGACTTCTATTTTTCTGACGGAGGGGCTGCGGTTTTCCGTGCACGCGATTTTCGGCGAACGTCTCCTGTTCACCCTATATCCGGAGGGCGACCAGCGCTTTGGACTGTACGCCGCCATTTGGCTAACGACGATGTTTGGGGTGATGCTGCCGCTACGCATCTGGGCGAGCGCGCGTACGGAACTGAAACTCGCCGCCCAGGAGGGGCTGCTGCAGGAAGCACGCCTGCGAGCGCTGACCAGCCAGATTAATCCGCACTTCCTGTTTAATACTTTGAACTCGATCGCCTCGCTAGTCCGCACGAATCCTGAGATGGCCCGCGTTGTCATCCATAAACTGTCGGCCATCCTGCGCCGGCTGATGCGCAAGCAGGTCAACTTTACAACCCTGGCCGAGGAACTCACCTTCATCGACGACTATCTATCAATCGAAATGGTTCGATTTGGTGACAAGCTTAGGTTTATCAAGGAAGTAGAAAACGATACACTGTCGCACATGGTTCCGAGCATGCTGCTGCAACCGATTATCGAAAACAGTCTGAAACACGGATTGGCGAGTAAAGTGATGGGCGGCACGATCTGGCTGAAGGCAAGGCGCGAGCAAGAACGCCTTTGTTTGACCGTGGAGGATGACGGAGTCGGCATCGCGGAGGCGAACCTTGCTAACCTGTTCGAACAGGGCATCGGAGTCAGTAATGTGAACGAACGCCTCAAAGTCTTATACGGCAGCGATTACCGCATGTGGATCGACAGCAAGCCTGGGGAAGGCACGCGCACCGGCATCGAGATTCCCGCCGCTGCCGACAGTGCGTCGTCCAGCGCGGCCCGCGCGTCGTGAGAGACTAAACCAAGAAATAGAGAGAGACCGCGTTTCTATGTCCCTATTGAAGAATCTCGACTACGAAGTGGTCACCACCGTAAAACGAGACCGGCTCCCCCAAACGATAGCAGCCCGCACAAAGCGGGTGTACGACATCCTCTCGACGGTGTACCCGCTGTCGACCTACTTCTTTCATTCCAAAGCGCATAAGCTTGCGCTCCAGATGTCGGGGATCGAGGATGGGATGCGCGTGCTGGAGATTGCGACCGGCAGCGGCGAGATGTTCCGGCGGCTGGTGAAAGCCAACCGGGCGGGCGAAACGGTGGGGTTCGACCTCTCGCCGAAGATGGCGGCCCGGACACTGAAGCAGGTCCGGCGCGACTTCCCGGCTTCCCGCACGCAGTGCCACGCCGTGGACGCGCGCTACCTACCGTTCGCCGAGCACAGCTTCGACGCTGTCGTGTGCTGCTACCTGTTGGAACTGCTTTCGCAGGAAGATATTGTCCTGGCGCTACAGGAGTTCCATCGCGTGCTCCGTCCGAAGGGCACATTTACGCTGGTGTGCATTGGGCAGAATGCGGGAGCATTCAATCGCGTTTATCGCGTGGCCGGATCGCTTGCCCCCGCGTTTTGGGGACGCCAGGTGGACGAACGAGTACCGCAGATGGTGCGTGCGTGTTCATTCCGAATGCGCGACTGGCGGCAGGTCCGGCAATCCGGATATCCTTCTCGCGTGTTTGTGGCCGAAAAGTAACAATTCTGAACACCCCTGTGCCGTATACTGGCCAAAACCAACGATCTTTAAGGGGGGTTCATGTACGACGAAACGGCAGGGCCGATTCACAATTTAGTTCACCTGTTTATGGACGGCGCCATCACCCGCCGGGGGTTGGTCAAGCGGGTGGCCCAGCAGACCGGCAGTGTCGCCGCCGCGGTTGCGGCGCTTGCCGGGTTTGAGGAACTGCAGGCGCAGACGGCGCCGCCAGCCTGCCCGGCCGATATCAAGGTGCCCGCCGACGCGCCTTATCTGGTTGCCCAGGACATCACGTTTACGGGTGACGACGGCACAACGCTGTTCGGACACCTGGCATATCCGAAGGACTTGCGCGACCAGGCGCCCGGCGTCATCGTCATTCATGAAAACCGCGGGCTGGTGGACCACATCAAAGACGTGACGCGCCGTGTGGCCCGTGCGGGATACGTCGCTATCAGCGTCGACTTGCTTTCCCGCCAGGGCGGTGTCCAGGCATTCCCCGAACCCACCCAGCAAACGGCTGCCTATGGGCGGACAAACGTCTTTGAGCGCCGGGCCGACCTGATTTCAACTCTCGGGTACCTGAAAAGCCAACCGCAGGTGCGGCACGACCGCATTGGCGTGGTCGGTTTCTGCGCCGGCGGCGGTAACGTCTGGGAAATGGTGATCAACGTTCCGGAACTGGCTGCGGCGGTTCCGTTCTATGGCGCCCCGGCGCCCTCGCCCGCCGCTGTGGCGACCATCGAAACGCCCGTGCTGGCGATTTACGCGGAGCGCGACCGCGCTCTGACGCAGGGCATTCTTCCGGTGATCAACGAGATGATCGCCCGCCAGAAGACCGTGGGCTTGATGGTGGTGGAAGGCGTCGGGCACGCGTTTCACAGCGATGTGGGCGCGGCTTACAATCCCGAGGCTGCCTGTGACGCCTGGGCCCGGACCATTGCCTGGTTCGACAAGTGGTTGAGGCGCCCGTAGTTCCTCGCCCAAAAGCGACCGAGGCCGAAGGGGCTTGCCCCGGAACATCCCCCGGACATGCCCGCCTTGGCCTCGGCGCTGTAATCTTGTTATGTATCGTTACGCGTTAAACGAGCTGCCGCAACCGCACGTCGACTTGACGTTGGGATTGCTGAACTTGAAGCCCGAACCTTCGAGCGTCTCGACGTAGTCGACTTCCGCCCCTTCCAGGTACAGCAAGCTCGCCTGATCGACGAACACCTTCAGCCCGTCGTAGCTGTATGTCTTATCCAGCATGTTCGGCTGGTTTTCGAACGCCATCGAGTAGCTGAAGCCGGAGCAACCTCCACCGACGACAGCAATCCGCAGCCCTGCGGGCTTCGGATCCTGCATATCGAGGATCTCCTTCACCTTGCCGATGGCCTTATCCGTCAGTGCAACCATTCCGTAAACCTCCCAACCTTAAATGGTACCTATTTAGTAAAGTTTCACGCAACCCGGGCCCACAAGCAGAAGGCCAGGACCGTCGCCCAATTAGGAGGATGCAACGGGTTACCCGAAAGTTGCAAGTAGAGACTGTGTGCTACGGTAAGCAGAATGTCGCTGTATGCGCTTACGATATTTCTGAGCGCTTTCCTGTTATTTCAAGTGCAACCGCTTATCGCGAAGACCATTCTGGCCTGGTTTGGCGGGTCGGCCGCGGTCTGGACGACCTGCATGTTGTTCTTTCAAACCGAGTTGCTGCTCGGCTACCTCTATGCCCATTACCTGGTGAGCAGTCTCAATCCGCGGCGGCAAGCGACATTGCATTCCATCATGCTGGGCGGCGCACTGCTGCTGCTGCCGGTGGTTCCGAACCAGGCATGGAAACCGGCCGGTACGGAAAACCCGACCGTACAAATTCTTCTCCTTCTGATCGCCACCGTTGGATTGCCCTACGTATTATGTTCCACCACGGGACCGCTGGTGCAGGCGTGGTATGCACGCCGCGAGCAGGGTGGGACGCCCTACCGGCTGTTCGCGCTGTCGAATCTCGGGTCGATGCTGGCGCTGTTGACGTATCCGGTTCTAGTGGAGCCGTACCTGACGGCGCGGCAGCAGGCGTGGATCTGGTCGGCAGGGTTCGTTTTGTTCGCCGTACTGTGCGCCGCGGTTGCCTGGCGCAGTGCGATAGCCCCACCGCGAGGCCATGCCACTTCGGATGTGGCATGGGTTTCAATGGCCGCGGACTTGGCCCCGCCAACGCTCACGACCCGGCTTTTCTGGATCCTGCTCGCGGCCTGTCCGTCGATCCTGATGCTGGCGGTGACCAACCACCTGACACAGGACGTGGCGTCCATCCCGTTCCTTTGGATTCTGCCGCTCACGATTTACCTGCTGAGCTTCATTCTGACGTTCGATGCCCGCGGGTGGTACCGGCGGAATTTCTTTTTGCTGCTGCTCGCCCCGGCGCTCGCGGGAATGGCGTATCTGCAATGGAGCGAATCGTTTGAACTGGGTGTGATCCGGACCATCGCGATCTTCGCGGCGGCGCTGTTCGTCGCCTGTATGGTGTGCCATGGGGAACTGGCGGCGCGTAAGCCTGCCCCGAAATACCTCACCTCCTTTTATTTGATGTTGTCGATCGGCGGCGCTCTCGGCGGATTGTTCGTCGGTGTGGTGGCTCCTTATTTCTTCATCTCGTATTTCGAACTACCCGCCGGCATTGGGTTGGCCGGGTTGCTGGCCTGGCTGATTGCGGTCGACGAACCGGGCACGAGCCGGAAGGAGCAGATTCTTTCGGTGAGTTCGATCAGCCTGCTGGTGGGTGTGATCGGGCTGTCGGTGTTCCTCGTACGGTCTGTGAGCGATTCCATTAAGGACTATCGGGTGGTCCAGAGGAACTTCTATGGTACGTTGCGCGTTCGCGAGTCCGACCCCGGACAATGGGAAGGCTACCGGGCGCTGCTGCACGGTTCCATCAATCACGGCGAACAGTGGACACATCCCGAGCGGCGGCGGAGCCTGCTCACCTATTACTGTGCGGATTCGGGTATCGGCCGGACCATGCGGCGCCGCAAAGAAGGCATCCCCGCCAAGGTGGGCGTACTCGGCCTCGGCGCCGGCACTATGGCGGCCTTTGGACGCGCCGGGGACGATTTCCGCTTCTATGAGATCAACCCGCTGGTCCCGAAACTGGCCAGCACGGAGTTCACTTTTGTGCCCGACTCGAAAGCCAAGGTCGAGATCGCGATGGGCGATGGACGCCTTTCACTCGAACGGGAACCGTCGCAGCAGTTCGATGTGCTGATGATGGACGCCTTTTCCGGGGACTCAATTCCGGTGCACTTGGTGACGCTCGAGGCCTTCAATCAGTACTTCCGCCACCTGAAGCCGGATGGGATCATCGTGGTTCACATCTCCAATAAGTACCTGGACTTAGAACCCGTGCTGGCAGCGGCGACCAAGCGCCTGGGGAAAGCCGCACTGGTGGTTGAAAGCGAGGAGGACGAGTCCGGTTCCTGCTTTGGGACGACGTATGTTCTGGTCGCCAACCGGTCCGAAATCTTCGAGGAGCCGCCATTTAAGGGTACAGGCCATCCACCTAAGTCCAAAGCAACGGTAGCCGCCTGGACGGATGATTATTCCAACATGTTTCGCATTCTGCGGTAGGGGCCGGAGCCGCCTCGGGGCTGGAGCCGGTTACCGTTTGAAGTACTTCGATAGCGAATAGTTTGAAACAATGGTAACGAACAGCGTGTGGTTCATCTCCCAAATGCGCCCGTTTCGCTGACCGAGGTGCTGCATCATATACCCCGCTTCCATATTGCCGAACTTTCCAACCGGCCACCCCAACCCGGCAAACATCCGGTTGTGATCGTATATGCGCGCGCCATGATTAGGCGGAACCCCGAGCAGGATCTCGTCAAATGCCGCAATATACAGCCGCCGTTCGCCCATTGCGTCGCGCAGCACAGGGATTTCCGCCTTCAATTGATAGCGGAACCGGTTTTGGTAGGTGGCCGACCCGTTCGTGTTCTGCGGATAGTAAATGAACCGCTCTTCAAACCGGTAGCGTTGCAAAAGGGTCAGACGCTTCAGCGCGTGTTTCCACAGTAACTGCTGATAAAAGCGATTCTCCCCAAAGCCGCGTTTCGCCGGATAGTCCCCATAGGGGAAGTTCCGCGTGTACACGTATCCCACCGTAAACAGCACATTCGGATTCATGCGATAGTTCAGGCCCGGGCGAAGCTGGTATTGCTGCCACGTGGTCCCCGCCTGCGCACGGCGCCATTGCCCGTCGAAATGGAAGCCCCATTTCCCCTTTACATCGTGGTCGCCCACGTAGGAAAACCATGCATTGTGATTCTGGTCAACAATACCGGGCAGCGCTGTTTGCGCCCAACTGGAACCAGTCGAAACGATACCGCCCAAAACCCATGTCAAAACGACCATCACCCAGATGCGCCACATTAAGTAATTTTATTGTAGCCGATAGCGTTCGAACAGGGTGGACCGGCTGTTCTCGCAAAACTGCCGCGTGAAGAACGCGAACCAAAACCCTATAGCGTGTTCGCCAGCACGCCGCCGTCTATTAATAGGGTGGCTCCAGTGATGTAACTCCCTGCATCGGTTCCCAGCAGCAACGCCGTGCCCGCGATCTCTTCAGGATTCCCCCAGCGCTTAAGCGCGGTACGGTTCGTGAATTCCTGCTGCTGGTCCGGCGTCAGCACACTCAGCGGTAACTCCGTCAGAAACGGACCCGGTGAGATACAGTTCACCGTGACGCCATAGGGACCCAGGTCGAGCGCGCTCGACCGCGTCATCCCGATCAACGCCGCCTTCGTCGCGCTATACACATTCCGGCCGAGTTTGCCGCCCAAACCCAGCACCGAAGAGATATGAATCACGCGCCCCCACCGGCGCTCCATCATTTGCGGAAGCACCGCGCGGGTAAGCCGCATAATCCCCGAAAGGTTCAGCTCGATAATCTGGTCCCAAGCCTCATCGGTAATCTGGTCCGCGCGTTGCGGTATGTTCGACCCGGCGTTGTTCACCAGCACATCCACGCGGCCAAACCGCCGCAGCGTTTCCTGCGCCAGCCGCTCCGGTTCGCCGCGTTTCGCCAGATCGGCCGTCATCCACTCAACGGGCGCCGTCAGCCCCTCTCCGATTTCCCGCGCCGCCCCTTCCAGTTCTTCCGCCTTGCGGCTGCAAATCATAATGCCCGCCCCGTGTTCCGCATACGCGCGGGCCATGGCCTTGCCCAGGCCGCGGCTGCCGCCCGTGACAAGCGCGACCCGCCCGCTTAGATCGAACAATTTCTCGTACATGCGTTGTTGTCCAGATTGTCCTCACAGTATAATTTACGGCAAGCAGGACCCTAACTAATCCACGTACAAGAACTCGTTCGAACTCAGCAGCATCTGCGTAAAATCCGCGAACGCTTTCGCTTCCGCCTGCGCCGCATCGGACTTACCCGTCAGATACAGGTCCTGCTGGCGGTTTAGATAGGCTTCTGCCGCTTGCACCTCACTGCTCGACGGCTTTCGCGAAAGCGTCAGCAAATACGCGGAAGTGATCTTATCCGCGCCTGGCGCACTCTCACCGGCATTCCCATAAGCCCGCAACGACGCCAACTTACCCGCCTCCCACACGAACTTATCGTTCAGCATGGTCAGCGATTGCAGCGGCGTCGCCGACGGCACCCGCCGTGCGCAATGCGTATCGATGATCGGGTAATCAAACACGCCCAGAAAGCTGACCGGATAAGTGCGGCGGGCGGTTAGATAAATGCTCCGCCGGAACCGTGCATCGGCCGGCTCCTGCGCCGACACCACCTGCACCCCATCCGGCTGCATCTCCAACTTGATCGCCGGCCCGCCCTGCGCCGGGTTCAATTTGCCGCTCACCGCAATCAGCGAATCGCGCAGTGTTTCCGCCTCCAGCCGCCGCAGATTCATGCGCCACAGCAGTGAATTTGCCGGGTCCACTTCCCGCGCCTTCGCCAACCACGGCTGGTCCGTCTGCCGTGTCGTCTGCCGGTACACCGACGCCGTCATGATCAGCTTGTGCAGGTACTTCTCGCTCCACCCGTGATTCATGAAATCCACGGCCAGCCAGTCGAGTAACTCCTGGTTCACCGGCGCCGCGCCCATCTTACCGAAGTTATCCGGCGTGGCGACAATACCGCTTCCGAAATGCCCCTGCCAGATCCGATTCACAATTACGCGCGCTGCCAGCGGATTGTCGCGGCTCGTCAGCCATTCGGCAAACGCCAGCCGCATGCCCGACGACTTACCCTGTGTATCCGCAGGCCGTGCCGCGTCCAGGCCCGCGACGTAACTCATAATCTCCGGAAACCCTGGCTTCACCCGCGGACCCGGCGAATCCGCCGACCCGCGCTGCAACAGTCTGATCGCCGGCACATCGCCCACATCCCACAGCGCCTGAATCTTCTCAAGCTTAATCTTCCGCGCTTCCTGTTCTTTGATCCGCGCATCGAGCTTCGCCGCCTCGGTCCGGTCGCTTTCCTGAAACTGCTTGCGAACCTCCTCGTCCGCCACCTTCAACATCGCGCCGAACTTACGGACGAGATACTTCTGCACTTCATCGCGCTTATCCGCCGCCAGTTCCAGCGCCGCCTTCGTATCGCTGCGAATCGCCTCCGGCAATGCCTTCAGCTTCTCGTCGAGAATCTTGGTCTCGTAGGGCTTCTTGAGCGCCGCCAGTTGCTTGTTCAACTCCTCGAGCGGCTTGTCGACCTCTTTGTTATGCCGGTCGATCTCTTCCTTCCGCTGCAGCGACACCGTATACAGGTGCCGGTTCTGCGGCTGCAGCCAGTCGCGCGGATTATATGACGTCGTGAACAGCGCCAGGAACCGGTAGTAATCGCGCTGCGAAATTGGATCGAACTTATGCGAATGGCACCGCGCGCAGTTCACCGTCAGGCCCATCGTACTCGCCGAAACCTTCTCCACCAGCTTGAACAGCGCCTCATACCGCTCGACCGGCAAGTTACTGATATCTTCTTCCGTAATGTCAAGGATGTTACGAAGATATCCCGTAGCTGTTAGTAACTCCACCGTCTCCGGCGTAAACTCTTTCTGCGAACGCCAGTCCACCAGTTCATCGCCCGCGATCTGCTCCGTCAAAAACCGCGACCACGGCTTATCCGCGTTAATCGACCTCACCACATAATCGCGATACCGCCACATCCCGTCGGCGTACTCGGCCTTCTTCGGATCGAAGTCCTTGCCTGTCGTGTCCACATACCCGATCGCATCCAGCCATTGCCGTCCCCAACGCTCGCCGTAATGCGGCGAATCGAGCAGCTTCGCCACCAGCCGCTCATAAGCGCCCGTGGCCCTATCGCTTTCAAACTCGCGCACCTGTTCCGGCGTTGGAGGCAACCCCGTCAAATCGAAATAGGCCCGCCGCATCAGCGTCAAGCTTGGCGCTTCCTGCGACATCCCCAAGCCTGCCGCCTCCAATTTGGCCAGCACAAATGCATCAATCGGATTCCGCACCCGCTTCGCCGCCTTTACCTTTGGCAGCGCCGCGGCCACGGGCTTTTGAAACGCCCAGAACTTGCGCTGTTCTGCCGTGACCAGCGGCGCCTCGAGTGCCGTAAATGGACGTTCCAGTGAATCGGAAACCACCGTTTCGCTGAAGTTTCCACGATCGATCCACTCCCGCAGCGGCCGGATTTCTTCTTCCGTCAGCGGCTGCCCGGTACCCGGCGGCGGCATCGTCTTCGCGATCAGCCGGCGCACCAGCAAACTTCGATCGGAAAAGCCTTCCACCACCACGGGTCCATTCGATCCGCCTTTTAAAACCGAAACCACACTGCGCAAATCCAGTCCCGCCGCGGGGTTCTTTTCCCCGTGGCACCTCACGCACCGTGCCTGAAATACCGGCTGCACTTCCTTCACGAAGCGGGCGTGCTGTTCAGCCGCCGCTTTGGCCGTCGGGCTGGCCGCCTGGTCCGATGGCGCGCCGTTTGCGATCCACCGTTTGATCACTTCCAAATCGGCATCCGGAATCTTCTGTCCATAGATCGCCGGCGGCATCGCCCGGCTCGAAACTTTCTTCCACAGCAGGCTTTCATCGGGCGAACCCTTCACAATCACCGGACCGTTATGGCTGCCCTTCAATGCCGACCCGGCCGTGCGCAAATCCAGTCCCAGCTTCGGCGAGCTTTGCCCGTGGCAGGTGAAGCAGTAAGTCGTGAAAATCGGTAAGACGTCGGTTTCAAACCGCGGCCGATCCGTAGCCGCCGCCAGAATCGCCGCGCTCAACAAGGTCAGTTTGAAATTACGAAGAAACATCGTGGCTGTACCTCGTTAGCTCACTTTCGGTGGATCCGTGATGATCGCCGGCACCACCTTCGCCCCGGTCACCGTCACATCCGATGGCGTCTCCAACCGACCGCCGTACGGGTATTGCACCTTGCTGTGGTCGAGCCCCAGTTGATGCAGCACCGTGGCGATCATGTCCGGCACGGGCACACGGTCCACCACGGCCTTGTACCCGAACTCGTCCGTCTCCCCGTAGATCAGGCCTTTCTTAAATCCGCCACCGGCAAACCAGATCGTGAACGCGTTGCGGTTGTGATCCCGGCCATCGCCATTCTGCGTCGTGGGTAGCCGCCCGAACTCGCCCGCCCACATCACAATCGTCGAATCCAGCAGCCCGCGGCTCTTCAAATCCTTTACCAGCGCGGCCGAGCCTTGATCCACCTCAGTCGCGATCTTGTGCATGTCCTGCTTGATGCGGCTGTGATGGTCCCACGGTTGGCCCGGACTCGTCGTCACCTGCACAAACCGCACGCCCCGCTCCACCAGCCGCCGCGCCATCAGGCACCGCAATCCATATGGACCCGCCACCGGATCGTCCACCCCATACAGCTTCTTCGTCGCCTCGGTCTCTTTCGAAATGTCAGCCACATCGCCCGCGGCCAACTGCATTCGCGCCGCCAGTTCAAAGTTGCGGATGCGCGCTTCCAGTTCCGACTCTCCCGGATGCTCGCTCAAGTGCTTTTGGTTCAGTTGCGCCAAAAAGTCGAGGCTCGACCGTTGCGCCCCATCCGGCTGCGGCTCCGGTGGACTCAAATGGTGCACCGGCGATCCCTTCATACTGAATTCCACGCCCTGGTAGAGCGCCGGCAGATATCCATTCGCCCAAAGCTGTTTGCCGCCGATCGTGTAACCCGTCGGGTCGCGCAGCACGACATACGCGGGCAGGCTCTGGTTCTCTGTGCCCAATGCATAGCTGATCCACGCACCCATTACAGGACGCCCCGGAAAGATCTTGCAAGTCAGCAGCATATTCAACCCTTCCAGGTGGTTGTTATGCGCCGTATGCATCGACCGTATAAAGCACAGCTCATCCGCGATCGCCGCCGTATGCGGCAACACATCCGAAATGTCCATCCCGCACTGGCCGCGCTTCTTAAACTCAAACGGCGATGGCAGCAGCGTATTTACATTGTTCGGCTGGTGGATCTCCACACCGCCCGGCAGCGGTTTTCCCGCCAGCCGCTGCAGTTCCGGCTTCGGGTCAAACAGGTCCATCTGGCTCGGGCCGCCGTTCTGCACCAGTTGGATAATCGCTTTGGCCTTGGCCGGAAAGTGAGTGCGGCGGGCCGACAAGTCGCTATAGATGGGAACGGTCGGAGCGCTCGAAGCCGCGAGCAGGTCGTTCAACACCATGCTGCCGAACCCCAAACAGGTCCGTTCCAGCAGCGCGCGCCGCGATACGCCATTGCGTTCAGGTGAAACGTGGTCCCGTGGCATAGCTGTCCCTCCTGGTTGTACTGACTTGAGTCCGCAGAAATAGTATTTCACACGCCCCCAGGAAGCGGTGTTGCGATAAACTGTGTGGACCTATGACCATGACCCAGTGGCTGATCTGCATCATGGCTGCGATCGGCTTCGCCTTTGACATCTACGAGATCCTAGTCGCGCCGCTCACCCTGCCCCCGGCACTTCGCGAAATGAACCCATTTAAGCCGGGCACCCCTGAGTTCGCCGCCTGGATGCGCAACTGGGTCAGCATGCTGTTCTACGTACCGGCCCTGGCCGGCGGGTTCTTCGGACTGATCGGCGGATACTTGACCGACCTGTTCGGCCGCCGCCGTGTCCTCACCTACTCCATCCTCCTCTATGCCGTCTCAGCCGTCGGCGCGGGCTATTCTCACTCGCCCGAAGTGCTGCTGTTCTTCCGGGTCACCACCTTCATCGGGGTCTGCGTCGAATTCGTCGCCGCCGTTGCGTGGCTCGCCGAGTTGTTCCCCGACTACGAAAAGCGCGAAGCGGTCCTCGGCTGGACACAGGCATTCTCCTCGGTCGGCGGTCTCATGGTCACCGCCGCCTACTTCCTCTCCATCCATTACGCCGGACCCAAAGACGCCTGGCGCTGGACCCTTATGAGCGGCCTCGCCCCCGCCCTGCCGCTCATTCTCATCCGCCCCTTCCTCCCCGAGTCGCCCGCCTGGGAAGCTAAGAAGAAGGCCGGCACCTTGAAGCGCCCGAGCATCGGCGAGATCTTCGCCCCCGAGTACCGCAAAACCACCTTGCTCACCGCTGTTATGTTCGCCTGCAGTTACGGCGCGGCCTTCGGCGCCATCCAGCAGTTGCCGCAAATCGTCCCCGGCCTCGCCGAAGTGAAAGACATGGCCGTCCAGCTACAGCAGAAGACCGTCAGCAACGTGCAGTTCTACCAGGAAATCGGCGGCCTCGTGGGCCGTGTCATCCTCGCGTTCCTCGCCGTGCGCATCGTCTCCCGCCGCGGCCTGCTGCGTATCTTCCAGATTCCCGGCATCGTCATCGTCCCCTTTGTCTTCCTCGTCCCCGCTACCAGTAACCTCGAACTGCTGAAGTACGGCATCTTCGTCGTCGGTATGCTGACCGTGGCCCAGTTCAGTTTCTGGGGCAACTATCTGCCCCGCGTCTACCCGTTGCACCTGCGCGGAACGGGCGAAAGCTTCGCCGCCAACGTCGGCGGCCGCATGATCGGAACCTCGTTCGCCGCCGTCACCCAGCAATTGAGCGGTATGATGCCGGGTGGAGCGCCTTCGGCCAAACTCGCTTACGCCGCGGCATTGGTAGGCGGGTTCGTTTATGTGGTCGGGTTCATCTGCAGCTTCTGGTTGCCTGAGCCCAAGCCCAAGCTGGATAACGAAGGCGCGTAGGCGCATAATTGCGACTGGAGAATTTTCCCTTATGAACCGTAACGTCCTCATACTGCTGGCAGCTTGCTGCATGGTCGCCTGTTCCCCATCGAGCACTTCGAAGAAAGCTCATGAGGAAGGCGGCGTCAAACCAAGGCCCATCGGCGCGGTGCTTGAAATCAAGCCGCCTCTTGGCCTGCCGGCCTTGAACCTGCCCGCCGACAATCCGCCCACTGCGGAAACCGTCGCCCTGGGCCGCAAGCTCTACTACGACAACATCCTTTCTAAAGACTCGTCTGTCTCCTGCGCCAGTTGCCATAGCCCGGCGCTCGGCTTCTCCGATGGACAACCGGTCTCCACCGGCATCGGCAAACAGAAGGGCGGACGCAACGCCCCCACCGTGATCAACTCCGCTTATAGCCCGGTGCAGTTCTGGGATGGCCGCGCGCCGTCGCTCGAAGAACAAGCCGGCGGTCCCATGCAGAACCCCATCGAGATGGGCCACACCATCGAAGGCATCAACCAGTTGCTCGCGGAAAACCCGCAGTACAAGCCCGAGTTTGAGAAAGCCTTCGGACCCGGTCCCGTCACCTTCGAAAAGATCAAGATGTGTATCGCCTCCTTCGAACGTACGGTCCTGTCCGGCAACTCGCCCTTCGACAAGTACATGTACGGCAAAGATAAGAAGGCCATGAGTCCCGAAGCCATCCGCGGCCTCGAAGTGTTTCGCGACGCCAAGAAGGGTAACTGCGCCACCTGCCACACCATCGAGAAGGACTACGCTTTGTTTACCGACGGTAAGTTCCATAACCTCGGCGTCGGCATGAACAGCAAGGGCGAACTCAAGGATCTCGGCCGCTACGACGTCACTAAGAACGAAGCCGACAAGGGCGCGTTCAAGACTCCAACCCTGCGCCACATCGCCAAGAGCGGTCCGTATATGCACGATGGCTCGCTCAAGACCCTGAAGGAGGTAGTGGACTTCTATGTCGGCGGCGGCAACTCCAATCCGCACCTCGACAAAGATATCAAGAGCCTCAGCCACCTCACCAAGCAGGAACGCGAAGACCTGGTGAAGTTCATGGAAGCGCTCACCGGCGAGTTCCCTTATGAGGTAGGACCGCCCCCCGCACGGTCTGCCGCTAACTCCGCTAAAACCGTAATGGCGAGGGCCCAGTAATGCGGCTGTTTGTAGTTGCCGCCGTAATCGTTGTTCTGGTGGGCTGCTCCGGAGGCAGCTCTACCTCTGAACATAAGGCCGAAGAGAAGAAAGCCGGCGAGCAGAAGGCCTACTTCAAAGTCGACCCCGCCACCGCCGGATCGATCAAAGGCAAAGTTAGTTTTCAGGGCAAGGCCCCGGCCATGCAAAAGATCCGCATGGAGTCGGAAGAAGACTGCATGAAGTTGCAGAAAGCCGCGCCCACCGATCCAACGGTGACGGTGAACGGCAACGGCACCCTCCGTAACGTCTTCGTGTACATTAAAAGCGGCCTTGAAGGCAAGGACTTCGAACCCGTGAAGGCGCCCGTGAAGTTCGACCAGCGCGGCTGCATGTTCGTGCCGCGAGTGGTCGGCATTCAGGCGGCGCAGACTCTTGAGATCGTCAACAGCGACAGTGTCCAACACAACGTCCACCCGATGCCCCGTAAGAACCGCGAATGGAACCAGGCCCAAGCGCCTGGAGCCGGACCGCTCGAACGCGAGTTCGCGCAGCCCGAAGTAGGTATCCCGGTAAAGTGCAATGTCCACGCCTGGATGCGCGCCTACTTCCATGTAATGCCCCATCCTTATTTCGACTCCACCACCGACCAGGGCACGTTCGAAATCAAGAACCTGCCGCCGGGCGAGTATGTCGTCGAGGCGTGGCACGAGAAGTATCCTGCCCAGGAACAAAAGATCACCGTGGCGGCATCCGGCGCGGCAACTGCCGACTTTACGTTTAAAGGGGAATAGGTAATGACAAAACGAGTTGTTTGGACGGCTCTGTTGGCCGTGCCGATGCTGGCGGATGTGCGTCTGCCCGCGATCATTTCGGACCACATGCTGTTGCAGCGCGGCGTCCCCGTCAAGATCTGGGGTTGGGCCGAACCTGGTGAGAACGTCACGGTACAGTTCGCCGGGCAAACGGCAACGGCCACCACCGAGCCATCGGGTAAGTGGGGCGCCTGGTTGAAGCCGCTGACGGTTGGCGCGCCCGCCGAGATGACCATTGCCGGCAGGAACACGCTCAAGATACAGGACGTGTTAGTGGGCGAGGTCTGGCTCGGCTCCGGCCAGTCGAACATGCAATGGTCGGTGAAGGCTTCAAACAACGCCGACGAGGAAGCGCGCAACGCGAACTACCCGCAGATCCGGCTGTTCCGCGTCCCGTTGAAGACCGCCGAGATTCCGCAGAACGACATTGAAGCCAAGTGGGAAGTCTGCAACGGCGATTCGGTGCCGCAGTTCTCCGCTGTACTTTACTTCTTTGGCCGCGACTTACATAAGAAGCTGAACGTGCCCATGGGTTTGATCCAGACTGCCTACGGCGGCACACCGGCGCAGGCTTGGACTTCGAAGGAAGCGTTAGCTGCCGATCCGGCATTGCTTCCAATCCTGGGCGAATGGGCCAAGGCGCTCGATAACTTCCCCGCCGCTCTTGAGAAGTATCATGCGGCCCTCGCAAAGTGGGAAGCCGACGGGCGCAAAGGCAATCGCCCCGGCCGGCCGTTAGGTCCCGGACACGCTCACCAACCGTCCGGCCTCTACAATGCGATGGTCTATCCGCTGCTGCCCTATGCTATCAAGGGCGCGATCTGGTATCAGGGCGAATCAAACGCCAGTAAGATCCAGGCTCCCCTCTACAAGCGCCTCTTTGAAACGATGATCCAGGATTGGCGCGACCGCTGGGGTCAGGGTGACTTTCCGTTCCTGTGGGTGCAGTTGGCCAACTTCGCCAAAGCCGGGTCGCCCGAAGATTGGGTAATTGTGCAGGAAGGGCAAACGCAAACACTCGAGTTGAAGCGGACCGGCCAAGCCGTGATCAACGACATCGGCGACCCCGTCGATATCCACCCGCGCAACAAGCAGGACGTGGGCGCTCGCCTGGCGCTCGCCGCGCGGCATATCGCCTATGGCGAGCAGTTAGTCTACTCCGGTCCACGGTTCCGCACCGTGTCTTCCGAAGGCGGCGCCAAACTACGCGTCTGGTTCGACAGCGTCGGCGGCGGCTTAGAGGCTCGCGGCGGCGGTCAACTGAAGGGCTTTGAAGTAGCGGGCGCCGACGGTATTTGGCAATCCGCCGACGCCCGCGTCGATGGCCCAACGGTGGTGGTCTCCTCATCCACCGTCAATAATCCCAAGCAGGTTCGCTATGCCTGGGCTTCAAACCCCGACTGCAACCTGATCAATGCCGAGGGCCTTCCCGCGGGGGTGTTCCGCGGTTCTCTCCGCTAGATGCATTGGGCTGTTTGTGCTTGTCGGGCGCAAACAGCGGCTTTGGAGTTGTGAAAACGGGGTGAACCGGCGTGCGGGTTCGCCCCACGGTCCAGGTTCGAACAACGTGTGGATTGCGTGGCTTCTCCATAGCAGTCCTCCTGCTAACGATCAGTCTACCCATCCACACGCCGGATGCAACGGGGTCCTTAAAACGGGAACATCTGTTTGAGTTCCGCCTGGTTCGGACGGCGGCCGTATTCGCAAATCTCAAAGCCCTGCGCGTATTTGATCGACTTCGCCTTCTCCGGACCATAGAACTTAGCCAGGGCGTCGCGGTACTGGTTCGCGCCGGCGGCATAACGGCGCGCCAAACTCTTACGAACCTCGTCACGGCGGCGCTGCTTACCCGCCGCATCGTCCGGCATTAATCCCGCATATCCGTTCGCGCCGCCCTCGTGGATCTGCGATTCCATCACCAGCAGCGCATCGAGCGTCGGCTCCATCACTTCATCGATCCCTACCGCGATATCGGCCCGGAATGGGTTCGGACGCTGAAAGCCGTCCGAAGCATACAGGAATAACGGGTTCTTCTTAAGCGGCGCGACGTCCTGCACGAAAAACGGCACCGTCACCATAAACGCCGAATCCTGCACCAGGATCGACGTATAGCGATGGTCCGGGTGATAGTCGTTAGGCCGGTTGGCGATCACAATATCGGCATTCCACTGCCGGATCAACTTGGTAATGATCTTCCGATTCTCAAGCGTCGGCATGATCTCGCCGTCGTGGATGTCCAACACCTCCACCGTCACCCCCATGCGCCGCGCCACTTCCTGCACTTCCTGCAACCGCCGCTGTGCGAGCGGTCCGCCGGCGCTCTGCCAGTGGCCGATATCGCCGTTCGTGGCCGAGACGAATTTCACGTGATGCCCGGCCTTGGCCCACTTCATAGCCACCCCGGCGCCGCGATACTCCGCGTCGTCCGGATGCGCGCCGAAAACAATTATGTTCAGCTTGCCGTCGTTCGGCGGAGCCTGCGGCGCCATCGCCGGGCTCGCCTTGGCCTGCAAGATCTGCGGTGGCCATTGACGGATGGTTGTACCGATCGCCACCCCTAATCCGCACGCTGCCAGCAGTGCTATCGTTCCGACATTCTTCTTCATGCGTTTGAACTCCTTTCGCAACCCAAGAGTTCAATCTACCAAGAGAATCAGAGAAGCAGGCTCTCAATTCGATGGCCGTGGACCATCGATTGTAACGGAGACCACGCAAACACCGTAAACCGCCCGTCCTGTGAGGCAACCAGCGCGATCGAATCCTTCTGATCGTGCACGAACTGCGCGGCCGACATATGGCGCGTTCCACCAAGTTGCGTCGGATCCATGACATCGGGGCGATTCTTCTCGATCGGCTCCGTAATCGCGACGGACTCGATCGGAAGCAACCCGGCCCGCCGGATAATCTTCACACCGAATGCCAACAGTTCATACCGGTTTGTCATCACCGTCGCGCCGTCGATCGCGGTAAGGCCCGCAATGCCATCCACGGCACGGCGGAGCGAGTCCTGCCACCGGCGGGTTCGCATGATATCGGTATCTTCAGCCATCAATTCCGTGAGTGCGGCAAACGGCGGACTCGCCGAATAAGCGATCGGGTGTGCAATCGATTCGCGCCAGCCGTCACTCTGCGACGGCACCACCAGAAGCGATCCGCCGTGCCGATGCGCCCGCATCGAGATCGCCAGTTGAATCAATATGTTGACATCTTCCTTCAACCCATACTGCGAATCGAAGCCTAACAAGGATGTTAGTAACTCGGGGCAATCGGGCTCCGCCGCAGCGCGCTGATCGATGATCTTAACATCGGCCCCGTCGATTACAGCGATATTGATGAATTTCCCGGACCCTTCTCCCCGGGCCTTCTTGATAACCAGTAGACCAGGCGCCACCACTTCCAGAACGAAGCAGAACGGCGGAAGCGGCCGGACAGCGCCCCATACCGACAACTCGCCGCCTTCCGCCGACACTCCTAAGTGGATGCCCGGGCGTTCCACAGCCGGACCCAACCGCGTAAGCGATTCCGGCGTCAACGGCAACCGCCGTGCAAACGTGAGTGGATGCCGCGTTTCTTCGGGACGAATCAGGGCCAGCGACACAGTGGGCGTGTATCCCTCTTCGTGCCGCAAACTGGTCCAAAACCCGGCATCGATCATCTGCGCCATATGCGCGGCATCCGGCACGGTTGCGGTCGCTACATCCATGCCGGCGGCCGCCTTCGACGCTAACGGTATCCAGTTGGAACAAATCTGGTCGGAAACCCGTCTGGCGAGCGGGAAGATCGAATCGTTCATCAATACAACCGCGTCCGGTACGCTTCCTCTACCGACGCCTGTATCTGCTCGGCCGTATCGGCAATGTCGGCCTGATCCTTCAACATCTGCCCGTAAGAAGCCAGCCGCTTCCGCTCTACTCGGTAATCGGCTTGCCAAAGCTTCGAACGGATCAGCGCCTTGCCGCAGTGCATGAACGCCTCTTTCAAATCGACGATCAGTGCCGATCGCGGGTTCTTGCCGTTCACCTCCCAGCGGCTCAGTACGTCAGGTGCAGTCGTGATCCGTGCCACGCCGTTCACGCGGAGCGTTTCGTCAACCCCCGGAATCAGAAACAAGAGCCCCACATTCGGATTCTCTACGATGTTCGCAAGTGAATCGAGCCGGTTGTTCCCCCACCAGTCCGGAATCGCGAGTGTTTCGTCGTTGAGCACATGGACAAAGCCTGGCTGGTCCCCGCGTGGGGTCACATCCGCCCCGGCCGCCGTCGACGTGCCCAAACATACCAGTGGTGATAGGCCAATGAAGTCGCGGCAATGATGGTCCAACTTTCGTAACGTTTTCAGGCGTGCCCGCTCCATCACCGGCGGATACAGCGCGCGCAACTGCTCCAAATTTGTGATCAGATCTTTTTCTCCCACGCTCGGCCTCCCCCCAATTCTACTGGAGCGCCGGCGGCATTCCTCCGTCCCGGCTCATAAAACAGGAGAAGTTCGTTTACTCTTTCCCACAACTTCTTTGAATGACGCCATTCCTGAGCCGGCTGCTCTCGCGCTCGGCTCGTACGCCCGCCGATGCTCAAGCCGTGCTTGCGCAGCGCTGGGCGGAATTGCATCGGTCGGCCTCGCAGGTGGCGTTCTATCAGTCGGAGACTGCGGCGGAGTGGCTCCGGTGGGCGGCGGACCCGACGCAACTCGAACGGATTCCCCCGATCGATTTGCACGAGTACTACCGCGAGGTGAAGCAGTTTAGAAACCCGCGCCTTCCGAACCCCGGCCAAGCTGGGCTCGACGCGCCGTGGGACCCGCTACCGCTGGTGGTGGCCGTGGCGCCTTGGTTTCCTCTACAAGGGCGCGTCCAACTCATGCTCGAGCCGTCTTGTCAGGCTCTGATGGAAGCAAAACCCGAAGCGATTGCGGCCCCCGTCTCGTATCTTCGTGGCCTGGCCCAAGCCGTCATCGAGAAACGCCTGCATCTACCCACTCTTCGTTACGGGGTGATCGCTTGGACAGGCGTCAGCCGCCCTGCATTAACTCCTCCCGACCGCGATCTGTTCTGGCAAACTTTCCAGGTGCCTGTATTCCAACAGTTCCGCGGATTCCTGGGCGAACCGTTGGCCGCGGAATGCAGTTGTCACGAAGGCATGCATGTCAACGCCGAATACTCGATTTGGCACCAACGGCTCGACCCCTCAGCCGAGCTGCTTCTTACGAGTCTGACGAACCATCGCTACCCCGTGCTGCGCCTCGGTACCGGATTCCGCGGCCGCATCGACCGGAGTTTGTGTCCGTGCGGACGCGCTGAGCCGCGTATCTCGGAATTAGAACCGCTGGCTTGAAGCTGCTTTCGCCAGAACTTCGATGCCGCGCCTGAATTCGCGCGGTTCGCAGATAAGACTTACCACCGCATAAGCTTCCCTGGGGAAGTCATAGAAATACCCCGGTTGCACCAGCACATTGTGTTCGGCCAGCAGAGATATCGCCCACTCCTCCTCCGTCCGCTCACGGCTCAGCGGAACCACCGCGTACCATCCACCTTCCACATACAGGGGTTCCAGCCGTTCTTGTAAGGTCGCGAGATTCTGCTTGAGCCGCGCCATCATGGCTTCCTGGAAAAGCGGTTGCAAGCCCAACCAGGCGCCCGCCGCGTGTTGCACGGGCGCGCTTACCGAAAGATACGAATCGGCGATTAACTCGAGCCGCGCGGCTGCCGCACTAGCAAGTTCTGCCGGACCCGATATCTGGATCCACCCCAGCTTCATTTGCGGTAATCCGAGCAACTTCGAGAATCCACCTAAGGTAAACGTCAGGCAATTACGTACGCGAGCCGTGGTTGGCGGCGGTTCTCCAGGCTTCAAAAGAAACGGGAAGAATACCTCGTCGGAGATTAATGCCAGACCATGCCCCGCACATAGGTCGGTGAGCCGGTCGAGTTCTTCTTGCTTCAGATAAGACCCGGTGGGGTTATTCGGATTCACCACGATCACCGCGCGTGTTCGATCGTTGATCTGCTGTTTGAGCGTTCGCGTGTCAAGCCACCAGCCTTCGTGATAGCGCAGCGGGTAAGCGCGTGTGTTCACTGAATCGAGATGAGCAAGATAGTCGAACAAGGGATAAGAGGGCTGTGGCGCCAACACCTCATCGCCCGGATCGGCTAGTAATTTGAACAGGTACGAATAGGCTTCACTGGTCGAGGCCGTAAGCAGCAGATTGCCTTCGAACTTCAGAAAGCCGGCGACGGCGCGCCTTGCGGATTCAAGGCCGAAAGCGGCGGGTTCGTAGGTGATGCTCGCCGGTGAACATAACCCGCTGAGCACCTTCTCCGCCGGTAACCCGATGCCGGCCCGGGTGGGGTTCGATTCGGTGAGATCGATTACATCCGTTCCCGCTTCGCGCTTCGCCGCCAGCAGTTGCGCAAGTTGATTCCGAGGCGTGAGCCAGTGAAGACGGCTTGAGAACATATACCGCAAGTGTTTGCCTGGTAAGCGTATACCTGTCAGCGTCGCACGATTCGAGCATTCGTGCTACCTTGAAGAACGGTTCGATGCACATTCCCGACGGCTTCCTGTCCACTCCAGTCTGGGCCGCCCTTGATGTTGCTTCCCTTCCCGCCATCGGCTTCATCGCCCGCCGCGCCGAATCCGGCCTCAAAGAAAGCGCCGCCCCTTTGCTGGGCGTTATGGGCGCGTTCGTTTTCGCCGCTCAAATGATCAATTTCCCGGTCGGCGTCGGCACCAGCGGCCACCTTGTCGGAAGCGCTTTGCTCACCTTTACCGTCGGCCCTGCCGCCGCCGTCGTCGTCATGACCGCCATCCTAGCTGTTCAGGCCCTTATGTTCCAGGACGGAGGATTGCTGGCCCTCGGCGCCAACGTGTTTAACATGGCGGTTGCCGGTGTAGCCGCGGCCTATTTGCCCTACCGCTATCTCGCCGGTGGCAGTGGCAGCTCGCGAACATTGGGTGTGTTCCTCGGAGGTTTCGCTTCTGTCGTCGCCGCCTCCAGTCTGGCGTTGGCGGAGTTACGTGTCTCCGGGGTCCCCATGCCCATGGCTGTCGTGGGCATTTCGGCTGCCTTGTTCGTTGTGTCCGCACTTATCGAGGGCGCCATAACTGTGGTGGTCGTGCGTGCCATCGGCCGTATGAACCCTGAATGGGTGCGCAAACCGCAAGCCGAAAGCCGCAGCCGCGCCTTTATCGGATTGGCTGCAATCCTGCTCGGGGCAGTCGGCGCCCTGTTCGCCTCCGAACTTCCGGATGGACTCGAGAAACTCGCCCAGAAGTTAGGCATCGAGAGCCGCTCAATCAACGTCTTAGCCTCACCCATGGCCGACTATGAATGGAAATGGTTTACGGCAGGTTGGGCGCAGAAAATGGCTGCGGCTTTAGCCGGCCTGCTGTTGACCTATATCTTGCTGAAACTGCTTTCGCGCGTCTTCGCTCGCGGCCGGGAGCACTGATTGAAGCGCCTCCCCTTTGAGCATTGGCATCGCTTCGAGGGCCCGCTGCACCGGTTGGACGCCCGTTCCAAGCTCATTACTCTGATCCTCTTTCTTATTGCGATCACCACAACCAGAAACTGGAACTGGGCCGCCGCTTCTTTTTACTTTCTCGTAGTGCTGGTGATTTTACTTGTATCTCGCGCTCCCTCGGCTTCTCTACTGCGCCGCGGCGCCGTCATCCTTCCGTTTGCGGCTACGTTTGCTGCCGTCAGTGCGCTAAGCGGAGACTGGCTTCGTGCCTGGACCTTACTCGGTAAGAGTTTTGTCTCAACCTGCGCCGTGCTCGTTGTCGTTGCCACCACACCCTTACACCGTCTTCTTGCAGCCGCTCATCAACTCGGCGTACCCCATCTGGTTGTGACGGTTGCGCTGTTTCTCTACCGTTACCTGTTTGTCCTGGCCGAAAAAGCTGACAGGTTACGCATGGCCGCGGCTATGCGGGGCGGGTTTCGCTGGAGTTCCGCCGGCGGCGCCATCGCAGCCCTGTTTGGCTCCGCCTACAGCCACGCGGAGGGGGTGCATCGGGCGATGCTTGCACGAGGCGCCACCACGTACTTACCCCACACTATCCGTGAGGCCTGGCGTTTTCGCGACACTCTTGTTGTTACTCTCTCATTAGTCGTGCTTATAGGAGTTCGTCTCACGTGGCTCCCTTGATGCAAGCTCTCGGCTTGCGTTACCAATACGCCGACGGAACAGAAGCCTTGCGCGGCGTAGACGTGCATCTCTCTCCTCGCGAGAACCTGTTTATCTTCGGCCCAAATGGTTCGGGTAAGACCAGCCTGCTCTTACGCCTTTGCGGTTTGCTCGAAGGTCCTGGAGACATCCTGCTCGACGGCACGCCCGTAAGTCCGAAGGCACCCGGTACATTGCGCCGGCGTGTTGGAGTCGTTTTTCAGGATGCTGACGACCAACTGTTTATGCCTACGGTGATGGAAGACGTAACCTATGGTCTGTTGAATCTGGGGAAGACAACTGATGAAGCGATACGGCTGGCGGAACAAGCGTTACGCCTTGTCAATGCCCTCGAACTTAGAGAGAAGGCGCCCTATCACTTGAGCGGAGGGGAAAAGAGGAGGGTGGCTTTGGCCGGTGTTTTGGCGATGAAGCCCGAAATACTAATTCTCGACGAGCCCACCACGTCGTTAGATCCGCCTGGCCAACGCGAGCTATTGAGGATATTGGCGGGTCTTGATCAGGCCAAAATCATCACCACTCACGATACCCACTTCGCCCAGGCGCTTGGTGGGCGTGCTCTGTTTCTGGAACATGGCCTGGTCGCCGGCGAAGGCACAGTCCGTGACATCGTGCGGCAATTCAGCTGGGAAGTAGGACCAGCCTTCGCCCGCGACGGCCAATCCGATAACTAACCCTTGCGAGCCGCCGCCCAACGTTTCCGTTGCGCTTCGGCTATGCGCGCGCGGCCTTCCGCACTCAGCTTGCGCCGCTTGCGCGGAGTGTACGCCCGCTTTCCTGTTGCGGTCGCTGCCGCCGGCGCCGCGGCCGGAGCGGGCGCGGGAGCCGGTTTCGAGCCGCCGCCTAACAGCGACTTCACTTTGCTGATCTGTTCTTCGATGCGAGCCTTTTGGGCCTCAAGACCCTCTAGGGCTGCTTGTAATAGAGTGGGATCTTCGATGTTCATGTTGTCTGTGACCTCGACGGTAGACGTCTCTTAGATAGTAACTGAGACATGTCCACTCTGCAATCATCTTCTTACTCTTCCACGCCTTAGAACCCGGATTTCACTATCCGGATGAGGCATTGCTTTACAAACGGGTTCAAAACAAGGGTTACATCTGCCGTTCTGAATCACAGAGTATCGTCACTGGTCCGTCGTTTATAAGTTCTACTTGCATCGTTGCCTGAAACTGGCCGCAAGCTACCGAAAGTCCCGCCTTAGCTGCCGCACTGATGAAATATTCATACAGTTCCCGAGCCTGATCCGGGCTTGCGGCGCGGTCAAACGATGGCCGCCGCCCGCGCACCGTCGATCCATAGAGCGTGAACTGAGACACCACTAACAGGGCGCCGCTCGTCTCCTTGAGCGATAGATTCATCTTTTCCTCGGCGTCTCTGAAGATACGCAGATTAGCTATCTTGTCCACCAAATAGTCGGCATCGGCGCTTGAATCTTCCTTACGCACGCCGAGCAAAACAAGCAATCCCGCCCCGATCTGGCCCACCATTTTGCCGTCTACTTGCACACTGGCCCGGACTACACGCTGCACAACTGCACGCATAAAATAGAACGATGATAGAGACCTACGCTTATGCCCGGGCAGGCTTGCTAGGCAATCCCAGCGACGGATATTACGGCAAGACGATCTCGCTCCTGGTTAGGAACTTCCGTGCCCGTGTAATACTTTACCCGAGCGCCCGACTCGAGATCAAACTGTCCAAAGCGGACTCGCCCATCTTCGACAGCCTCGACGACCTGTACCGAAGCACACGCTGGCGTGGTTACTATGGCGGTATACGCATCATCCAAGCCCTTATTGTCCGGTTCATGGACTATTGCCGCCAACAGGGTATCGAGTTACCGGACCGCAATTTTACTCTCGAATACGAGACCACTGTGCCCCTCCGCCTAGGCATGGGTGGCTCCAGCGCCATCATCACCGCCGCACTCCGCGCTTTGACCAGGTATTATAACGTCGACATACCCTTACCGGTATTTGCCAACCTGGTACTCGAGACCGAAACTCGCGAATTGGGCGTCGGCGCCGGCCTTCAAGACCGTGTCATCCAGGCCTACGAAGGGGTCGTCTACATGGATTTTTCGAAGGACCTGATGGATAGGCAGGGATACGGCGCCTACGAACCGCTCGATCCATCTATCTTGCCCGCCTTGTATCTCGCCTACCGTACCTCGCTCAGCGAAGGCACAGAGGTATTTCACAACAACATTCGCGAGCGCTGGCGCAGCGGCGATGCCCAGGTTGTCGAAGCGATGCGGACATGGGCCAGCTTCGCCCAAAAAGGCAAAGACGCCCTGTTGAACGGAGATGTCGATGAATTAGACCGCCTGATTGACGCCAACTTCGACCTTCGGGCCAAAATTTATCAGATAGGTTCGGGCAATCTGGAGATGATTCGCCTTGCCCGTCATTGTGGAGCTTCAGCTAACTTTGCCGGTTCTGGCGGAGCAATTGTCGGACGTTTTAAAAACGAAGCCATGTTCAATAACCTCGTAGAAACGCTTGGCAAAGTCGGAGTCGCTGTGATCAAGCCTAAGGTTGTCTGACCCATTCAACACGGCTTCTAATATTAATCCAGCATTGAAAACGTCTTAGTCGTCTCGCACCGGCTTTCACGTTGCCGCGCTAAGCCATCGCACTGCCTTGTCCCAGTGATTTTCCTTAGAGCTTTCACACGCCGTTTCAACCATAGTAAGAGTGAGTTATGGTCTACCGCCGCCGCCGCTCCCGCTCTACCGCCTCTACCGGCTTCCTCCGCTTTGAGAACTTACAAAAGCGCAGCCTCACCGGCTTTATCAGTGGCGAGTATGTTCGCCTCAAAGATGAGTTCGGAAACGTCTGGCAAGGCTCGGCGGACGCCGAGGACGAACAAACGGTCCGCTACCGGTTCCGCGACTCCGAAGGGCGCACCATCAGTGGCATCTCCGATCGCTTCGGCATCATCCTGCGCGATGAGCGCGGGAATAGCTGGCGGGGTTTCTTGTGCTGATTGGCTGTTCAGAACAACCCGTGGATTAGCTGCGCCAGCTGATCGGCCTTTCGCGGCCGCTCAAAACTGTGGACCCTATCCTGGTCGATATTCCGGACAGTCTCTTCAACTGGGGCACTGCAGATATGGATCAGCGTTCTGCTTAATGCGTCCTTATCGGATGGATCGACACAAAAGCCCGCGCGCGTCTCCGCCATGATTCTTGCTACTTCTCCATCCGGCGGCGAGATAGCTAAGATCGGCTTACCCGTCGCCATATACTCAAACAGCTTGCCCGGTATACTCTGTCGATCCGTCAGCGTAACCAATAGATAGTCGGTTTCCTCCATATAGCGTGTGGCTACTTCCTGCGTCTGAAACCCCAGCAGGTTGAGGGCTGCCTTGCGATTCTCGAAATACCTCTTCTCCCCTTCCGCGATCCGGCCGACAAACCGGCTTTCGATCCGGTCGCGATACTCCGCCGGCAGTGCCTCCAACGCATCCAGATAGTAGCGGGAAGACGAGGCGTTAGCTGCCGTACCCACGTGTGTGACCACAACTTTTCCCGTATTATGAGGCCGTGCCGTGAACTTGCTGAACTGCGCCGGGTCGAACCCGTTATGCACACATTGGAACCGCGCTTCCGGCAACTCCGGATATCGTCGCCTGATCTTATCGCGCGACGTATGTGTTACCGCCACTACGATGTCCGCCAGTTCCACCGTTTCGCGCTCAATCTCTGTGGCCCGCTTCCGGACAAAGTCTCCGCTCTGAAAGTCCGATTCGTTCAGGTAGAAATCCAGCCACTCGTCCCGAAAATCGGCGATGAACTTCAGCCCCGGAAACTCCCGCTTCAACCGCGTCCCCACCAGGAATGCCGAAAACGGCGGAGCCGTTACCATCACTGCCTCTATGCCGTGGCGTTTGACCAGTTTTCGCGCGGCACGTACGGCAAAGGGTACCCATAGAATTTCCGGCTCCGGGCAAATCATCCGGCGTATCGCTTCCTTCGCCCAAGCTTTCGGCCCGCTCGGCTTTCTCCCCCCAAAGTCCTTCACCGGCTCCGCTTCTTCTTCTGCCTTCTTCTTCGAAGACAGCAGATTCCAAACGAAGTGACGCAGTTTGAACGGAGGCTCGGGTGTCAAAGCCCCGTGTATCTTCACCTGCCGCGGTACGCGGTTGAGCAGACTGTCGTCGATTACAGGCGACGGCGCGTTCGGCGCCCGCAACACATGCAATTCAAAGCCACGCTCCGGCAGGTATCGCGTAAAGGCCAGCGCCCGCTGCACCGTAATCCCGCCCGCCGGCGGAAAAAGGTAGGAAACAAAAAGTAGTTTGCGTTGCTGCACAAAGAAAACACTAGGGCGAAAGACGTCAGGCAACCCGAAATCACCTGCGCAACTCTCCCCTTGGGTATCTTATCGTAGGACCGGCGCGAATCGTGCTGAAAAACAGACCAATCCGCGTCTCACGGCGCTCCGGGAGTTGGAGATAATGAACGGAGGACTCTGCCGTTCTTGAAACCCGAGCGATGATTGAAACCGTTGCGGCCGCCCTGCTCTGGATCAGCCTTGGAACCGTTGTGTACGTCTACATAGGCTATCCGGTCCTGCTGGTCCTGTTCACGCTTGGGCGCCGTTACCGTCCCGGCCGCGACCTCGCCGACAGTGAACTCCCATCCGTCTCTTTCGTCGTTGCCGCTTACAACGAAGAGAAGGTCATCGAACAGAAGCTCCGCAATTGCCTTACGCTCGACTACCCGCCCGACAAGCTCGAATTCTTTTTTGTTTCCGACTCAACCGACAGTACAAACGACATCCTTCGCCGCTACCAGTCCGATCGAATTCATATAAAATGCCTGGCCGAGCGCCGCGGAAAGTTGGCCGCGATTGGCGAAATCTATCCTTTATGTAAACGGGAAATTGTCGTACTCTCCGACGCCAACACCTACTACTTCCCAGACGCGATCCGGAAACTTGCCCGCCACTTCACCAACCCTGAAGTTGGCGTCGTTACAGGTGATGTCAGGCTTCTCCGGTCTGAGCAAAAGTTCGGCCAGGGCGAAAGCCTCTACTACAAATACGAGCGCAAATTGCAGGAACTCGAAACATCCTTCTGGACCACCGTCGGTATCGATGGCGCCATGTACGCCATTCGCAGACCCTTGTGGCAGCATTCACGCAGCACAATGGCCGCCGACGACCTTGTCACCGGCATGGCGGTCGGCCGCCAGGGCTACCGCATCATCTACGACCCGGAAGCCATCGCCGAAGAAGATCCAACGCCTACCGACGAAATGGAGTTCCGCCGCAAGATCCGGGTCATCACTCACTCGGTCCAGGGCATGCTCGAAGGCGAAGGCGTGCCGCGCCTCACCCAAGGCAAGTTCCTTTGGACCTACTTGTCGCACAAGGTGCTCCGCTGGTCGGTCGGCGTTTTGCTGGTCGTCGCCCTGGTGTCCGCTCTCGTCCTCAGCTTCTACTCGAAGGTGGGCAGCGTCATGTTCGCCGCCCAGGTCGTCTTTTATCTGCTCGCCCTCGTTGGCTGGCGTGTACAGCAAGTCGACAGCCGCATTTTCCGCGTACCCTACTACTTCTCCATGGTCAACCTCGCCGGATTGATCGGTGTCGTCAAAGGCGTCCAGCGCAAAGAGGCTTCCATGTGGGTCCCCACCCGCGCCCAGCGCGGCTAGCCAGCTAGGAAGCGATGAGGTCGCGTGACGTTGGGCGAGGAAAGGTGAATGAGTTACAGCCCACGAATTATCGGTGGGTCGCCGCAAGCGCCTTTCAAGGTCATGCCCGCGGGAATACCTCTGCGAAAGGCCATGCGGATGTTCCATATGGGTCCGGCCAGAACCGCCGGCATAGCTGTCAACGGATGCAAGTACCGCCAAACTCCACTGAGCCCCGCCAATTGTGACGCCCAAAGCAGTGCCCACACCATTAAGGCAACATGAGGGACTTGCAGCACGGGTGTAATCCATCGAAGAGCCAGCGGCATTTCGCATCCGGGCAGCCATTTGAGCGGTAGTTCGCAAAGTTCGCGCCTGCCTTTCTTTTCGAGAGTGGTTAGCCGCTCCTCGGTCTGGCTCGTCTCCATCAAGAACATCAGCGGAGGAATCAGCACACACCATGAACGAAAGGTAGACTCTGCCTCCATGTACAACAGCGCGTGAATCCGAATTTCGTATTCAGCGGCTACCATTCGCATTCGCGCGGCCCTCAGTACTTCAGGAGTTCGCTCAACTTCTTGAAGCGTCAGCGCAACTTGCGCGTCACTCATCGGCACCGTCCGGCTCCTTTCAAATGCAAACCGCATTGCCTGCATAGCCCATCCATAGCCGGATTCTTCAATGATGGCGACTATAGTGGTCAGGAATCGTTCTCGCGTCCATTTATGTTCCAAAGCCAATGCGAGCACATGTTCTCTCATGCGCGCGTTTGCCAGGCACTGCAACCGCGCCGAGACGTGACGGTACGCCGCCGCAAATAACAATGCAAATGGAAGCCAGAAAGCTGCTTCCGGCCTTCCGAAGATCTTGCCGCCCAGAAACTCGCTTAGTATCGGGACTCCTTCGGCCGGAATAGTCACAGACCACGCTTTCCAAAAGACCATCAGCCCGAGCACCGCAATTGTGTAGGGCGAGGTCGATACCCGGCCAAACAATGCAGTTTTCCATTTGATTTCATTTAGAGTCGGCCAGCTCCGCTTTATGTCGGCCTTCAATGCCTCCCGATGAAATTCTTCAGTTTGCCCGAGCCGCCGCCATAAGGCGTCCCTCGTTGTACTGACGTCCACCTTCGTCCCCGCAAACCGCTCGCCTCCCGCGTTGAGATACTCAAGGGCGACTTCCATTGCTTCTTCAATCGATCTGTGCTGCGCCTCGATCTGATACTCGACGGTTGGGTTCTTGCCGGGCAAAGCATAGATTCCGAATGTGCCGTCCTCGAGCAGCCCTGGCCGGATGGCGAGCGTATACCTGGGCAGCGCTGACTGCAGATACTTACGCCCAAAATGGAACCAGCGTTTCTTAGCAATCGGCTTCGATTGTGCATCGGCCGCTGCGGAGTTCATTCAAGCAAGCTTACACCTACACGAGCTTTACCAGATCGCACGACCGCTGCCCGCGAAACGCCAGCGCTCCCGTCGGGCACACCTCCGCCGCCTTCCTGCCCGCCCTTCGCAATCCCTCCGCTACCGTCTTGCCAAACGGCGCCGCCACCGCCACATCGAACCCGCGGCCCGCTATCGTCAATCCCACCGGTTCCCCCGCCTCCGCCGCAATCCGCACGCATGCATTGCAAACGATGCACTTGCCGGGTTCATACACAATTTCCGGATGCGACGTATCCTGCGTAAACCGTCGCCTTGCCCCCGGATACCGGTATGGGTCCGCTCGATACTCCGTCGCCAGCCGTCTGATGCGGCAGTCGTGCGACGCTCCGCAGCCGCAACTCATACAACGGTGCGCCTCTGTCTCCGCCTGCTCCGGCGGCAACCCCAGTTCCACCTCATCGAACGTGCGAACCCGCCGCTCCCACTCAATTTCCGGATGCCGCACGCGCTCGGTGCGCTCGATGTCCCGAAAAATCGCCGCGCGTTCCAGATCGTCCATCGGCTTCATGTTGATCCGCATCGACGTTGGCTCGCCCACCACCCGCACACCCGTCAGATACTGGTGGATCGAAGCCGCCGCCATCCGGCCCGTCGCCACCGCGCGCACGGCCAGATCCGCGCCCAGCACCGCGTCGCCTCCGGCGAACACGCCCGGCAAGTTGGTGGCGAACGTTCGTTCATCCGCCGCAATCCCGATCGCATCCACACGCAGCCCCTGGCGCTCCGCCAGGCCCCGGTCCACCGTCTGCCCGATCGCCGCAATCACAGTCGAGCAGGTGATCGAAAATTCCGACCCTTTCACCGGCACCGGCCGCCGCCGTCCATCTTTATCCGCCTCGCCTAACTCAATCCGCTGGCACGTCAGCGACAGCAGGTGATGGCCGTTCCGCTCCACACGCACAGGGGCCACCAGAAATTCGATCCCTACGCCCTCCCTCTGCGCCTCTTCCGCTTCCGACAGCAGGCACGGCATCTCCCGTTGCGTCCGGCGGTACAGCATGCGCACGCTCCTGGCGCCCACACGTACCGCCGCCCGCGCGCAATCCACCGCCGTGTTCCCGCCGCCGATCACAACCACTTCGCCGCCCAATACCGGTGGATTGCCCGTATTCACCAGTTCCAGAAACTCGATACCCGATAGTGCGTGTTCCTCGCCCTCGCATCGCAAGTCCTGCGCATGTGGTGCGCCCGTCGCAATAAACACCGCGTCGTTCGCTTGACGGAGCTGCTGCAACGTAAAGTCCGCCCCCCAACGCTGCTCAAACCGGAACTCCGCCCCTAGCTCCCGGATAATGCCGACCTCCGCGGCCAGTGCATCCTTCGGCAGCCGGTGCGCGGGAATGCCGTACCGCAACATCCCTCCCGCCTCGGGCTTCGAGTCGTACAGCGTACACATATGCCCCCGGCGCAGCAGAAAATACGCCGCCGCCAACCCTGCCGGACCCGCCCCGATAACCGCCACCCGCTTCGCCGTCGCCCGTTCGCGCTCCGGCACATACCGCTCCCGATCGGCCGCATACCGGTGCAGAGCGCCAATCGCCAGCGAAACGTCGTAATCGCGCCGGCGGCATTCCTGTTCGCATAACCGTGGACACACGCGCCCCAGCGACCCCGGCAGCGCCAGCGTTTCCGCAATTACGCGAATCGCCCCGCCCGTGTCGTGCTTCGCCAGGTCCATCACAAACCGCGGGATGTCCAACCCCGCCGGACACGTCCCGGCGCACGGCGCCACGCAATCTCCGGCATGGTCCGACAGCAACAGCTCAAGCGCCATCTGCCGCGCCCGCCTGATGTCGGCGCTGTTGGTGGTTACCACCATGCCGTCCGCCACCGGCAACGCGCACGCCGGCGACAGGTTCCGTCTGCCCTCAATTTGAACAGCGCACACAAAGCACGACGATGCCGGTTCGAGCCCGGGCACATGGCACAACGTTGGCACGTCGATACCCAACCGCCGCGCCGCGCTCAGAACCGTCGTACCTGCGTCCACCGTCACTGCGCGTCCGTCGATGGTCAGCGTCACCATAACGTTTCAGACCACCTCCACCGCGTCGTCCTGGCACACCTCGCGGCATTGATCACACCGCGTGCACAGCCCATCGTCGATCGTATGCTTCTTATAAGGTTCGTACGCGATCGCCTTCACCGGACACACCTGCGCACACAGCGTACACCCGATACACCGATCCGTGATCCGATAGCGGATCAGCGCCGGGCACCGCCCCGCCGGGCAGCGTTTCTCGTATAAGTGCGCCTCGTACTCGCTCCGGAAATACTTGAGCGTCGTCAGCACCGGATTCGGCGCGGTTTGCCCCAACCCGCACAAACTCCCGCGGCCCACATAATCCGCTAGCGATTCGAGTTTCTCGATATCTCCCGGCTCACCCTGGCCCGCGCACAGCCTTTCCAGGATCTCCAACATCCGCTTCGTCCCGATCCGGCAGAACGTACACTTCCCGCACGACTCGGCCTGTGTGAACCGCAGGAAATACCGCGCGATGTCCACCATGCAATCGCGATCGTCCATCGCGACAATCCCGCCGGACCCCATAATCGCCCCCGTCTTCGGGATCGCCTCATAATCCACCGGAGTATCCGCGAGCGACTCGGGTATGCACCCGCCCGACGGTCCCCCCAGCTGCACCGCCTTGAACCGCCGCCCCTTCTTCATTCCGCCGCCGATGTCCTCCACGATCTCGCGAATCGTAACCCCCATCGGCACTTCGATCAATCCGCCGCGTTCGATCTTCCCCGCCAGCGCAAACACCTTCGTACCCTTGCTCGCCGCCGTTCCCAGCGCCGCAAACGCTTCCGGCCCGTGCCGCAGAATCCAGGGCAGGCACGCCAGCGTTTCGACATTGTTGATCACGGTCGGCTTCCCGCGAAACCCGCGTTCTACCGGATAGGGCGGCCGCAACTTCGGCATCCCGCGCCGGCCTTCCAGCGACTCTATCAGTGCCGTCTCCTCCCCGCACACGAACGCGCCCGCCCCCTCGCGAACCTCCAACCGGAACTCGCCCAGCAACCCATGCTCCACCGCCTGCGCAATCGCGCCGCGCACCCGCTCCACCGCAATCGGATACTCCGCACGCACATACACGAACCCTTGCCGCGCGCCGATCGCGTGCGCCGCAATCGCCATTCCTTCAATCACCCGGTGCGGATCCGCCTCCAGCACCAGCCGGTCCATGAACGCCCCCGGGTCCCCCTCGTCCGCATTGCACACCACATACCGCTCGCCCTCCGGTTGCCGGCTCGCCCGCAGCCATTTCTGTCCCGTCGGAAATCCCGCCCCGCCGCGTCCTCGTAATCCTGATTGCAGAACCTTCGCGATCACATCCGCCGGCGCTTCTCCCCGGCACGCCGCCAACGCCTTGTACCCATCGCGAGCCAGATAGTCGCCGATCGAACTCGGGTCGATCTCGCCGCAGTTCTCGAGCACAATCCGCGTCTGCTTGCTCAGATACGCCGCCGCCGGTTCCGTCCGCAAATCGAACCGCAGCGCATCTAACTCCTCGCCTCCGCCGTCCAACAGCCACCGCGCCCGAACGGCAAAACTCCGTGGACGCACATGCGCGCGCACAATCCGCCGCGCCGCCTCGTCCGTCACCTGCCCATAGAACGTAACCGCTCCATCCGCTCCCACCACCTGCACAATCGGCTCGCGATGGCACATCCCGTTGCAACCGACCGTCTTCACCAGCCCTTCGAACCCGGCCGCACGCGCTTCCGCCCTCAACGCGTCCCGCACCCGTTCCCCACCGCTCGCGATGCCGCACGAACTCAGCCCGATCCGAATCTCGCGCGCCTCGGCTGGCCTCATGCGCGCTCCTTCGGCTCGATCGACTGCAACGCATCGCGCGCCGCCCCGGGCGTCAACTTGCCCACCGTCTGGTCGTCCACCATCAACACCGGAGCCAAACTGCAGCACCCCAGGCACGCCACCTCTTCCACCGTAAACAACCGGCCCTCATCCGTATCCGCGCCCTCGCCAATCCCAAGCGACCGCCGTAACTCCTCCGTGATCTGCCGCGCGCCCGACACATGGCACGCCGTCCCATGGCACACCCTGACGAAATGCTTGCCCACCGGCGTCTGCCGGAATCGCACATAAAACGACGAAGTGCCCGCGATCTGTCCCGCCGTAATATCGGTCCGCTCGCATACACGCTGTAACGCCGCATCGGGCAGAAAGCCGTAGTGCGCCTGAATCGCCTGCAGAATCGGAATGGCCGCTTCCGCACCGCGTCCTTCGCGCGCTACGATTTCATCTACCGCGCTCAAATCCGCCGGGTCGCCCAACACCGCGCCGGCCCCCCACCGCAACCGCACATCCGCCGCCACCGGCTTCGGCAACGCCGGCGCAACCGGTTCGCCCGCCACTTTCTTCGCCATCGCCACAAACGCCGCCGAACACGCAATCAATGCCCACGCCAGCCACTCCGTACGTGCCCGCCGCGCCAGCTTCGCATCGGTAATCCGCTTATGCTCCGCGTCCAGTAACTTCGCCTTACTCGAATCTTCCTGGCCCTGCTTTTGTAACTCCGCAAGTATCCGCTCGTCGCCTGGCGTCCGGTACCGCATCACCAGATAGTCGGCACTTAGGGCCGCAATCGACGCAAGCATTCCCGCCAATGCAATCGTCGCGGCCGTTCGCGCCTTCACGCCTGCCCTCCGATCTGCACCAGCGTCCGTGGGCACGCCCGGTAACACCGCGCGCAATACAAGCAATCCGGCCGCACCGCGCGCATTTTCTCGATCGCGCCATACGGGCACGCATCCGTGCATAATCCGCAGTCCAGTTCCTTATCGGGCGTGATCGTCACCCCGCGCCGCGCCACTCGCGTACACCACTTGAGCAGCACACCGTAAGGGCACAGATACCGGCAGTACGGCCGCCCCACAAATAGGCCCACCACCAGCAGCGCACCCCCAATCAGCAGCATGTGCGCGAATCCCGTCCGCCTGAACATGCTTACAAACGGATCGAACCGGCAAATCACAAAGTCCCGCTGTGCCGCCGGCAGTACCGCAAACCAGATCGCCGCACCTAAGTACGCATACTTCAACAGCCCCAACGCCCGGTCCAACCGCCGCGGCACCTGCACCGGTTTGATCACCACCATCTCCTGGATGGCCCCCAACGCACACACACCGCCGCAAAAGGCCCGCCCATAAAACAGCGCCACCACCAACGGCAGGAAGAACGTCGCAATCACCACAATCGGAATTCGATAACTCGGGTCTGTTAGCGCCACCGTAACGTTTTGAATCGACCCGATCGGGCACACACACCCTTCGCGGTAGAACCCGAAGTAAGCAAGCGACGCCGCGCTCAGCGCCATAATCCACCGCCGGCTGCGCTTGGTCAGCACCATCCACACCGCCGCCCCTAATGCCGCCGCCAACAGCGCCACATCCAGAATCTGCAGCCACGCCCGCCGCGGCAGCGGCTTCTGCACCGGTGGGGTGACATAGCCGCCGCCGATGCTCTTTTCCTGCGGAGCCGTATCCGCCTGCCGCTGGTAGTGGATCGCCTGCGCTGCCGCCACTCCGCTCCACACAAACGCCAGCAGCCACCCCAATAACAAGAGCCGGCGGCTTACTCCGACACAGGCTGCCACTGTTGGTTCACCGCCTTATCGGTTTTCCACTGCGCCACCGCGTCTTTCGGGCAAGCGATCGAAATCGCGCAACTGTTACAGTTCACGCATAAGTCGTGCCTGACCTTCAGCCGGATCGACCCTAACCCCGCCGGCTCCTTGCACGCCATCACGCACTTGCCGCACCCGTCGCACTTACCCTCGTCTATCACATACTCGTAGAAGTTATTGGCCGGATCGCTCGGGTCCACTTCGCCGATCGGCTTCCGCGTAATCGCGTCCCTCGGGCATAGTTTCTGGCTCGGCAGTCCATCCGGACCCACCGCGCTCTTCACATCGAAATACGCCGGGCAAATCGAACACCGTCCGCACTTCGAAAACTCATTCACCGCACGTACGGCCGAATGCGTCACCACGCATTCCTTCACGCACAAATCGCACGCCTTTACCCCCACCTCGCCCGCACGGCTGTTCAGACACTTCGCGCCGTCGATCTGCCACACCACCTGCCCTTCGGCCTTGTTCACCAGGTATCCCGCCGTGCCCGCCACTCCGGCGATGGCGGCGCCGCGCACCAATCCGTCGATCAGTTTCCGTCGCGATACGCTCATCCCGCCACCTCCGCCGTCCGGTCGAACACCAGCACTGCCAACCGCGCTGTATCCGCCACAAACACCCGCCCCCGCGGACCCACCGCAATCGCCATGTTCTTCGCGTTCGCATCGAACTCGGTCGTCGCGATCACCGCATCCAACTCGCCCGCCGCCCCCAACACCTTCGCCCGCGGACCCGCCTTCTCCGTCGTATAAACCTTGCCCTGCGGACCGAGCGCGACGTTCGTCGGATTGCAGCACCCCCCAAACCCTTCGGGCTTCACACCGTCAAACCGGCCGATGTGTCCCAGTAACTCGCCTTCGCACCTGTATCTTTCCACCCGGTGCTTGCCCGGGTTCGCCACGTGAATAACTCCCTGTCCGTCGACCTTGAAATCCACCACCCCGTTCGGGATCAGCAAACCCTGTGTCCGGTTGTCCTTGCCGATCGTGTTCAGCAACTTCCCTGCCCCGTCGTACCGCTTGATGCACCGGTCCTGCGCATCGCCTGCCAGCACCGTGCCTTTCGAGAACCCGATCGCCGTGATCTCGCCAAACCATCCCCCGCGCCATTGCCGTACAAGCGTGCCGCCGCGATCAAATACCTCTACCTGCCCCGCTTCGCCCGTCCACACTAACCCATCTCCATCCACGGCCACGGCGCACACCGCCTTCGCCGTCTTCCACCGCCGCGCCGGTTTTCCGCTATCAAACACCACCACTTCGTTCGCCGCGCCTACATAGAGCGTCTCCCGGCCGGCCACCCACAATCCTCGCGGCGGCCCCGCAAACACTCCTGAGATCGTGCCGATATGCCGGTAACTCACGCTTGCGCTCCTATTTCCCCCTAACGTCGATACACACCATCTTCGATAAGTCGCGCAGCACTAACTTCCCGTCCGACAGTGCCATCGGACCCCACACATCGCCTCCGCTCAGCACCTGCGCCTTATCCAGTTCCTTGTACTTCGCCGTGCTCGCCTCTACCAGGTGCAGCATCCCCGTCTTTCCTTCCAGCAGATAGAACATCCCGTCCGCCAGTAAGAAGCTGCCTAACTCGAACGTCGATTGGCCGTCGTTCTCCCAAACCACCTTGCCGTCCATGTTCATGCACGTGAACAGCCCGCGCTTCTTCTTGCCCACCGCGAACATGTGCCCGCTAAACACCACCGGTGTGTGGACCTCTGAGTTCCACTCGTTCGCCTTCATATCGAACGCGGGGCTCGCCGTGAACTTCCCGCCCGCGTTCTGTACCTTCACCATCACGCTGCCCGCATCGTACGGACCCGTCACAAACACCCGCGACGCATCTACCGCCAGCGGCGATGGCACGGCCGCTACGTTGAACTTTCGTTTGTAACTCCACAGCAGCGCCCCGTCTTTCGCCGATACGCCTACAATCCCGTCAAGCGTGGAATACAGATACTGCTTCACCCCGCCGATCGCCGCCGGCATCACCGACACGTGCGACAACACGAACTTTAAATCGTTCGGCGTCCGCCAAAGCTCTTTGCCCGTGGCCTTATCCAGCGCCACCACCAGCGCCGATCCGCCCGTCGCGATCACGATCCTATCGGGCTCCAACAGAACGTTCTGGCCGTTGTACCACGGTGGAATACTCGTGCTGTACGTCGTCACCAGGTCTTTCTGCCAAACCTGTTTGCCCGTCCGGGCATCGAGCGCGTGCAGGTTGCATTTCGGGTCGATCGAGAACACGAACTTCCCGTCTACCGCCGGCACCGTCCGCGTGATCGCGTGATTGGGCCTGATCTTCCGCGCTTCTGTATACCGCCAAATCTCTTTGCCCGTCGCGAGCGACCGGCAAAACAAGCCCCACTCGCCCTTAGCCTCGTCGTAATCCTCGTGGTACACGCGGCCCGCCACAATCGCCGCCCCCGCGTACCCTTGCCCCATCGGCGTCGTCCACAACACTTTCGGACCGCCCGCCGGCCACTTTCGCAACAGTCCTGTTTCCTTCGAGATGCCGTCTCGCGCCATACCGCGAAATTGCGGCCAATCGGCGCCGTACCCCACCGCGGCCACCATCAAAACACCAAGTGGGAAGAAGCGACACCTCATATTCGATAATATACCCCGAATTTCCTGTATACTACCGTTAAGTTTGCCATGATCGCACTCCTGCTCGCCGCCTCCGGTCTCCTTACCCCTCCGCCCGGCCCCGCACCTCACATCAATGCCCCGAAAATCTACGGTGCCCGTCCCGGAAAGCCGTTTCTCTACCGCATCCCTTGCACCGGTGCCCGCCCCATCGAGTTCACGGCCAAAAACCTCCCGCCCGGCATTCAACTCGACGCAAAAACCGGCATCCTGTCGGGAACCACCCCAGCCGAAAAGCGCGAGTTCGCGATCACGCTCCAGGCAAAAAACTCCCACGGCAAACACACCCGCGTGTTCCGCCTCCAGGTTGGCGACACGCTCGCCCTCACCCCGCCCATGGGGTGGAACCACTGGTACACCCACTATTGCCGCGTCACAGACGCCACCATCCGCCGCGCTGCCGACGCGATGATTTCCTCCGGCATGGCCGACTTCGGCTACGAATTCGTCTCCATCGACGATTGCTGGATGGAAGACCCCGGACCCAACGCGCGCGACTCCGCCGGCCTCCCCAAATCCAACTCCAAGTTCCCCGACATGAAAGGTCTCGCAGACTACATCCATTCCAAAGGACTGAAAGCCGGTATCTACACCTCGCCCGGACCCACCACCTGCCAGAAACTCGAAGGCGCCTGGCAGCACGAATCCATCGACGCCAAAACTTTCGCCGCCTGGGGGTACGACCTGCTTAAATACGACTGGTGCGGTTACGGCAAAATCGTTCCCAAACCCACCCTCGCCGACAGCCGCAAACCGTACGAACTCATGGGCAGCCTGCTCTCCGCGCAGCCCCGCGACATCCAACTGAACCTTTGTCAGTACGGCCGCAACGACGTCTGGAAGTGGGGAGCCGAAGTCGGCGGCCACTCCTGGCGCACCACCGGCGACCTCGGCCTCGAGCGCGACACCGAGTTGCCCGGCTTCTACTCCATCGCTTTCAAGAACATGGTCCTCACCGGCCATGCCGGACCCGGCCACTGGAACGACCCCGACTACATCCTCATCGGTTGGTACGGCAACGCCCACGGCCAGGCCGAGCCGCAGAAAGCCAAACTCACCCCCGACGAACAGTACAGCTACATGTCCCTCTGGAGCCTCATGGCCGCTCCCCTGTTCTTCTCCGGCGACATGGAAAAACTCGACGAGTTCACCCTCAACGTCCTCTGCAACACCGAAATCATCGACATCAACCAGGACATTCTCGGCAAGCAAGCGAAGGTGATTCGCAAGACAAACGAGGAACTCGTGCTGGCCAAACCGTTGGAAGGCGGCGCCATGGCCGTCGGCTTGTTCAACCTCTCCAAAGAGCCTCGCAAGATCCCCGTCACGTGGTCCGAACTCGGATTGCATGGCATTTATAAGTCCCGCGACCCTTGGCGTCACAAAAACCAGGGCCCATCCAGTTCCAAGGCGGAAGCCCCCGTGCCTGCTCACGGCGTGCAACTCCTCCGGCTCTCCCGTTAGAGTGCAAGCTACCGTACAGCGATAGTGACCACCGCCGTGCTGCGGCCCGTCCCCGCCTGCACGGAAACCGGCACCGCCGAACCGGGACTCACCTGCGGCGGAACACGCACGTTCAACTGATACAACCCGGCAATACTGCCCGGCGACACTCCCGCATACAGCACCTGTGAGTCCAGCCCCCCTATCGATACCCGAACGGGAGTTGCGGTTTGAGCGGCCGCCGTTGGCACCTCGCCGGTAGCCACCCTCGGTGTCGTAACGCCAAGTCCGGTGGCGAACAGTATGATGATCGAACCCCGCGGAACGGCACTAGCGGCCGTATTATACGTGCCGTCTTCATTCACCGCGGCTGCCTGCCCGCGGCCTGCCGCTCCAACCGTAAACAATGCCGGAGACCCGTCCGCAATCCCAATCACCGATCGCGGACCCGGTTCTCCGTTCTGCTCAACCTGCACCGTCACGGTCGTCCGGCCTTCCATCTCGTAAGGAACAACCGTGCTGATCTGCGACCAGTCTGAGTAGATGAGCGGCGCGGGTACACCGTCAAACAGCACCCGCAGTCCGTCCAGTTCGCGCGCCACTTGCGTGGGCGACGTCAAGCGGAGCGTCTTCGGTTCCGCCCGCGTAATCGCGTTCCCGAACAGTGCGATGATCGAGCCCGGCGCCAGTGCTTCAAACGTATAGCTCGCCGCGTTCGTCGGTAACACCGGCCGTTGCGACCAAACCGGTATCGCGGCGCGTATCGCCCGCTTCAGTTCCAGGTACGTTCCCATGATCGCGTCTTGTGAACTCTCCACCGACAGCACTCCCGTCAGATGCCGCGGAAAATCCACCCACGGGCTGAAGCCAAACGCGCCCTGCGAGCTCACTTCGAGCGCGTTGCCCACTGCATCCGTCTGCTCGCGCCACACGCCAAGGCCATACCGCATCAGCGGCAAATTCGGATCGAGCGATGCAAACGGCCGGTACAACGTCTGCTGGATCGGTACGCCGCCCGTTTGGTCGCGCGTCATCTCTTTGATCGAACCCGCCGTAAGCACCCGCCGCGTTTTGTACAACCCTGCACCCGCGATCATCGCCAGAAAGTTGGAGTAGTCGGAAGCGCAAGACACAACACCGTTGGCCACCGCCGGGTTCGCGAGCGACCCAACACCATCCACGCGCGTGCACCGGAACTCGAGCGGCGTCGCCAGTTTCTCCTGAAACAGCGTGGCCCACGGTTTCCCGGCCGCAACCTCCGCCATCCGCGCCGCTACCTGCAGGCTTGTGTTCCCGTAGTAGAAACGTGTCCCCGGCGCGAACAGCAGCGGTTCGGCCGTGATCTCATCGACACACGCCGCCAGCGACATCGACGTCGAAAACAGGCACGACGCATCCGGAACAAGCCCGGACGTGTGGCTTAGCAGTTGCCGCAGCGTGATCGCGCCCTTCTCCGCATCCAACTGGCGCACGTACCGGTCCGCCCTGTCATTCAGCGTCAGTTTGCCTTCATCCACCACCGCCAGAATCGTCGCCGCCGCCAGCCACTTACTCGCCGATGCTATCCGTACTACACGATCGGTTTCGTACAAACCGAACGACTTCCGGTACACAGTCTGCCCATCCACCACCAACGTTAGCGATACACCGCGATTCACCGAACTCACCGATTCCTCAAGAATCGTGTCTAATTGACCCAGGTTGAAATTGGCCGGCTGCGACCCCAGCAGGGAAGCAAACATCAGCCCGATGAATAAACGCATCCTCTTTGTTTAGTGTAGCGATGGCCGAGTCGGTGCTCAGTCGCATGGTGGTTTGAGGCACACCGAAAACCGCCCGAAGGCTGGAAGGCGCCGCGACGACGGGCCGACGAAGCTGCGCCCTAAACACTTTCGCCGAAAATTCGCCTTACCCGAAAAAGTTCATTCACAATAGTTTATAAATTTTAATTATATTTTTAACTCTATTTTCATCAATAGCCTGGCGGCTTGTTGTTGACAATTTCAACTATCGACTGAGGCGGGTTTGACATTGCGCTATGGTATTCCCAGGGCATGTCCACCCCAGTTCTGCCTCCAGCAATCTCTACCGCTGTGCGCAACATGTTCGATGCGCTCACCGCCTCCATTCGCGACGCCGCTCGCCCCCACGGTTGCTTGGAAGACTTCGCTTGCCAGCGCTTAGCCTACGCTCAGTGGCACTTCGAGCGAGCCGCCAACCTGGCCATGCAATTCGAAGAAGGCAGCCCCGAATTCTTCAAATATCAAAAACTCTCCCTAACCTGGGAAGGCTCCTTCAATCGCGCCATGCGCCACCTCCGCGAACTTCAAACCATCAGGCTCCAATCCAACCCGAACGCCATTGCCCCACTCGCCAAGCCCGCACGGTGTCCTGACCGTAAGGGACGGGCTGCCGACGCCCCCACGGCTGCCGCTGCCGACCCCCAACCCGAGCAAAATCAAAATTTTGCGAAACGAAATCCCCCTCCCGCCGAAGTTGGCCGCAACTCCCCCTGCCCCTGCGGCTCCGGCCAGAAGTACAAGCGCTGCTGCGGCGTAAACGCTCCCCCCATCCTCAATTACGCCGCGTAACTTACCGTCTGACATGCCCAAACGGCGCGACCTCCTCAAAGCCATGACTGTGGCCAGTGTTGCGGCGGAACCTCTACCCGCCGCTCGCGACACCATCTATATCCCGGAACGCCATGCGGAACGCGACCGCTCTCGTATCCTCGATTTCCTCGAAGCATACTCTTTCGCCATGCTCATCACCGCCAATGGCGGCATACGCACCACCAACGTCCCCACCCTTCTTTACCGTTCAGACACAGGCTGGGGTACGCTCTGGTGGCACATTGCCAAGAGCAATCCTCAGAACGCCGCATTCGACGGCGTGTCGGAATGCGTTGCGGTGTTTCACGGTCCCCACGGCTACATCTCGCCCAACTGGTACGATACCGCCAATGCAGTCCCCACCTGGAACTTCGCCGTCGTCCACGCCTCCGGCATTCCCCGGCGGGTCGATGACGACGCGGCTTTTGCCGCCTCCCTCGAACGCCTGATTCGTCAAAACGAAGCCAATTACGGCGGAGGCGACAAGTGGTCTTACTCTAAGCTCCCGGAATCCTACCTCAAAGGCATGCGACAGGGCATCGTCGCCTACGAGATGAAGATCGACCGTATCGAAGCCAAGTTCAAGCTCGGACAGGAACGCTCCGCCGCTGACCGTGCCGGCGTCCTCCGCAACCTCAAACAAGCCCGCCAACCCAAATCCCTGCTCGAACTCACCGAAGAGTATTATGCTCTGTTGAAGTGAGTTTATGGTCCGATATGCCCTGATCTTTGCTTTGCTCGCCGCGGCTGCCCTCCCTGCCGCGGACATTCGCATTCAAGCCACCGTCCCCACCGCCCCGCCGGCTTGGGCGCTCCTCGAGCGGCAGGTCATCGAACAATCGAGCGCCGCCGCCATCGAGTTCTCACAGAAGTACCAGGCCCCCGACGGGTCCCTCATCTGGCGCACCACCGGAACGGCCCGTTTTGACGACCTGCCCGAAAGCTTCTACAACTGGCCTGTCCTCTATGCCCTCGGCGGTGACGACCAGCTAAAGGACCTCTCCTTCCGCGCCTGGAACGGCACCCTCCGCCAGCTCGGCCGCTTCGGTTCCCTTAACCGCGAGTTCCCCCGAACCCTCGACTGGTTCCACATCGCCGAAGGCGTGCTCCTCTACTACAGCCTCGCCCTGGCCGACCCGACCGACGCCGCCAATATCGACCGCGCCCGCCGCTATGCCGCCTTCTACATCGGCGCCGATGCAACAGCCCCCAACTACGACCCGCGCCTCAAAATGCTCCGCTCCCCCCTCACCGGCAGCGAAGGGCCCTCGCTTCCAACTCCTGGTAAGGCCCCTCCGTGGCGCTACTCCCTCGGCATGTCCAGCTACGGCCTCCCGCTCGACGACATCCCCGGCATCACCAGGTTCGAGGACCTCAAAGACGAACGGAACGCCCTCCGCATGGGCCAGTCTATCCAGTCCCGCATGATGGTCGGCGACGTTGCCGCTAACCTCGGTTCGACGGCGCTTGTCGCTCACGCCGCCATCCTCACCGGCGACGACCGCTATGGCGCCTGGGTCCGCGAATATGTCAACGCCTGGATCGCCCGCGCCGGAGCCAACGGCAACATCGCCCCCGATAACGTCGGTCCGTCCGGCAACGTCGGCGAGCTTCATAACGGCCATTGGTGGGGCGGCCATTACGGGTGGCACTGGCCTCACGGTTACTACAACATCGGCATGGCGTTGCAGGGCGCGGCCGAGAACGCCCAGTTAGTAAGCCGCGGCGATACGAGTTACTACGACCTTCCCCGAAACACCATGGACCACATCCTTGCCGCCGGCAAAGACTACCACGGCGCCTTCCTCGTCCCGTTCAAGCGCGGCGCACGCGGCTGGTTTGCCTATCAACCAATGGACCTCCATTTCATGGCCCGCCTCTGGTCCGCCACTCTCGCCCAACAGGATTGGAACCGCATCGAGGACCTCCGTCGCCGCATGAAGGTCGATTGGAACACCGCCACCGAAATGCCGTTCCCATCCGACGGCAAGGCCCTCCGTCCCGAACTGATGAACGACTGCTGGTTCTGCGATATCTACGGCAAAGCCGACTGGCGCGAATCGGTCGAAACCCACACCAAAGAGGACCGCGGTCACGAAGCTCCATGGCTCCGCTTCGTCGCCGGCGACAACCCCACTTACCCCGAAATCATCCTGCGCCAGACCCTCTCGCAAATGGCCATGCGGCTCCGCTGGATTCGCGACAACCGCATCGTCCGTGTCTACGATCCACGCATCGAACCTCCCAACACCCCGCCCGATATCCGCAACGCCAACGCCCACCACTGGCACACGGTCAATCCCGTATCTACAGAAGCTCTCCTCCAACTCACCGGTGGCGCAGCCCAGCAGATATACAACGCCGGGCTCGTCCAATCCCACCTGCGCTACTTCGACCCCACTCGCCGCCGCCCCGGCCTGCCCACCGATGTCGCCGCCCTCGTCCAGCGGATTAGCGACGGCAAGATCGAATTCGACTTAGTGAACGTAAGCGCCTTCCACGCCCGCGACGTAACCGTTCAGGCCGGCCTCTACGGACAGGACCAGTTCCAGACCATCTCGTACGACGAACGCGAAGACCGCGACCCCGAACAACCACGGCACTCGCTGATCCCGCAACCTCGGTCGAAGCAGGCTCAGCGTTCGGTCGGATCCCGAGCCTTTACCGTCCACCTGCCTCCATCCACCTCCATCCACATAAGCGCCCAGGTGAAGCGCTTCGCTTACCCGCCCACTTACCGGTTCCCTTGGGCGGTCAATTAATAAGATGCAAAGGTTACTTCTACCCATGAAACGATGGCTCTCGCTCGCACTACTTACCACCACCCTGATCGCGCAAAACCGGCCTGAGCGCGTCGAATGGTTCCGCGACCAGGGCTTCGGCCTGTTCATCCATTGGTCACTCGACTCCCAGCTAGGCTCCGTCATCAGCCACTCCATGGTCGGCGCCTCGCCTGACTACCTCGCCCGCTTCATCGATCTTCTGCCGCGTACCTTCAACCCCCGCAAGTTCTATCCGGAAGACTGGGCCGTCCTCGCGCGACTGGCCGGCATCCGCTACGTCGTCTTCACCACCAAGCACCACGCCGGTTTCACCATGTGGCCCTCCAAAACCACTGAGTTCTCCATCGCCAACACCCCCTACCGTAAAGACATCGTCGGCCCCATCGTCTCTGAGTTCCGCAAGCAGGGCATCTCCCCAGGCTATTACTTCTCCCCTGACGATTTCCTCTGGCTCCACAAGAACGGCAAGCAGATTAACCGCAACGGCCGCGGTGTCTCGCCCGCCGAAAACCCGGACCTCATGCGACTCGACCAGGCGCAACTGAACGAGTTACTCACCAGCTACGGTGATATCGACGTCCTCTTCCTTGATGGACCCGCCGAAGGCCTCAAGGAAACTGCCTGGCGGCTGCAGCCCAACATCGTCGTCACCCGCGGAGCCATGGAAACTCCGGAACAGTACATCCCCGGCATGGCCAACGACGTTCCCTGGGAAGCCTGCCTCACCATGGGTACGCAGTGGCAATACAAACCCACTAACGACGTCTATAAGTCCGGCGGCGAACTTATCTCGATCCTCATCGAGACGCGCGCCAAAGGCGGCAACCTGCTGCTGAACGTCGGCCCTAAGCCCGACGGCGAACTTCCCATCGAACAGGAAGAGCGCCTCCGTGAGATCGCTCTCTGGATGTTTATAAACGGCGAATCCATCTACGGAGTTCGTCCTTGGGTCGTCACCAACGAACACGGCATCTGGTTTACCAGGAGGAAGAATGAAGATACCGTCTACGCCATTGTCAAAACACCCGAACGCTGGCGTTTCGGCGCGTGGCGCGACATTACCCTCGGCAGCGTTCGCGCCACTGCCGAAACCACCGTATCCGTCCTAGGCCAAAACGATCGGGTTCTCGAATACCAGCCGAACATCGTACCGAAGACTACCTTTCAGCAAATGTCCGACGGCCTCCACATCCGCGCCATGCACGCCCAGCGCATCTATAACGACCGCAAGTGGCCCAACCCCATCGTGCTCAAACTGACCAACGTCAAGCCCGCACTCGATCCGCCCCGCGTCACCACGCTTCGCCCCCGTTGGGATGCCGCCGCAAACCAGGCCACCCTTAATGGCAAATTGCTCGCTAAAGGCGATGCCAACACCGTTCAAGTCGGCTTCGAGTATCGCGACATCACCGGCCAGGACATCACCGAGCGACTCGGCTCCAATTGGAGACCCACACCACTCCAGACAGTCGCCGCACCGGGAGATTTCTCAACAAATATCCCCCTCGAATCCGGCCGCGACTACGAAGTCCGCGCTCTCGTCAAGCACCCGCTTCTCACGACTTATGGTCCCGAAACCCGGGTATCCGCCAAGCGTTGAATCTTATCTGTTTAAAACTATACACGACGGTTTTCTTTGCCATTGAATAGCAGCCCCGCTACTGCTAAGGTAGGGGCCACCACAGTCTCATTCTGGAGGAGAAGTACTCGTGTGGCCCAAAGCGCTTGAACGGGCGGTGAACCAGTCTGCGGACACGCCTGCCGATGTCCGCGCCTGGAATGCAACCAAAACAGCCCTGCGGCTGGAAGCTACCGCCGCATTCGCGAATCAGTTACACTCTCTGTTACGCGACGCACCCATTGAGATGAGCGGCATCCTGCTCGGCCGTAAACTCGAGGGCCGTCCGCCGGTGATCTTGTTACGGTCCCTCCAGACTGTCGATGGAGCACAAACCCTCGGCGATTGGCAGGAGGCCCTTTCCCGTCCGCATCGTTCGACAGACCAGTTACTCGGTTTTTTCCGCATTCGCCAGCGCCAGGGCCTTGAATTCACCATTAACGACCAGGAAATTGCGAATACTCTGTTCAGCGAACCCGACCAGGTCTTCCTCATCATTCGCAACCAGGGCGGCGCCATCACTGCCGGAGTCTATTGGCGCCAGGGTGAATCGATTGAAGGTGAACTCGCCTATCCTCTTTGGCCTGCGCCCATCCCGGTCAGCACGCCTCCGCCTCCGCCTCCGGCGCTACGGCCGCCCCTGCCCCCGCAGTCTCCCCAACCCTACCCCACCAACCGCCTGCTGATCGCCTTCCTTTCTCTCTTCGCCCTCATCGGATTGCTCGCCATCGGTACTTTGGCCGGCATCGAAATCATTCGGCGCCTTCCCAAATGGCCTACACCTGAACCCACGTTTGCCGTCGAACGCCGCCCGCTCTCGCTTGATGTGCGCCTGGAAGGCAGCCGCATGCTGATCACCTGGGACACAAACGCCCCCACCATCCGCTCCGCCGAGAGCGGGTCGCTGCGGATCACAGACGGCGCCTCCGACCGCACGATCGTGATGGATGCAGCCGATCTCATGGTCGGCCGCGTCGCCTACCTCCCCACCGCCGAACGCGTCCAGCTCCAACTCGACGTCCGCACTAAGAATAGCGGCCTCGTAAGCGAGGTTATCCGGGTTCTGCACGCTGCTGCCGCGCCCTCCGCTGGTCCCGCAGTCACCACGGCTCAGCCCGTTCCGCAAGTTCGCAATACCGTGCAGCCGGTTGTGGAACGTGTCAAAACACCGCCACGCCCACCCGCGCCCGCGCCAGCCTCCGCATCCGCGCCGCAAGCTGTCCCTCCTCCCGTCGTTGCTGAGCGTGCCGACCTGACCAAGACCAAGGCGGAGGGCGGCGAGGAATTAACCGAACTGGTTATTCCTCCCCAAGCAACAAATCTCGCTCTCCTCACGCAGGTGGCGCCTATCGCCACTCCGAACCCCGCTCCGCCGGCGTCTGCACCTCCTCCACTGCCCACCGCCCCGCCTGTTCGTCCGCCCAAAGCTCAACCGGTTCCCCAAGTGGCCGCCGAACCGCCGGCGCAAGCGATTGCCCCGTTGAACCCGACTCCGGCTATCGCCATAGCCAAGGTCGCCCCGTCCGTCTCCACAGCCCTCCAGAGATACCTTCAGAAGGAAGAAACGGTCAACGTCGAAGTCTCGATTAACGCCCAGGGCCTGGTTGAACGCGCCCGTGCCTTGCCCGGCAGTTTCAAAGTGTTAGAGCCAACGGCCGAAATGGCGGCCCGCCAATGGCGCTTCCGGCCTGCCACTATTCGTGGGCGCCCCGTCTCCAGCACCTCCGTCCTGCAGTTCGTGTTCACGAAGAAGTAGCATAGACGCTTATATGCGTCGTTTCCTATTCGCCGCCTCTCTTTTGCTGGCCGCCACGGCGTTCGCGCAGCGCGACAACTGGGAGAAGCCCTTCCCGGCGCATACGATCGCAGGCAACCTTCATTACATCGGCACCGCCGACCTCGGCTGCTACCTCATCACCACGCCCCAGGGACATATCGTCATCAACACCGGCCTCGAAAGCTCCGTCCCGCAAATGGTCGAAGGCGCCCGCAAACTCGGTTTCAAGTTGGAAGACGCCAAAATCCTGCTCACGATGCAGGCCCACTTCGACCATACCGTCGGCCTCGCCGCCATCCAGAGAATGAGCGGCGCCAAGATGTACGCCACTGTCGCCGACGCCCCGGTCCTCGAAGACGGCGGCAAACTCGACGACGGCATCTTCAAAAGCGGTAATCGTTTCCCGCCTATCAAGGTCGACCGGCGCCTGAAGGACAACGACAAGATTACCCTCGGCGGTACGGAACTTACGGTCATTTCCACTCCTGGCCACAGCCGCGGCTCAGTGAGTTACAAGATGTCCGTCACCGACAAAGGCAAGAAACCGAATGTCCTGATCGTCAATATGCCCAGCGTGGTCATGCCGCTTGTCGGCAACAAGTTGTACCCCAACATCGTCAAGGACTTCGAGCATACCTTCGCCGTCCTCAAGACCCAGAAACCCGACATCTGGGTAGCCGGCCACGGCTCCCAATTCGACCTCGCAACAAAGTACCAGTCCCGTAACTACGTCGACCCTGACGGCTACACCAAAGCGCTTGCGAACTACGAGAAGCTCTTCCGCCAAACCCTTGCCGAAGAGCAATCGCGCAAACCTTAGTATTTCGCCAGGATTCGATAGTGCGCCTCTTTGGGCGCTGTTACCCGAATGGTTTCGGCTGAGACATCAAAGTCCGTCCAGGGCTGTCCATTTACTGTTACTTCGCGTAGCCGGGCCAGACGCGGATGCCTCAGCCGCAGCGCCACGGCCTGCGGACGCGCCCGTGCCGGCATATCTACCTCCGTCTCAATGCGCCCCTGTCCCACGCGGCTCGTGATCTCCATCGACAGGTCGCCATACAACGTCGGCGCCCGCCGCACCGTAATCTTCTTCCCGTCCTCGAGCCACGCCCGCGGCGTAGCTTGCGCCAGCAGTAGCTCGCCAGCGTCAGTCTCCCGGATCAGCATCTGCCGGTATAACTCGAACCATGCCCCATCGGTCGACGGTGGACCAAAGTACTGCCCGTGCGTGAACCGATGCTCCACCGGTTCCAACTGCCCGTGGCTGAACGCACTCGCCATGTAGCTATAGAACACCCGGATCGCCGCCTTCACCTCATCGCGCAACAGATATGCCGTCGCGTGCTGGTTGTACACCGGTTCGTTCGCAATTCCCCACCCTTTATAGAACAAGTTATCCTCGTGATCGTTCAGGATCGCGTCCGCCAGCCTTCCTCGTGGATCGACCGCATTGAGCCGTGGTAAGTGCGCCGGACCCGTATCCACGTCCGATGGGTACCACGCCTCCAGCAATCGCCGCGGCTTCCGCACATCCGACGGAACATACGGCGTCCATGTTCCGTCCGCCAGTTGAACCACCGGGGCCTCCACGCTCGCCTGCGCGAACGCCTGCTCGATCTGGTTCCGCAAACCCTCGGCAGCCGTCAATGCCTCCTTCGCCCGCGGATGCCCGAATGCCTGCAACGCCCTTCCAAACGCCGCCAACCCTGCGTACATATAGGCTTGGTTGAACGCCCATACTCCATCGCCGGTCCCATCGTTCAGCGGACCCGCCACCAGTCCTCGCCGCCCGCGAACTTCACCTATACACCAATCCATCGCTTTCATCGTGTGTGGCAGCAAGCGGTCGAATGCTGCCCGATCCGCCGATAACTCATAGTTCTTCGCCACCGCATACAACATCGACGGCGTATAAGTCACCCAGTTCGCGAATCCGCTTACGTGCCCGTTCGCTTCCTGGTTATTCCGGAACTGCTCCGCTAATTCCTCCGTCGCAATTCCGTGATACCCGCGCAAGTTATACAGCATGTAGTCGACGTACACAGCCTGGTTGATCGGCCACGGTGTGCCCGTCTGCGAGTACGCAAAGCTCGAGTACGGCAAGTCCATTCGTCTATCGCCATGCCGCCGCGGCAACCGCAATGCATGCCACAAGCTCGCCCGGAACAGGTCGTTCACCGCCTTTTCCGGCACCTCAAATTGCGCCCCACGCTCCACATACTCCCTCCAGTACCGGATCGTCTCCGTGCGCGCCCGCCCGTATTCGAGCGCCGCCAACCGGTCCCCATCGTCCGCTTCCAGCAAAGGCGACGGTAGTTTCACCACCAGCTCAGCCGTTCCCCCTCCAGCCAACTCCTTCAGCACCGTTATGTCGAACCGTTTGTACTGCCGGTCATAATCCGCTGTCCCGTGAACCGCCGGCGCCTCTCCGTTGCCGTCAACCGCCATTAACACCCGCCCGAAAGACGCGTTCCGAAACACATAGCTCGACGCCACTTTCTCCACCCGAAAGCTCGGATCGAAGTAAGGCGCAAATTGCCGCTTATGCGTCATGGTCACCGGCACCGTCCGCGCCCGGCCAGTCAGCTCCGTAAGCCGGACCTTCTGCATCAACACCATCTTTAAATCGCCGCGCCGTTCCGTCACCGCCCCTTCCAGCGGATATGCAAACTGTTCCACCTCGTAGCGCACGCCATCCCGCTCTAACACAGTCGTAACCACCGGCAAACCGTCTAATAACCTCTGATTCTTCCAGTACCGCGTTATCCCTTGCTCGATATCGCCAAATCCAAACCAGAACCGGAACTTATCGGGATTCCCGTAATCGTTCCACACGCCCGCCCCGCGATCGATGCCGAACTTCGCGATTGCGCTGTCCCACGTCAATCCCACGATATGCCCTGGACCGCGCGGCTGCGGGTTCACATAATTCGGGTCGCCCATGTCCTCCCACTTAGCCTGATACTCAGCCAGTGTGGCTTCTTTCCCGGTCCGCACCTGCTCCAGCATCCGCGTGCCGGTCAGTGACCTTCTGTGCACCTCAAACGCGACCGGCGATCCACCCGTCGTAGTATACGCATCGAGCGGCGGTAACCAAATCGCCTTTTCAGCCAGGAGCTGGTCCACCGTCACGCTGAACCCGAGCGTTCCATCCCGGTTCATCTTCACCGTCAACTTCGGCGCGTTCACGAACATTCCCGCGTCGCGGCTCCACCGTCGCGCCGTCTGTGGATCTGCCGCGGCAATCAAATCGGACCAGATCACATGTATCCCATCGAGCCGCCTTCGCGGTGCGGCATCGTACACCAGCGTGAACTTCAACCCGTCCATGTCGCCGCCCCCCGCACGCGACCTCCACCATCCGTCCTCGAAAACTTCCCCCGCCTCTAACTGCACCCCGGCCGTGCCATCCACGCGCAAATTGTCGGTCGCGCCCAGCCTCACTTCATAGTTAGTTGCCGTACGCCCCGTATGGCCCCACGTAAGTTGAACCTGCAAGCGCTCGTCGGCGCCCTTTACCCCGCCGGCCAAGCCCAGCACCATAACCGCCACTGTCACCGGTTTCATCATTGGCGACGTAATTGTAGCGAAGGCGGAGTGGTCATGTGGCTCCATGCCTGTCGCCCGCCTGCTTTTACTGGCGTCGTTAACTCTCCTGCTCGCCGCCGCCCCACCCGGCGCTATCATAAAGGCTTCGTGTCAGCCGCTTCAAACTACTTCGACCAGACCATTAGCCTTCTCGCCGCCCTTCGCGAATCGGAATTGCCCAACATTCTTAGAGCTGCCGAAATCTGTTCGGAAGCGATCGCCAACAAAGGACTGGTATTCCTGTTTGGCAATGGCCATTCGCGCATGATGTGCGAGGAAATGACTCCTCGACAGGGATGCTTTGTCGGCTTCGTTGCCCTCGTGGAACTCGCCCTTTCCAACCACGCCAACATTATCGGCACCAACGGACTGCGCGCGCCTCTCCACCTCGAAAAATACGAAGGGTATGCGGAACAGATCCTTCGCGGATTCGCCTTCGGCCCTCACGACGTCTTCATCATCATCTCCACCTCCGGCATCCGCCCCGTTGTCGTCGAAATGGCTGAAGGCGCCCGCCGTCGCAACCTCCCTGTCATCGGCATCGTCTCGCGCAAGCACTGCGAGCAGTCTGTCCCGGCTCACTCATCCGGCCGGAAACTTATTGACGTCGCCGACGTCATCATCGATAACCAGTGCCCTCCGGGCGACTGCGTTCTTGAGTTACCCGGCCTCGATTGGCGCACCGGACCCGCCTCTACTGTCACCGGCGCCCTGATCATCAACATGATCCGCTGCCAGACCGCACAAAATCTCTTGGATAAAGGGATCAAGCCCGTTCTTCTGCCGTCCCATCAGATGGTCGGCAACGTCAGCGCGGCCGAACAGTTGGAAACCTTTTACGAAGCCTATCGGAAAAGCCTCGCCCATCTCTATGCCTGAACCCGTTCATAACCGCCCCGTTCGCATCGGCCTCATCGGCTCCGGCTTTGTCGCGAATTTTTACATGCTCGGCCTCGCCGACGTCAATAATCAGCAGGTCGTCTCTAATTATTCCCAAACCGTGCGCCGCGCCAAAGCGTTCGCCAAGCAATGGGCAATTCCAGAGCCGACGGACAAGTTAGAGGCTCTAATCGCACGCGATGATATCGACCTGTTTATCATCGCGCTCCCCAACGAAGCTCACCTCCCCGTCGCAACCTTGCTGGCCAGGCAGCAACGCCACCAAGTCTGCACGAAACCCCTCGCACGGAACGCCGCTGAAGCCAAACAGATGTTCCGTGCGGCTGCGGCCGCCGCCTCCAAGTCGGGCGCCATCCACGGCTATGCTGAGACAGAGGTGTTCTCGCCCGCCGTCGTCAAAGCGCGCCAAACCATCGAATCCGGCGCAATCGGCCGCGTCGTATGGGTCCGCTCGCGCGAATCGCATTCCGGTCCTCACTCCCCGCATTTCTGGGATATCGATAAAACCGGAGGCGGAGCCCTCAACGACCTGGCCTGCCATTGCATCGAAGCCGCTCGCTACTTCTACGGCAAACAGGACAAGGTGGTCGAAGTCATGTCGTGGGGAGACACGCTCGTCCACACCGCTAAGACTAAGGGTGAGGACAACGCGTTACTCGTCCTGCGTTTCTCATCCGGCGGAATCGCCCATTGCGAGCTTTCCTGGACCACCAAAGGCGGCCTCGACCTTCGTAATGAAGTGCACGGTTCCGAAGGCTCTATCTTCACCGACGTGACGCGCTCTACGCCCATCGCCAGTTTCACGTCGAAGACCGCGGGCTACGTCATCGAGAAAGCCGATATCGACTTTGGCTGGACCCGCCCTCTCCCCGAAGAAGCCTTCGCTTACGGGTATCAGGCCGAAATGAAGCACTTCGTCGATTGTGTTCGCACGGGCGCGACGCCTCGCGAAACCTACGAGGATGGCTACATCGTCAACCTGATCCTCGACGCCGGGTATAAGTCCATGCGCTCCAAGCGCTGGGTACGCGTTAGTTATTAACTTAAGATGAACATACTGGTCACCGGCACCACCGGCATCGCCGCGGCCACTGCCGAGTTAGGCCGCGGCGCAGGCCATCAGGTGTTTCTCGCCGGGCTCCCTACTTACGACTTCACCAAGCCCGCCTCCGCCGAATCCGCCCTGCAGGACGCCATCGCCGAATGCGGGTCCATCGACGGGCTGTTCAACGTGGCCGGTGCATCTGGCCGCCGCTTTGGCGACGGACCTGCGCACGAATGTTCTGACGATGGCTGGCGCTTCACGCTCGACACCAACTTGACCACCGCCTTCAACGTGTCCCGCGCGGTGCTGCAATACTGGATCGCCAACAAACGCCAAGGCGCGATTGTTAACATCGCCAGCGTTCTAGCCGATTATCCCGAATCCACCCACTTCGCTACCCACGCCTACGCAACTGCCAAAGGTGGCCTGATCTCCCTCACTAAGTCCATGGCGTCCTACTACGCCAATTTCAATATCCGGGTAAATGCCATCGCCCCAGGTCTCGTACGCACTCCCATGTCGGCCCGCGCCCAGTCCGATTCGCGCATTCTCAAGTTCATTCAATCCAAACAACCTCTCGCGCACGACTTGCTCTCTGCTGAAGACATCGCCCGCTCCGCCTTGTTTCTCCTGTCACCCGAATCGCGCTATATAACGGGAGAAGTTCTAACAATCGACGCGGGCTGGAGGTTCTCATGAAGACGACTGTTGTCGGCTCGTATCCCTTTCCGGGTTGGCTCGAGTTCGCTTCGCAACACCTCGAACGGTTCGGACCTGACGACATCCGCGAACTGCAGGACGATGCCGTCCGCTGCGCCATTCACGACCAGGTGGCCGCCGGCCTCGATGTCATCACCGACGGCGAACAAACCCGCTTCGATTTCAACTTGTCCTTCTATGGGTACCTTACGGGCATCGAGCGTGAATCGGCGCCCGCACGCCGCTTCGGACCACCAGCACACGACCAGCGCGGCCAGCACCGCATCACCGGCACCCTCGCCGCGCCCAACGGCTTGGGCGTTGTTGAAGAATTCCGCCGCCTGCGCCGCTTAGCGCCCCAATCGCGCGGCCCCGTGCTTAAGGCCTCCGTTCCCGGCCCCTATACCCTTGCCGGACGCCTTCTGCCCAACGAGCAGTACCCTGACCGTTGGGCCATCACGGAAGCCTTGCTCCGAATCGTTTACTGTGAACTCGAAGCACTCATTGAAGCCGGATGTACCGAGATTTGCATCGACGAACCGTCCATGTCCTGCTACGCCCACAAGGTGGACCCCGCGCGCCTCGTCGATATCTTCAACCGTACGGTTCGCGATGTTCAGGACCGCTGCCGCCTCTCCACCCACCTCTGCTTCGGCAGCTATAAAGGCCGTGCCGTCGCCCCGCGCCGGTACGCCCCCCTGTTCCCGCACTTCCTCCATCTGAATGTTCATGAGATTCACCTCGAGATGGCCAACCGCGAGTTCGCCGAAATCGAAGTGATCCGCTCCATCGTTGAAACGGGCAAACACATAGCAGTCGGTATCGTCGACGTCAAGAACTACTACATTGAAACGCCCGAGGAAATCGCCCGCCGCGTCGCGCTATGCCTGCGACACGCCCCGCCGGAATCGCTTTCCTTCGCGCCCGACTGCGGCCTTTCCCAAACGGCCCGTTGGTCAGCCTTCCAGAAGCTGGTCAACCTGGTAAAAGGTGTCCGGCAGACCGCGCTTCCACAGCAGCCGTAGCTTGCGCGCTTCTCTATTCTCTTTTTTTTCGCCAAGGCAGAAAAAGTTCATTCACAACTAATTGAAATTTATTTTTCCCTTCATTTCAGCGACTTGCGGAAAACGATCGGGGGGTCTGAAAAGTTTGCGGGTGTAGCTTGGAACCGGCTGCGGACTTTACCCGTCCGTTGACCACTCATTAATGAGGTGTTTCATGACTGCTGTGCAGGTTGCTGAATTGCCCGATTATTCCGGGATCTTTTTCGATCCCGATACGGGCAAATCTTATCTAGCCGATGGTACCGATACCGGTTTCACGTTCGAGCGCGCTCGCTGGACTGGTCCCTGGAACCTACACTTTTCGTGGCCATTCCTGAATCCTATCTCTTTTGCGACGCACGAGACCGGCTTGAAAGTGCTGAATTTCGCGCGTCAGGTTGTTCCGAGTCATATGTCCGTGGAACTGGACGAATCGCAAAAGGTAGTGGGACCCTTCTCGCGCACGATTGAGCGCCTGATTGTGGTGAAAAGCGGATCGACAGAGGAATCGTTTAGCGCGGGCATGCTCGCCAATTCCATCATCCGCAATGGCGAGAAGAACGCCAAAACCTACTTCGCGGCCGAGCTTCGGTACGCGGGCTTCAGGCTCTAGTTGACAATCGATCGGATCGGCTAGACTCAGGGAGGACGGCCGCTGCGCCGTCCTCCAATCCTGTGCGCTTCCTGCTCATTTTCCTGCACCTGATTCCGGCCTGCTATGCGGCGACACAGATCGAGGTACATTTCTCGATGCTCGAGCGTGTGCTTGCCAATCAGGTCTTTACGCAAGAGGGCCGCAAGTACGTTCGTGGATCGAAAACCACACCGTGCAATTTCGCCTACCTCGAAAAGCCTCGGGTCAGTTCCGACCAGGGGCGGATCAGCATCCGCACGCGATTTACCGGGAAGAGTGCGTTGGACATGTTCGGCCGGTGCATTGGGCTGGGCGACAGTTTTGAAGCCGACATCCTCGCCACGCCGTATCACAAGGGAGGCAAACTGGCCCTCAAGAATGTCGAGGTGCGCAGCCCTAACGCTGACTCCTACTACATCCGCAAGGTCCGCCAGACACTGGCCGCCACCATTGAACGTGACTTCTCCATTCAACTTCTCGACGCCGCCCGCAAGATCCTCGAACAACCCCAGAACGGCTCCTATACGGTGGCGCTCTCCGGACTCGAGGTGCAGGCCATCGAAATCGGCGACAAAGCCGTGAAAGTCATTCTCGACCTACGGCTCTCCGTGCAGTAAGGAAACGCGACACTCGTTCGCGATAGTGGGGATCCACCATCACCGAATCCGTATGTCCTCCTTCGGCCACCTCATACAATTCCGCCTTGCCCGCCGCGGCCTGCATGAGCGCCCGCGAATGTTTCACCCGGATCGACGCGTCCCGAACACCGTGAATCAGCAGGACCGGCATCGACAGCTTGCCGATCACATCCACCGGCGCCGGCCCGTTGAGAACCACGCCATACCGGGCACGGGCGTAGACCATCCCCACCCAAGCAGTCGGCCACATTGCCAATCGACCCAACCCATGAGGTAATCCAAAGCGGTCCGCCACCTTCTCGGCAGCCACCTCCGCAAACCGCGTGAACCCCGCCTCCGCGATCACGGCCGCCCATCGTGCTTTGGGCGCGCTCAGAAGCGCCACTGCCGCCCCCATCGACTGTCCAAACGCCACAGGACTCGCCCCATTCCGCCGACCCCTCAGCCAGTGCGCCCAAAGACAAGCGTCATCGGCCTCCCGCTCACCGAAGGTCACCAGGTTCCCATCGCTCGTCCCGTGTCCGCGACTGTCCGGAGCAAGCACGCCGTAACCAAGTTCGAGGAACAACCGGATATGGTCCAGCATGCCTGACCGGCTGTCCGTAAACCCGTGCAGGACGCAAACGGTCCGCTGGTCCGCCTTTGCCGGAAAGTACCACGCCCGTAGCGCCAGCCCATCGGCAGCTTGAATCGAGACTTCCTGAAAGTTGCCCTTCAACAGGGCCGCTGCCGTGTTGTCAGGAGCAATCCGGCACTCTTGACGCACGTGCAAGATGCCTTCCGCCAGTACCAAGGCCACCAACAATACCAGTAGAACTACTGCACCGATCCCCACTGCCAGCCACGTCATTTCCGATCTTCTAGCATACCGGCTGCCGCCAAACCCTCGTCAATCAGGCGATCCAACCATGCGATATGCGTCGGACCCCTAAAAAAACAGGCATTCCAGGCCTCTTTGCTCTTTACAGCCCCAATCTGTTTGGCTATTATGAAGCAGCAAACATTTCTGCCCTGTCTTGTTTTGGGCTGTCTGAAGCTCAGCCCGTCGAGGCGTGGGGGAAACATTGGGAAATAAGGAGCATCATGGCCGAAATCAAAAGAATGACGCAAACTCAGTTCACCAAGAAGATCGCCGACACCTGTGGCGTGGCCTCAAAGATCGCCAAGCAGATGTTGGAAGTTTATGCGGCTACCGCCGTCACCGAAACCAAAAAGAACGGCGTGTTCGTGCTGCCCGGCATTGGCCGCCTCGTGCGGGTCGAGCGCAAGGCGCGTATGGGTCGCAACCCTGCTACGGGTGAGTCGATCAAAATCCCGGCCAAGAAGGTCGTAAAGTTCCGCGTAGCCAAGGCTGTCAAAGACGCAATCGTTCCGCCGAAAAAAAGCAAGTAGCAACAGCCTGCCCGCAGACGGATAAAACCTCCCCCACCTTACAAAAAGTTCAAACCCCGCAGTGATCGTGACTGCGGGGTTCTTGTTTTCTTGGAATCTCTTCCGCCAGCTATTTAAGGTGCAACAGCCGGGCTCGCTAGGCCGCTTACGCCTGCTTCTTCTCTTCCGCCTTCTCATCGCTCTTCAGAGCGTTCTTGAAGTTCTTGATACCTTCGCCTAAGCCCTTGGCCACCTCGGGGATCTTCCGCCCGCCGAAAAGCAGAACTGCGATACCCAAAATGATGATCAGCTCAGGGACGCCGATAGATCTCATGCGGCCTCCTTACGGGATGCGTTACGCCTCTATTGTAGGAACCGCCTCTCGGTCGAGTCAAGCTGGCGCCTTCCCCGCCCTTCCCCGCCCGTTCTCCCCTTCACATCATTATAGTAAGTAGCCAGAGGGAATCGGGAACGGATGGCAACTTCCATCCTCCTGCGTTCCGCGGCCTGTTCACCGGACTTCGTATCGCTTCGCCGGTTCACCAAGTGGCTTACTTGCCCGGTATCGGGAGTGTCTGTGGATCGACACGCGCCTCTATCAGCACGGGTCCATCCACAGCCAGCGCTTCCTCCAGCACACGTCCACAATCCTTCGGGTCGTCGACAACGAAACCTGCCGCCCCGCACGCCCGGGCAAATCCGGCAAAGTCCACGTCCGGCAAATCGCACCCATACTCCGGATTCCCTTCCATAAACATCTGCTCCCAGCGGATCATGCCCAACGTTCGATTCTGAATGAGCAGGATGCGCACCGGCAATCTGTATCGCACGGCAGTAGCCAGCTCAGCCATCGACATCAGGAAACCGCCGTCGCCCACTAATGTGAACACCGGACGGTTCGGATGCGCCAACTGCGCTGCAATCGCGTAGGGCAGCCCGCTGCCCATGCTCGCCAGGGTGCCGGAGGTCGAGAACATCTGGCCGCGTTTGGCCGGAATATGCCGCGCCCACCAGAATGTGACCGATCCGCAATCGCCGGTCACAATCGCATTCTCCGGTATCCGCATGCCGAGTTCATGCGCCACCACCTGCGGTTGCAATGGCTTGTTCGGGCTCGAAGCCTCTTCGAGCATCATGCCATTCCAATGCCGCATCGCCTCCTGAGCCTGATTCAGGAACGAACGATCGCCCTTGGATTCAAGGAGCGGTAGCAACGCCTCAATCGTCGGCTTTGCATCGCCGACGAGCCCAACATCCACCGTGTATCGCAACCCGATTCGCTCCGGGTCCAGATCGATCTGCACACACCGTGCCGCACCCGGCTTTGGATAAAACTCCAGGTATGGCATGGTCGACCCGACGATCAGTAGCGTGTCGCACTCCTGCAGTACCTTTCGCGAGGGCAGTGTGCCCAACATTCCAATACCGCCGGTCGTCAACGGGCTATCGTCGGGAACCACCGCCTTGCCCAGCAATGCCTTAGCAATGGGAGCGCCCAGGCATTCCGCCAGGCGCTCCACCTCTACACCTGCACCAAGAGCGCCTTGTCCCACCAACATCGCGATCTTTGTTCCGCTATTGAGGATCTCCGCCGCGCGCCCCAAGTCCTGCCCGGGCGGTACAAGCACTCCCCGAGCCTCAATCGAGGCGCTGCGATTCTCTTTGTTCCGGCGCGACCGTTTGTCCTCGGTCATTTTGTGGGCCTGGATGTCGGAAGGGATGGTAATGTGCGCCACCCCCTTCCGCGCAATCGCCGTCCGGCACGCCAGGTTCACCAGATTTTCGATGTGCGCCGCCCCCATTGCGCGTTCATTGAATGCCGCAACATCCATGAACAGCCTGTCGAGCGCGACATCCTGCGCGGTCATCGTTCCTACCAGGTCGTGGTACTGCAGCCCCGTGATCGCCAGTACCGGAGCTCCATCGAGCTTCGCGTCATAAAGACCGTTCAGCAGGTGAACCCCGCCGGGTCCGGAGGTCGCGAGGCAGCATCCCAACTGCCCGGTGAACTTGGCGTATCCCGTCGCCATAAAGGCCGCTGCTTCTTCATGACAGACGTGGATAAACCGGATGCGGTCCCGGCGACGTCGCAGGGCTTCCATGATCCCGTTGATACCGTCGCCTGGCAGCCCGAAGATCGTGTCGATTCCCCAAGCCAGCAGGGTCTCGACCAGACGGTCCGCTGCAGTCTCGCTCATCCGGCCGTTCTCCGTGATCTGACGATACTCGCCACGGGCCGCACGTCGCGCATAATCCCACCGTCCGGAAAGTCAGGAGCCACCGCGTTCGAACCGCCAAACTCAACCAGCCCAAGCGGTGCTTTCATCGCGCCGGCCAGTTCAGCAGCGCTGATCATGCCGTTGCGCCACATGGCTTGTAATACTGCGTTCCGCCGGACCCGCGCACGTTCGGGATACTTACGGGGATTCAGACGCCCCGGCGATTGAATCGAACCGGCGATCAGGCTCGCCTCGGCGAGCGTCAGTTCCCTCACCGTCTTACCAAAGTGCTCCCTCGCCGCCGCATTGACCCCTCTCATATACCCGGCCGTTCCCATGCCCATCGGGACCACATTCAGATACCGTTCAAAGATCGCATCCTTGGTCCAGCGCCTTTCCATCTCCATCGCCAGCACGGCCTCACGCACCTTCCTTCGCAGGGTCCGCTGAGGCGACAGGTACAAGGTTCGCGCCAGTTGCTGGGTCAGCGTCGATGTGCCGCGTGGTTTCATTCCATACACAGCAAAATCGAGGCTAACCCTCCCAGTGCGCCACCAGTCGATACCCCGGTGATCGTAAAAGTGCCGGTCTTCGATGGCAAGCACAGCCATCCGGAGATAGGGCGAGTGTTCCGCGAGCCTGACGTAGTTCTTGTTAATTCCACTGAGATGAGGAGTGGCGCCAGTGCGCAGCAACTCAGGTCCGGCGGTGACCCAGCGCGGACGTGTGCTCATATCTTCTGTGTCGAGCAGTTTTCGCGCCTCCCACTGCAGTGCCATGAGTATCAGCGTCGCTGCCATAGCGGCCGAGGCCACTACTGCAAATGCGACTTGCAGACACACCGCAGTTCTGCATTGTGATTTGCTGCGAATTCTCTGTCGCTCGGCAAGGTCCGATCGGCCGACTGATTCCAGCACCCCTGCGGTTTGCCATTCCCAATACAACTGGTTCTGCATCGCCCTCGCTCCTGAGTGGATGTTGAGCAGCGCAGGTGCCAAACTCGTAACCTTCGATTGGCGCGCACTAGGGCATTAAAGGGCTGGTATATCGCACCACTCCCGATTCTGCGCCCGAGCGTAAGCGATGGGTCTCGGCCCACTGCGACCCGACGAAGGAACCCCCGCTTCGCGTTGCACTCCGTCGCTCCCCCTGGCCGACGGCCTGTCAGAAAGCATTGAGCGAAGGTTCAGTCCTGCGCCTGCTCGACGAAACGCGATGGGTCTCGGTCGAAGTCCTGCTTGCATTGATCCGAGCAGAACACAAACGTTGAGCCGTTGTAGGAACTCTGGGGCCCGTTTTCTTCCACTTCCATACCGCACACGGGACAGTGAGCCATCGTCGACCTCCTTACGATTTCGATCACTGATTGACACACGACCAGAACACTCAGTTACCGACTCGTCCGGCTACAAAAAAGACGGGCTGAGCTTGCGCCCGGCCCGTACCGTAAACCACTTATCCGCTGCTGCCCGACTCTACCGTCGAGTCTTCTCTTTAACCTTGGCCGCTCCTCGCTCAACCGCTTCCGCGGCGTCGTGCGTCAAATCGCGTGCGCCTTCCTTAATCCGGCGTCCCGTCTCGCGAGCCGCTTCACCCGCATCACGGCCGGCCTCGCGAGCCTCTTCAATTGCCCGGTCAGTGGCCCGTCCGGCTCTTTCCCCGGCTCGTTCCGCGCGATCTCCCACCTTTTCTTCGGTCCGTTCTCTGCGCACCTCAGTCCCGTTATCGCGGCTGCATCCAGCCAGAAAAAGCAAAGTGCACATTGCAGCCATTGTTAGAAGTTTCATGATTCCCCCAGGCTTATTCAACCGCGGCGAACCGGCCCTTGGCAGGCAATGTCCGCCGCGGTTTCACCCCAAACTTCAGGACTGACCTTCCTGATAGCCGCCTTGGTAAGAATGACGCGACGTCGCTTCACGATAAGCCTGGCGCCCGGCATCGACTGCTGCCGCAACCTGTTCCTGACGATGCTGTAACATCTCACGCCCGGAAGACATTGCCTTCGAAGCTTTATCCGCCACTTCGCGAGATTTGTCGGTCACCCAACGGCTGCCGGTGTTAACTCCATCAGAGATTGCCTGTCGAGTTTCAGCTCCGCTACGCGGCGCAAACAGCATCGCCACCGCGGCGCCAACGCCGAGGCCTAGGAAGAAATACCCTGCCGACGACATCGAACTCCCGGTTTGATCGTACGACATTACGTCTTCATCGTAGGTGTGCATCTTTGTGTTCTCCTCTTGATCCTTAGCGGTTCGATCCGCTTTCACTATCGCAATCGGTTCGCCAAAGCGATAAGCGGCCAGTTATCAACAGCCGAACCCGTCGCAGGCGATTTCGTCCAGTCCGGTGGAAGCTCCTACGGGAAGTTTTTGCGTTTTTTGCTGGTTCTCTATGCGGAAAAAACGTCTCGGTCATGGCACTGTGCGTGCTACCACATTCAGAGGTATGACCAGGCGCACTCTCATCTTCGCAGCGCTGGCGGGCGGGCCGCTATTGGCTGAAGATCCGGCGCGTGCCCGCGCTTACGCACTCTTCGAAGCCAAGAAGTGGGCCGAGGCGGAAGCGGCCTACGCCGCCATCACCGCAACCGATCCGCGCAATCCACAAGACCATTACTATCACGGCCGCGCTGCTCTCGAACAGGACAAATGGGATACAGCCAGGCAAGAGCTGACGCTCGCCAATAAGTTGGACGGAAAACAGGACCGTATAAAGATCGCGCTCGCCCGCGTCTATCTTCACGACGAAAAGTTCGATGACGCCCAAGCGGCACTCAACGATGCGGCGCGGATCAACCCGGAAAATCCGGAACTGCCCTATTACCGTGGGCTGCTGGCGTCAGGACAGAAACAGTATGCAGCCGCTGTCGATTACTTGAAGAAAGCGCTCCAGCGCAATCCGGACAACGACTATGCGCACCTGCACTTGGGTATCGCCTACCAACACCTCAACAAGTCTCAAGAAATGCGACGCCACCTGGAGCAGTTTCTCAAAAAGCAGCCCAACTCCCCAGACGCCGCGCGCGCAAAGGAAATCCTGGCCGCCCGCCGTTAATGTTGGTGGGTGGACGCCGGGATCTTTACGACAAACCGGGCGCCGGGACGATGGCTTGCGTCGAAACGGATGCTTCCCGCCTGCTGCACCATCGCTGCCTGACAGATGGCAAGCCCGAAACCCGACCCGCTAATCCGTTCAGAGTGCAATCGCCGAAACGGGCGAAACAACCGATCGGCGTCTTGCGCTTCAATTCCGAGCCCATTGTCGGCCACGCTGATCTTCCAGTCAGGCCCCACTCTTTCAGCCACCACCGATACTGATAACCGCTGCTTCCCTCGATATTGGACGGCGTTATTGAAGAGTTGCACAAATACCAGCTCGAGGCGCGCCGGATCGGCGATCACGGTTCCGTGCAGATCCGGCACGTTGCCCGTGATGGTTCCGGTATCGGCGTCGAGCCGCGCCGCGTCGAGCGCACGTCTGATTACTTCACCAAGATCCACCTCAGGCTGTACCTCGGGTGTTTCGGTAACTGTTTCCGCATAAACCTGCAGCCGCTGCAAAAGGTGCATGGCTTTGTGCGCCGCCCGCTCAATCCCATCCAACAGGTCGCGCGACCCCTCCGGGCAGGTGTCCTTCAAGTCAGCCCGAAGCATGTTCACCATCAGCGCAAGGTGCCGCATAGGCGACTTCAAGTCGTGCGTCGCCGTATACACAAACTCACCTAGCGTGTGCCGTAGCAATGCTTCACGCGGTGTCTCCGCTTCGAACAACTTACTCAGAGACATTCCGCGTAATCCGCCCGGTAAGCCCCAACTCGCCTCCAGGTGCGGGTCCGATTGGACAATCGTGTCTGTTGCTGCGTCGGCGGCTAGGAGCACGCGGATTTCAGCTTCCCGTTGATTCGAACAGCCAACTGCTGATGAGGGCATCTACTAGCTTTATAACCGTTCCGCACGCGACGGGAGAATCACCAGCTCAAACCAGTAGTGCTGAAGTGTACGAACCAAATCGTCAATCGAGTCGATCGAAAACGGTTTGCGCACGTAACTGCTGGCGCCGCTGCTGTAAGCGTTAAGTATGTCGCTGTTGGCGTCCGATGATGTCAATACGACGACGGGAACCACCCGGAGTTTGGGATGCGCTTTGAACACCTCCAGCACCTCGCCGCCCAACCGCCGCGGCAAATTCAGATCCAGCAGGATCAAGTCTGGTGTCCACGCTCCCGGCACGTGCTGCCTGGCGAAATTGATGGCCTGCTCGCCGTCATCTATCACCCGAAGTTCAAACTCAAAGTTCGTCCGGCTCAGTGCGCGCCGGATCAACGTCACATCGAGCGGATCATCTTCAACAAGCAGCACTTTCTTCACGTCGGCGGCACCCATACGTCTCCAACCGTCGTGTTGAGCAACTTCCTTGCCTAAACGAGACGGGCTCAGGTACTATGTACAATTAAATACAAATAGATGTCCTTCCGAGTCGCTTTATTTTTTCGGCCTGATACCATCGTGGTAGTGAATCAGGAGGAGCAAAAACCCGTACGGGTGTTGTTGGTGGACGACAGTGATTTGGATCTGTTGCCTATCGTACGTTCGCTGCGCAGCACGGGCTACCTTGTCGAGACCGCCGGCGATGGTCGCGAAGCCCTTGAAAAAGTAGAGGGTTTCCGGCCGGAAGTCATCGTTACCGATCTCATCATGCCGCGCATGGACGGTTTTGAACTGCTTCGAAGCCTGCGCGAAATTCCTTCCGCTCCCCCGGCCATTACCTTGACCGGCTTTGGCACGCTTGAAAAAGCCGTTGCTACGGTCAAAGATCTGGGTGCTTACTGGTTTGTCGAGAAACCTATCTCGGCTGACGCACTGCAAGTTCTGATCGACAGGGCGGCTCTGCAAGGTCGTCTCAGTAATGAGAATTATGCGCTACGCCATGAGCTTGCACAAAAAGGCGTGCTGGTGGGTCTGGTGGGCCAGTCTCGCCCGATGCAGGAATTGTTTGCACTTATCCGGCAGGTTGCTCCGACACGCGCTCCGGTCTTGATAACAGGCGAAAGTGGGACCGGAAAAGAGATGGTATCGCGCGCCATTCACGCGTTAAGCGAGCGGCGCGATGGGCCGTTTGTGCCGGTAAACTGTGCGGCGTTGCCTGAAACGCTCATTGAGAGTGAACTATTCGGGCATGAGCGCGGAGCTTTCACGGGCGCGCAAGAACGTCGAATCGGCTGTATCGAACGCGCCGACAGGGGAACACTGCTGCTCGACGAACTCGGCGAGATGCCGATCCACACGCAAGCTAAGTTGCTGCGTGTGCTAGAAGATTCACGTGTGCGGCGTCTCGGCGGAAAAACAGAGACGGCGGTCAATGTCCGTATCCTGGCCGCTACCAATCGCGACCCGCAGGCCGCCCTTCAACAAGGGCAACTCCGTGAAGACCTCTTTTACCGCCTGAATGTCTTCCATTTGCATATCCCGCCGCTTCGGAATCACAAAGAAGACCTTTCGGTGCTGACCGAGGCGATGATTGAAGGCTTGAACGAAAAGCACGACTGTCGCGTCAGCGGCGTCGAGCCCGAGGTAATGGAAGCTTTTCAGCAGTACAACTGGCCGGGAAACGTGCGTGAGTTGCGCAATGTGCTGGAACGGGCCGTGATTCTGGCGGGCGACAAGTTGATCGCTCCCCATCATCTGCCCGCGCCATTCCGCAAGAAACCTACTCCGGCCCCCGCGCCTGAGGAACCGAGCGTCCTTCGCCTGCCCGTCGGCACTTCCATTCCGGAAGCGGAAGAAGCGCTCATCCGGATCACGCTGAATCATACAAAGAACAACAAAACCCGCGCCGCCGACATTCTGGGGATCAGCGTCAGGACCCTTCATATGAAGTTGAAGGAATATTCCGAACGCGACCAAAGCGGCGAGCAGGCGCTCGAGACAGTGTAACTTATCTCGGCCCCACCACCCCGGCGACTGTTATCTCTGCACCGGGCAGCGTGGAATCGTCGCCCACCGCCGCTAACGTGGCCACCATCATGAGGGCGGCCACGTAGCTGACTATCAAAGCAACACCGTTCCGGCGATAACGTTTGCCTTCAAGGCCTTCTCTATTCAACTGCATGGCTACCCTCCCGTGTCGTATCCGGCCAGGCCAACGCTAAACGGCAGCTCTGCCTGTGAACAGGCGGATGAGAACCGCAGCGATGGCCAGAAAAAGCAGAATGTGGATAAATCCCGAGAGCGTGTAGGATGTGACCATCCCAACCAGCCACAGAACCGCAAGCAAAACAGCTAATGTCCAAAGCACTTTACGTATCCTCCTTCAGAGTCTTCCGGCTCAGTTGCCGGTTGCTGTCTGCGTATGCAAACTTGCGGCCAATTCCGGACCCCGCATGGCACCCCACCTGCATTATGGTTTCTCGTTCGAAGACACGAAAGGAGATACGCGATGAATTGGGACCGTGTGGAAGGTAAGTGGAAGCAGATGACGGGAACCGTCAAGGAGAAATGGGGAAAACTTACGGACGACGATTTGGATATGATTGACGGTCGTCGTGAGTATCTCGTAGGTAAGCTGCAGGAACGCTATGGCATTGCAAAGGACGAGGCTGAGCGTCAAGCGGACGACTGGTACAGCAGCTACGAACGGTCCTCCACGCAGTCCGCTGGCCGGTACTAGCGTCGGTCAGGCCGTAATCTTGAGGCCGGTGCCCTGAGGGGCCCGGCCTTTCGTTTTTTTCACTAGGGCAATTTCGCAGTCCGCAGTTTGTTCGTGTCTTTTCACCTTTTCAGCGGGTGAAACGTTTGGTATGTGAAGTGCACAAGTGGATCGCACCTACGGAGGAACTTACAAACATGATCGACACTAAACAAAGCTTGGCCGCCCTGATGAACCGCAGAGCCGAACTCACCGGTACCGTTGTGAACCTCGAGGAGATTCACATTGAACGTGTCGCTGACGAACTGGACCTGTTGCAGCAATCGTCCGAGCGCGAATTGGCGATCGCCCGCATTCACCGCGACAACGAGACAATTCGGAAAATCGACGCCGCCTTGCAGCGGCTTCGAGAAGGCTCCTACGGCGTTTGTGAAGACTGCGAGCAGGCGATCGCGCCGGCCCGTCTCAAGGCGATTCCATGGGCTGCTCGTTGTGTCCGTTGTCAGGAAAGAGCGGATAGCCGTACTCAGTTCGAAACGCTTCGCGAAGCCGCCTAACGCCTTTAGACCTGGGGTGCCGGAACTTCCTGTCGGGAAAATTCTTCCATCCCAGGCGGGATCGGAAGTGCCGGATAGATGACTGGTAATAAAGCTGTTGCCAACTCTGTCCGAAATGGCTGGCGGGATGCTCCTTACGCCTTAGGTCGAACATCAAGCACAACTACTTACACGAGGTACAAAGACATGAAGAACTGGATAGTGTTTGCAATCGCTGCTGTTGTCGCGGCCGGCGCCGCTGCCGTTCCGCAGTCGAACGATCGTGGCAGGGAACGGCTCATCCGCGAGGTCCGCCATGAGTTAGTGATGTTGCCCTACTATGGCGTATTCGACAACCTGGCGTACCGGATTGAGAATGATGGAACGGTGACACTGCTCGGCCAGGTGTCTCGTCCGACTCTCAAATCGGATGCTGAAAACGTTGTGAAAAAGATCGAAGGCGTCGAGCGGGTAAAGAATGACATCGAAGTTCTGCCGCTGTCGCCTAACGACGACCGGATCCGGCTGGCCGTCTATCGCGCCATCTACGGACATACAGCGCTCAACCGATATGCATTGCAAGCCGTCCCGCCTATCCATATTATTGTGCGGAACGGGAACGTCACCCTGGAAGGTGTCGTTGCAAACGAAGGCGACAAGAACATTGCCAACATCCAGGCCAACGGCGTGTCGGGCGTTTTCGGCGTCACGAACAATTTGCGCGTCGAGAAGCGCAACGGCGAGTAACCAGCTTCAGAGGAGGCCCGGACAGGCGGGCAGCTACTTGGTGTTCCTAGCTCGTTGGGAGTTCGGAACACCATTCGGCGTTGTAGAAGGTGTCGAAGCATTGAACAGATCTCGGCGGTTAGTTCACCGTGATAGACTTCCTTTAATCCATGGCTGATCTCCGGCGCGTAGTTTATCTGGCAGCCTCATTGTTCGCCACTCGTCTGTTCGCCGCCGCTCCGCCCGAACCAAAGCTCATCTCGTTCAATCCGTTTGCTGGACAGCGTGGGACCGCGTTTACCGTCGAGGCAACCGGAACCGGTCTTCAAAACGCGTCGGCGGTCTTTCTTGACCGTTTAGGGCCGCGAGTTACGATTGAGTCCATCACCTCGGTTCCCTCCGGCAATCCCCGTCAGAAAACTCCAACCGACGTGGTGAAGTTGAAAATCGAAACTCCTGGCGACTTCAAAGCTGAACGGTTCAGTATTCGCCTCGTCGCGCCAGGCGGTGTATCGAATGCGTTGCCCCTCGCCGTGACGGATGAACCCGTCAATCTCGAACCCGCTGGAGCCCATGAAACTCCCGATGAGGCGATCGTTCTTGGCAGCCTCCCTGCGAATTTTGCCGGACGCATTACCCGGCGGGGAGAAACGGACCTGTACGCCATTGATGCCAAGGCCGGCCAGACGATTACTTTTACGGCGAATTCAGGACTGCCGTCGCTCGGCGCACCTGGCGGCAACGCCAATGGCTTCGACCCTTCCCTCACCATCTATGAGCCTTCCGGCAGTTGGTTCGACAAACACCGCTTGAACCGCCTCGCTTTCAACGACGAACCGCTTTGGGTCATCGGCAGACTGACCGATGCACACCTGACTTTTACCTTTCCCAGGGCGGGACGGTTCTATCTACGCCTGGAAGCCTTTTCCGGACAGGGCGGAATGGACTACAGTTATTTTCTTCGGGCAGTCGACGGCGACGTGCCGCCAAAAGAGTCTCGCAGTGGCGGATGGGACGAACGCTCGTTCACTCGCACGCTCACGTCCGACCGCTTGAATAGGATTGCCGCACGCGCCGGCAAGCCCACCAATCAGAGGTCCGCTGAAACCTATCGTGGTCAGCCGGTACCTGCCGCGAGTGCACCGCTCGTCAAACTGCCCGCGAATGTCGAAGGCGCCCTTGTCAACCCCGGAGAGACGCACCGCGCGCGCTTCCACATAGACAAACCGTTAGACTTGGCCATCGAAGTGGAAACTCCGTCGCTCGGTCCGCCTGTGTTCAATCCAATCGTCCGCGTCATGAACCCGAAGGGTGAAGAGGTCGCGACCAACGTGTTCGCCGGACGTGGCGCATGTACGGGCGCATTGAACAAGGGTCTGCAGGCCAAGGCAGTGTTGCCGCTACGCGATATCGGCGAGTACACGGTGGAGATGCGCGACACCACTTCCGACCTGGCTGAGCCCGGTTTTCAGTACCGGGTGATGCTACGGCCGCAAATGCCGCACCTGGGACAGGTGAAGATCGACGCGGACCACCTCAACCTACGCCAGGGCGATGCACAGACGGTACGCGTGAACTTCGATCGCGAAGAAGACTATCGTGGCGCGGTGGTTGTACTGCCGGAAGGCTTGCCGGCCGGAGTGCAAGCGGTAGCCGGCGCCGATTTCGAACCGGACAAAGATCCGCCCGCTTATCCGGGTAAGCGCGAGCGCTACGTTCCACGTACCGAACGTTCTGTCGTGGTGTTTACGGCGTCCTCCGACGCGCCGGTCAGCGCCGCACCGCAAGTAGTCAAATTGGTGGTGCGGCCGGTGGTTGACGGTAAGCCCGGCGAAGTCATCGCCTCCAAAGAAATCCCTCTGATGGTGTTAGCAAAGCCGTGAAGATACTTATTCTGTTTCTTGGTACCTGTATCGTGGCCGCGGCCGCGGACCCGAAGATTGTTTCACTCGAGACAGTACCGGCAAAAGTGAGCCTCACGGGCGCTGCGGCATCGCAACAGTTTCTGGCGATCGCACGCTTTAGCGACGGCACGTCGAAGGACGTTACCCTAGAGGCGGTTTGGAAATCGGCCAATCCAAACGTGGCGGATGTGAATGCCGCCCGGGCGAAAGCGGCTTCGGACGGTTCCACCCTGCTGACTGCCACTTATGGCGGCAAATCCGCCAAATCACAATTGACGGTTACCGGATCGGCCACCCAGCGCAACCTGCGGTTCGCACGCGACATTGGCGGAGTGTTCACGAAGCGGGGTTGCAACAGCTCCATGTGCCACGGCGGCGTGAAGGGGCAAGGGGGGTTCAAGTTATCGGCCAACGGACTCTATCCGAAAGACGACTATGAATGGATATTGAAGGGCGGCCGGTACCAGGTTCTGACGATGGAGGTGAAAGGCGAGCGCATTCCGCGAATCGATCTCAAGAACCCCGAACAGAGTCTGCTGCTTCTGAAGGCGACCGGCAAGTCGCCCCACGGCGGCGGCAAGCGGTTCGACACCGATTCCGCTGACTATCAACTGCTGTTGAAGTGGGTCCGCAGCGGCGCGCCGTATGGCGATGAATCCGGAAAGGGAGAGGTGAAGATCTCGAAGCTCGACGTATATCCATCGATGGTAATCGTGCAGAATGAGGCTTCGCAGCGCCTGCTGGTGACGGCTCACTTTTCGGATGGCACGACGGAGGACTATACCGACCAGGTCCTGTACGCGTCCAACGACTCTGATGTGGCGACCGTCAATGCGGCTGGTGTTGTGACGGCCAAGCGGCGCGGCGAGACAGCCATCCTGGTGCGCGCGCCCGGTTATGTGGCTAGCGCCGGTGTTGGCGTGGTTGGGCCGCCGATTCCGAACTACCCGGCGCTGGCGGGCTTCAACTTCATTGACCAGCCGGTGCTTAAGAAGCTGAAGCAATTCCATTTGACGCCTTCCAGGCTTGCGTCCGATTCGGAGTTCCTGCGGCGTGTGTGTTTAGACCTGACCGGCACGCTTCCGCCGCCAGAACGCACCCGGGAGTTTCTGGCCGGCAAAGACCCGAAAAAGCGCGAAAAGCTGGTGGATGCCCTGATCGGATCGCCGGAGTTTGTCGATTACTGGACCTTCCGGTTCTCGGATATCTTCCGCGTGGCGATCTTCGCCAATGGACTTACTCCGAAATGGAGCCAGAAATATTGGGAATGGATCCGCAACAACGTCGAGACCAACCGCCCTTACGACGAAGTGGCTCGTGAGCGGCTATCGGCACAGGGCTATGGTCCGGCATCGCGGCATTTCCTGCCTTACAACCAGATTGGTCCGCCGCAGGATGTGATGGCGGAAGAGGTCCGCGTGTTCTTTGGGCGCCGCCTCGATTGCGCGCAGTGCCACAACCATCCTTATGAAAACTGGAGCCAGGATCAGTTCTGGGGTATGGCTGCCTTCTTTGGGCGCCTGTTCAAGATGGGACCGGTGGTATTCGACCACCCGACCAATATGGACCTGAGTTCTAAAGACGTTGATGGAAAGCTCGAGTTGCTTCACCCGCGTACAAAGGCGCAGGTACGGCCCGCCTTGCTCGATGGATCGAAGTTCGAGGTGAGTCCCGAGGCCAACCCGCGCAAAGAACTCGCGAAATGGATGACGCGCCATCCTTACTTCGCCGAGGCAACGGTGAACCGCATGTGGGGATACTTTTTCGCGCGCGGCATCGTGGATCCGGTTGACGATTTCCGATCCACTAATCCAGCGACGCATCCTGAGTTACTGGCCGCGCTGGCGAAGGACTTTCAAGACCACGGTTACGATTTGCGCCACCTCATGAAGACCATCGTCATGTCGCGCACTTACCAGACCTCGAATGAACCGGACCCGACGAATCGCGATGACCGTGTGAACTACTCGCACTCCGTGCCCCGGGCGATTGACGCGGAAGTACTGTTGGATGCGGTGGTGTCGGCCACCGGGGTACAGGAGGTGTTCACCACCGCGGTATCGGAAGGGTCCGCCGTGGGACAGGCGCCGATGAATACCCGCGCGATCAATTTGAAAGATCCGGACATGTTCTTCTCGCGCTTTCTAGAGTTATATGGGCGGCCCAATCGCGGAGCAATTCCAGAGCGTAGCGGCCGGCCCAACCTGTCGCAGGCGTTGCACATGCTGGCGGGCGAGACATATGTGGAGCGGCTGAATCCTGCGGCGGGGCGCCTTGGCCGGCTTTTGAAAGCCGGGGCATCGGATGCGGCGATTATCGAGGATTTCTACCTTGCGTCGCTTTGCCGGTTCCCGACGGCGGAGGAGACGCAGGAATTACAGCGCATCATCGCGAAGCGCCCCTCGCGCGAGTTAGCATTGAAGGAGTTCGTCTGGGCGCTGATCAGTTCGCGCGAGTTCGCTGAGAATCATTAGCTACTGAGGAAAAACCGATGAGACACCCTGCTTCGCGTCGCGACTTCATTTCGGTTGGATCGCTCGGCTTTTTGGGCCTGAACCTGCGCGACTACCTGCGCGCAGCGCCCGCCACGGTCGAGAAAAAGTCCAAGATCAGCTCGGTAATCCTGTTCTGGCTTGAAGGCGGTCCGAGCCATATCGACACCTGGGACCCGAAGAAGAACTCGAACTTCAAGCCGATGTCCACCAATGTCCCGGGCATCCAAGTTTCGGAACTGCTGCCTAAGTTTGCCCAAAAGATGGACAAGTTCGCCGTCATCCGGTCTATGCACACCAAGGGCAACGACCATCCGCAGGCGACGCACTATGTGATCACCGGTCATGAGATCAACCCGGCCATGCAGTTCCCCAGTGTCGGGTCGATTGTCACGAAGGAACTTGGGCCGCGCAACGCTGTCCCGCCGCATGTGCTGGTGCCCAAATGGGACCGCGGCCGCCAGTACGAAGATTACTTCCGTTCGTCGTTTCTGGGCGGCGACTACGATCCAATGTGCATTCCCGATCCTTCAAAGGCTAACTTTGAAGTGACCGATTTATCGTTGCCCAAGACGGTTTCCGAGGCGTCGATCGAGGGCCGTTCCGCGTTCCTCGCGGCCGTCGATAAACGCTACCGCTCGATGAACGAACGGGCCGAGCACAAAGATATGGATGCCTTCTCGGGGCAGGCGCTCAAGATGATCCTGACACCGGCGGTGCGCGACGCGTTCGACTTGTCGAAAGAATCGGACAAGATGAAGGAGCGCTACGGCAAGGACTCCGTCGGTCAATCCGCACTGCTGGCTAGGCGTTTGGTGGAAGCGGGCAGCCGCTTCGTGACCGCCGCGGGGTTCCACGGCAACTCCTGGGATACCCACAGCAACAACGACGTCAGCCACAAAGATCGTCTCTGTCCGGTGATGGACCGTACGCTCACCGCGCTCATCGATGACTTGGAAGAGCGCGGCCTGCTGAGCACCACGCTGGTCATCGCAATGGGCGAATTCGGCCGTACCCCGCTGATCAACCCCAACTTGGGCCGCGACCACTGGCCGAATGCCTGGTCGATGGCTTTGGCCGGAGGCGGAATCAAGGTCGGCCAAGTGATCGGCGCAACAGACGAACGCGGAGCGAATGTGACCGAACGCGTCGTCTCCATGGGCGACTTATACGCCACCGTCTACAAGTTACTCGGCGTCGACTGGCACAAGGAATACATGAGCCCAATCGGGCGGCCGATCAAGATCGCAAACAACCTCGACGATCGCACCGGGGAACCGGTCGCGGAGTTACTGGCGTAGACGTGACGCCGTACGGACACAACGATTAATTGGTGGAGGCGGCGGGAGTCGAACCCGCGTCCGAAAAAGCTCGAGATGAGAAGCCTACGTGTGTAGCCTGGTTCTGAGATTTCGGCAACTACCTTGGAGCCGGCAAGATCGGCAGCCGCCTAGCCCGATTGGATTTCAGCCGCCGGCTCCGGACCGAAGCCATTGGCCAATCCTGCAAAATGACGCTCGCCAACCCTCATGCAGGCCTGAGAGCCGGAGCGGCTACCTAGAGACTAGGCAGCGTAAGCAAACTGCTGATTGTTGGCAGTTTTGGTTTTCCGATCGTTTTACGGGAGCTCGGAACCCGACACGCCTTCTCACGTCGACACAATCCCGTCGAAGCCGTTACGCCCCCTTTCAGTCACCAGTATATCATGCGGCGGTTCGCCTTAGATTCGCTCCCCCCTATTGGAGGACCTCATCACCAGTACGCCCAAATCAGCTAAACAGATCGCCCTGCAAGAATCCGTGACGGAATTAACGCTGCGCGGCGCCGGAGCGGCCCATGATCGGCCAGACATCCACAATCTGATCGCCTTTGGCGATGTAATAACGGTCGTAGCAGTTGGTGCTCATGTCGAGGTTGGAGCAGAAGATATCAAAGCGGTCGCCGATTTTGATTTCGTTGCCGCCGGAGTCGCTCCAACGGAGCAAGCCGTATTCGGCCCCCTGGGTATCGACTTTGAGCCACGGCTTATTCTTCACTTCGTCGGTCTGCCTGGCAAGCGCCTTGTTGCCGTAGTCGGTGGTGACCTGGCCGGCGTGACGCTTGGAATCGACGGAGACGAGGACGGTCATGGAGTTCTCAAAGTCGGTATAGATGTGATCGTTATCCTTGCCGCCGACCTTGCGATAAACGGAGTCCATGAAGACATAAGAGCCGCACTCGAGTTCGGTGAGGCCGAGTTGCTTATCCATGTTGTAGGTGCCGGTGGAGCCGCCGCTGATGATGTTGACGGGCAGTCCGGCCTTCTTGGCGAGGGCGACGGATTCATTGACGCCGGCGAGGTCGGTTTCGCTCTGCTTGCGGCGGGTTTCGAAACCGTGAGTGTGCGACGCCTTGCCGGAGTAAGCCATGAAGCCTTCGAGCGTGATGTGCTTGGAGTTGTGAATGCGCTGGGCGAGTTCGAGGGCGGGTTTGCCGTTTTCGATGCCCTGGCGGGTGAGGCCGGCGTTAACGCAGACGGCAACGCGGCACTTCACTTTACCGGCCGCGGCAGCTTGTTCGACGTTGTCGACTACGACCGGATCGTCGATGACGAACATGAAGGTGGGGTCGCGGCGGGTGAGATTGATGGCGCGGATGAGATTGTTGGTACCGCCGGGTTGCTTGGTCCAGAGGACGCCCTTGATGCCGGCGTTGGACATCAGTTCGGATTCGGCGATGGTGGCGGTAGTGACACCAATAGCGCCGAGCGCGACCTGGCGCTTGGCGACATCGACACTCTTGTGAACCTTAAGGTGCGGGCGCAGATTGATGGACACGGATTTGGCGTAGGCCGCCATGGTTTTGAGGTTTTTATCAAACAGGTCGATGTCAACGACCATGCAGGGGGTGGGCAGAACATCCTTGGTGATTCCGCGAAAGTCCTTGCGGGCTATGCGTTGTTCGAATTCAGCAAAGGGGAACGACTTGGCATCGGCGCGAGCGAGGCGAGGCAAGGCGGAGGCGAGCAGGGCTCCGGCGGCCTGGGTAGTGAAGTGGCGGCGAGATGTCATCAAAGCTCCTTAAAATCCAGCGCAGCCTTGACAGGTCTGCGGAAGTGTGGATGAGGTTGAGTTTATCAAACCAGCTATGGGGTTAGGGAAGGGTTTTAGCCGGGAGGAGGTAATGGGCGTACGCCACACTGTGCGGGAAACCGATTTTTGTACACGTCAGATAGCGCAATGCGTCTATGGCGGCAGGGGTGAAACATGCAACTTCGACGGTTTGTCCTCCCGATAGTGTTGCTGGCGATTTTGGTAGCGACCGGGTGCGCATCATCACGTGGTGGACGTTACGGTTCATACGGAAACTACGGCCCGTATTATGAGCCCTACGGCCGCTACGGCAGCGTATACGGCCCGGGCGACCGGGCGCTGGAACGGCAGCGAGCACGTGACTACTACCGCTGGCAAAGGCTACAGGAACAGCGGCGGATAGAGGAATTGCGCCGCCAGCAGATGTGGCGAAATCGTAACGAGCGACGCGAGCATCACCGTCACGACGATCGGAATCGATACGAGGACCGGCGCCGGTAGGTCCGGTAGTTGGGGGGCACGGCCCGGCGGAGCTAAATACCGAGGAATTCGCGGCGGACGCTTTCGGTGTCTTCCCCGAGCGATCGGGGTGCCGCGTAATGGGGGCGATAATCGTCGAAGCGCATCGGATTGCAAACTAGCCGGATGGTACCCACATCCGGCTGTTCCGCCGTCACGATGGCTTCGCGAGCCGCGAGTTGCGGATTTTCCAGCGCCTTTGAGAGCGGCAGCACCGGACCGCACGGCACCTCGGCGCGGTCGAACCGTTCCTGCCAGTAACTCACACCATGGCGCTGGAGTTTCCGCTCGATGAGAGGTATCAACACGGCCCGGTGCTGGTTGCGCAGCGGATTACTCCGGAAGCGCTCGTCGGCGGTTAATTCCGGTGCATCGATGGCGTCGCAAAACCGGCGCCACAGCCGCTCGTTGGGGGCCCCGACGATCAGCGGGCCATCTGCCGTGTGGAATAACTGGTAGGGCACGATATTCGGCTGTCCGACACCGACCCGCTTTGGATCGTCGCCGGTGTTCAACACTCCGGTCGCCAGGTTGGACATGGCGCACAGCATGCCTTCAAGCAGTGCCACCTCAATCGTCCGTCCACGGCCTGTCCGTTCCCGTGAATAAAGCGCCGCGAGAATCGCTTGTCCAGCAAACAAGGCCGCCAGGATATCCGCGACGGGGAACGCAATCTTGACTGCTTCGTCGCCCTCTGGCGCGGACGCGTACATGCTGCCCGAAACGGCTTGCAGCAGGATGTCGTACCCGGGCCGGTTCGACTGCGGGCCCGTCTGTCCGAAGCCCGACACCGACGCATAGATCAGCCGCGGGTTCAGCGCTCGGAACTCGTTTGCACCGATTCCCAAACGGTCCGCCACGCCGGGGCGGAAGTTCTCAATGACAACATCGGCGCGTGCGGCGATGGCTCTGACAAGTGCGCGCCCCTCGTCCGACTTTAGATCGGCGGCAACGCTCTGTTTATTGCGGTTCATCGAAAGAAAGTAAGTGGACCAGCCGCCGAGGAACGGCGGCCCCCACTGGCGTGTCTCATCACCTCCGCTTGGATCTTCGATTTTGACGATCCGGGCGCCTAAATCGCCCAGGAGCATGGTGCAGAACGGACCGGCCACGGCCCGCGTAAAATCCAAAACAGTTACACCCTCTAGTGGAGCCACCGCTCCATTATCCGAACAAGAGTTGAGAGACAATCGAATGACTGTGACCCAGGTTATCTACAACCCCGCCGATATCGATTTCACACGCCCCGGCAAGCACCATTACCAAGTTGCCTTCCATCTGGATGGGACGTGGGGCTACTCGCTCGTCCCGCTGACGGTGATCAATGGGGCGCGCGGAACGAACCCGAACGGCATCGTCTGCTTCGGCGGCACGCACGGCAACGAGTACGAAGGACAGATTGCGGTGAAGCGCCTGGCGAACGACCTGAACCCCGGCGAGATGTCGGGCCGCGTGATCCTCATTCCACAACTTAGCGAAAGCGCCTGCATCGCCAACACACGTACATCGCCGTTGGATGGCGTCAACATGAACCGCGCTTTTCCCGGCAACGCGCGCGGCACGATCTCTTATCGTATTTCGAACTTCGTCAAGACCCGAATTTTCCCGCAGGTACGCATCGTCATCGATCTGCACGCCGGGGGGAAAGAAGGCGCATTCCCCATTTGCACATCGTTTCATCCGATACCCGACACCGCGCAACAGGCGGAAACGGCGAAGGTCGCGCGCTTGTTCGATCCGCCGTTCGTGTTCATTTACGCCGGCACAATGGCCTCGGGACTGCTGACGGACGAAGCGGAAGCCGAAGGGAAGGTGACAATCGGCGCGGAACTGGGGGGCGGCGAAACGACAGACCGGCAAGGCGTGCGTCATGGCTATGAAGGCATGATCAACGTGCTTCGCAATTACGGTCTGGTTGCAGGTGCTCCGCAACGCATCCGGTCTCAATCGGCGGCCGACCCGATTCTTGTGAAGGCCGACCAGTTACAATACTACGTGCCTTGTCCTCGCGACGGCGTGTGGGAGCCAAACGTCGATTTGGGCGATTGGGTGGAAGCCGGCGCGGTGTTGGGCCGCCTGCACGACTTCAGCAATCACGCTACCCGGCCGCTTGAGATCGAGGCGCCGCGCGCCGGCTACGTGGCGATGATGCACCTGAGTGCGCGGCCAGTGAAAGGCCAGACACTATTTGTGGTTGCCGATAAAGTGGAGTGGAGCGAGGTGGCCGCGGGTTAATCTTTGGGCCGCCCGGCGGCGCGGAGCAGTTCGCGGATGTTAGCGCCGATCTTAAGGAAATCGTCCAAATCGAGGGGCTTCAAGAAGTAGCGGTCCGCCTTCAGGCGAAGTGTCTGCGCACGGTCGGCAGGGGAAGCAGAGGAGGTAAGAATTGCTACAGGAACATTGGTGAGGTGCGGTTGTTCACGAATGGCGGCGAGAATATCGGTCCCAGTTCGTTTCGGCAAATTGAGGTCGAGGACAATCAGATCGGGCGAGGGGCGGCCGGCGTCTCCGGCTTCGGCCTGCACAAACCGCATCGCTTCCGCGCCGTCCTCAAAAACGGTCAACTCGAATGCCAATCCGGCGCTGGTGAGCGCGTGCCTGATGAGGTAGACATCGGCGGGATTATCTTCCGCGAGATAAATCCGGTATCGCTCAGCGGCCGGTCCCAGATTAGAGCATCCTCCCGTTCCGTTCTGTTTGCTCACCAACTGTTGCTGTTCGATGCCTTTTGATGATAATACGTTCCAATCAATCGCAAGGGGCGGGCGAGTGCCTTTCTTTACGCCATTCGAGCGGTTGAGGTAACAACCTGAGTCCACAGGCCTTCTAGAAGGCGAGGACTACCCTATGGCACACCATCCATTGAGCGAAGAGATGAGGAACGCGATCGAGAATTGCCTCGACTGTCACCGTTTGTGCGTGGAGACTACGGCACATTGTCTGGCCATGGGCGGCCGCCATGCCGGCCACGAGCACATTCGCGAACTCGAAGACTGTGCACAGATTTGCGCCACCAGCGCGGACTTCATGCTGCGCCAGTCTGTCCACCACGCTTACACGTGTGGAGTGTGCGCGGAGATCTGCAAGCGTTGCGCCGACGACTGTGAACGTCTGGCCGGCGGCGATCCGCTGATGTTGCGTTGCGCCGAGACGTGCCGGCGGTGCGCGGAGTCGTGCCACCGGATGAGCCAGTCGCCTTCGATGGCGGTGAGTTCCTAGTTCCGCGCCGACAGCATCTGTATCAAGTGGTTCGCGCACTGGTGCGGCGGAGTACGCACACCGGTTGCGACGTTTCGTCCATCCACCGCGTTCAGCCAGGCAACGCGTGTATGGCCGATCGCCGAGATGATGTCGCTTAGATCGGCGACGCGGAGTATGCCCCGGACAACGGTGTCCATGGGCATGTAGGTGACCGAATTGTTCAGGGCACTGCGGTAAGACACAAGGCCGCCTGACCCGGAGATGGCTCGCACGCGGCTGCCCTCGAACAACGCGGTCAACAGGGCGAGGTGTGCGCCCATCGGGTCCGCTTTATATTGCACATTGGGCGCCCCTTCAAATTCCACCTCGTCCACGAACAGATTTTGATTGGGAGAGCTGAACGACTCGCCCCAAAGCCCGATTCTGTTGGCATCGATGTCCGGGTAAGTCCGAAGCACGGCCAGCACGGTTCGCAAATCCTTCACCCGCGATCCGAGTAAGTTCCTGTCTAAGTCAAACTCTGTCTGTGCCAGCCCGTTGGGCGTGCCGCCCCAAGCCGCCGCCGTTTCGCCGGCGCCGCGTACATCAACTAATGCCACGGCCAAGCGTGTGTCCAGTAAGGAAGCCAGTTCCTCCGCGCGGCTTTGGAGGAACCGCTCTTTGCCGCCCTGTGAAACGGCCACTACGACTGGAACTGCGCCGCTGCCTTGCGGCCGAAGCAGCAGGACAGGAACGCGAATGCCTTCCTCCACTGTCACCACCATAGCCTCAGCGTTCACGTTACCGACGGTCTTTCTCCATTTCGGTTCCACCTCGGGACGTGCCGCCGGTTCGATGTCCCCGAGCAGTTTTGGTAACTCCCGAACGATCTTTTCCCGGTCTCGCGTTCGATGCATTTGATCGGCGAGTTCTCCGAGTAACTCGTGCATCGAACGGCGGCGTATCTGGGCATTCAATTCCGGTGTGATGCTGACCAACTCGGCGTGCGGACGCCGCCGCTGCGCCTCCTGCTTTCGCGCCTCCTCGCGCACGCGATTCACCGTTAAGCCGGAATCCGGCAGTATCGCCCGGTCTTCGGCGCTCGGATAGGGAATGCCGAACCATCTTTGCAGGATGGGGTAGAGCGATTCGCGCTGCTCAGGGCCGATGCTGAAGCAGTGGCTGGCGCGCTCCATACTCAACCTGATCAACCCGAACCCCTGCGCGCTCGTCAGGTTTGCGCCAGCTCCGTACCAGTCCCACACCTTACGCGACCGTTCCATGCCATCCACCCACAGTTCGGGATAGTCGGGCTCTTCCGCTCCTTCCCAGCCGAACTCGAAGGCACGAATGAGGCGGCGCGGCGCGATTGAGGCCGCTACCAGCCACGGGGAGAACTGCTTTGCGATCTGCCCGGGCGAATCGCCATGAACACGGACATGACCCTGGTCGTAGTTATACGGGGCGACCGCGGTGATCCGCTCGTCGAGCGCGGCGGCAAGGGCGGAGGGTTCGCCGCCCCCGGCCACGGAACCCAAGAGGATGATCTTCTGCCGGTCTACATCAGGACGGTCGTACAGATAATCCACCGATCGGATGATGTCCCAGGCCGCCCAGGCCGAGTAACTCTCACCGGCGAGAAACAGTAACTTGGTGAAGTTATCCCGCGAGCCATACGCCTGGCGGAACCATGGATTGGTTTCAGCGCGTTCGCCATAGCCGGGACGCTCGACGATCATGACCAGCGCGCCCGTCCGCGCCCATAAGTGACCCATGTCGTGTAACTCGCCTTGAGTCTTGGGATAGTGCTGGCTGTGGACAATCAGGATTGCGGGGAGCTTGCCCGTCGCATTCGCGGGTGTGTAGACGTTGGCCGGCATCCAGTAATCGCGTCTTACCTGAAACGCCACGTTCTCCTGCTTGTACCCAGGCCCGGAGTACCTGGCTGAAACCCGAGTGTCGAGCGATGGACGCTCGGGCGGGAACTGTCCCATGCTTTCACGCAAATTTTGAATGCGCTCGTCGCGGAACCGCTCCCAATCGGTTTTCGTCTGCACTTTCGCCCAGGCAGTCCGCTCGGCCAGGACGGCTTCGCGGACGCGCCGGTCGAGATAGCGTCCCGTCATGCCGCGAACGCCGAGGAACCGGCGCTCCAGCGGCGTCCACACATCGGAATCGAGCGCCGCGAGTTTTTCGGCGAATCCGCTGTACTCTTTGGGTTCAGGTTGACGTAGTGGGAGCGGCGGCGAGTTATCCAGGAGCAATGCCGCGTACCGCGCCGGGCCATAGAACGAGTTACTCGCGCCGATGGCAGGATATGCGCTCCATTCCGCTTCGCGCCCAGGACGCGCGGCACGGTGCCGTACCAGCGCGGTTCGCCACAACTTCGGCATTGCCTGCTCGCCTAATGCGCGGGTGCATTCAGCCAGGGGGATCTCGATCCGCGCCCACCAGTGTTTGTGTTCAATCGCTGTTTCGACTGTTATCGGTGCGTTCCAGTTTGCATCGGGCCGGGACATGCGTGGTCCGGAACCACGCGTATCGCGTAGCGCACCCGACGGGTTGACCAGAATTTCAAGAAACGCCGAGCCGCTGATGGCCAGGTAGATACCAACATGATCGTCGGCCGCGATGTTTGCGTCGCGCCCGCCGGCGCGTGCTACCACGGGTTCCGGTTCGTCCACTTCGAACCGCACCACTAGTTTTTGGCCGTCATGGGCCCAGCGGACATTCGTCGGATAGCGGGGGCGCCGCGCTTCGGGCTCATTTCGCAACATCTGAAACGCGGGCACCTGCTTCCACGCATCTTCGCTCGACAGGCTGCTGAGCCGCCCGACGCGGGCGCCCGCCGTCCTTGTATCCTGCACTTTTTGGGCGTTTGCGTTGGAGGGTACGTGCGTGACGCGGGCGGTCCAGCGGAATTCAGGCGCCAGCGCCCGCCGGGAACGTACACGCTCCACCTGCACGTTGCCAAAAGCTGCAATCGCGCACTCCACCCACCAACCGCTTGAATCGATGCGCGCGGCCGCAACCACCTGCAGCCCGGCGGGCGCACGCCAGGCTCCCCACGGGTTGACTTCTACGACTTGTTCGCCGATTGTGACGATCAACCGGTCTTCCAGATCCGGCGACTCCAACGCGTCTTTCTCCCAGACGGGATTCACTCCGACGGATCGGGCGAGCACCCGTCCGCCGGGTTCCGGCAGGTAGGCTCCTACCAGCGTGTCGAATTGCAAGTGGACGACGCGAACTTCGCCGCCGAGATCCGCGGGCACGCCCAGGAACGCCGGCCGCAGCGGCACGGGTGTGGCTGCTCGCCATTGCTCGTCTGTGAGTTCGCCATCCAACCGCAACTCAGGCTGCGCCCACAGGGGCAGAGCCAGCACAATCGCCATTGCCGCTCGACACAACATAGCGCCTATATTAGGCGATAATGATCTCGCTTATGAAAGCCGTCGCCGTACTCCTCCCATTGACCCTTGTTGCTCAACCGCAGCAGCGCGCCGAGAGCTGGCTGGGCAGCCTCGCCCCGCAAGTGAAATCGATTCACAACGAGCGGGGCTTTCCGATGGACTATAAACACCGCGGCAGCGTCAGCCTGGAAGAGTGGCGCAAGCGCGGGCGCGCCGAGTTGAACCGGTTTCTATCGTATTCGCCGAAGCAGGTGGCGCTCGATATGAAGGTGGAAAAGATTGAGAAACGCGATGGTTACGAAGTCAGGACCGTCTCCTTTGCCGGATCCGCGCACTATCGGGTGCCTGCCTATCTGCTGGTGCCCACGACACCCGGCAAACATCCGGCTGCCGTTGCGCTACACGATCATGGCGGCTGGTTCTATCACGGGAAAGAGAAGCTGGTGAAGATGCCTGGCGAGCATGTTGCGTTGACCGAGTTCCGCAATCGCTACTACGGCGGGCGCGCCTATGCGGATGAGTTAGCCAAGCGCGGGTTTGTGGTGATTGTGCCTGACGCGTTCTTCTGGGGCGAACGGCGGATTAGGTATGAACAGCCGCCGGCCGAGCTTAGCAAGCGTCTGGCGGGCCTAAGTCCCGATCAACCCGAGTATGTGGCCGCGACTAACTCATTTCTGCGCGAGCGTGCGGCGGACCTCAATACGTGGCTGAGTTTTAGCGGTACCTCTTGGATGGGAATTGTCAGTTATGACGATCGGCGCGCGGTGGACGTGCTGGCTTCGCTGCCTGAGGTGGATGCCAACCGGATCGGCTGCCTGGGGCTGTCCGGCGGCGGGTACCGGTCGACTTACCTCACCGGCACCGACCCACGCATTAAAGCCTCTGTCATTACCGGCTGGATGACGACGCTGCCCACCACCTTGGATATCAGCTATCAGGTGCACAGTGCCCTCTTCGACGCATTCGGCGTACATGGCTACCTCGACCATCCGGATATCGCGAGCCTCGCCGCGCCGACCACGGCGATTTTTGTCCAGAACTGCGGGCAAGACCGGCTGTTCACACGCGCCGGCATGGAAAGCTCAACAAACAAGATTCGCGACGTTTACGCCGACCTGAAGAAGCCGGAACGGTTCCAAGGCCGGTTCTACGACGTTCCGCACCAGTTCAACGCACAAATGCAGGACGACGCCTTCGCGTGGCTCGAAAAGTGGCTGAAGTAAGGGGAGTTAAATACCGGACTGCTGCAGCAGTTTGGCGACCAGCGACGTCCACCCGGTCTGGTGCGTTGCTCCGAGCCCGGCGCCGTTGTCGCCGTGGAAATACTCGTAGAAGAGTAAGTAGTCGCTGAAGTTCGGATCGTGCTGAAATTTGTCGATGCCGCCGAAGACGGGACGTTTGCCGGTCTGCTCATCGCGGATGAACAAGCGCGACAACCGGCGCGATAGCTGGGCCGCCACTTCTTCCAGATTCATTTGGCGGCCGCTGCCGGTCGGGAACTCGATCTTGAAATCGTCACCGTAGTAATAGTGGAAGCGTTGTAAGGATTCAATCAGCAGGTAGTTAACAGGCCACCAGACAGGACCACGCCAATTGGAGTTACCGCCGAACATGCCGGTAGTGGATTCCGCGGGTTCGTAATCCACGCGATGCTCTTCGCCATCGGCGGGAAAGATATACGGGTTTTGCGCGTGATACCGCGAAAGCGATCGGACGCCGTAAGCGGAAAGGAACTCGCTTTCATCGAGCATCCGGGCGAGCAACCGGCGAAGCCTATTGGCATGACACAGCGACAGGAGGCGCCGGTCCGCGACGCCTTCCTGGGTTACCGAAGCGATGTTCCGGGCGAGGTCCGGCCGGTTGTCGAGAAACCACATCATCCGCCGATGGAACCCTGGTAATTTGGCGAGCACCTCGCCTTCGAACGTATCCACGGCGAAAAGAGGAATCAACCCCACCATGGAATGCACGCGCAACTTGTACGCCCGCCCGTCTTTGTACCGGATACGGTCGTAATAGAATCCATCCTGCTCGTCCCACAGGCCGCGCTCGGGCGAGTTCATTGCATCGGCAATATAGAGGAAGTGTTCGAAGAACTTACTCGCAATGTCTTCATATACTAAGTCGTACTGTGCCAACTCGAGCGCGATGCGCAGCATGTTCAAACAGAACATCGCCATCCAGGACGTGCCATCCGATTGCTCGATGAGCGCACCGTCAATCTGTGACGACCGGTCGAATACACCTATGTTGTCGAGGCCGAGGAAGCCGCCCTCAAAGATGTTATTCCCCTGTGTATCTTTGCGGTTCACCCACCAAGTGAAGTTCATCAGCAGTTTGTGAAAGGCGCCTTCGAGAAACTTCACATCCGGCTTGCCCGTCAGTTTTCCGTCGATTTTGAATACCCGCCAGCACGACCATGCATGTACCGGAGGATTGACATCTTCGAACTTCCACTCGTATGCGGGCACCTGGCCGTTGGGGTGCATGTACCATTCGCGCAGGAAGCGCGACAGCTCCTGTTTGGCAAAGTCCGGGTCGACCATCGACATCGGGATCATGTGGAAGGCGGCGTCCCAGGCGGCAAACCACGGGTACTCCCACTTATCCGGCATCGACAGCACATCTTCGTTATGAACGTGAATCCATGCGGCGTTGCGCCCTTCTTTGCGTTGCGCTGGTGGAGGTGGATACGCCGGATCGCCATCGAGCCACTGCTGAATGACGTAGTGGTAAAACTGCCGCGACCACAAAAGCCCGGCAAAAGCCTGCCGCTGAACACGCTTCCCATCGGTGGTCAAGCCGGCGGGTTGGAACGAGTAGAATTCGTCCGCCTCGGCAATTCGTCGACCGATTACCGCGTCAAAATCCAAAGCCGCCGCGCCCGAGGATAGCCGCAGACGAACCACCTTTGTTTCTCCCGGCCCTAGTGCCAGCTTGTAACTCGCAGCGGCTTTGGTGCCTCGCCCGGCATGATTGACGGCATCCATGCGGTTGTCGATCAGGCGCTCGTGAAAGGCGTCTTTGTAAAATCCGTTACCGGAATGCTGTTTATAGAAGCGCTCTGTATTTGTCTCGTTCTCGGTGAACAGCCACTCATCAACGCCTTCTGCCCAGAAGTGATAATCGCCCAGCAAGTCGTGGTGCATGGCAATGCGATCGGTCTGTTCCGCCCACAACGCCGGCTTACGCGGGTCGTATCCCCACGACCATGTATTGCGGAACCAGACGGTGGGCAGCAGGTGCAGCGCCGTGGGTTGCGCCCCGCGGTTCACCACCGTGATGCGGATCAGAATGTCGTCCACATCGGCTTTCGCATATTCCACGAAAACGTCCCAGTAACGGTCCTGGTCAAAGATGCCGGTATCGAGCAGTTCGAACTCCGGATCGAGTTGGCGCGGACCACGCGACTTGCGCCGGCGGCTTTCGTCCACCAGCCAGCCATAGGGGAATGGCGCCTGGGGGTACTTATAGAGTGCCTTCGCGTAGGAGTGCGTCGGCGTGGCGTCGAGATAGTAATAGAGTTCCTTGACGTCTTCGCCGTGATTGCCCTCGCTGTTGGTCAGTCCGAAAAGCCGCTCTTTGAGGATCGCGTCGCGGCCATTCCAGAGGGCCAGCCCGAAACACAGCCGCTGGTGATTGTCGCAAAACCCGAGCAGTCCGTCGTCGCCCCAGCGGTATGCGCGCGAACGTGCTTCGTCGTGCGAGAAGTAGTTCCACGCATCTCCGTTGGCCGAGTAATCTTCGCGAACGGTTCCCCAGGCGCGGTCTGACAGGTAAGTGCCCCAGCGGCGCCAGTGCTTCTCGCGGCGAGCGTTTTCAATCAGACGGTCACGTTCGGCGGGCATGCGTCCTAATTGTAGAAGAACGGATGAGGCGGTGGCCGCGCCCGCCAGGATTGATTGTGGTACGCACCGCTGTTTTTCGCGGGCCTCCCCAGCTTCTTACTGGTTACTGGCACACCACACCGACACACTCGTCGACGCGGTTCTGGCTCGCCCTGTTGCGACCCAGGTCGAACGCGCCAGGCACGTACACGCCATAACCTGCGTTCTGGGTTGCCTCGTTGGCTTCAAACTGGATGGCTCCTTGCGCCGGCTCCTGGCTCGTTGCGTCGTAAACAAATCCGCTGCCGCCATTCTGCTCGGCCACGTTGCCCTCAACACGGGTTGTGATCTCGTTGATGGTGGCGGGCGCCTCAGTCCGAAACACGAAGCCGTGACGGTTGTTCTTCCACGCGCGGTTCTTCACGACGGACACATTTGTGGTGGGCCGGCTGGTCAGGTCCACCATCAGCAGCCCGACTTCTCCGCCCTTCAGGTTGTTGCCCGAAATCTCGTCTCCGCGGGAACTGACAACGACGATTTCACCGGCGTTATAGAGCGACTGCTCGGCCTTTGTGTGACCCTCAACGGTGTTATCGATAACTTCTGTGCCCACGGTTTGCAGTAACTGAATGCCGTAGATCTCCGCGCCTTCCGGCGTGGCGTTATTGTCGCGAATCACGTTGCCGCGAATCACATTGTCTCCACACGCATAGACGGCGCTGCCTTCCACCCGCGTATCCACCGGCTTGCCGCACAGCAACCCGTCTACCGCGATGCCGCCGCGATCGTTCTTTTCGATCGTGTTGTTTTCAATTAACAGCGCGTCGTTCGCGAGCGACGCCACGATGCCGACGCCGTCGATATAGCCATTGGTTACGCGCCGCCGGCGTTGATTTGCCAGGTGAAGGTTCGTCAGGGTGTTGTGGCTAGTGGTCGAGAGGTAGATGGCGACGTTGAACCGCTCTATCGACCCGTTCTCGACGCGAACACCGTCGAATCCACCGCCTACGAACACTTCCTGACCGGGATTGTTCAAGTCGGGCAGTACGCCGTCGTTACGGATGCCATACCCGCGAAACAGAATCTTATCCGGATCGGCATAGGGCGGCGCCGCCCACCGGATGGTATGCCCTTGCAGATCGATACGCACACCGTGCGCGCCCACATAGAGCGCGGTCCCCGGACACTCCAGATCCTGTTCCAGTTTGACCGAGCTTCTGACCACGTCGCCGCACCGCAGTAGCTGGGCGAAGGACGGCATTGCGGCCGCCGATCCCGCCAACATTGCCGCAACCAGTAGCAGTACCTTCATGGCTCCAGGTTCGGCTCCACGGGCGAAGCGCTCAATTGGAATGTCTGGCTAGTACCAGTCATGGCCGAATCCGGCTCTATCCAGCCGCGACGCCAGGTTTCGACCTGACGTGGCGTCTTTCTGGTACCAACGCCGCAGGCATTCTGGTACTGCCGGAGCAGGCGGAGGTCTGGCGGAACCCGCGATCCCTCCTAGTACAAATTCAAGCGGGTTCTACAAAAAAAGCGCCCAGTACCGGCCGATCCCGCCTGCTCCGGCTTGAGAACACGACGGAATCAGCTATGGCACTCGGAGCAGACTGTTCGCCGGCACCTTCATGGCACGGCCGTTCAAACGCACGCCGGCATCGCGATCGAGGAAGCTGTAGAGATAGTGCTTACCCCCGGCCGTAGTGAGTGCGATGCCGGACGGTGCGTTAAACGTCAGCCCAAGCGGAGCCAGGAACTGCTTCCGTAGAAGGTCCGCCAGTTCTGTGGGAATGCTCGAAAGCCCGAGGGGACGCGGGGCGAGCAGCCATTCGCCCACGTCGCGGAAGTCCTTCTCTGAGAACGTCCGGACGTTCAGCACATAGAACTTTCCCTTCTGGGTCAGAAAAGGAACGTTCCTGCCGTCGACCGTTGCCGAGACGATCTGCTTGGCTCCACCAAGTGCCACTGCGCCGTCGAGGTCCACCGGCATGGGCAGCGGAATGGGCATGAACCCCACCAGATCCTTCGTTTGCGATTGCCGCAACGTGGGGTCTACCTTTGCGCCGAAGAGCGTCTGAACGGCTGGACCGATCTTGCGAAGGAACGCCGGTGTGGCGATAAAGGTCGTGTCGCCCTTTAGACGTTCCGCGATTCGCGGATCGGCCGCGGCTTGCGCGCCTAGAAACACCACCTTGGCGTCATTCGGCCAACTGGCCGCGGGCACGACCGGCAAGCCGATCATTCCGAGGTAATCCATCAGGTACAAGTTGTCCGCCGCATCGCTCGCCACCGGCTTGTAGTAGTAGATTCCCGTTGCCTTTGCCGGGCGCACCGTAGCGGCGAGTTCAGACAGTTCCGGATAGGCTTTGACGAACGGATCGTGTCCTGGATGTCCAGTGACAACGTCGCCCAGATTGAACAGCGTCAGCTCCTTGGCTCCGGCGAGCACGCTTTCATAGGCCTGGTCCACAAAGTTTTGAGCGGTGCACTCGATGTGATCGAACCACGCGCCTTCCACCTTGTCGTGACCTACGACGGAAGAGATCCAGCGGAGGTTCATGTAGCCTTCCGTTGGCTGAACATGTCCCATACGCCGCGTGGCCGGGTTGCGGACCTCCGTACCGACCCACACTTTCTGAAATGGCGGCGACATGCGCTGTGGGTTGTAGCCGAACATGTGAAAGCGGTCGTACCACTGCGGGTACTTGATAACGATCTTGACGTTCGGATTGACAGCCCGGGCGGGTTCGAACATGAGCGGTTGAATGGAATTCACCAATAAGTCCTGGCGGTAATCGGCCCATGCGCGTGATCCGCGCGCTTTGTCCGAAGCCGGTGAAGCATCACCTGTACAGAAGAAGTCGTCAACAATGATTTCATCGAAGATGGCGGCGTTCTCGCGGAAGAAGCCGGCGATGCCATCGCGCGTCTTCTTGCCTTCCCAATTCAGCCAGCCGAGCGGATGGTCCTGCCGGTCGCCGAACCATTTGCCGGGTACTGTTGCGATACCGCCGGTGACGCGGTAGCCGCGAGATTTGAAGAAGTCGCGATTAGCGCGGAGTAAGTCGGGAGTAACATACTCGTCGCCGCGGCGGCCTTCGAGATAGATGTGGTTGATGTGGAGGCGTTGAAGAATGTTATGAGTTTTTTCGCGGCCTTCCGGTGTGGAGAGATGCTGGAGGATGTTGCCGGCGGTGGAGTAAACGGAAATATCGAGCGAAGAAACGAGTAAGAGGAGGGCGATCATATAAGAGAAAAGGGCCGGCACGTGGCCGGCCCCCTCCTTTTTTGTTGTTGTAAGGACAGCCTTAGAACGTAAAGTGCATGCCCAACTTGATGAACCTCGGCAGGTTGCTCTGCCTGGGGTTCAGCTGGCCGAAGCCGGGGTTGGTCACGTCCGTCGACAGCATGTCGTTGAAAATCGGATGATTCATCATGTTGACCATCTCGAAACGGAACTGGAGGTTCATTCTCTCCTTCACGGGCCAAAGCTTGGAGAGCGAAGCATCCCAGTTCTGGTAACCTGGCCGGCGAATATCGCTGAACAGGTAGGGGAACGTGCGGAGTGTAAACGGCTCCTGGGTGGCAACGGGGGTGCCGGAAGCGGTTTTCCAGAGCGAAGTGTTAAACCACTGTTTCATCGTGGGGTTATCGAGCTTCGCGCTGCCAGGGGCGTTCTGCGGAGCGTTGGGATAGTCGACCACCCAGCCGCTCTGGTAGGTGACGTTGTAGTTCAACTGCCATCCGCCAACGACGCCGTTGAGCACCTTGTTCATGCTGCCGCCGATGGGACGGCCTTTGCCGAACGGGAGTTCGTAGATACCCGCGATGACGAACTTCTGCGGTGCGTCGATGTTCTGGTTAGACTCTTTGACGAGCTTGGTGTTATCCCAGCCGGAGAGTCCGCCGAAGTCCTGCGCGTTCAGGATTCGGGTTTCCTGGAGGTTCTTGCCGACGTTGTAGCTGGCAATGAAGCTTAGGCCGTGGGTGAACCGCTTGTTGATTTTGAGGTTGAAGCCATGGAACTGGTTGCGGCCGACCGGAACGCTGGAGATGCTGATGCCGCTGTACTGCGGGTAGGCGTACATCAACAACTGCCGCTGAATCGTGGTGCCGTTCAGAGAAGCGTTATTCGGAATCAAACCAGCCATCGGGTTCGGAACCTGAGCGGTGTAGTATGCCGTGTCGATTGCACCGGACGCCGTGCGGCGGCCCAGTTCGTTTGTCGGCAGGTAATTCAAGCCGAAGGCGACCGGCAGGCGCCGAGTGGTGTTGCCGCCGTAACCGACTTCAAGGAGAATTCCACCCGGGAGTTCGCGCTGGATGTCGAACGAATACTGGTGGGTATAGGGCAGGCCGCGCGTACGCATCCAGGCCCCCACGCCTTCACCGAGGAAACTGGAAGCTCCGAGCGACGAGCCGACGGGGTCGAGTAGGCGCCCATTCGGCAGGGCGATAAACGGATTGGCGGTCCTCAAGCCGGCGATCGGGTTCAGGCCACCGTCGGTAGAAACGATCGCATTCGTCTGGCGGCTGAAACCGTTTGAGGAACCGAGTTGATCGTCGCCGATGTAGTAGAGGCCGTAGCCGCCGCGAAGAACCCACTTGTCGTGGAGCTTGTAAGCCAAGCCAATGCGGGGTTGCCAGTTGTTCTTGTCGGCATCGATCAGCGTGCGCGGCACACCGTCAACGTTCGCGAACTGAACCGCACCTTTTAAGGTGAGCCCGGTGACGCGAGAAGCGATCGGACTGGCGGCATTCAGGTCCAGACCATTGATCTGGCGGTTGTAGCGCTCCAGGTTGCCGGTTTCCACGTCGTAGCGCAAGCCAAAGTTCACAGTCAGGCGCTGCGTGAGCTTCCAGTCATCCTGGAAAAAGCCGGCGTAGTAGAAGTGCCTGTACGAACGGTCGATGTTCTTCTGAACCAGGGCCCCGGAGGGGATGCCTAGCAGGAAGGTAGCAATGCCGTTGCCGGACACTGCGTCGCCGCGGAGCGCGTTCGCCTGGGTCCAGTTGCGATTGAACGAAAACTGGCCAGACGGATATCCGCGGCCCGGATCATTCAAATTGTACTGGCGGGCTTCCACACCGAACTTGAAAAAGTGACGGCCCATCACCTTGTTAAAGTTAGGCTGCAAGCTGTACGTATCGCGGGTGCCGGGGCCGAATGCGTCCGAACCCACCGACTGATAAGTACTGCCACCATCGAAGTCGAAACGAGGGAACTGGAACAGGTTGTATTGAGCAACCAGGGCGGGATCGAAGCCGAGTTGCTTCGGATCGTAACCCTTACCGATGCTGCTTCCACCGGCTTCTTCCCAGCGGTTTAAGCCAAACCGAAGGTCAAAGGTCATGGTGGGCGACAGCGTGGAGGTCCAGTTCATCATCACGTTGCGGCCGTTGCGGAGCAGTGGCGCGTTGCCCGTGGGTTCAGACGGATTGTCCAGGCCGAAAACAACCGCGCGATACTCCTGGAACGGGTTCTCGTTATACCGGAAGAACACCTGGTTTTTCGAGTTGATCACAGCGTCGGTGCGGCCCACAAACTGGTCGAAGCTGGCGCGCCAGATCGACGGATACGGGTAGTTGTTGAGATGCGTGACAGGGTCGCCGATGGCGGTGGGCGCCGGGTACATCGAGAATACCTTCGCCGCGATCGGATCGATGCGCGACGTTGGAATGCGGTTGCCTGCGATCGGCGTACGCGTGCCGTCCGGCGCCGTGCCGTACGGATCGTAGATCGTGATCAACTGGCCCTGAGCGTTCCGGAGATCGGAAAAGTCACCCTGGCGCCAGTTCATCTGCGGTACGGTCTTCACGTCGGGGTCGGCCGAGCGCTGCCGCATACTTTCCCAAGACAGCATCCAGAACAGCTTGTTCTTACCATTGAAAACTTTCGGGATGATGATTGGTCCCGAAACAGTGGCGCCGAACTGGTTGATGTGGTTTGGCGGTTTGCGGCCGTTGGGATAGAATACGCCGGCCACGGTTTGCGGCTGGTTCAATTCTGTCTGGTTCGCGTTCAGCTTATCGTTCTGGAAGTACTCAAACGCAGTCCCGTGGAAATCGTTTCCACCACCCTTGGTGACGATGGTGACAACACCGCCGCCCGTACGGCCATATTGTGCGTCGTAGGTGTTCGACTGGACTTTGAATTCCTGCACCGACTCAGTAGTCGGGATGCTGATCACGGTGTATTCGGCGCGGACGTTCGAAATACCGTCTAACAGCACTTCGTTCGTCTTCTCGCGCCCACCGTTGATCGAGATGCCGGACGTGCCGCCGATGTCGAAAGAACGGAGGTAACGCCAGGAGCCGCTCTTAACAACGCCGGAAGCCGCCCAGGCGATCTGGAAGGGGTTACGGCCTTGCGTCGGAACGTTAGATACAATTTCGTTCGCCAGGATTTGCGAACGGCTTGAGGTTTCAGTTTGGAGCAGCGAGACCTGCTCGTTTACGGTGACACTTTGCGACAGATCGCCAACTTCGAGTGCGACGTCGATGCGGCTGGCGGTACCGACTTGCAGGACGATGTCCTTGCGGAGAACCTTTTTAAAGCCGGACGCTTCGACCGAAAACTCGTAAGTACCAGGATTCAGAAACGGGGTCACGTAGGAACCCGATTCATTACTCCTGGTTGTGACCGTGACATTAGTGGCAGCGTTGACTACGGTTACGGTGGCACCAGGAACTGGTGCACCGGTCGGGTCCGCAACGATGCCGGTAATACTGGCGCGGACTTCCTGGGCATGAGCAACTGGGTACAACCCGAACAACAGGGGGAATGCTAAAAGCATTCGCGCACCACGAAACATCGAGACCTCCTTTGAGGCTTTCCTTAAATAGACCTTGTTCACCTTTCAGAGAACAGCAGGCAAAGAACTCAAAACGTTGAATTCTGTGGTTCTAGTGTAGAGCGGTTGAGGGTCGCAGTCAAAGGGGGGGCGGACTTGTCAGATCTCTTTGTCTTTTGAAACTGGTTGTATGCAATGGTACCGGCGCCGCACTACAATCGAAGGTCAATGCTCTTTAATGATCGCCGCTGGGTCGTCATGACCTTCCTTTTTCTCGGAATCCTGATCAGCTACGTCGACCGCGGCAATCTCAGTGTCGCCGCCAACGCGATCATGAAGGACTTCCAATTCTCGGCTCCCCGGATGGGTGTGCTGCTCTCCAGTTTTTTCTGGACCTATGCGCTTTTCATGATCCCCGCAGGGTTTCTGGTGGACCGCTTCGGCATCAAATCCACCTACCTCATCGGGCTGGGCCTCTGGTCTGTCGCGAGCGCGTTGATCGGTGTGGCCGGCGGCTTCTGGCAACTCGTCCTCCTCCGTGCATTGTTGGGTTTAGGCGAATCCATCGCCCCGGTGGCCAGCATCGCTTATATCAAACGCAACTTCGCCGAGGAAGAACAAGGCCTGCCGACGGCGATCTACATCGGCGGCGCGCTGGTCGGCCCCGCCATCGGCACCTTCGTCGGCGCGGCCCTGCTCGAACCGCTCGGCTGGCGCTTGCTCTTCATCGCCACCGGACTCGCCGGCGCGCTGTGGCTGATCCCGTGGGCTGTGGTGGCCCCCAAGCACAAGCGTGCGGAACCGGTCGCCGCCGTAGCCATGGCCGAGGCGGGTCCGCGTGTGAACTGGTTCAGTGTCGTGGCCACCCCGCTGTTCTGGGCGGTGACGCTAGGCGCATTCTTTTACTCGTACTATTGGTACTTCATCCTGACCTGGGTGCCGTCGTACCTGTTAACGGTTCATGGTTATTCGAATATAAAGATGGGGACTGTCCTCTCTGTGCCGCTGGCCGTAACAGCCGTAACAAGTTTGGTTGCGGGCACCGTGGCGGACCGCGTGATCAAAAAGACAGGCGCCGCACCGCTGGCCGTGCGGAAAGCCTTCGTAGCGGGCGGCTTCCTGTGCGGTTGCACCATCGTGGTCCTCGCCTGGCGGCCCGCCGGCGCACCGCTCCTGCCCTTGTTTCTCTTGTCCATGGGCGGCATGGGCTTCGGCGTCTCCAACTACTGGGCGCTAACCCACCTGTTCACCACCGCGCAGTCCATCGGCCGTGCCATGGGCTATCAGAACATGGTGGCTCAACTCGCCGGTGTCGCCGCCCCCATCGTGACGGGTTTCCTGGTCGGCGCCGAACAGCGGTTCACCACGGCGATCCTGATCGCGGGGTGTTCCCCGCTGATCGCGGCGAGCGTTTTATTGCTGTGGTTGCGGCAGGGGCAGATTGATCGGGTGAAGGGGATGTTGGGGCAGGGTTAGCCCTGTCTCAGAGGTGCTTGACGGTCGGACAGAAATGTCCGAGACTGGACGTGTGAAGGGTGCGGAGTTTGAGCGCAAAGTGCGAGCACTGGCGCGACAACGGAAACTCACCTGCCAGTTCGTGGCTGACAAAGGAAAAGGGAGTCATGGCCGGCTGTACCTGGGCGGCGCGTTTACGACTCTGAAGGATCGCAAGAAAGAGATCGGCCGCGATCTGCTGGCCAAGATGTGCGCGGACCTCAATATCGATCCGCACGAGTTGTAGGAGGCAAACCACGTGTCGATGTTTAGCTACCCAGCGAAGTTCACCACCGGCAGCGACGGAAGAGTCCTGGTCGAATTCATCGATCTTCCCCGAGTCGCGACAGACGGCACTGATGCGCGTGAGGCAATGGAAGAAGCAATTGATGCCCTTGGCTCCGACCTCTCCATCCGCTTATCACGCCGGGAGGAGATTCCTGCCCCTTCACGTGTGAAACGTGGTCAGCGGATGGTCCCGGTCCCGTTTTGGCTGGCCCCAAAACTCGCGCTGTTTGTCGCAATGCGCGATCAGCAGGTAAGTAACTCCGAACTCGCGCGTCGCCTGGGAGTGCACGAGCGTGTGGTCCGCCGTATGCTTGATCCCGAACACGCGACGAAATCCGAGAAGATTCAAGCGGCACTGGCAGCACTTGGCAAGCAAATGACGCTTGAGATCTGCGATGTGGCGGCATGAGAAATCCGAGTTGACTCTGAACACTACGGCAACGCAACAATGACCAGGTCTCGCGGTTCCGGCTCGCCATCTGGACAATAGTAAGTCGCAATCTGTGCCCGACCGTCCTCCAGCATTCTGCAGACGGCGCATCGGTCCGAGTCCTTCTCTTGCGTGATCACCTGGTCGTACAGACTCCAAGCCCCCCTTCGCACGACGATCAGTTTCGTCAACACCGTGGAGTCCGCGGTACCGTGTAAGCGTCGCGCCGCCTAACATTGTTGTAAGACCTGAGTAGTAGATCAGCGCAAGCAACGACACGACCCACGGCTTCAACACCTACTGCACCCTCCCCTACAGCACCGCCCCCACCACCGCGTCCAACCCTGCGTCTGTCCACTCCGGCTCAGCCACGTTATGCAAACTCCACCGCTCCACATGCTCGCACTGCCCGCCCGGCTCGAGCTTTCCTAGCGGACCGAGCGTCTCCAGTTCCAAAGTCGTCGCGTTTGACCAGATCTCGAACGAACACCCGAAGTCCGGATAAGTCCGGCCCCGTTCGGCGTTATAGCGCTTCACATAGAGCAGCCCGCCGTTCCAGTAAGCGCCCCATGTGCGCTCGTTCCACAAGCCTGTCTTCTGCGGCGTCGCCGCGCCCGGCACTTGCCGCAGGATCAGATACCGCGCCAGGAACTTCCACCGGGGGTCGGCGAAATTGGTGAACGCCCACATCGTCAGCGGATTCGTCGGCGCCAACTGCTGCGGATGCGTCCCACGTGGCGGAAAGCCTGTGAAGCCCACGCCGCCTTCGGCCATCATCGTAATCGTCCACGGCGCTACTTCCACCGCCCACGGCAGCGTATTGATCAGCCGGTGAATCACTGTGACTGACGTGCCCACATGCGCCATGCGCACGATCAACTGCTTGCGCAATCCAGTATTGCCTTCCACGGGACCCAGCGCATCCACCATCGCCCCTTGTACCGACATTTCTACAGGGAAGTTATCGGCCGCATAAGTGCGTTCGTAGTGCTCTGGAGCCGTCCACAACCTATGCCCGCCGCGCACCCGGAACTCCGCCTCGCCCGCGCCGCCTAATTCCTCCTTGCATTCGTAGAAGGCGTTCGTACCGCCCACATACGCATACCGGAGAAGCCGCGGCCCGATATCGGCCGTCAGGATTAGTTCCACCTCGCCATTCGTGATCCAGTAGCAGTTACTCCACCCGCCCCACTCTGTACGCTCGACAGTTACCGGCATTACCGGCCCATCCATCCGCCGTCCACCACGAGTATCTCGCCGTGAACATAGTCGGCCGCCTGCGAGGCGAGAAACACGGTCGCACCCTTAAAATCGCCCGGTTCGCCCCAACGGCCCGCCGGAATGCGCGACAGGATCGCCGGGTTGCGCACCGGATCGGCCCGCAATGCCGTGGTGTTGTCGGTCGCGATATACCCCGGAGCAATGGCGTTTACGTTCACGCCCTTGCCCGCCCATTCATTCGCGAACGCCTTCACCAAACTCCCGACACCGCCTTTGCTCGCCGCGTAACCGGGCACGGTGATCCCGCCTTGGAACGTCAACAGCGACGCCGTGAAGATCACCTTACCGCTGCCGCGCTCCACCATCCTCTTGCCGATCTCGCGCGTCAGCACAAATTGCGAACTCAAGTTGATCTCGATGATCTTGTCCCAATACTCATCCGGATGCTCGGCCGCGGGCTTCCGCAAGATGGTCCCCGCGTTATTCACCAGAATGTCCACCACCGGGAACCGTTCATTCACGGTCTTTACTAACTCGTAAATCGCGTTCCGGTCGGAGAAGTCGCAGGCCAGCCCCGTGAACTTCCGGCCGCGTGCGCGGATCGCCTGCCCAACTTCGCTCTCATCGCCTTCCATCTGCGCGCTCACGCCGATGACGTCCGCCCCAGCCTCGGCCAGCGCTTCGGCCATTGCACGGCCAATGCCGCGCCGCGAGCCGGTCACTAAGGCGACCTTACCGTCTAACTTAAATAAGTCCAGGACGCTCATGGCTTACTTGCACTCCACTAAGATCTTCATCACCGCGCCGCCCTTTTCCATCTGCTGTAATCCTTCTCCCAACCGGTCGAGCGCATAGACGTCGGTAATCAAGCCATCGAACGGCAAGGCCCGCGATGCGGCCAGTTCAATCGCCTTCTCGAAATCCTGGTGCTCATACACACGGGCGCCGCACAGTTTCAACTCGCGCCAGAAGAACTTATGAAGATTCACCGGCACCGGTTTCGCGAACACGCCGACAATCACGATGCGCCCGCGCACACGCGGCAACTCCGTCATCACTTCGGCGCTTGCGGCATTGCCGGTCACTTCGAACACAACGTCCGCGCCCGTGCCGCCCGTCTCTGCCCACACATGCTGGATCAAGTCGATCTCTTTCGGATCGACGACATCCAGCCCCAGTTTTCGCGCCAGCTCGATCCGGAACGGATTCACTTCGCTCACCAGCACCCGCGCACCGGCCTGCTTCGCGACCAGCGCCACCAGCGTCCCGATCGGACCGCCTCCCAGCACCACCGCATACTCGCCCGCCTTCACCTCGCCCAATCTCACATCGTGGCACGCCACCGCGACCGGCTCGATCAGCGCCGCGTGTTCCAGCGTCAGCGAATCCGGTATCCGGTGCAGTGTGTGTGCCGGAACGGTCCATAGTGTCTGCAGCGCGCCCGGCACATCGATGCCGATGAACTTCAGCTTCATGCACACATGGCCGTGGCCCGCCTTGCATGCGGCGCATTCGCCGCACGGGTCGAGCGGCATCACGGTTACACGGTCGCCTGCCGACCATCCGCTCACTCCCTCTCCCACCGCTTCAATCGTCCCGGACATCTCATGCCCGATCACCTGCGGTGTCTTCACCCGATGGTCCATGTGGCCGTGCCACACATGCAAATCGGTCCCGCAGATCCCGCAATGCGAAACCCGAATCTGGACCTGACCCGCACCGGGCGCCTCCGGGACACAGTCCCCCACATGAATCGTTTCCTTGCCGGCGTAATAGGCTGCGCGCATAGTTAGTTCCCACTATGCTACCGCCAACTCTCCCTTTGGAAGATGAATTGCACCATTAAGACCGGAGACTCCGTGTATCGCATAGCCCGACGTGAGCAATTTGGTCCCACTACGTTCCTGTGGGACGTCGTAGCGCCCGACGTGGCCAAGGCCGCCAAGTCCGGTCATTTCGTGATGGTTCGCATCGACGAATTGGGCGAGCGGATTCCGCTAACCGTCGCAGATTACGACCGAAACGCCGGAACTGTTACGGTTGTCGTCCAGGCCGTCGGCAAGACTACGTTCCAGATGATGGAACTGAAACAGGGCGATTATATCCTCGACTTCATCGGACCTTTGGGCCTCCAAAGCGAAATTGAAAACGATTTGGATACGGTTGTGTTGGTGGGCGGCGGCTTGGGCGTTGCGCCAATATTCCCACAACTGCGCGATTATCAGGCAGCGGGCAACCGCACAATCGCCATCATCGGCTTCCGCAATCGCGACCTCGTTTTTTGGGAAGACAAGTTCCGCGAACACGCCGGCGAGGTCATCATCACCACCGACGACGGGTCCTACGGCCGCAAAGGTCTGGTCACTGAAGCGCTTCGGGACGTGCTCACCCGCGGCGAGCACATCGGCCGCACCGTCGCCATCGGACCCATCCCGATGATGCGCGCCTGCTGCGAGGTCACACGGCCGTTCGGCGTCCCGACCATCGTCTCGCTTAATTCCATCATGGTCGACGGCACCGGCATGTGCGGCTCATGCCGCGTTACCGTCGGCGGCAAGATGAAGTTCGCCTGTGTCGATGGCGCCGATTTCGACGGCCACCTGGTCAATTTCGAGGAACTCTCACTGCGCCAGCGGCGCTTCTCGCGCGAAGAGAAGGAAAGCATGGAACGCTATCGCCGTGAAGACGCGAAGCTCGCTTCCATGCCGTGCGCGGAGCCGGTCGTCCCCATGACGCTGCCCCAGGCATTCCCGCCTGCCAGCGGTCCGCGCGTTCCCAAGAACGCCCGCAACGTCGCCTCCAAGCGGACGCCTATGCCGCACCAGCCCGCGGAAGTTCGCCGCCACAATTTCAACGAAGTTGCGCTCGGCTTCACGCTCGAAGACGCCATTCGCGAAGCCGACCGCTGCCTGCAGTGCAAGAAGCCCCGCTGCGTTCCCGGTTGCCCGGTCAGCATCGATATTCCCGAATTCATCGCCGCTATTTCGCGCCGCGACATCCGCGAAGCGTATCGCGTCCTTAAAGATGCGAATGGACTGCCTGCCGTTTGCGGACGCGTCTGCCCACAGGAGTCTCAGTGCGAGGCGCCGTGCATCGTCGGTGTGAAGCATGAGCCCGTCGCCATTGGCCGCCTGGAACGCTTCGTGGCCGATGCTGCCGCCGGGCAAGGTTGGGACGATGTCCCTGCCTATACTACCAACGGCAAGCCTCGCAAGAAAGCCGCCATAATCGGCTCCGGACCCGCCGGCCTTGCCTGCGCCGGCGACCTCGCCAAGAAGGGCGTTGAAGTAACCGTCTTCGAAGCCCTCCATGTCGCGGGCGGCGTGCTCAAGTACGGCATCCCTGAGTTCCGGCTGCCCGACGTCATCATCGATCGCGAAATCGACGGTCTCCGCAAACTCGGTGTCGACATCAAGCTCGATACCGTCATCGGCAAGTTGTTCACGATTCCTGACCTGATGAAGGTCCAGGGCTACGACACCATCTTCATTGCCACGGGCGCCGGTTCGCCCAAATTCATGGGTATCCCGGGTGAAGCTTTCAACGGCGTCTTCTCCGCCAATGAGTTCCTCACCCGCGTGAACCTGATGCGCGGCTATCAGCAGGCCCTCTACGACACGCCGGTCGGCATGGGCCATAGTGTCGCCGTCATCGGGGCCGGGAACACCGCCATGGACGCCGCTCGCGTCGCGCTCCGCATGGGCGCTGAGCAGGTGAAGGTCGTCTACCGCCGGTCCCGCCGCGAATCTCCCGCCCGTGTCGAAGAACTCGAACACGCGATGGAAGAGGGAGTCGAGTTCCACTGGCTTACCAATCCGGTGGAGATTATCGGCTCTCCGCAAGGTTGGGTTACCGCTATGCGCTGCCAGAAGATGGAACTCGGCGAACCCGATTCCTCCGGCCGCCGCCGTCCCGTTCCCGTCCAGGGCTCTGAATTCGACCTCCCCGTCGACACGGTTATCTACGCCCTCGGCACTTCCGCCAACCCGATCATCGCCCAAACAACTCCCGGCCTGAAGGTCAACAAGTGGGGCTATATCGATGTGGACGAAGCGACTGGCATGACCTCCGAACCGGGCGTTTTCGCCGGCGGTGATATCGTAACCGGAGCGGCCACTGTCATCCTCGCCATGGGCGCTGGACGCCGCGCCGCCAAAGGAATGCTCGCTTACATGGGATTGGAAAGCTAACTCGATGCCGTCAACCTGCCCAAAGTGCCACGCCGTCCTCGATCAGGACGAAATCTGCTGCTCGCAGGTTCGCTACACCTGGCGCTGCAAAGCCTGTCACAAGCTCTCCACGGGGTTCGCTTTCCCTTATGGCAAGTGCTTCCTCTGTGGCGGTGAGTTAGAAGACATCTCAAACCGTTCTATCGAGAACCCGATGAGCTTCGCCGCTATCCGCGAAGCCTTGCAGTTCGAACTCAACGCCTATCACTTCTATCGGATGGCGCTCGACCGCACGCCCGATCACGAAGAGCGCGTCATCCTCGACTACATGGCCCAAAACGAACTCGACCACTTACACGAGTTGGAAGAGAAGTATCACGCCCATCTCGATCCTAACGTGCTGACGCTTTCTCCGCGGATTGAGCAGTTACTCGCCGACAGCATGTTCGCCGGTATCGACTTCGGCGGCCAGCATGGCCTGATGCGCCTCTATGAACGCGCCGTCGAAATGGAAAAGCGAACCCAAGCCCATTTCAAAGCAGCCGCCGCCAACGCGCCCGAGGGCATGGAGCGCGACTTATACCTCGAGTTAGCCGCCGAGGAAGAAGAGCACATCGCGTTACTCGAAACCGAAATGCACCACCTCGACGCCGAAATCCACGGCACCGGCGACATCCGCAGCACCCGCCGCCCGCTGTAAAGACGTTGTTGACGATGCTCTCACTGTTACGCACTGCACTACGTAACCGTGCCGCGGCGCGTCAGCCCGCGGCCGTCTGGCTAGGTTTTTACGCATAAATCCGGTCGTCGGCTGGCCGTCTATCCTATAATCAGAGCGAAAACTATGCTTCGCCGTACTTTCGTCGCCCTCTCCACCGCCGCCCTGCTCCCTGCCGCCGCCAAGCGGACCGCCCTCTTCAACGGCAAGAATCTCAAAGGCTGGACCCACTACTTGTGGGACCCCAACACCAAGACCCAGGACACCGTCACTCCTATGTCCTCCGTCTGGACGGTCAAGAACGGCATCCTTCACTGCGCCGGCAAGCCTCCCGGATATCTCAAAACAACCCGCGAGTTCAGCGATTACCGGCTCAGTGTCGAATGGATGTGGCCCGCCGACATCACCCGTGGCAACAACGGCGTACTCGTTCACACCACCACGCCGAACGCTTTGGGCGTGTGGCCCAAGTGCATCGAAGTGCAACTCTTCACTGGCGAAGCCGGCGACTTCTGGGTCATCGGCACGACCCTCGACGTTCCCAATGCCGAGACTCGCCGCAAAGACCGCCGGCACATCAACCTCACCGACGGTTCCGAAAAGCCCCTCGGCCAGTGGAACCATATGGAGATCCTGTGTAAGGGGTCGGAAATCACGGTTTGGGTCAACGGCGACCTCGTCAACCACGCCACCAACGTCAGCCAGACCAAGGGGGCGATCTGCCTCCAATCCGAAGGGACGCCCATTTCGTTTCGCAATATCTATATCCAGCCGGCCTAAGCCTCCAGAAATCAACAAAGTGCGAAACGAAATACCGGGTTCCTCGCGGGGGGCTTGGCATGCGACGTGCACCGATATACAACAGAGGTAGAAGGAGGTGCCTAATGTTTTCGCTCGCCAAGATCCTGCTGCCCGTTGATTTCTCGCAGCGCGCAATCGGCGCCGCCCGTTACGCCAAAGCCCTTTCCGAGCAGTACGGCGCGGAAGTCACCATGCTGCACATCATCCCGCCGCCCCACTATGAGTTTGCTTCCATGGAAGCCGGCTCCACCGCGCTCGCGGAATTGTATGTGAACCGCAAGGCGGTGATCGAAGAAGAAAGCCGCAATTTCCTCGTTTCCGAACTCCCCGATTTCAAGCCCAAGCGCTTGCTCTTAGAAGGAGATCCGGCTCGCGAGGTGGTTCGATACGCCCATGACGAAGGCTATAGCCTGATTGTGATGCCCACCCACGGGTACGGTCCGTTCCGCCGCTTTGTCCTGGGGTCCGTCACTGCCAAGGTTCTGCACGATGCCGATTGCCCGGTGTGGACCGGTGTCCACCTCGAAGGAGCCCCGCCCGTCGAACAGATCCGTTTCAACACCGTGCTCTGCGCCGTGGACCTTGGCCCCCAGAGCGAGAAAACCCTCGCCTGGGCCGCCCAGTTCGCCTGCGCCGCCAAGGCCAAACTCGTCATTGCGCACGCCACACCCAGCTTGGAAGGACGCACTGGTGAGTACTTTGACCCAGACTGGCGCCTCTACCTTGCCAAGCAAGCTGCCGAGCGCCTCGCTGAGTTGCAGGCACAGGCGGGAACAAAGGCTGAAACCATTGTCGAAGCGGGCGATGCCCCCCATGTCGTGGAAGCCGCCGCCAAGCAGGTCGCGGCCGATGTCGTCGTAATCGGCCGTGGTTCCGCTTCCGGCGTGTTCGGCCGCTTGCGCGCCAACGCTTATTCCATCATTCGTCAGAGCCCCTGTCCCGTCGTCAGCGTTTAACCGTTCTCGGCCAGCAGGAGCGACAGGCCGCCGTCCAGCGCTGTCTCCGTCGCGCGGACGGCGGCCTCAGACCGTAAGTGTCCACGCACCACCACGTTCGGTTCCAGCAGCAACCGGTCGCGGCTCGAGACCTGCACCGGACCCGACTCGCGGAACCCGCGTACGCCCGAGCAAAGCCGCAGGATCGTTCCCGTCTCCACATCTCCTGAAAACAGGCACTCTTCCTCTAGCGTCAGCTCTCCACGCGAAATCAGGTTGCCTCGGCAGATCGACCCGGCGCCGACGCGGATTGTCCCGCCGCATTTCAAATCGTCTTCGAGCAAACTCCCCGGCGGACACACAAACGATCCACGCACCACGAGTTTCGATGTCAGCAGTACCGGCTGTGGAAGGTTCAGGCTACCGTCGTATACCCATGTCTCCAAACCGACCGGCGCCAGTTTCCGCGAATCAAACCCGCGGACCCTACCTAACTCCGGCATGACCCCTTTCGACGGAGCCGGTATTTCGATGTACTCGGTGACCGGTGGGACATCGCCGCCGGTCGGCATACGGCCGCTGGTCACAATTTCCGGCGCAAACACCGTAGCCGCCCCGGCATCCAGCCCCAGTTGGATCCGCAGGCTGGAACTCGCCGCCCCGCCGGCACTTGCCCCCGCGCGCATCTCCATTGCGCCCATGCTGTGCACCCAGTTCCGGATCTCTGTGTTCGGGCCTAACGTGAGGCGGCCTTCCACACACAGCACCTCGAATCGTGAGCCTTTGCCCGTATAGCAATCGCCGCCCACATACACCGGACCGTCGAACGCCGCGCCCGCTCCGCACTCGAAATGTCCGCGCACCAGCAGCGTCTCCCGTAGCCGGAACCGCTCGGGCGCATTGACGAACTCAGAGATCACCACGCGCTTGTCGCCGGCCGTAAACACTTGGGGCGACCCATTCGCCGAAGGCCTGGCGAGGGTCAGCCATGCTCGTGCCTGGTCGCGAAAGACCACTTGCTCGCGTATCTCCTCTGTAAGAGCCATTCTGCCTGCACCCGTACATCGGTCGCAAGCCGTTGAATCTTTAGTGTCTCCCACAGCGAATTCCTCATCACTCGATCTTGCGCCCGAGCTACGACGAGCTACGATGGTTCTGTAGACAATCAGGTCGTATTATGTTTCTCAACGAACTGTTTTCGCTCGAAGGCAAAGTTGCCATCGTCGTCGGCGGAGGCGGCGTACTGGCCGGCCACATGGAGGTAGGCCTCGCCAACGCCGGGGCCGATGTCGCAATCCTCGACATTCATCAGGGCAACCTCGACCTCCGCGCCGCCGAAGTCCGCGCCACCGGCCGCAAATCCCTGCCCATTGTCGCCGACGCGACCAGGAAAGCCGACCTCGAAGCGGCCCTGCAAACGATCCTTGCCGAATTTGGCTCCGTCGATATTCTCCTCAATGCCGCCGGGCTCAACTCCGGCACCCCCTTCTTCGACATCTCCGAGGAGGAATGGAGCCGTATTCTCGACGTTGACCTGAGGTCCGTCTTCCTCGCCTGTCAAGTCTTTGGCCGTCAGATGGTCGACGCCGGTCGCGGCGGGTCCGTCATCAACATATCCTCGGCCTCCTCCGGACCGCCCCTGTCGAAAGTCTTTACATACTCCATCGCGAAAGCCGGGGTAAACCAGGTGACGCAGTTCCTCGCCCGCGAATGGGCGCCGCATCGCGTTCGCGTAAACGCCGTCTTGCCGGGGTTCTTCCCCGCCGAGCAGAACCGCAAACTGCTCACACCCGAACGGACCGAGCAGATCCTCCGTCACACACCGATGGCCCGCTTCGGTGAGGCTGACGAACTCATCGCCGCCACCATCTATCTTGCGTCTGAGAAAGCCTCCTCGTTCGTGACCGGCTCCATCCTCCGCGTGGATGGCGGCTTCGGCGCGATGACGATCTAGCGCGATTAGCGCCCGCCGCCCGACGAAGCCGTTGCGGTCTTCGTGCCGGCCAGGTGCCGCAGCATTCCGAGCAGTGCATCAGTCATCTTCCGCGAGCCCATCTTCTCGACATAGTTCGTGCCGAGCCACGTCTCGTACCCACCCAGTTCGTGCTGTTCGGGCGTCGGCAAATAGCCGTAATGCCCGTTCGCCAACTCGATCGTGAACTGCGTCTTGAACGGCGACTTCGCCTTCAACTCCAGCCCAATCTCCGTGAACACCTCGAACGGAAACGCGGTCACACCCAGCGTGCCGATTCGGAACGCCTGCAGTTTTACATCCGCCCATTCCGGACCCTCGTCGATTTTCAGCGTCCGCCGCGCATAGGCCTTCGCGTTCACTGGCAGCGACTTCTCGTCTTCCACCGTCAACACCTGCTTGGCCTTCTCCACCTGCTCGGGCGTCGGCTTCCGGAACCGCAGCGGGAACTCGCGGTCCATCGCCGCCAGCGGCGCCCACTGTTGAAACGAAGCCGATTTGAATGCGGCCACCGCATGATCGGACATGCTGTTGGCCACATACTTGATCTGCTCGAACGGTGCCTTCCGGCCGCGCGGCGTCCGGAAGTTGATGTTGTTCACATCGCCGCTGGTTCCATTCGACATGATGCCGACAAACTCCGGACCGGCATTCAACTTATCCCGCAACTGATTCGCGAACTCCCCAAAGTAATCGGCCGAGAGTTCGTTGCCCGGAATACCGCCGACGTAGTGCAAGGAATAGTTGCCCAGCACCGCGATCGGCTTACCGGACGCAGACTTCACTGCCAGCACCGTAAACCCCGGGTCCACTTCACCGGCAGGTTTGATCAAGTTCGGGCTGCCGGACGGCGGATTCATCTTCACCTTGTCCTCTGTCCCGCCGAACGGATTCGGCGGCACGGTCCCGGGCTTCATGTACCACCGTCGATTATTCAGGTGCTCAGCTTCCTGCCGGACGGCCCAGCCAATCTGTGCCGGTTCCAACCGCTTGTTGGCCTCCGTCACCGCCTTCACAATCCCGTCCTCGAGCAGCTTCTGATACGCCAACTCGACTTCCGACGCGCCCTCCGGTTTTGACGGCGGCGCCGAATGCGCATGCGTTGCGGACATCATCATATTGGTGGGCGGAATACCGGTATTTGCCGTAATCCGGACCTTTGCGCGATCGTACAGCGCCCGCGGCAGGTAGCAACTGTCCACCACCACAAACGCCAGCTTTGTCGTCCCGTCGTCGAGCACCATCGCGCGGGCATGTAGCGGGTCGTGCGCTTTGGTCGCCAGCGGCTGCGTGAAGCCGCCGATAATGCGCACCGGCCACTGTTGCGGCGTCACATCGGCCGCAAAGGCTCCGGCGCGGAACTGTTTGGTTTGGGCAGGCAGCGCGGCCACACAGGCGGCAGTCAGAAAAAGCAGACGGCGTGAAAAGGCCATAGCGGCCATCATATTCCAAAACGGAACCGCGAATCAGTCCCACAACTCCCAGGTGAGGAACTCGTGCTGGTGCGCTTCCATGTCGACCCGCTTGCCTTTGAACTTCACCCCCTCCAACTCCAGGCGGAACCGCTGCTCCGCGCCCGCTTCCGCCTGCAGTTTGATGAACCCGCCGGCTCCCAGCACACGCTGCCACGGCAGTGCGTCACCGCAGTTCCGCAGCAACCGCACCACCTGCCGGTGATACAGCGGATACCCCGCCGCCGCCGCTACCTGCGAGTACGTCGCAACCTTGCCTTTGGGGATTTGGCGGATCGCCGCGCGAATAGCCTCGTCGCGTTCTACCGACCGGTCGAATTGACCTAGCCTGATCACGTCGCGATTGTTGAGAGGCCGAGGCCGCGCTTGCTTTTTCACGGCTAGCTGAAGGAATTGATAAAGGATGGTGGGCGTTCAGGGACTCGAACCCCGGACCCCTTCCTTGTAAGGGAAGTGCTCTAACCAACTGAGCTAAACGCCCGCGTCATTTCAGTATCGCATTCAAGGCGCGCGGTTGTCTCTTTTTAGACCAGCACCGCCCGCGCATGCGAACCCGCCGCTACTTCCGGCGCGTGCGTATCCCACCACTCTTCGGCCTCGTCCGGCGTCCACTCGCGACCGGGCACGGCGCGCAACAGCCGCTCCTTCAAATCCAGCGCCGTTCGCGGCCGCTCTACCGGTTTCTTCGCCAGACACTCCAGAATCACGCTGTCCAGCTCAGGCGACACGGGTAGTTCCGCCCGTTGCGACGGCGGAACCGGTTGACTTTGAATATGTTCCAGCGCCACGGCCATCGCTGTCTTGCCTTCAAACACGTGCTGACCGGTCAGCAGCCAGTACCCCACGCAGCCCACGGCGTAGATGTCGGCCCGGTGATCCACATCGTTGTCGCCTAACGCGACCTCCGGCGCCATATACCCCGGCGTTCCCGTCGTAGTGCCGTCTTGCGTCAATTGGGTTTGTTCCGACGCGCGCAACGCCTTCACCAACCCGAAATCCACCACCTTTACAAAATCGAATTCCAGCCCTAACCGGCCGATCAGTATGTTCCGTGGCTTCACGTCGCGATGCGTCAGCCCGTGCGCATGCGCCTCGGCCAGCGAGTCGCACACCTGTGCCAGAATCTTCACGACCCGTTCCGGCGGTTGCGCCCCATGCTTGCGGACCAGATCTTCCAAGTCCAGGCCGCGAACCAGTTCCATCGCGTAATACAGCGCGCCCTCATCCGTCACGCCATAGTCGTACAACGTCACGGTATGTGGTGACTGCAAGGCCGCCGTCGCCCGGGCCTCCCGTTCGAATCGCCGCCGCGCCGCCTCGATCACCGGCGTATCGTGCAAGCCCATCGCTCGCGGACGGATCAACTTCACCGCCGCCTCGCGCGCCAGCATTCGGTGCTTCGCCCGCCATATTTCGCCCATCCCGCCCTGGCCGATCCGCTCGATAAACTCATAGGTCCCGGCCTCACGAGCCTTGGTCACCTGTGTGCCGAGGGTGTAGATATATCGCGACAGCGGAGCCGTTGCCGCCACCATTACCGCCGGCGCCAGGTTTAGCATCACCCACTGCGCCGCCGTCGGCGAGTTCGTGTGCTCCAGCATAATGTTGATCGACAGAGCAAGCGGCAAAGTCATAGCGGAAGCTACCGACGCCAGTATCGTTTGTGTCCAGGTCACCGGTACCAGCAACGCGAAGTACACGATCCAGATCGCCACGGCCGAATGTCCGCGCAGGACCTCTTGCGGAGTGAACGGGAACCACGTCTCTTCGAATGCGATCAGAAACGAGGATGCCACCTGGAAGATCAGCCCCAGCGGCAGCACCCGGCAAGGCCCCAAGCCCGACCAGCGGCTGATCGCATACATTCCCACCCCGAGCAGGACGGCGGACAGTGTTACGAAAAAGTGGGTGTCACCTTCGATGATCGGACTGCCTTGCACGAGTTGATACGCGATGTAAAAAACAGCAAAACAACCGCTGTACACAAGTCCAACAATCGCCAACCGCTGTGCCGCACGCTCCAGCATCTCATCCGGCAGCGCCGCGGGAGACGAACCGAAAACGAACGCTTTTTGGCAACGGGGTAGTGTTTGCGTCAATGGGTCCTGAACGTTGGTCATACTCCCGTGCTTCTCCAGATGGTCTTACGACCCGGATGGTTACAACGGATCTCTGTTTTCGGTATCATCGCTTGGCACATGCGTATTGCCATCGCCTCCATATTGCAGGAAAGCAACACGTTCTCTCCTGTTTATACCCGTTATGACGACTTCTCCCCCGTGTTTGGACGGGAGGCGTTCGACCGCCATCAGGGGAAACTCACCGAGATGGGCGGCTTCATCGAAGTCTTGAAGAAGCAAGGCGTCGAAATCATTCCCGTCTGTGCCGCTTGGGCCATTACTGCCAACCGTCTCCTCAAACCCGACTTCCAGAAACTGGTTGACTGTTTTGTGCAGTTCCTGTCGGCCGCGCCGGTCGACGGACTCCTGCTGGCAATGCATGGCGCGCAAACCGCCGCCGGCGAAGACGACGTCGAAGGCCATGTCCTCAGTATTGCGCGCAAGGTGCTTGGACCGGATAAGCCCATCGTCCTCACGCTCGATCTGCACGCCAATATAACGCGTAAAATGGTCGCGCTTTCGACCGCTATTGTTGGATACAAAACCTACCCCCACGTCGACATGTTCGAAACCGGCGAAAAGGCCGCCGGCATCATAGTCCGCACCCTGAAAGGTGAACTGCAGCCGAAAATGGCTTTCGCCAAGCTGCCGCTCATCATCGCCGCCGAGAACTCCCAAACCCATCGCGGCCAGATGCATAAGTTGCGCCAAATGGGCGACGAACTGGAGCACACCGGCAAAGTCGAATCCATCTCGCTGTTCCCCACCCAGCCGTGGATGGATATCGATGAGATGGGTACGTCCGTTGTCGCCGTCACCAATGGCAACGCCAAAGCCGCCCGGAAGCAGGCCAACGCCATGGCCAAACGCCTCTGGAATGCCCGCAAGATCTTCGACCCCAAGCTGACCTCTGTCGAAGACGCAATCGACGAAGCATTGAAAACCGAGGGCGGCCCCATCGTGCTCGCAGAATCCTCGGACAGCACCGGGTCTGGCTCCCCTGGCGACAGCACCGGCGTGTTAAAGCACCTGGTCAAAGCGCCGCTCGCCGAACCCGCCGCCATCTTCCTCGTCGACCCGGCCGCCGTCTCCATCGCCTTCGAATCCGGCGTCGGCTCTACCGTTACCATGCGCATCGGCGGAGCTTTCGACAAAAAGAACTCCAAACCCGTGAAGGTGACCGGCTACGTCAAGATGCTCAGCGACGGCCGCTGGACAGCGCGCGCCCGCGGCTACAACACCGGCATCGTCACCTCCATGGGCCGCTCCGTCGTCCTCGAAGTCGGCAACGTCTACGTCCTGATCGCCGAACGTTCCGCCATGACCGTCGACCCCGAACTCTTCCGTTCCCATGGCATCGACCCCGCCTGGTGTAAGATCGTCGTCGTCAAGTCCCCCAACGGCTTCCGCGCGGCCTATGAGCCGATCGCCAAGAAGTGTTTTGTGGTCGACACGCCCGGCGTCAGCACCGCCAACCTCAAGAACCTCAAGTGGAAGCGCATCGCGCGGCCCATCTACCCGCTCGACCTCGATACGCCCGATCCGGTTCTTCAGTAACCCGCCATGCAGGTCCGCCACAAGCTCGTTCTGCTGGCGCTTGTTATTAACATGGTCTGCTATACGGACCGTGTCTGCATTGCAGTCACCGGACCCGAAATCCGCAAGGCCTTCGACTTCACGCCTGCCCAGATGGGCCTCGTCTACAGCATCTTCAGCTTGTCCTACTTCGCCGGACAGACCCCCTGGGGCATGCTTGCGGATCGGCATGGGTCGCGAGGCCTGGTCTCCTTCGCCGTCGCGGGCTGGAGCGTTTTCACCGCCCTGACGGCCGCCGCCTGGAGCTTCACCTGCCTAATCGTTATCCGCTTCATCTTCGGCGGACTCGAAGCTGCCTTCTCCCCCGCCGTCGCTTCCGCCTTCAACCGCTGGGTGCCTGTGAAAGAACGCGCCACCGCGTTCGGCGCTTTCCTCGGAGGCGGCCGCCTAGGCGGCGCCATCACGCCGCCCATCGTCGGTTTCCTGATGCTCCACTTCGGCTGGCGAATCCCGTTCGTCGCCTTCGGCGCCCTTGGCCTCGTGTGGGCCGCCATCTGGTATCTCTGGTTTCGCGACCGTCCAGACCAGCACCCCAACATCAAACCCTCGGAACTGGCCATCATCGACGCCGGCGTCCCCGTCGCCCAACAGAAAGCTCCCGCCGAATGGGGCCGCCTCCTCCGCTCCGGCCGCCTCTGGGCCCTACTGGGCGTTGCCTTTGGAGCCACCTTTCTCTGGCAGTTCTACATCACCTGGTTCCCCACTTACTTGCGCGAACACCGCAAACTCCCCTTAGGCGAAGCCAGTTTCTACGCCAGCCTCCCGTTCCTGTTAGGCGTAGCCGCCACCTGGATCGGTGGCGCACTCACCGACATCATCGGCAAACGCTCCACCCCGCGCCAGGCCAGAAGAACCGTCGGCCTCATCTCCCTAACCGGCGGAGCCGCCCTGATGTCCGCAGGCATCTGGTGCCCTCAAGCCTCTCTCGCAGCCCTACTAATGGGCAGCGCCGCCGGCCTCATCGACCTCTACCTCGGAGCCGCCTGGGCCTCCGCCACCGACATCGGCGGCTCCTCCGGCGGAGCCGCTTCCGGGTTAATGAACGCCGCCTCCAACTGCGCCGGCTTCGCCTCACCTGCCCTGATGGGCTGGATCTTAGGCAGGTCCGGCAACTGGGACTTCGTCTTATTACTAAGTGTCGGCACAACCCTGATCGCGGCAGTGCTGTGGCTGTTCGTCAACCCGCGCGAGTAGACTTCTGTTATCTTTGAGCTTAATTCGGGTAACCAGGCCTATGGCTCAGGCTCTCGTACTTCTCGTCTCGCTGGTGCTGCTCGCCAATGGATTGTATGCCGCGATCTCACCCGGCGGATGGATTCGGTGCCGCTGGTCCCTTTCTGGAACCATGACCGCAGCTGACGCCGAGAATCCCTGGATGAGGCTTCAGATTCGTGCGATGGGCTTCTTATTTTCGCTAGCAGCTATAACCTTTGTGGCCGGAGTGTTAAATCTACCCATAGCTAATTTCCTCGCGGATATCTTGAACATGCTGTTCTTTGCATCGGTGCTGATTGGTAGTCTCGCGGTCGTTATTTGGCCTGAACAAAATTTGACGTCCACACTCCGCAGGCGCTTGCCTGAAAATAGGGGTCAGCGTCGGCTGTCGCTTCTGTTTATGCGTTTGCTTGGACTCGCCTTCTTCGTTCTGATTGTTACTGTTTTAATACGAAGGCACGGCTAATGCCATAGCTCCTGGCCTCATTCATCGGCTGGAACGCCCCGCATCCTCCGGTTGCGCTATCCTCACCTCGGCAGTGTTGTCGCCACTTACTTTCGCCGCGGTGTTGGCCCTCGCCCAAATGTCGCCACAGAGCGCACTCGAACAAGCCATTCAATCCCCTTCCGCCCTCACTGAATACGTCACCCGGAACCAAGCCCTTGACTGGGAGGCGTTCTGGCCCATCCTTCGCCTCGAGAAACCGGCTGGCATCTTCGGCTTGTGTAACTCGAACAACCCATGCACAGCCCAACTGATCCAAACTCCCGACCCCAATCAGGCCATCGTCCTCATTGGTGGCGTTGCGCCTCGAGACGACCTCTATCTCCGCTATCAGCGCAAAGCCGAGGGCCCATGGAAGATAACCGGTCGTCATTTCACGTTCGTCAAAGAGTACCCACGACACCACGAACAAGCCACAGTCGGCGGACGGCCATACCTGAAACTCTGGACCGACCAGGCTCAGGTTGGCTTTGCCTTACTCGTGAAACAGGAGCAGTGGTTCGATCTGACGAATCCCGACTTCACTCCCGTCTTCTCGTACATTGCGGAAGGCAGTTATAGCAACTTCAGCTTCGCCATTCACCGATCGGTAACCTCCGTTCCCGAATACAGCCAGTTACCTGGAGGGGAACAAATCGACCTGACCGTTAACGTCAGCTTCGGCGGTTCCTTCGAGAGCCCGCCTTCCTGCGCAACCACCTTTCACGCCCGATACTCCCGGACGGCAGGGGCCCGCAACTTCACACTGCAAAGCGCCAGATCCGGACCCGGCGATATGCCGCTCGCAGATTTCCTGCAATTGGGTGGCTCTACCCTGTACCTCGAGAATCACCGTGTTCTCCCCTACGCTCTCCCATGCCTCAAAGCGATCGCTTCCGGCGATAACCAGCCCGCCAAAGATTGGCTCCGTCAAGTCCTCGCCAACACTCGGGATTGTGCCGAAAAGACCGATCTGCTGTCGCGGATGCCGGTAAGCCGACCGTAAGTACTCCTCCGCCTCCTTCGCCCGATACGAACCCGGCGCATAAGCAATCGCCTTCTTATACGCCTCTACGGCCCGCGAACGGTCACCCTTCAAATCATAAGTCTGCCCTAACCGCATCCACGCTGTAACTCCCGTATTCGGGTCCAAATCGTTCGCCTTCGCCGTTACCTTTAAGAAATTCTTCAGCGCCTCGTCGAGGTCGTTGTACCAAAACTGAATCGTCGCCCGGAAATACAGGATCTTCTCATCAGGCAGGTGATCGTAACCCCTATAGCCCGACCGCTTGATCTCCTCCACCTCGGCGACCGCCGCCAGCGCTTTTTGCTTGTTGCCCAAATCCGAATACATCTGCGCCAGCTCCAGCCGGAATAGGTAATTCCGCGGATATTTTGCGATCAGCCCTTCCAGCAGCGGAACCGCCACCGATGGCCTCCGCTCGCGCCGGTAAATCGTTGCCAGCAACACGGCCGCTTCCGTCCGGTTATCCTCCCCATTTGCGTACACACGCTCAATCGTGCGTATCCCCTCCTCCCGGTCTCCGCGGAACCCGGCGATAAATCCAAGCACCTTATAAGTCCACGGCAAGCTGCCGACGATATAGTCGTGCACACCCTGCGTCAATCGCGCATCGACATAACTCGGGTATATCTCGCTCAGCTTATTGTGTAACTTCCGCGCCGTCGTCGCATCCCGCAGCGCATCCATCCAGGCTTTGCGCACCACAAAGTTGTAATTCGCCCGCAACCCGTGCGCGATCCCCAGCGCGTATAGCGCCTGCTTGTCGTTCGGTGCTTTGTCCAGCACCTTCTGTGCCGCCGCCATGGCATTGGCGATCGATTTATCGAACTCCGCCTGGGCCGCCGGGCTCGGGTTCATCTTCGCCCGCCGCAGAAACGCGTTCCCGCCGGTTACCAGCTCCGTCTCGAGCGCCCCCGCCCGCAGCATCTCCCGGTACAGAATTGATTCCGCCAGGTGGTTGTGCAGGCTCGCGTCCTCCGGAAACCGCGCAACCAGCCCCCGGAACGTCCCAATCGCGTCGTCGAATTCAAGGTTGTAAAAGTGGTCGAAGCCGCGTTGAACCTCCACTCGCGGAACGGCTGCCAAAGCGGTCATCTGTGCTATGATCGCCAGCGTAAAGCCCCTAAAATACTTTGGAAAATCGAGGAGGTTCATCCTGCAATGAGAATCTTCCCATTTTCTCTCCTGGCCATGCAGAACGCCAAAACAGCCGCCCCCGCAAAGCCCGGGAACGATGCGGAATCCAAGGCGGTCGCAGCCATCGAGAAATCGGGTGGGAGTGTCCGTCCCTTGGCCCAAAGCGACGACCGTAAGGAGGTCAGCTTCTACCTCCAGGGCCAGGCGATCAAAGATGCCGACATCGCCCCCATCGCCCAGTTGTCCAAGGTCGCCTACCTGCACCTCGGCAAAACCGCCATCACCGACGCCGGTCTGGCAGCCCTCAAAGGCCTCGCCGATCTCGAGCAACTTCACCTCGAAGCTACCAAGGTCACCGACAAGGGTTTGGTGAATCTCAAGGGCCTCAAGAAGCTCACCTACCTCAACCTGTACAACACCGCGATCACGGATGCCGGGCTGTCCCAACTCACCGGTCTTACCAACCTGAAGAACCTGTATGTCTGGCAAACCCAGGTGACCGACGAAGGAGTGCAGAAACTGAAGCAGGCATTGCCGAACCTTCAGATTGTGAAAGGGTGGGACCTCGAGGTGAAACCGCCGGTACCCGCGCCGGAAAAGGGCGACAAGAAGGATCCGGCGAAATAGCGGACAACCACATCTTTCCTCGGCGGGTACGCTATCGGGCTGAGTGCCGGCAGAGAAAAGATTAACGCGTCAGCGGCGTGACGGTCAGCTTGCGGAACTCAACGGGACCGTGATCGCCCTGTAAAGTGATCGGGCCTGGCTTGTCTTCCGCTACGTCGGTGGCCATGGCGGTGAAGCCTTCGATTTCTTTATGGTCGATAATCGTCTTCCCGTTCAGCACGATCGTCACCTGCCGGCCGATCAGCGTAATGTCGAACGTCTGCCACTCGCCGGGTTTCAAACTCGCGTTCACCGTCGGAATAATCCGGCTATACAGCGCGCCGTTGCCGTGCTTGGAAACCGGCTGCCCGTAGTCATCATAGATCTGCACTTCGTATCGTCCGCGCAACCCGATCCCGCTGTTGCTGTGCGGCTTCAACCGGTACTCGGCGTGTAACTTGAAGTTCCAGAACTTCGGGATGGACGTGATGTCGGCTGCTTTCGGATTGTTCGCTAGCGCGCCGTTTTCCACCCGCCACTCGATGCCATGCCCCTGCACCTTGCACTCCCACCCCGACGTATCTTTCCCATTGAACAACTCCACCGGCTTCCCCGGCTTCCATTTCCCGTCGTCTACTTCGTTGATCACCGGAGCCCGCCCGCCCGAAAACTTTTTCGTCATCTGCGGGTAGCCTTCAATTTCCATCGTCCCCACCATCCGCCCCTTCTGGATCCGCGCGCGATAGTGCGCCTTCTGTTTGTCCTTGCTGCCCGCAACATACCCGCGCTCGAATACCCAGTGCAGTTGATCGCCCTCTATCTCGATCTTCGGGATGTTATCCATCGATCCGCCCGGCGCCCCTACAAACCGGCCTTCGATATTGGGAGTGCCGGCTGCTTTCACGTCGAGCCACCAGACGCGGCTGCGGGGGTCGTTTTCCACCACCAGGTTCCAGCGGCCATTGAAATCCGCGGCCGAAACGGCGAGTAAGAGAGCGAAATAGACCATTCCAAGCGTAGTATATACTTGCGCTCATGACGCTCGTCGAAGCCAGACGGATGCGCTTGCAGCAGGGGATAACGTTTCAGACCCGCTCCGGTGCCGACCCCTTAGAAATAAGCGATTTGAAGCTCTGGCCGCTCCGTGAACCGAAGTCGGGCCGCCGCTATACCATCCTTCGCCTCGATACGCGCTCAGGCCTCAAAGGATACGGCGAATGCGCACCTGTTTCCCCTGCCGACCACCAACTTGCCCGTAAGCTCGCCATCGGCTCCCCAGCCACGGCTTATGAAATCCTTTGGCGAAAGTTAGCCGCCGCGCCCACCATCCGGGCCGCCATCAACATGGCCCAACTCGATATCCTCGGTAAGCACGCCAAGGCGCCCGTCTACCAAGTCCTCGGCGGACCTACCCGCTTCAAGGTCCGCGGCCTCGCCCCTCTCACCGGACCCGCTTCCCTCGACCAGGCACAGGCCGCCGGCTTCAAAGCATTCGCCGTACCCGCCCCTTCCAATGAGTTCCGCAACGCCGGCAAGAGCTACGTCCAGAAGGTGACCACCCTCATGGACCGCCTGCGCCGCGCCGCCTCCTCCGATGCCGACTTCGTCCTCGACGGCGGCGGAACCATGGTCCCCGGCGATGCGCAGTCCATCGCCGCCGCACTCGAGCGCTTCCACCTGCTCTGGTTCGACGAACCCTCCCGCGTTGCCAACGTGGGCGTCATTAAAAAGGTCGCTTCCGAATCCGTCACGCCCCTCGGCTTCGGCCGCACCCTCCGCGAACCCGGCGAATTTCAGGACCTTCTTCGCGAAGACGCCGTCGACATCCTCCGGCCCGACCTTTCGCTCCACGGCATCTCCCAAATCCGTCGCATCGCCGCCACCGCCGAAACCTATTACATCGCCGTTGCCCCCTATCACGATGGCGGACCATTGGCCACCGCCGCCGCCCTTCAACTCGCCGCCTCGCTTCCCAACTTCTTCATCCAGCAAATCCCGCTACCCGCCGACCCGGCCGACCGCGAAATGCGCGCCGCCCTGCTCTCCTCTACCCCCGAAACAATCAAGGACGGATTCGCCCCCCTCCCCACCGCGCCCGGCCTCGGCGTCATCGTGAACGAACCCGCGCTCGACCGTTACAAGGAGGTCGCCTAACCATGACGCGAACCCCGCAACAGAGCCGCCGATGTAAATCGGCGGGTGTATGCCGCCACCAAAAGCCGAGCCCTGCCCACAGCGTGCTCCCCGCCGTCTGTAAATCGGCGGCTGTCTTCCAATCTATCCACGGGAGCCGAATCTAACCATGCGCCGCCGTCACTTCATGGCCGGACTCATGGCCGCCCCCGCCGCCCATGCGGCCACCAAACGATCGATCGATTGCGGCTGTGCCCCCCTCGCCCAAGCCGCCCGCGGACCTCGGCCCGACGGAGCCGACGCCTTCGATTCCGTCGGCACGAAAGTCCGCATCACCAACGTCAAGGTCTTCGGCGTCTCCCTCACGCCCGACTCCGACCGTCCTTATGTATTCGTCAAAATCGAAACCAACCAGGGCGTAGCCGGCTGGGGCGAAGGCACCCTCGAAGGCAAAGCCGCTGCCGTCATGGCCTGCGTCAACGACTTTCGCGACTTCTTGATCGGTGCCGACCCCATGCAGGTCGAACATCACTGGCAAAGCATGTACGTCCACAGCTTCTACCGTGCCGGTCCCGTGATGGGCTCTGCCATCTCCGGCATCGACCAGGCCCTGTGGGACATCCGCGGCAAACTCCTCAACCTGCCCATCTACAAACTCCTCGGCGGACCTGTCGACCCGCGCGGCGTCCGTGGCTACTACCACCTCCGTGGCGGCAACACGCCCCAAGCCCTCGCCGAAACCCGCGAAATCGCCAAAAAGAACGGCATCACCTGCTTCAAAACCGGCATTCCCGGCTATTACGAGTGGATCGAAACCAACGCTAAGATCAATCGCGCCGTCAAAGGCATGCAGATGATCCGCGAAGGGCTTGGCCCCGACCTCGACATTGGCGTCGACTTCCACGCCAAAACCAGCCCCTCCGTCGCCGCCACCCTCGTCAAGGAAGTCGAGCCGCTCAACCTTTTATTTATAGAGGAGCCTTGCCCGCCCGAAAACGTCCGCGCCATGGCGCGCGTCGCCAAACGCTCCACCACACCTATCGCCACCGGCGAGCGCCTCGTCGCCGCCTATTCCTGCCGCGAACTCATCGAAAGCGGTGTCATCGACATTCTGCAGTGTGACATCAACCACGTCGGCGGTATCACGGCACTCTGGAAGGCGGCTGCCCTGGCAGACGTCTCCGGCGTGTCTATCGCGCCGCACGCCTGCGAAGGTCCCATCGGCGGCATCGCCACCATTCATGTCGACGCGGCCGCGCCCAACTTCCTCGTTCAGGAAATTTGCTCCGGCGTCGAACCGGAAATGAAAGAAAAGGTTTGGGCCGAATGGCTCGGCTTCCCCGCCATGCGCATGGTCAACGGCCGGTTCCCCCTTCCCGACAAGCCCGGACTCGGCTTTGAACTATCCGAGGATGCCTTGAAGAAGTATCCGTTTGGAGGCACCCGTCCTATGGCCCGCGTCTTCCACGACGACGGGTCCGTCGCTGAGTGGTAGCTTTGTCCAGTCCTCGCGAACAGCTTCTCGCCACTCTCCGCGAAAGGATTCTCGCCTACGCGACATCTAGAGTAGGAAGGGATTGCGCGGAAGATCTGGCGCAGGAGGTGCTCTTGCTGCTCGAAACCAAATACGGCAACGTTCAGGTAATCGACGAATTGCTGCCTCTTGCGTTCCAAATCATCCGCTTCAAAATCAACGACTTCCGCAAAAAGGCCGGCCGCCGCGGCGAATTGAATCCCGTGTCTGTTGACGACCTTCCCCTCGCCTCCGGCGAAAACGTCCTCGCCAACCTCGAACGGCAAGAACTTCGCCGCCGCCTCCTCACCGCCGTGGCCCAAATGCACGGCCACTGCCGCGAACTCTTCCGGCGTAAACTGCAGGGTGAAAGCTACGACCAGATTCGCGTCGCCATGGGTGTCGAAAGTATTAATACTATTTATACGTGGGACCATCGCTGCCGTCAGCAACTTATGAAGCTCTTGGGTGTCAAACGGGAGTACGTTGTATGACGCCGCCCGACATCCGCAAACTCATCGCCGGTTATGCCTCCGGAACGCTCTCGGAAGCCGAACGCAAGGTTCTCTTCGAAGCCGCCTTGCACGACCAGGCGCTGTTTGACGCCCTGGCCGACGAAGAGGCGCTTCGCGAACTGCTGGCCGACGCCGAATTCCGCGGTGAATTGCTCGAAGCCCTTAACGAAGTGGAAAACGCCGAAGGGGAAAACGCCGAACGGGAAAACGCCGAAGCGGAACACGCGCCCCGGCAGGCCTCCACCGCTCCTCCCTCACCCCCTCGCCTCTCCAGATGGTGGCGATTACCCGTCTACGGCAGTCTCGCTGCCGCTCTCGCCGTTGCCGTCGGTTTGTTCCTAACCTCCAGGACGGAACGCCATTACAACGTCGCACTCACTCGCCCGGCCGCAACCGAAGTGCCGCCTCCGCCCTCGTACTCGCCGCAATTCAGCACTCAGTCCGCCGATCGGGACCAGCGCACCCAACCTCCTCCTCGCTCCATAAAGCCTCTAACTGCTCCGGTTGCGCCGCGTGACCCGCTCGCCGCGGCCGTGGAACTCGCAAGAAAGTCCCGCTCGGCCCAATTGCCTGAAGCTGCCACCTCCTCCGTGCCCGCCCCGCTGCCGGCCGAATCGAACCAGTCCTTCCGCGTCGCTGAAGCTGAGCCCGCGCAACGCCCACAACCCATGATTGCCGCCGCACCGCCTCCTCCTGCTCCCGCCAAGTCCTCCTCCTCCATGACCCCTGTTGCTTCTCCTGCCCCAGCCGGAGCCGCTCCCGCTCCAGCCGCCGCCAAAACCGCCGGCGCCGCTACCCCGCCCTTCTCCACCGCCGGCCACTTCCGCTATCGCGTCGAGCAACTCGGCCCGGATGACCGGTGGGCGCCCGCTCCCGCACAACTCCATGCCGGCGCCCAGCTTCGTCTCTTCATTACTCCTTCCGAAACCGGTACCGTCATCGCCTCGCTCCCTGAAAATCGGACCGAAATCCTGCACGCCCTCGCCGGTGAATCCGTCACCCTTCCCATCCCGTCTTCCCCCGGCATACTCCGTATCGGACTATCTCTTCAGACCTTGCAGGCCGACACAGCCCTTCGCCCAAAACGCCTCTCCCGTGCCCCCGCCGCCCCCACCTCCTCCGCGCCGTCCTCTGATGTCGAAATCCGCCTCGAAATCCTCCCCTAACACCCTGCAAAAACCGGTTTGGCGCCCTCTACAGGATTCCGTAATTCCGCCCCGTGAAAATTCCAAAATCCGGAGCGAGAGAATTCTTAACTTGACCTGACACCCTAAGGTCGTGTACTCTCAGATGGTTCGTGTAAACCGACACCACAACTCCGGGAAGAAGGATGAAAATACAGCAGATTTGCAATTGTACTCTCTATATTCTGCCCGCCCTCCTGATCGGTGTTCCACTCGCCGCGCCTGCTAAGCCCCGCAACGTCCGAGTCTTTGTCCCCCCCGCCACCAAACCTCTGGTTCAAACGTTCGCGATCGAAGAGCAAACCCTGCTCGAAAACCATCTGGTCTCCAAGGAACACGCCGTCCCTGAGAAGTTCGCCCAAACGCCCGAGAAGGTCGAAATCGACATGCGCGTCAGCCGCGCCCGTCTGCACCTGAAACGCGGCTCTGAACTGCTGAATAAAGGCCAGTCCGACTCCGCCCGTACCGAATTCGATCGCGCTGTCCAACTGCTCGCCTCTGCCCCCGAATCTCTTCCCGGCCGCGCCGCGCTCGAAGCCGAGTGCCAAAAGCTCGTTGAAGAGATCTACCGCCTCGAAGTGGACGCCGCCAGCCTCTCATCCGAACCGACCCCCGTCTTTGACCGCTCTCCCATCGACGACATCGCTTCGATGACCTTCCCCATCGAGCCCGGCCTCAAGGGTAAGGTGACCGAGCAGTTGCAGAGCACCGCCTCGCAGTTGCCGCTCGAAATGGCGGACCCCGTCCTTCAGTTCATCAACTATTTCAGTTCGCCCCGCGGCCGCCTGGTCCTCGAAAGCGGCCTCAAGCGCAGCGGCCGCTATGCCCCCATGATCCGCCGCATCCTCGACGAAGAAGGGCTGCCCCAGGAACTTATTTTCCTCGCCCAGGCTGAATCCGCCTTCCTGCCGCGCGCGGTCTCTATCGCCAGCGCTACGGGCATGTGGCAGTTCATGCAATCACGCGGCCGTGAGTACGGCCTCATGCAGTCCCAGTTCACTGACGACCGGCTCGATCCGGAAAAGGCCACCCGCGCCGCCGCACGCCACCTGCGCGACCTCTATACCGAGTTCGGCGATTGGTACCTGGCCGTCGCCGCCTACAATTGCGGCCCCGTCACCGTCGAGCGCGCCATCCAGCGCACCGGTTACGCCGACTTCTGGGAACTGTATAGCCGCAACGTCCTCCCGCGTGAAACTTCCAATTACCTGCCCATCATCCTCGCCATGACCATCATGGCCAAAAACGCCAAAGACTACGGCTTGGCCAATTTTGAATTCGATTCCCCGCTCGAGTACGACACCGTCAAGATGACTGCGCCCACCCACCTCGCGCTCATCGCGGACCTTACCCAACGTCCCTTGCAGGAAGTTCGCGAGATGAACCCCGCCCTGCTCCGCATGATGGCTCCAGCCGGTTATGAGGTGCATGTGGCCAAGGGCATCGGGCGAACTCTTGTCGCCTCCCTGGAACAGGTCCCCTCCGCGCGCCGCGCCGCGTGGCGTGTCCATCGTGTGAGCGGCAACGAAACGGTCGCGTCTATCGCCCGCCAATACCGTATCCCCGAAAAGACCATCGCCGAAGCGAATGGCTCGGAAGCATTCGAGCCGCAGGCCGGCGATTTTGTCATGATCCCGGTCTCTTACCCCGGTCCTGATATCCGCCCCGCGTCCATGATGGCGCGTTCCACCGTCCGCGGGCGTTCGGCATCGCGGCAGCCTGTGCGCCGTCCGTCCACCGTGCAGACCGCCCGGCGTCCCGCTTCCCCGAACGCCGCCGTGGCGCATAAGTCCGCTGCTCCCGCGCCCGCCGCGCGGGCACGTCAGGCCGCTAAACCTGTTCAGCGCGCCACCCGGCCCGCCGCGCCCAAACGCACCGTTCGGACTGCCTACGTCGCCACTGCCGTCCGTGGACGCGGAGCTACCGACTAGTTCGATACCCCAACTTTCATTTCTGGGTCATTTTGTTTTATAGAATTACACTTTAAGCGCTTGCCTTCCAACAGAAAAGCGTTATCCTATCTCTGACCACGCCCAAGTGAAGGAGGCCTTACGGATGTTTTGTCCCGCTCTGTTCGCTCCTGACGATGAAACAGACTTCCCTTACGATGGGGAGCATATCGAACTGGAATCGGAGGTTCGCGAGTACGACCTCGATGACGATGAGGAACTGCTCGACGATCCCGATGCCGATCGAGCCGCGGGTAGTGAGGCTCCGCTTACACCTTCAATTACCGTAGAGGTGATTTCCATGGAAGACATTCAAGCGCCCCCAGCAGCAGTGGCTAACCCCGCGGCAACGATACCTGAGCCCGAGGCGCCTGCTACCACAGAAGCTCCGGCGGAACCCCCTGCTCCGTCCTCGGCTCCCCAAGCCGCGGCTGAGTCCAAAGCTCCTCCGAAGAAAAAATCCCAGAAGAAGGCGCCCTCAAAGGTCGCCGCCGCTCCCGCCCCCGTAAAGCAGGCCGCGGCTGCACCCAAGAAGGCGCCAGCCAAAAAGGAAACAGTGAAGACAACAGTGAAGAAGGCTGTCAAAAAGGCAGCAGCGAAGAAAGCAGTTAAAAAGGCCCCGCCCGCTAAAGCGGTCAAGAAGGCAGTCAAAAAAGCTGCCGTCAAGGCGCCTATCAAGAAAGTGGCCCTCAAGAAAGCGGTTAAGAAGGCCGTAAAGAAGGTCCCGCCGAAAAAGGCTATCAAGAAGGTCCCGCCAAGGAAGGCCGTCAAAAAAGTCGCTCCCGCGAAGAAGCGAAAATAGTTCTGCGCCCCTAGCTTCCCGTGGCAGTTCGCTAAGGCTGCCATCCTAACCGAGCAGCGAGTAACCGAGCCGCAACCGCAAGGGATCGGTTATCCAACTGGTTTTCATCCTGCCACGGGCCGCTAGGGCGGTGATGGACGACGTTCTTCCTCCGTCTCCGCCCGGTGTGCCATGCCAGTTCGCGCACGCCAGTGGCTCCGCCGTATGCGCGGTGGAGCGCAAGCCCACCTCATCGAAGCCGATAACGGCCATTTCTACGTCCTCAAAGCGAAGAACAATCCACAACATCGGCGCATCCTCGTCAATGAATGGATCGCGTCGGTCCTCCTGCGCTTTCTGCAGATCGAAGCCGCCCCCGGCGACATCATCGAGGTCTCATCCGCCTTCATCGAGTCCAACCCTGAATTCTGCATCCAGCTAGGCAGCCGCCAGATCCCCATCGAGCCTGGCTGGCACTTCGGTTCCCGCTTCCCCGGCGACCCCACCACGCTCGCCGTCTTCGACTTCCTGCCCGACGTCCTCTTAGCTAAGGTCGCCAACGCCTACGACTTCCTCCAGGTCTACGCTTTCGATAAATGGGTCGCCAACGCCGATGCCCGTCAGGCCATCTTCTACCGCGCCAAACTCCGCCAGCCTCGCGACGACGAGCACCCCGCGCCCCCACGCACCGGCTTCGTCGCCTGGATGATCGATCACGGCTTCGCCTTCGACGGTCCTAACTGGCAATTCAACGACTCCGCGCTCCAAGCCCTCTATCACCGCCCCGCCGTCTACCGCGATGTCCGCTCCTTCGATGCCTTCGAACCAGCCCTCAGCCGCATCGAGCACTTCCCCGAATCCGTCTTAGACGAAGCTCTAAAGCAGATCCCCCGCGAATGGCTCCCCGACGGTGACGACACCCACCTCGAAACCCTCTTGGAACGCCTGCTAACCCGCCGCAAACGCGTCCGCCCCCTAATCGAAGACGCCGCCCGAAACGCCCGCACCAAACTCTTCCCTAACTGGACCGCATAGCTCCATCCTGTCGCGGCATATTCATAAGATGTCTGCATATATCGGCACAGGCCCACGCCCACCAAGCCCCATCCACCTGTTTTCAACTATTTGCGAAACGAACTCCCCACCCCTGCAACAATCCGTGCGGAACGAACCCAATTGCGACATGGCCAAACGTTAATCCCCTGCAGTGCACCCCGAAGGCGCCACACGTCCTAACCCTTCAATGAGCTTCGGGCAGGAAGAAGAACATGATGCCCAAAATTGTATAGACCGCCAGCAGCAGTATGCCTTCAAACCAATTGGATTCGCCATCAGACGACATCTGGGCCGTGATCGTCACCGCCAACCCGACGGCGAGAATCTCCGCCGGAGTAAAGACAAGGTCCATCGGGCGCGGCCCTGTAAACCGGCTGGCCAGCACGAGAACTGGGCCGACGAACAATGCAATCTGGATGGAAGATCCGATGGCGATGCCAAGGGCGAGGTCCATACGGTTTTTGAGGGCCACTAGGATGGCCGTCGAGTGTTCGGCGGCGTTGCCGATGATCGCGACGACGATCACACCGATAAACAGGCTGGTCATCCCCAGCGTATGTGCGGCTTGCTCGACTGAGCCCACCAGTATTTCGCTCATCCACGCGATCAGCGCGGTAGCGCCGGCTAGCGTTGCGACGGAGCGCACAGGCGACCAAACGGCATGGTGATCTTCTGCCTCTTCCGCATCGCCGGCGCACGAAAACAGTTGTTTATGGGTGTGCAGTGAGAACAGCAGGGATAGGGCGTAACAGACAAGGAGCACAACCGAGATTTCAGTGGAAAGGTCGAACTCGCGGATCAGGGCCTCGTCCTTCGATAGCGAACCGGTAACCAGGTAATGAAAGGTGGCCGGCACGATGAGAGCAACCACGGCCAGCGTCATGAGCGTCGCCTGGGAGCGTGCGCCGGCGGCGCTGAAGCGCTGTGTGCGGTGCCGCACGCCACCGGCAAAGCATGCCGCCCCGAACACCAGCAGGATGTTGCCGATAATCGAGCCGGTCAGCGAAGCCTTCACCACCGGATAGAGGCCTTTCTGCATAGCCGTGAAGGCGATGATCAACTCCGCGGCGTTTCCGAAGGTCGCGTTGAGGAGCCCACCCACCGCCTCTCCCGTCCGGGCGGCCAGATGTTCCGTAGCATGTCCCAGCCAGCCGGCCAGGGGCAGGATGGCCAGGCAGGCACACGCGAAGATCGCGATATGGCTCTCGGGCCGTGTCCACTCCAGCAAGACGGTAATCGGAACGAAGACAAGCAGCCAGTCGAGAGAGGGTTTGAGTAATTTCGACATGAGTGGTGAAGGTAAAGCTAGGGCTTGGATGATGTGCGGCGGGCACGCTTGCGGCCGGGAACCAGCGGCGTCTGCGGTACCGCCCAGCGGCCGAGACGGAAGTTGCGCCGGTAGCCGGCCGTGAGGTTTGCGATCGTCACTGTCACCGAACCGGAAGAGTCGGCTGCATAGGTTTCTTCAATTCGCTGACGCGGCCCGCCATCGTGACGTGTGACTGCGGTGCCGGCCAGGTCGGTAACGGGTAGCAGATCGGCCTCAAACGGAAACAGGATCTCATCCCACACCGTGATCTCGCCAGTCGGACGGCTGTCGGGTGTGGTGTGCGAACACTCGAGGTAACGGAAGTGCCCAACGTTGTGAGCTGCGAAGTACGAGCGCGTAACACTCAATGGCGGATCGCCGGGCGCCGGCAAGGGTGTGCCCTTTGCGAACAGGGGGTCGAAAATGACAACCCGCCCCTCTTCCGCTTCCCGCCATACGCCGAAATTGCGCGTGAAGCGTTCCTGCAATTGATATCCGGCGGTGTGATCGGCCTGAATGGCAAGGCCGATCGCGGTAGCGGACCGGGTGTAGTTTGAACGGCGCACTCTCCGGCCGAACGTCTCGCGCAAGGCGCGCGCAACCAGGGGGAGTTCCGAGGCGCCTCCTGCCACGTAGATAGCCTCGATCTCGCCTTCCCGACCGCTGACAAGATCCTGGACAGCGTGAATTGTTTCGTCTATCAGCGGTTGCGCACGGTCGTAGAAATCACCCACTGCGATGGAAACGGCCGGCCACTCGTCGCGCACCTGATCCAGTTCGATCGAAAGCCGGCGGCTATTGGGATGAAGCGCCTCTTTCTTGCGGCGGCACTCCTCGAGCAGGCGAAACAGCTCCGATTGACTCAGACTCTCTCGTTCCGCCGGGGCGACCCCCGCGGCATCGAGCGCCAGTTCGGCCAGCAATTCATCGAAGTCATCGCCGCCGAGCGACGGGATACCCTCGCTCGCCAGAACGGCGTGGCGGTTCTCATCCATTTCAACAATCGATGCGTCGAACGTTCCGCCACCAAGATCGTAAACGAGAATGGTGTCGCGCGTGCGAGACGCTTGCCTGCCTCTGATCGCGTGACCGTACTCAATGCTCGCCGCCGACGGTTCGTTAAGCAGCCCAAGCACGTGGAACCCGGCACGATGGAACGCTTCCACCGTGAGGAAACGCTGGTTTCCGTTCGCATTGGCCGGAACGCCAAGCATCACTTCCAACGGTTCTCCAGGGGAAAGCTTAACGGAAGAAGACTTGATAAGAGCGTCGCGCAGGCTGGCAAACTGGCCCGTGAGCAAGTCGAGCATCGACAAAGAGTCGCTGCCGAGTTCAACCCGGGTCAGCGGTCCCGCGTCCTGTAAGTAGCGCTTGATGGAGCGAACGGTGGTCGCATCGGGATTCTCTTGCGCCGCGTAAGCGTGCCAGCCGAACAGCCGTTCTCCACCGCCGCGCACCGCGATGAGCGACGGAAACCATTCGCATACGTCACCGCTGGGCGTTTGAAAAGCGACAATGGGATAGTTTCCGCGGTCAACCGCCGCGACAACAATCCGAGTGGTCCCAAAGTCTACACCGAACCGCATCCTTCTTAGGATAAGAGACCGCCATTACCTGCGGCGAGTCGCGCTCAGAACAACAGGAGGGCGGGGCACTCACCTCACCCTCCCGCTGCAGGAGACACACACGCAATCTATCGCGGCCGGACGACAGAACGGAGACGCGCCGTTGCCAAGCGCAACTCATCGGCCTGACAGCCGTAGGTAACTAATCGAGCGATCAAAGAGCAGGAAAACAGTTGTTGAGGGTTAGATGTGTTATTCGAGAACGCGGACACCGACATAGAGTCCGCCGAATACCACAACGCTGACGATTGCGACAGAAATCCAGAGGAGGATTCTCTCCTTGGCCGAAGACGCCTCTTTGAGGTCGTGCTTCATCGTTTCGTCGAGGCTTTCAAACATGGTCTCACCTCCTGCGAGAATCAAGACGGTCGATACCCGAACTGCAAATAGTTAAAAGAAGATAACGAGACCTGAGTCCTGCCCAATATTACTGCTGCCTCTATAGGAAATCAAGGCAAATCAGCAGGCCAATCGTCTCCGCTCATAACATCGAGCGATCTGGTACCGCTTAGGGCGTTATTTGCACACTTGCCGGTTGGCTGCTCACATTTCCGACAGTGACAACCAGCGACTGTACCCCAAGCGCGGTGCTCAAGCCGATGCGGCAGTTCACCTGGGTAACTCCGACCAGCCCAGCAGGAATACCGACAAAGTCCACGGTGCATGGTGTGCCGCCAACCGTGACGAAGCCACTCAATTGAGGGCGCGGCAACTGGCTGACAGCGGTAGTGGCCGCTGGGGCATACCCAGTGGCAATGCCGGGTGTCACTGCGCCCTGCCCGGTGAAGAAGAATGTTAGAACCTGACCCCGCGCCACGGTTTTCGACGGAACAACAGCGCCCGTGGAGTCGGTAAACAGTCCAGGAGCGCTGGCGCTCATCCGAATGCTGCCCGACGCAGTCTTGCCGTTGTTGTTCACAACGACACTTGCGGTTTGATTGTTACTCAATTCGTAGGGGATCTGCACGTTCAGCTGTGAGGCTGAAACAAAGTACAAGGGAGCAGTCACACCCGCAATGGTGACGCTAACGCCCGAAAGCCGCGACGGCAAAGGAAGGCTGCCGGCACTCACCGTCGCAGGCGCGAGCGAGTTGCCGAAAATCGCCATGATGGACCCAGGCGCGTAAGACTGGCGGAAAGAGGCGCCGTTGGCAAATCCCTGGATCGCCGGTGTGGCAACCGCCGGAGTCGCCACCTGAATTGTGGTCGAAGCCGCCGCGAGTGGATACGACGCATCACCGCCGTATTGAGCCGTAATCGCGTTCGCTCCCGTCTGGAGTTGGTCTGAGGTAACGATTAGCGTGGCGACCGCCGCACCCGCCGACCCAGAGAGAGGGACACTCCCGAGGGTAATGTTGCCGGCGGCAAATGTGACCGTCCCGGTTGGCATGCCTCCATCGTTGGCGATGACTGTCGCCCGCAACTCCGCTGAGCCGCCCACGTTCAGGTTGGCAGCAGAAGTTGTGATCGTGACGGTAACCGACCGAGCAGCCGAAGGCGCAGCCGACTCGCGCCAGTTGGTGACCAATACATAGGCGTCCACGGAACCGAGACCCGTCGCCTGGTCGTACCCGGCGCCGGCATTGTAGCCGTGCGAACCCGACACGCAATTGCGGCTGCGCGTACCGCAATCGACTACGACGATATTATGGCCTTCGGTGATGTCGTGAAACGCATTCGGAACGGAGCGTGCCAGGGCGTAAAGGCGCTGGTTCATGTTGCCTACGCCAGGCGCCGGTTGAGCTCCGGTCGAAACAAGATACTGGTTCAGGACCGCGGTGATGCCGGCCAACGCGGGCGCGGCGGCCGATGTACCGCCGAAAACGGCGAGTGCGCCCTTCGTATAGACGAGATAGCCATCGTGCTCCGATGACGAATTAAGAGAGACATCCGGAACATTGCGGGCGCCGTTGTCCGGGACTCCGTTTCCTGCCTGCCAGGACGGCTTCGTAAAGATCGTACTGGCTCCGCCGCCGCCCGAGGCCGGGTCACCGGGTGTGCTGTCGTTCCAAACCACCTCGGGGATGTAGGAGAGCACTGAACCGCCAGCGACTGAGTTGCTGGATTTCCAGTATTGGGCTGAACCCTCGTTGAAAGTGGTTCCGCCCGTTCCTGTCACCTCAGGAACCGCAGCGGGCAAATCCACCGCAAGACCGCCGCCTCGGAGGTTCGTACCATAGACGCAATCGGCCCCGCCAGAGTCGCCTGAGGCGTTGATCCAGGTAATGCCCTGCGCATTGCCCTGGCGAGCCCACGCCTGCATGGTAAGAGCGTCGCTACGTGCCGACAGCGGTTCGCAAAGCCCGTAGGAAACGCTGAGCACCGGCGCCAGGTTCTGGTCGATCGCATATCGCACCGACTCCATCACGTCGGTGGAATAGACATAGATGAGCTTGGCGTTCGGGGCGAGCGCGCCGGCCCATTCGATATCGAGGTCCGCTTCGTCGCGGTCACCCGAAACGAGGCCAGGGTCGCGAAAACCGGGGACCAGCACCATCTCCGGGTCGGCGGCAGGCAGACCAAAACGCGACCGGAACTGGCGGGCGTCCGCCGGGTCGACGTTGGACTGGCCTGCAATCGCGATCTTCTGCCCGGCGCCATCGAAACCGGCGTCGTGAAGAGGCTTGACGTTGTAGATCACCGCCAGGTCTTCCGGCGAAACGTAGTGATTGCCTGAGGAACTGGTGTAGTTCGGCTGCGGGTCTGCGCGGCGCTTCAGGCGCGGCTGAAGATGAAAGTTATTGAGCCCCTGAACGCTCTGGATGACCACATCGAAGCCAAGCGGAATGGAGGGCTCCGCCGTGTTGGCAAACCGCCGCGCGCCCTTTACGTTGTAGCGATGGAATTCCGTTCGAAACGCCTTCTGCAGATCGCCGACGTTGCCGGTGAATGAAATGGCATTTCTGGCGCGAGCCACGCCCGTGACGTGCAGGTTCTGCTGCGCCAGCCAGCCTTTCAGCTTGTCGATGTCCGCCGGAGCGATACCGAAGCGCTCCGCGAATTCCTCGGGCTGAAGCCAGCGGTGGAAGTTGGGCGAGGCTGGATCGTGCTGCTCTCTTAATAGCTGGTCGAGTGCCGCTTGCTGCTCATCGCTTGGCTTTAGCACCAGCGTGAGCGGGGGTAATGTCTCGGCGGAATCGAGCGAACCGAGGTCCTCACCAGTGGCGGCTCGAGGTTGCAGGTGGCCGCGCAGCGTTATCCGGCGTTGATTATCGATAGAACGAGGAATTCGGCTGCGCTGCGGAGCAGCGTATAGACACACGACGGCTAAGGCGGCACACACCAGTGCGCTCGCCGGGCGAAGTTGTTTCATCCAGGCGACCTGATCTAAGGGGTTGATGGGTTGCTACATGATGTATCCGACCCCAACCGAAAACTCATTCTGGAGCATTCGGCCCGATCGGAGACCAAACGGGACGCCCGTATTGTATTGGCGGACGTCGAAGCGTACCTGCCAGTGTTCAGCGACTTTTACTTTTACGCCGCCACCGTAGTTGATGCCGAACTTCGTTTGGCCTTGTCCGTACTGCGCGGTCTGGCCCGGCGGGACAAAGTTGCTGAAGTTGACGCCCCCGGCGACGAACGGGCGGATGCGGCTACCCTCACGGGTGGCATGCAGGAGAAGATCGCCAAAACCCTGGTGGACGGCCATGCCGGAACCCTGTCCGCCCGCGGAAAGGCTGGTCCGGTTGTAGGCGTAACCGACTTCACCGCCGATGAAATCGTGCGGATTGAAGCTCATCCGGAAACCGAGGCGAAAGCCCTGGTCCAGCGAGTAACCCCCGCCAATATCTTCGTTGCTGAATTTGGAAACGCCGCCGCTCACGGCAGCTTCGAAACTCTGTGCAAAGCACGTGGTGGAGAAAAGAGCAAGCAGAAGGAGATGTGTCTTTTTCATGTGTTCAAGCAACCTGTACGTTGACGTCGTAGCAACGTGTGCAATTCCGGACGCCGCACGAATCGAGCAAAGGATTTACACACAGGTCGACGTGTGATCGGCGCATTTCGTTTCACCGCGCTCCGGAACGCAGTCACGCGGGCGCCCGATAAAACCGCCGGAAGTCCAATTAGCGCCGAACAGAGATCGATAGACTAGAAGTTCAACATGCGAATCCAGCACAGCGCCGCGCCCCTGGGCGCGGAAATTACCGGTTTGGACCTTGCTCAGCCCGTCGACTCCAAAACCTTTCAGCAAATCGAGGACCTGCTGCATGACCGTGGTGTAATCGTCTTCCGCGGGCAGGACCTCACCGAAGAGCAGCACATTACCTTCAGCCGGCGCTTCGGCGACCTCGAAATCCACGTCGCCACGCAATGCCTAAGGCCCGGCTACCCGGAAATCCTTGTCGTCTCCAACGTCATCGAAGACGGCAAGCCCATCGGCCTCGCCGATGCCGGCCAGTATTGGCACAGCGACCTGTCCTACGTCCGGAACCCCAGTCGTGGCTCGCTCCTGCTGGCCCGCGAGGTTCCTGTTCAGGACGGTCGCGTACTCGGCGAGACGCTCTTCGCCAGCGCCGCTTATGCGTACGACACATTGCCGGAAGGCCTGAAGGCGCGCCTGTCAACGCTCACCGCGGTGCACGGTTACGGCTATCGCTACGAATTGCAGAATTCTGCCGGCCTCCGCGGCAAACTGTCTGATCAGCAGCTCAGCACGGTGCCCGACGTGCATCATCCCGTCATTCGCCGCCACCCGATCACGGGCCGCAAGGTCCTGTTTGTAAACGAAGGCTTCACCCACGCAATGGCGGGCATGGATCAGGCTGAAGGGCAGGCGCTGCTGCAACAGCTTTTCGATCACATCACCCGGCCCGAAGCGCTCTATCGCCACAATTGGCAGGTGGGTGACCTCCTAATGTGGGACAACTGCCTCGTTCAACACCGCGCCATCCGGAACTACGAATGGCCGATGCGCCGGCTGATGCACCGCACGACTGTTGCCGGCGTCGAATCGTTCCAATAAATCTCATACATCCAAAGGCGCGGCCGGAACGTATCATTGATGAAAGCCCCGGCGGCGAATGTTTCCGGAAGGAAGTTCAACCGTTCACTGTCGATGATGCGCCGCTACCGTTCGCGGTTCTTGCCGAGAGCGATGGAGACCTGTTGGTCCGGCTGCGGAACCGCGATCCAAAGGCCTTAGGCATTCGCAGATCGTGCGAATGGTGGGCGACCGCGGTATTGCCGAAGACCTCGTTCAGGAGACTTTCTTGCGCGTTTGGAAACGGGTTGTGCCCAAATCGATCTGGAAGGAGGCGTTCCGGTATGACCTGCGACGAACTCCGCCCGGATTACCTGCCATACGCGCTTGGTGTGCTGGATGAACCCGAACGCAGCGAACTCCGAGCGCACCTCGCCAGGCAATGCGACCACTGCCTCAGGGGAGTGCGCGAAGCAAATCGGGTGGCTTTTGCTATGGCTGGATCGGCTCGGCTGATCGAACCTCCACGCCGCCTTCGCGGGCGTGTGCTGGCCGCGGCGGGAGTAGTTCCGGAGCCGCGGTGGCACTGGCATACGGCCTGGCAAGCCGCGCTCGGCACCGCCTTGGTAGCTTTCGCAATAGCGCTGTTCCAGACCAATCAAACCACCGTCGAGACGGCCGCACTACGCCGGCAAGTGGAACGTAGCGGCATCGAGGCGGCACGGCTCCGCGAAGCCGTATCGCTGCTGCAGTCCCCCAACCTGCGGGAAGTTCACTTCGGTGAGGGCAAACTGGCTCCGCCGCGCGGCCGCCTGTTCTACGACTCTTCACGTGTCCTTCTGATTGCATCTAACTTGCCCGCGCCCCCCGAGGGCAAGACTTACGAAATGTGGATCATCCCCAAGGGCGGTAAGCCCGTGCCCGCGGGACTGTTCAGTTCGACGACCCAAGGCGCGGCGCTGCACCTGTTCCGCCTCGCTTCCAAAGTCTTGTCGTCAACTGACACGGTGGCTGTAACACTAGAAGCCGCCGCCGGGGCAGATCAGCCGACCACTCAGCCGTTGATCGTCGTTCCGCTCTAACTGCCAAGTTAGGAAAATTCTTTCCCTGTTAAATCCGATCGCAACTCTTCGACGTACTGACCAATGCAAGGTAATCAGTACCCCGGAGAATAGAGATGAAAACAACTTGGAAACGATTTCAGCCTGCCATCGGTGTCGTGCTGGCCGGCTTGTTGCTTCAACCTTCCACCTTCGCCGCAAACCATCGCGAAGCACCCATCACAGCCCTCGACCATAAGGCCGACATCACAGACTGGTACACGTTTGTCAGCCCCGAGCGGCCCGACAGAGTGATCATGATTTTGAACGTCGACCCTTTCCTTGAACCGTCCAACGGTCCGAACTACTTTCCGTTCGACCCGAACGTTCTTTATGAAATGAAAGTCGACAACGACAAAGACGGCGTCGAAGATGTTACGTTTCAATTCCGGTTCAAAACCGAGGTTCGCGCTCCGGGGGTGTTTACGGGCTTTGTCGGCCAGCTTGCCGGAATCCCGGCTATCACGGCCTTGAACGGGCCTGGGTCCGAAGGGCTCAGCCTGCGTCAAAGTTACACCGTAACGCTAGTCACTAGATCTGCGAACCGGCAACTGGGCGCCGAGCAGACGTTATTCGCCGTTCCGAGTAACGTCGGCCCTCGTACCATGCCCAGCTACGACGCTCTGCGGCAGAAAGGTATCTACACGATCGATAACGGCATTGGCGTATTCGCGGGCACGGTTGCCGACCCCTTCTTCATCGACCTCGGCGCTGCCTTCGATTCTCTGAACTTCCGCAAGGAAGCAGGTGGCGGCGTTCTGACTGCCGCTGTCGACGCGGATGACAAGAATAACTACGCCCCCAATACGCTGGCCGGCTTCAACGTCAACTCGATCGTTCTGGAAGTGCCGATTACAATGTTGACCCGTGACGGTAAGTTACACGCTGCCGGCGATCGTGATGCCGTCATTGGTACCTATGCCACGACGTCTCGCCCCCGCGTCCGGGTTCTGCGTAACCTCGGAATCAGCGACTCCGGCAGTTGGACCCAGGTGCAGCGCATGGGCAATCCGCTGATCAACGAACTCATCATCGGCACCGGCTCGAAAGACCGTTTCAGCATGGATGATCCCCAGAACGATGCCCAGTTTGCCGACTTTTTCCTGTCGCCCCTGCTGGCTCAGATCTTCGGATCGATCGGCATCCCGGTTCCCGCCGGACCCCGTACCGACCTTCTTCCGCTCGTTCAATATCGCGCACCCATCTGCCCAGGTTGCGGCGCCGATGACGCCGGCCCGGTGGCCGACCTGCTCCGCCTGAACACCGGCATTCCACCCACGCCCGTAAAGTCGATGAAGCGGATGGGCTTTCTCGGCGGCGATGTCGCGGGTTTCCCGAATGGCCGCCGTCCCGTCGATGACGTCGTCGACATCGCCGCACGCGCCGTGGCCGGCATTCTCGCCGACGGCAGTAAGTACAACACCCGCATCGGCGATGGCGTGAATACGACGTCCGCTCCGCTGCCTGAAACGTTCCCGTTCGTGGCCGCGGCGTATGACGGCCGTAACAGCGCACATGCCGGCCCGGGTCAACCGGGCTGCACCGGGCCCTGCCCCGTCGAGTAGCAACAGAAACCCAGGGGAGGCGGATCCGTCTCGCCTCCCTCCAACAGGAGAATCGGAAATGAATCGACTTGCCGTATTCGTGTTTCCCCTCGCACTGGCCATCCAAGCGCCCGCCCAGCTTCTCACCCCCGCTGAACGCAGCATCCAAAAGGCTCAGCAGATGATCGCGAAAAGCCCCAACCATGTCGCCTACTACAACGCGCTGGCCATGGCGTTCGCCCGCCGTGCACGCGAAACCTCCGACGTCGCCTACTACGGGAAGGCAGAGGAGACAATCGCGAAAAGTTTGCAGCTTCAGCCAAACAACTTCGAAGCGTTGAAGGTAAAAGCGTGGGTTCTGCTGGGCCGCCATGAATTCGCCGCGGCACTCGATCTGGCAAAACAGCTGAACAAACAAATGCCGGACGACATTTCGATCTACGGCTATTTAGCGGACGCTAACGTCGAGTTAGGTAACTACCCGGCCGCCGTAGATGCCGCACAGTGGATGCTCAACCTGCGCGCTGGTAACATCGCCGGGCTTACTCGCGCCGCTTACCTGCGCGAACTCCATGGCGACATTTCCGGGGCAATGGACCTGATGCAAATGGCCTACGATTCAACGCCGGTAGCGGAAGCGGAAGACCGGGCCTGGCTGCTTGTGCAGATGTCGCACCTCAGCTGGGCGGAGAACAACCTCGACCGTGCAGCCCATTTCGCAAACGGTGCCCTACAGTTGTTCCCGGAATATCACTACGCTCTGGGTGCGCTGGCACGTGTGCGGACCGCACAAGGAAGGCACGAGGAAGCGGCTCACCTGCTCAAACGGCGCTATGCTGCCGCCCCACACCCCGAAAACCTGTTCACCTTGGCGGCAGCTTTGCACGCAGCCGGTAGAAAGGCGGAAGCGGCGGAGGCATTCGCCAGGTTTGAGACCGCTGCACTCCAGGAATCAGCAACTGCGGACAACTCCAATCACGAGTTGATGGAATACTACACTGACTATCTCAAGCAGCCCGAAAAAGCCCTGCGCATCGCGCGCATGGAACTCGATCGCCGCCGCGACGTGTTTACGCGCGCGGGCTATGCCTGGGCGCTTTCTGCGCTCGGCCGCGATGCCGAAGCGGATCGGGAAATGAAAGCCATCCTCACCCTCGGTATCAAAAACCCGAAACTTCGCGAGCAGGCAAACACGATTGCCCTGCGCGCTGAGGCCAAGACAAGGGCATCGCGATGATCCGTTTGGCGCTGGCCCTCGCCCTAGCCGCATCTCGAGCCTTTTCGGATAGCGGTGCACCGGAGGCGCCTACCAGGCACGACCGGATTGTGGTGACCGCCAGCGCCACGGAACCGGCCGTGGATCTCAGGAATGCCGAGACATTCAATCGGACCCTATTCACTCGCGACGACCAGTTGTTCCAGCAACTCAACGCGGGCATCAACGCCGGACAGCACGAAGGAGGCGGCAAGTCCCTGGAGATTCGCCGCTTTGGGTTTAATCTCGATCACGGCGGAGTAAACGGCGGGCTTAAGGTGCTCGTCGATGGCGTCCAGCAGAACCAGTCCACGCAAGGACATGGTCAGGGCTATCTGGGAGCACTGAAATCGCTAAGTCCGGAACTGATCCAGGAAATCGCGATCACCAATGGTCCGTTCAGCGCCGAATATGGAGATTTCAGCGGACTCGGCGTTGTCCATATTCACCAGCGCGAGAGTCTGCCGGACCAGTTCACGATTCGGCTTCAAGGCGGTAACTTCGATTCTGGAAGAGGCTTCCTCGCGTACAGCCCTGAGTTATACAAAGCTGACGCCTATATAGCCTATGAGGGTAGTTATACCAACGGCCCCTTCCAGAACCCGTCGCGGTACAGGCGCGACAACTTCAACGGAAATTACGCCCGCACTCTGAGCGAAGGTGAGAAGCTCGGCTTACGGCTTCTGTTCGGCCGGAATAACTTCTTCTCTTCCGGCCAACTCCCTCTGGATCTTGTCGACAGCGGCTCACTCGACCGGTTCGGGTTTCTCGATCCCACCGGAGGCGGCCGCGTGAAACTCGCCACCGCCTCTGCTTACTACACCAAACCCAATGCCGCGGGCGGTGTCTTTAAGATGGATGGGTTCATCTCGCGTTCCCTGTTCGATCTCTACTCGAACTTCACGTTTTTCCGCGACAATCCGGCAAACGGTGACGCGTTCGCCCAGCATGATTCGCGCCTGCAAGAGGGAGCAAACCTGCAATACACGCGGTCGCGCCAGCTCGGGTGGTTGTCGCTGATCGTCACTACCGGCGCGAACTTCCATTCCAACCAGATCAACGTCGGCCTCTATCCGCGCGAAGGGCGTACGCCAACGGGTGTAACAACACGGGCGAATGCCCGGGTGGATAACGGTGCCGGCTACGGACAACTGGGGCTCAGCCTGTTCAACGGCCGCCTTCTCATAGGTGGTGGTCTGCGTTTCGACGAGTTCCGGTTCGGCGTCACAAACCGCGTCGATCCGGTACAGGGCGGGGTTCAATCGGGGGGGCGATGGCAGGGTAAAGGAAACCTTGCGTTCACTCCCGCGGTGCGTCTGCCGGTGACCGTTCATGTGAACTACGGCCGCGGCATCAACAGCAGCGACGCGCGCGCAGTGGTGATTTCGCCCACCCTGCCGCGTGTTGCCGCGACAGACTTCTATCAGGCTGGCCTCTCGTCCAATCACGGCCGCTTCTCAGTTTCCGCCAGTGCTTTCCTCATCGATCATTCGAACGAACAGGTCTACATTCCTGACGACGGCAGCTATGAGTTCAAAGGCCGCAGCCGCGCCTATGGCTACGAAGCAAAGTCGTCGTTCGCCCTGACACGGCGCCTGTCGCTGAACATCGCCTTAACCAAAGTCGCCAACGCCTTTTATCGCGATGAAATGCCGCGCCTATATGTCGACAGCGCACCGCACTTCGTCACAAATGCCGCCTTGACCGTGGCGAACTGGAAAGGCTGGAGCGGATCGCTGCGCATGCGTGCCATCAACCATTACCGGCTCGACAGCACAGACCCGTCGATCGTTGCCTCCGGCCATACAGTTTTCGACCTCGGCCTTTCAAGACGCATTCGCCGCGGTGTCGAGTTCAATTTCAGCATCGATAACGCGGCCAACCGCTCCTATTACGAAACCCAGAATTACTTCGAATCTTGCGTATCCCCCCTGGCGCCGGTCGTCAGCCGCATCCACGGCACGCCCGGATACCCGCTCACGTTGATGGCCGGTCTCACCCTGCGTCTGCGCGGCAAGTAGCGAATCGCTTACACTGTTCGCTGCGATGATTCTTCGAATGGTTGGCACGTTTGCCGTACTCGCCGCATTCTCCGCGGCGGCCGATCTTCACAGAGATGCCTTCGTGATGGACGGCCACATCCATGTGATGTCGCGTCAACTCTTGCAAGGCCTCGACATTGGTCAGCAATACCCCGACGGCCACTTCGACCTGCCTCGCGCCAGGCAGGGCGGCCTCGATGCCATGTTCTTCACCATCTACACGCCCGAGCCCTATTACCCGGACCGCCTTGAAGTCAAAAACACCTTCCGCGTCCTTGAATTGGCGCTCGATCAGATTCACAAGAACAAAGATGTGATCGAGGTGGCCCTAACGGCCTCCGACATTGAACGCATTAACAAGCGCGGCAAAATGGCCGCCTTTCTCGATATCGAAGGCGCTTTTGACATGGATGGCGACCTCAACCTCTTGCGTGCGCTTTACCGCTTGGGTCTGCGCTCAGCGATGCTAACGGCCCACAACATGACCAACGGCTTCGTCGATTCCTGCTGCGACAAAAGCCGTTGGGGCGGCATCAACGCCCACGGCAAAGAAGTGATCGCCGAGATGAACCGTCTCGGCATGGTGATCAACGTTGCCCACGCATCCGAAGAGACGATCCTGCAAGCTGTCGAAGCAAGCCAACAGCCTGTCGTATACACGCACGGCGGCTTTCGCGGAATTGTGGACACCCCGCGCTGTATATCAGACCGTGCCGCCAAAGCGCTCGCGGCGAAGGGCGGTGTGATCGGCCTTCAGTTCGGCAGTTCTTTCAACAACCCCAAGTTCGCTGAATGGGTCAAGTCACGGACACCCGCGCGCACGGTGAAGGGCGACTTCGTGCCTCGCCCGCACACCCCGCTCACCATCGAACAGGTGGATGCGCAGCTCGCCAAGGGTTTGCCTTTCGTCTACAAAGGCACGATTCCCGACGAAGTATGGATGGGTACCGATCAACTCGCCCGGGTCGTCGACTACGGCGTGAAATTGGTGGGCGAAGATCATATGGCGCTTGGATCAGACTTCGATGGCGGACCCCCGCTGCCCCGTCAAATCAAAGACGTCAGTAATTACCCCGAAATGACCAAAGCCCTACAGGCCCTTGGTTACTCCGATCAGCGCATCCGCAAGATTCTCGGCGGTAACTGGCTGCGAGTGATCCGCCAGGTTACCGAGCGGCGCTAAGCCGCGCGTTCATCTCGCGGGCTGCGCGGATATCTTCTTTGTAATTGGCCGTAATGGCGTGGGTGTGCTCGCAAGCCGTTTTATCGCACATGTCCGCTTCTTCGGTGGGCAACGGTGTGCGCGTGCCTGCGGCAGCCTTCTGCGCCCCGAGTGAACTCGCGGCGACCGGAGCCGCTGTACCACCAGCCTTCAAGTGGATACGCGCCACGCCGTAAACAAGAAACTCCGGCGCCGTGAACCGCACCCGCCCGCCTGAAACATCCCCGCTCAGCGGTTTCGGCTCCGGCGACTCAGGCGCGATCCACTCCACTCGCGCCACCGTATTACCTTTCGGAATCACCAGGTCGGCCCTGACGCCGGCGACGGCTACCGGATTCTCGTCCGCAATGTAACCGGTCTTCTCACCCGCTGGCTCCTTTCGGTTGTAGTTCACAAAGTGGATATCCCAGGCCCCACCCTTCTGTGGATTGCTGGCCGACACGCGCACCGTGGTCGGGGCCTCAAACCGTGACAGTCCATTGTAAGTCTCCGAATCCAACTGCGGCATCGACGAGATCGTATAAATGCGACGGTACTTAGCCAGTTGCGCGGGCGTCACACTGTCGTCGGGAATCACGTCGAATAACACATGATCATCGAGTAGCCGGTTCCCGACCGAGTAAAACGCCGTTAATGCGTCGGTGAATCGCCCCTGGTGTAACTGGCTGCGCGGATAGAGCAGTAATGTTTCCGCAGCCATCGTGTTCCCATGGTAAACTTCGTCATTCCGCTTCATATACCGGAAGAACCGTACTAATTCCTGCCGTGATTGCGGATCGTCGAAGTTGGCATATCGCGTCATCGGCGACCCGCCGTTGGCCGCAAGCTCCGCCATCGACGCGCGGATTTTCACGTTCTCGTAGTGGCACACCGTGAACGGCTTGTCTCCGCTCGAGCCGCGCATGTAGCGCATCTGCAGCGTTGGTTCGTTCTTGCCCACGCAGTACCAGATATAGTCTTCACCTTTGGCCCACAGGTCCGCCGGCAGCATCAGGCGCTCATCGTTCCTCGGTAGCGGTTGGTAACTATGCAGCCACTGCGCCAGAATCAGTCCCGGTTTCAGTCCGCGCCCATAGTCCACGAATATCTCATCAAACGCCCGCTTGCGCGAGATATCGGAGAATCGCTGTCCTTCCAACCGTAGCGGTGTCATCTCATTCGGCTTGTATGCCCCGTTGATTTCGGGGATCTTCCAGCGGTCCAGGTTTTCGATACCGAACTGCTTGCGTAACTCCGCGGCTGTATACCGTTGGCGCAGATGCTCCCGGAAGCCGCGCTGGCAATACTGACACATACACCCGTTCGTATAGAAGTAATTGATCGCAAACCCGTCCACACCGCGTTCGATGCCGCGTTTGACAAACGCCTTGATCACCTTGCGCCAGTTCGGATTATTCAGGCATCCGTGATAAATCGGCCACGGCGAGAATCCCTCCAGCTTGATGAAATACGGACTGCCGTCGGCACGGCGCTGGATAAGTTCCAGCGGATCCTTCACCGGCTTTGGACCGAGTTCCTTCTCATCCCACAGTTCGTTGTAAAACTTGAAAAAGCCCTCACGCGGTCCTTGCGGACCATCGATCAGCCCGGTCACGTGATAAGTCGTATCGATGTGGCCGATTACCTTGATGCCGCGCTTATGAAGTTCAGCGTTCAGGTTATCCAGGAACTGCGCGCTACCTTTCAGGTCCCCATCGACAGCGTGGATGGCGGCCGTCGGTCCCTTCACTGCCTTCGGCACATGCGCAAGCGCCCAGAAGTCTACCCCATAGAAGCCTACCTGCACCAACTCGGGCTGCGCCTCATCCACAAATGGCAGATAGCCTGGCTTGATGTACTGGCTCCAGTGAACCAGCATCCGGCTGAACTCCAGCCGTGGCGGACGGGCGGCCGGCGGCGCCGCCGTCCCTGTCGAGCAGCCGGCAAGTAAAGCGAGCGATACGGCAACAGTAGCGGTCAGGCTTTTCATGGATTTGAAATGCTCCTTATTGAGCAGGCTTAAAAGCGATCAGGGTTAGTTGTTCCAACGCGGGCCAGCGTCCTTCCGGTCCTTCGACGCGATTCGCCGGCGGGATCTGCTGCAACGCGGTTTGCGACGGCGCCGGGCCGTCGAAGTACAACTTATACACGTTGGCGGCCTTCTGATAATCCGCGATATTATCGAGATACAACGTTGTTTCCACCGTTGCGCGAAAGTCGGTGCCTATCTCCTCAAGGCTGTCGAGCAGGTTCCGCATCGACTGGCGTAACTGCACGCCCGGGTCGTGGTGAAAAATCCCGCCATTTACACCGGTAATGAATCCCGCCTTCCCGGAACAATACATCCACCCGGCTCCGGTGACACAGGGGCTTGCCGTCGAACTGGTGTGGAAGTTCCGGGGATAGATCACGTGCCGTTTTGACAGATCGCGGACGCCCACGCCCGTATACTCAATCTGCGCCCCATGCGGCAAACTCACCACGTAGATGGTTCCACGCGCCGGCGCAGTGCCCAACTTCCAGTGGCGGGCGTAGATCTCGTTCATCGTCCCCGCCGGCAGCTTGTTGGTCAGAAACGGATTGACGAAGAGCATATGACGCAAGTCGAGCCCCGCCGCCGCGAGCACCCGGCTCATGCCGTCCAGCGCCAACTGAACCTGTGGCGCCGGATCCGCGGGCACTTGCCCCGTCTCTAAGTCCCGTCCTAACATGGCCGACACGTAAATCTGATCGTGCGTAAGTATGCCCGGCGTGTACGGCTCCTTCGGGTCCCAACCCGGCACCGCAACCGGTTGTTTTTGATAAAGATGGCGAACGGCGACCGCCTTCACGTCCATCAACGCGCCGCCGCGCAAACCCGCGATGCCCAACACGGCACGCGCCGGAGGAGTCTTCTTGAAATACTCCCCGTAGATGCGGTTCATCGCATCGTAATTACCCATATCGCGCAGATACACGTGCGTGTAAACGACGTGTTCCATCGTGATCCCGGCCGCCTCGACCACCGCCTTGACGTTCTCCATCGCCTGCCGTGCCTGCGCGTCAAAACCGGCGGCAATGCGGCCCGATGCGTCACGCGGTCCCGGCCCGGAGACGTACAGATAGTCTTGCGCCCACAGCCCTGGGGAGTAAGGGCCATCCGGCCGCGCGCCGGTTGCGGGAATTACCGGCTGGAACTGCGCTGCAAGCGGCATTGCAGCCAAGACAATGAGAGCAAAGCGTGTCATGAGCGGGGTGCCGCTCAGTATACTCCCGGCGTTGCACCGGATCAATCGCAACTACTAGACTAACTAGACTAAGCAGGTACGCTTACAGCAATTCAGCGGTCGAAAAGAAGAACGGAATCTCGGCTGCGGCCGTTTCCGGCGCGTCGGACCCGTGCACCGCGTTGCGTTCGATGTTGTCAGCGAACTTCTTGCGGATAGTCCCTTCGGCCGCGTTCGCGGGATTCGTGGCTCCCATCAAGGCGCGCCAATCGGCGATCGCGTTTTCTTTCTCCAATGCCAACACGACAACCGGGCCCTCGGTCATGAACGTCACCAGGCCCTGAAAGAACGGCCGCTCTTTGTGCACGGCATAGAATCCCTGCGCTTGCGCATTCGACAGGCGGATGCGCTTCAGCCCCAGGATTTTAAACCCGGCCTTCTCGATCATGGCGATGATCTCGCCGGTGTAGCCCTTCGCCACCGCGTCAGGCTTGATGATTGCGAACGTACGTTGCATAGATCTCCGTCAAAGTTATTGCTTGAGGCAGGCCTGGATCTTCTCGCCGATCTCGGCGGGGCTCTCGCACACGATGATGCCCGCGGCCTGCATCGCCGCCATCTTGTCGCTCGCCTTGCCCGATCCGCCTGAGATGATGGCCCCCGCGTGACCCATGCGGCGTCCCGGAGGCGCCGTCTGGCCCGCGATAAAGCCCACCACCGGCTTCTTCACATGCTCTTTGATGTAGGCCGCGGCTTGCTCTTCGGCGTTCCCGCCGATTTCGCCGATCATCACAATCGCGTGCGTGTCCGGATCTTCGTTGAACAGCCGCACCGCGTCCGTGTGGTTCGTCCCGATAATCGGGTCGCCGCCGATACCGATACAAGTCGACTGGCCGATGCCCAGCGCCGACAACTGGCCCACCGCTTCATACGTCAGCGTGCCTGAGCGTGACACAACGCCCACATTGCCTTGCTTGTGAATATGTCCCGGCATGATGCCGATCTTGCATTTACCCGGCGAAATGATGCCCGGGCAGTTCGGACCGATCAGCCGCGTCGACTTGCCCTGCAGGTACTGCCACGCCTTCACCATGTCGCGCGCCGGAATGCCTTCGGTAATGCACACCACCAGGGCGACACCCGCATCGGCCGCTTCCATAATGGCCTCGGCGGCAAACGGCGGCGGCACGAAGATCACGCTCGCATTCGCGCCTGTGCCTTTCACCGCATCGGCCACCGTGTTGAACACCGGCTTATCCAGATGCGTCTGTCCGCCTTTGCCGGGGGTGACACCGCCGACGACATTCGTGCCGTAAGCGATCGCCTGCTGGGCGTGGAAGGTGCCTTCTTTACCCGTAAAGCCCTGCACAATCAGGCGTGTTTGTTCGTTGACCAGGATGCTCATTGTGCCAGCCTCACAACCTTTTCCGCGGCGTCCTTCATGCCATCGGCCACAGTGAAATTGAATCCGGAATCTTTCAGAATCTGCCGCCCCAACTCGACGTTGGTGCCTTCCATGCGGATCACAATCGGCAAGGTGATGTGCAGATCGCGCGCCGCGGCCACCACACCCGTGGCCAGCGTGTCGCACCGCAAGATGCCGCCAAAAATGTTGATCAGCACCGCTTTGACACTCTGGTCCGACAAGAGGATGCGGAACGCGTTCTTCACCTGCTCGGCACTCGCGCCGCCGCCGACATCCAAGAAGTTCGCCGGACTTCCGCCCGCGTACTTAATAATGTCCATGGTGGCCATCGCCAAGCCCGCGCCGTTCACCATGCAGCCGACCGTGCCGTCGAGCTTGATGTAGTTCAGCCCGAACTTCGAGGCTTCGACTTCCAGCGGATCTTCTTCGTTCAGATCGCGGAACTCGACCAGGTCCTTATGGCGGTAGAGCGCGTTGTCGTCCAAATTGATCTTGGCGTCTAATGCCACGACACGGCCGTCCGCCGTCAGGATAAACGGGTTGGTCTCTGCCAGCGACGCGTCGATCTCTTCGTAGGCCTTCGCCAGCGCGGTCATCGCCGCGACTGCCGCGTTGACCGACGCCGCTGGAATGCCCATCCCGAACGCCAGCTTCCGCGCCTGGAATCCGGTGAGCCCCAAGCCCGGCTCGATGGTCTCTTTCAGCAGCAGCTCCGGCGTCTTCGCGGCGACCTCTTCGATATCCATACCGCCCGCCGACGACGCCATGAACACGTTCTTGCCCTGCCCGCGATCGAGCGTAATACCCAGGTACAGTTCACGCTCAATCGGCAGCGTCTCTTCGATCAGCAGCCGCTCGACGATCCGCCCTTCCGGACCCGTCTGGTGCGTCACCAGCCGCATGCCCAGAATCTGTTTGGCCTTCTGTTCGGCATCCGCCGCATCGTTGGCCAGCTTTACGCCGCCGCCCTTGCCTCGGCCACCGGCATGGATCTGAGCTTTGACGACCACGCGCCCGCCCAGTTCCCGCGCCGCCGCCACGGCTTCTTCTACCGTGAAGGCGACCTTGCCACGAGGCACGGGCACCCCGTATTTGGCCAGAATTCCCTTGGCCTGGTATTCATGGATCTTCATATCGAGAGCCGCTCGTCCTTTTTTGGCATCCGTTTATTAGGAATGTGTTCCGCGCCGTTTCAAAACACCGATTGGCCCGAAACAGCGCAGTTCTCCTAAGGATGGCAGGAAAAACTAAACGTCCAATATAACATGTTGCCTCTTCCGCCCCGCCGGTCCAGCCAGACCGCGCACGCAGGCCGCGACTGCGCGTCTCAGGCGGCCGACGAGTCATTTCGCGGGGCTGGAAACGGGATAACCTGCTGATTGTGGGGGGCTTGCGCGTTGCCGGGTTCGTTTTGTAATTTTTGTTTTTGCCGGCGGATGGTTTGGATGGCGAGCAGTTCGTTGCGGTAGTGGGTGAGTTGGCGGCGGAGGCGCGCCTGGTGCCGGTCCAAGTTTTGGAGGGACCGGGAACTGTTGCCGAGGTCGAGGAAGGCCAAGGTGAGGTGCGTGGCCGGGTCGAGTTCGGTGAACTGTTCGCGGACCTGGGTTTCGGTTAGGTCCATTTGCGTGGCGACGGCGTGGGTGTCGATGGAGGCGAAGCGCTCGAGCTGCCACATGGTACCGGCAATTTGTTTGGCGAGGAGCAGTTCGGCTTCATTGGCCGGCGCGTAGATTTGGAAGACGCTATCGCGGAGCGCCAGGAAACGTTCGTTGGACTCGCAGGGGAGGACGAACGTGGCCGCAGTGAGACCGTGCGTGGTCGCATTACGGGCCGATTTTGCTTTACCGGCGGGCGTGACAGGTCCGCGGGATTTGGCGCCGTTGCGGCGCGAGGCTGCTTGTTGACGTTTTGTAGTCATCTATTTACTCCTGATTTTCTTGGAAGTTACTCACTCACGCCAAGGCGGTAAGCTCGCAAAGAAACGCACGAACGCGACGGTCGATGCGATTGCGTGGGGGCGGGTGTCCACATGATTGTGGACACGGCATGCCTGGGGGCATGCGCCACGGGACTTAGTAGGGGCTGTTGGCTAGGTTGGGGTGGGTTCCTTTCATGCGTGGATAGATGGCTGGGTTGTTGCGAGAGGGGAAGAATGCGGCCAGGGCGGCGGCGATGGCTAAGTCGTCGTGGCCGGTGGAGAGGGCCGGTTGGATGGAATCGTTACCCGCTCGGGAGATCCGCATTTGGAGGGAGTGCAGTTCGTCGAGGAGTTCGGGTGCGTGGGGTACACGGCGTCCGATTTTGATGTGGCGGTTGGCGAACATCGTGTGGAGATTGGTGAGCAGGACGCTTCTCGGGATGTGCCACTTATCATCGACCTGGCGGACGGTGTCGCCGGAGGTGAACTGGACGGGGCGGAGTTTAGCGGACATAGAGCGAGTTAGAAAGATCGAGTAGACGGCGCGGCCGACACCGGAGCAGTCGAGCACTACTTCAGTGTTGTGGAGGAGCGCGGGATGAGTGACGAAGTCGCGGATATAGTCGGCTACGGCGGTGTAGTCGGTTTTGAGCGGGATGCGTTCGATGTGGCGGATGTGGAAGCGGTGTTCGTGGATCCACTGCCAGTTGGTCGGGTCGTGTTTGCCGTTTTGGAAGACGGAGTATTCGAGGACAACCACGGTGGAGTAGTCGCGTTCATAGCCGAAGTCGAGGCCGAGTTTGTAAGTTGGAGGTTTGATGAAGTAGGTCATGAGAGAAGCTTTCAGCTGTTAGCCATCAGGAGTCAGTTTTTGGTAACAAGCGTTGGTGCGGTAGCGTTGGTGCGGTGCGGGTGTGCGGAGATAGTGGAAAGTGGCACGGCGGGTGTCCACATGAGTGTGGACACGGCATGCCTGGGGGCATGCGCCACGGCGATTGGGTCTGGAATCAGTTATCGAATCTTGACGTGGCATGGTTAGAGATAGCCTCTTGAGCGGGCCCAGATTGTGTAGTTATGGGGTTTGTCGAACAGGGGGGAGACATTGTCGGCGTAGGCGGCTTCTAAGTCGCGCCAGGGGAAGAAGGAGGCGTTTTCGCCGTCTCTGACGAATTCGCAGCAGTACTCCTGACGGAAGAGGGGAGCGGGCATGATGGACTGCTCTTCGGCTAGCCATTTGGGATCGATGCGGGAGCAGTCGGAGGCGGGGATGGAGAAGCGGGTCCAGGGCGGGTCGGATTGGTTGCGGTTCCACTCGTCGAAGAAGAAGCCGCGGCAGCCGTGGGGTGTGGAGATGAGCCAGCATTCGGGCGTGGCGGGAAAGGCGGGGTGGGACTTAGTGGCCGCGGAGGCAGCCATCATGGGGCGGACCGTGTGATAGATCTTGTCGTCAACGCGGGAGGCCTCGTCAATGATGAGGAGCGAGACGGAGGAGAAGCCGCGGATGGTGCCTTCGACGGAGGGGAGTCCGACGATTTTGGAGCCATTGGGGAAAGCGATTGAGATATCGTTATGACCGTCGCCTTTGGGTTTCTGGCCGAGTTTGAGGACAAAGCTGCGAGCTTTTTCCAAGAAAGTGGCGGATTGGCGGCCGGAGGGAGAGATGACTAAGACAAGCGACTCGGGGTGATAGATGGCGCGGTGAACGGCTTTGAGGGCAGTTATGGTGGACTTACCCCACTGCCGGGAACAGTTGAGGATGCCGCGGGGGATGATGGCGTTGAGGATCTGCTGCTGGTCGGGGTCGGGCGAGAAGCCGAGGGAGCGGGCGAAGTCGGTGGGCGAGGGGACGAGCGGTTCGGGAGGCGGAGGAGGTGGTGGTGGAGGCGGTGGTGGGGGTGCTTCGTGGGGAGAAGAGACACCAAGAGTGGACCCCAAGAACTGGCGAAATGGAGCCCATTTTCTCATCAGGATGAATTCCGGTAACTGGAACGCGTATCAGGCAGCCGGCTGGGGCTGGAGATCGGGCGGCTCGTCGGGCGCGTCGGCGCGGTTCGTCACGAACTCGTTAGCGAGTTCGAGGAAGTGGCGCCAGCGGTCGGGCAGGCCGACGAAGGCATGGCGCAAGGCGGAGAAGAAGTCGAGGAAATCGCGTTGGGAGAGGGTGATGTTGGGCGTGTCGTCAGCACCGTCGTAGACGATGGCCGGTTCCGGCAGAGATGTGTCTTGGGGAGTTTGGGAAGGTCCAGGTGCAGGTTCGGGTGGGGCTGGTGCGGGAGGAGGCGCCGCAGCGGATGCGGGAGCCGCGGCAGGGCTAACGACGGAAGAAACAGCGTGGTGGGCGGCGCGTACGATGTTGGACAGGGCGCAGGCGATGGTAGGAATGACGCCGGGCCGGAGGCGTAGGACGCGGCGGCGGTGTTCGGGTGGGATGTCGTCGACGGTGAGATTGAGAGCCGGATAGTCGCCGGTGTTGTAGAACTCGGGATCGTCTGCGAACTCGAACCTGCCCTCGCCGTCGAGTTCGTTTTCGTCTTCGGCAGTGTCGAAACCAGGTTCGAAGTCGAACGCGAGTTGTTGTTGTTGCGGATCTTGAGTTACAGGCACCAGAAGAAATCCCCTTCCCCGGCCAAGAATGTACACCACGCATTTTGGGAATCGCCCTGTGGAAATTTTCAAGTGATTCAGAATAAAGGAGAAATAAATTTGAAAGTGTTGTGAACGCATAAGTTTTCATCGGCGGATCGGCGCACTGCTGGTTGGGAAGGGCACCCGGCCGGATGGCCGATCCGGTGATGAAAACGTTCGTTGAACTCAACCGCTCAACGTGCTGCCGGGGTT